>CAZFLM010000052.1:8399-18068 GCA_964519955.1 uncultured Chthonomonadaceae bacterium | reverse complement strand
CACGGCTCGCTGCTGAACGGGCAGGGGGGCGCATGCCACCAGGACGCTCTGCCGGGCGGGCAGGGACGCCCATCGCACCACGGCTCGCTGCAGGGCGGGTTGGGGGGCGGACCCCATCGCTGGTTGGTGCGGGAGGGGCGATGGGGCGCTGCGGGGCGGCGGTGCGGCGTGTGGCACGTTAGGGCTCCTTGAACGCTTCGGGCACGGCGTGCGACGGCACGGCCAGCATGCGCACGAGCGCGGAGAGCATCTGCTCGCGGTAGACGGAGTTGACGGCCAGGGCGGCCTGCGTCTGGGCGTAGCCAAACGGGATGCCGATGTCGTGGCGGTCGCCGACGACCTCGAACGCGACCATCGTCTCGCCGGACGCGCGCAGGCGCTCCTGGGCGCTGGTGAGCTGGAATTCGCCCTTCTCGCGGAGGTCGCCGCGGATGGCGTGCTCCAGCGAGTCGAAGAGGGACGCGTTGAAGACGTTGATGCCGAAGAAGCAGAGGTACATGCCCCAGAGCAGCCCGCCGACCCGCAGGTGCTCCTGGGCGTACTCGCGCGTGGGCTTCTCCACGATCGCGTCGACCTCGTAGACCCTGGGGTTCTCCTGCACGAGGTTGCCGCGCACGGTGCCGAACAGGTGGAGCAGCTCCTCGGGGGTCTGCTGGACGGCCGACACGCTGGAGCCGTACTTCTCGTAGACATCCATCACCTGGCGGGTGCAGCGCCGCTCGCTGCCCGAGGTGTAGATGTGGTCGCCGAGCATGAGGAGGAACGGCTCCTTGCCGACGAAGTCTCTGGCGCACCAGACGGCGTGGCCGTAGCCTTCGGGCGTGGTCTGCTCGACGAAGGTGAGGCGGCTGGCGATCTGCTGGATGCGGGCAGACTGGAGGAGCGCCCAATCCTTGCCCTTGAAGAGGCGTATCTCGTCCGGCGGCAGGGGGCGGAAGTGGGCCTCGATCTGCGCGCGGTTGTGCGGGTTGACGACGAGGCAGACCTCCTCGATGCCCGAGTCGAGGGCCTCCTCGATGATGACCTGGATGGCCGGCTTGCAGATGCCGTCGCAGTCCATCAGCGGCAGCATCTCCTTCTGGATGGTCGTCGTGGCGGGGAACATGCGCGTTCCGCGTCCCGCCGCCGTGATGACGGCCTTCCGGACCCGGTTCATGAAGCGCTCCTTACGGGATCGATGATGCGAGCGGCGTCCTACTTCTTCGGTGCGGCGAGCAGCAGCTTCTCGGCTTCGGCGAGCGCCGGAACGTTCGGGTTCTTCTTCATCGCGGCGCGAACGTCCTGGATGCCTGCCTTGATGTCGGAGGCGGTCGAGACGGCGATGGCGGCCTCATACTCCTTGCGGGAGTTGGCCGCGTCGCCCTTGACGGCGTAGATGAGCCCCAGGTTCAGGCGGACGTAGGCGAGGGTGCCGTCGAGTTCGAGGGCCTTGCGGCTGCTGGCGATCGCGTCGTCGTAGCGGCCGGCGCCATACTGCGACCAGCCGAGGTTGCCCCAGGTGGTCGCCTGGCTGGGATCGGCCTTGAGGATGGCCTGGTACTCCTGTATGGCCTCATCGCGGCGCTCCAGGCCGTCCAGCACGGATGCGCGCGAGCCGCGGAGGTCGAGGTCGTTCGGGTTGGCCTTGAGGGCCTCGTCGACGAACGCGAGGGCCTCGTCGTAGCGCTTGGCCCCGCTGAGGGCGGAGATGAGCAGGTCGCGGCCCGGGCCGAAATCGGGGCGGAGGCGGAGGGCGGCACGCGCCTCTCCGATGGCCAGGGGCCACTGCTCTCGCTCGCCGTAGAGCCTGCCGATGGCGGTGGGCACCGCCGGGTTGTCCGGTTCGTAGCCTCGCGCGCGCAGGTAGTTGCGGAGCGCGTCATCGTAGCGTTCGATGCGGACCTGGGCGTCGCCGAGGCCGATAAGCGGGGCGGCGCGGCCGGGCGCCAGATCGGCGGCGCGCTCGTACTCGGCGACCGCCAGGGCGGCCTTGTCGGCCGCCAACAGCACGCTGCCCAATGCGAGGCGCAGGTCGGCTGACTGCGGGTTCAGGTCGACGGCGATGCGGATCTCGGCTTCGGCCTCAGGGTACTTGCTCTGCTGCTGATAGGCCTGGCCCAGGCCGACGTGCGAGGCGATGTCCTTCGGGTTCTCCTTGAGCGCGTCCTTGAAGGCAGCGATCGCTTCGTCGAGCTTGCCGGCGGCGAGGAGCGCGCTGGCGCGGGCGGCTGCGGTCTGCGGCTGCGCGGGCTGCTGGGGCTGGGCCGGGGGCTGGCCGAGGCCGAGCGGGTCGTCGATCTGGGCGCGGGCCGGGCCGCTGAATGCCGCGAGCAGGCAGGGCAGTGCGAGCAAGAGCATCGGCGATGGAAGTCGTCGCATGGATTCGTCCCCCCGGGGTGAGGCGCCTCGTTGTGCGTGCGCGCGGGCTCGACCGTGCGGAATCGTATCACCGGGCTGCCGTTCGTGTCAAGCCGGAAGGGGGCGAGGAGGGGGCACTGGGGCGCGCTCGGCGCACATCGCGAGGGTGACCTCGAGGCTGGAGGCGGCGGCCGTGGTGCTCCGTCGGCGAGCGCCGCGCCCGGAGGATCGCCGACGCGGCCGCCGCAGGACCGACTGCGATGCAACCGGGCCCGGGCACGGTGACGTCCGGCTTGTCCTGCCCCCCGGGGAGTGGGCCTGGACTCGCAGCCTATGAGCCGCGGGACGGGGGCGCCCCGCGGTTCGTATGTGCGTGGAGTCTCGTGAGTGGATTCTTGTTCGCGTTTTTTGGCTGCAAAGGGGTTGACAGTAGACTAGTGTGCCTGTATATTAGAGGCGCAGTACCAAAGCGACATAGAGCGTGCCCTGAACTCGGCCGGGTGGGGCGGCGCCCTGTCGCCCAGTCTGGCGCCGGAACGGCCGAAGGAGAGCACCGATGACACGGGGCCTTACCGACAAGCAAGAGCGCATCCTGGCGATGATCCTGGGTTATGTGGAGGACAAGGGGTATCCACCCTCCATCCGTGAGATCGGCAACGCCTTTAACATCTCCAGTCTTCGGGGCGTGACGGTGCACCTCGACGCGCTGGAGCGCAAAGGGTACATCAAGCGCGCGAACACGTCGAGATCCATCACCATCATCGGGAAGACGGGTTCGAGCGCTCCATCGCGGAACGCTTCGTTCGTGCCGCTCGTGGGCACCATCGCAGCCGGCATCCCGATTACCGCCACGGAGAACATCGAGGAGTTGGTGCCGGTGCCGCAGGAGATGGTGCGCAACATCGAGGGCGCCTTCGCTCTGCGCGTCAAGGGCGACTCGATGATCGGCGAGCACATCATGCCGAGCGACCTGGTGGTGATCCGGCCGCAGGCGAACGCGGAGAACGGGGACCTGGTTGCGGTGCTGCTCGGGGATGAGGCGACGGTGAAGCGCATCCAGTTCCAGAACGGCTTCGCACGGCTCATCGCGGCCAACCCGGCATACGAGCCGATCGAGATCCGCCGCGAGGACAGCCGCATCATCGGGCGGGTCATCGGCCTGGTGCGGAACTACAACCAGACGATCCATTGATCCAATGTGGTGCGGTGGCGACGGAGCGCCACCCACCATGCGGTCGGGCCCAGTGGTCAGTGGCTAGTGGGGCGTGCTACACCGGCTGCGGCGCCCAGGGGTCGCGCACCGCTTTCACCTTGATGGCCGGTGCGGCGATGTAGCAGGGGGCTAGCGCTACGGGGTCGTCGATCTGGCCGTTGGCCGCGCGCTTCGCCGCGATTTGTGCGAGGGTGGATGCGCGGGGCGAGCCGGCGCGCCCGGGCTGTGCCTCGATCCCGGCTGCCCCTAGGGCTTCGAGCATCGCTGGGCCGCACGTTCGGAGGCCGTCGCCGCAGACCGTGACCCGCGATGCACCGGCTTCGCGCGCCGCGGTCACGACTTCGTCGGGCGTGCTCAGGGCGGACTCACCGATCTGGACGATGCCGGCGCCCTTGGCACGGTACACGGCGGCGTAGACCTGGCCCGGGCGCGCCCGAACCACCGGCACCACCACTCCTCCCGCGCTCGCATGCTCCTCGGCGACGGCGGTGAGCGAGTCCACGCCAACGATCGGCCTGGCGAACACGTCGGCCCACGATTTGGCCGTCATCACTCCCACGCGCACGCCCGTGAACGAGCCGGGGCCGATGCCGACCGCGAACAGGTCGACGGAGGCCAGGCCGGCACCGGCGTCCTCCAGCACGGCCAGCGTGTCCGGCACCAGGCGCTCCAGCAGGCGCATGCGATGGCGGAAGGCGCGCTCCGCCACGACGCCGCCGTCGTCCACTACCGCGATGCTGCAGACTTCCCCGGCTGTCTCGATCGAGAGGATCAGCATTCGGCCACCTCGAGGCGGGCCACGGCTTCGGCGGCCGCCGGCCCGTGCGCCGCGACCTCCAACTCCCGCTCATCCTCGCCGCCGATCGCCAGGCTGACCTCGATGCGCTCGGCAGGCAGCGCGTCGCCCAGGCGTTCCGGCCACTCGACGATCGTGATGCCCGGCGCGTCGAGGTACTCGGCCAGCCCGGCATCCCACACCTCGTCCGGGCCGCCGAGGCGGTAGAGGTCGAGGTGGAACAGGGGGACGCGGCCGCCGCGGTACTCGTGGGCCAATGCGAAGGTGGGGCTCAGCACGGGCTCCGAGATGCCGCAGCCCTGCGCGACGCCCTGGACGAGGGTCGTCTTGCCGGAACCCAGCGGGCCGCGCAGCAGCACGACGGCGCCCGGCGCGAGGACCGCGGCGAGGGAACATCCCAGTGACCGCGTCTGATCGGCGCTGCGGGTGCGGAAGGTCGTCGTCATTGGACGGCCGAGTAGGCGGGGATGACCGCCGCGAAGAGGAAGCCGGCTGCCAGGACGGCCAGGAGCAGGAGCACGCCGGTCGAGACCACGTCGCGGCGCGCGGGCGGAACCGACTGGCGGATGCCGAGCGCCCAGGCGACCGAGATGGGCAGGAGCGCCGGGTAGAGGTAGCGGCCGGTGGCCTGGAAGTACGTCCAGACGAACGCACCGAACGCGCCTGCCACGAGGGCCAGGAGCGCCAGCAGGACGAGCGCGCCGCTGCGCTGGGCGGGGCTCCAGTCCTTGGGGCGCTGGCGGCAGAGGCCATAGATGGCGGCGATGCCCAGGAGCGCGTAGGGCAGGTAGAGCTGCGGCGGCAGGAATGCCGGGACGCCGATCGACGCCTTCCGGGGTGGCGTGTACGCGGCGAAGAACGTGCGCGCGGTCCATGCCGCCACGAGCTGCAGGTATCCGAGGCGTGACATCTCGGGGCCTTCGCGCAGGTCACCGGTGAAGGGGTCGACGGCGAGCGGCTTGCCGATCCAGTCTGTGGCGCGCGAGGTGCTGGCGAACTCCTGGTTGAACGCGCGCATCGGGGTGAACTCGCCGAAGAGGGTCAGGTTGCGCGTGAACCACCAGCCCGTGCCGACGAGGAGCACCGCCAGCACGATGCCCGCGCCGCGCGAGACGCTGGCTGAGGACTCGCCATCGGAGCGCGCGCGCCAGATCGTGAGGGCGGCGACCGGGAGCAGGACGAGGGCGGTGGCCTTCGTGAGGAGGGCGGCCGCGAGGCAGAGGCCGAGCAAGGCGGCGCGCTTGGGCGTGAGGCCTCGGCGCAGGACGGCCAGACATGCCAGGGCGGTGAGCGAGAAGGCCAACTCGGTGGCGGGATCGTTGCCGGCGGCGGCCGTGATGGCGTGGCGCATCGGCAGCAGCGCGGCGAATCCGAGGGCGAGCACGGCGAGCGGCGGGTCTTCCGGGAACATCTGGCGGGCGCCCAGGAAGATGACCCAGATGCCGGCCACGCCGAGCAGGATGCCCAGGGCGCGCAGGGCGTGGATGCCCAGGCCGTACAGCGGGGCGGCGAGCAGGTAGTACAGCGGCGGCTGGTGCCACTCGTAGGTATGGAACCGCGGATCCTCGACGCGCCTCTCGGCGCCGCCGACGCGCTCGGTGTGCGGCGGAATGGGCAGGCGTGCGCCCTCGGCGATGGCCTGCACGTAGATGGCGTGCGCGGCTTCGTCCGGGGCGTTGGTGTAGTTGAGGTTGGTGTTGGGCGCGACGGGCGTGGTGAGCAGGTGGCCGATGCTCAGCAGGATGTAGACGAGGGTGAGCACGCCGGCTGCGACGCGCCAGGCCGTGGAGAGCGGGCCGGGCTGCGGCGGCAGCGGCGACAGCGGGGGGACCTCGGGTTCGAGCCGCTTGCGTCGTCGAGCCAATATGGTGGTACCCCTTGCGATGCCGCGGCATCCTACGTCGAGGGCGGAAGGAACTCCAGGACGACGCAGCCGCGGACGGAGGCCTCGGGTACGACTCGGGCGGCTCCGCTCAGGACACAGTCGCCGATGAGGGAGCGCCAGGACTCGTCGCCGGGCTGCTTACTGCGAGGATTGTACCACTGGAGGAACAGCTCGGGCGCCGTGCCGTTCTGCACAGCCTCGCGCAGGGCCTTGTTGACCTCAGCGTATGTGGAGAACTGGAGATTGACGAGCGCGTACCGGCATCCGTGTGCCAGGAACCAGTCGGCCATGTCGCGGCCGGTGCGCATGCGATCGTACTCGATGTAGAGCGAGTGGCCGCGGTTGCCCCACAGGTACGGGCGATCGAGGTAGAAGCCCCTCGGCTCCTCGTAGAGCACCACACCGGCGTCGCGGGGCGTGTTGGCGTTGATCCACTGGATCGCCGCGTATGAGTTGAGCCTGCGCGTGAGGAAGTCCTCGCGCGTCTCCGCGTTGGTGGCGACCGCCCACTGGCCCGCGCGGCCATCTTCGTCGGCAGGCAGCCTGGAGCCGAAGTAGGCGAGCGCGAGGGCGGCCTGGAGCGCCACGGCGCAGCACGCTGCGACCTTGACCGGGCGGCCGAGGCGCGTGGCGGCATCGGCGCCGACGAGGGCCAGCAGCGGCGTGACCGGGATCAGGTAGCGCACGTATTGCATGGACTCCGCCCAGGAGGCGTACCACAACAAGGCCAGGGCGCCGGTCCAGCGCCAAGCCGGGGGCAGCGTTCCGAGGCACAGCAGGGCAAGGATGGGGAGCGCCAGGAAGAGGAAGCCCAGGTGCGAGAACGTGCCCGGGTCGTGGACGTCGTAGAAGATGCGCGGCAGGGCCACGAGGGCGAACGGGGCCAGCACGAGGCTGCGGATGCGCGTGGCGATGTCGAGGCGGCCGTACTTCGGCGAGGCGTGGACGATGTCCTCGGAGATGGACGGGGTCTGCAAGCCCATGCCGAACTCCGACTGGGCGCCGGAGTAGGTGTCGGCCAACTGCTGGTTCCAGTAGATGCCGCCGAAGACGCGGTAGGCGAACGGGTAGACCGGGTTGCCGGTGACGATCCACGTCTTCACGTAGAAGGGGCAGCCGACTACCGCCGCGACCAGGGCATAGCGCGCCAGGTGCCTGACGGGGATGCGGTCCAGGAGCAGCAGCAGGCCGGCCAGGGCGCAGGGCACCAGGGCGAGGGCCTTGACGCCGAGCGCGCAGCCCATCAGGGCGCCTGCGAGGGCGAGCCACTTCGGGTCGCGCGTGTCGCGGTAGTCGAGCGCGGCGGCCACGGCGAGGAAGACGTAGAGCGTAAAGCCCACGTCGATGTACGCGGCGCCGGCCTCCCACACGACGATGGGCGCAGTGGCGAAGGCGAGGGCGGCGATGCGTCCGGCGACGGCACCCGAGCGGCGTGTGCCGATGGCGAGCAGGCCGCCGATCGTCAGCGCGGCGGTGGTCAGGTGGAAGAGGTCGGCGAGCGCGTAGCCGTGCCACATCAGCCCCACGGTGAACAGCATCTGGATGAGGAACGGGAAGTTGGAGTGGTGCTGGGTGGGCAGGAACACGATGCGCTCGTGCTGCAGGAAGACCTTGGGCGCGGCCAGGTGGTAGGAGAGGGCATCCCACTCGTGGGCGGCTGGCGGAACGAAGGCATCGATGATGGCGATGAAGGCGATGGCCGCGAGCAGGCATCCCGTCGCGATGGCCCAGGGGTCTACGCGGGCGGGGCGGGCGACGGGCGGCAGATCGCGTGCCGAGTCGCGGAAGCCCTGCCAGCAGATGGCCGCCAGGAGAGCGTAGGCTATGCCCACAGGCGCAGGGCGGAGCAGGCTGAGGAGCCCCAGGGGCAGCACCGCGTAGGCCAGGACTGCCAGGCCGAGCGCGACGGAGTAGAGCCAGCGCTCCGCCCGGGACTGCGGAGCGGCGCCAGTGAGCATCAGGATGCGGCGGCCGATGCCGGCGGCCAGGGCGAGAGCCAGGAGTAGGAGTAGGAGGGCGGTCATAGCTCCTGGACATTCGCCACGAGGCGGGCTCTCCCCTCCGTCCACTCGGCACGGACCACGCCGAGGAGCTTCGCGTGACAGCCGGTCTGCACGATCAGCGTGTCGCCGACGCGTTGGCCATGGGGCAGCAGCGTGTGCGTGTGGCCGCCGACGATAAGGTCGATCGCTGGGGCGGCCTGGGCGATGCGCTCGTCGGTGGGCACGCCCGCGTGGCTGAGGCAGACCAGGAGGTCGCACTCCGGGCGGAGCTGCTCGGCCATCGCGGCGGCGACGGGGACGGGATCGTCGAACACGTACGCGGAGAGCAGGCGGACGGCCATGCGCTCGGTGACCATCGGCACGGTGACGCCGAAGACGCCGATGCGGCGCCCCTCGGGCGAGGTGAAGACGGTGTGCGTGACGACGGGCATCTGGGCGTCCGCGGCGCGGGGGCGGACATTGGCGCAGAGGACCGGGTAGCGTGCGCGGTTGAGCTTGGCGCAGAAGCCGGCCTGCGACACGTGGAACTCGCGGTTGCCGACGACCATGGCGTCGAAGCCGGCATCGGACATCGTGTCGAGGATGGGCTCGCCGCCGGGGTGGTACGTCACGTTGCCGGCGGAGATGGCGTCGCCTGCGTCGAGCAGCAGGCCGGATGCGCCAAATGAGGAGCGCAGAGCCTTCAGGCGGGCCGCTTGGTCGGGCTGAAGCCTGTTGTGCAGGTCGTTGGTGTGGAGGATGGTGAAGTGCGCACTCAACCGTGCATGGTCCGCTTACGGAGTATCCAGATGAGGCGCTTGCCGAAGCCGCCCGACGCGTAGGGCAGGTCCTCCTGGCCATCGCCCTGGGAGATGACGACGGCCTGGCTGAGGGCCTCGTCGATCTCTGCCCGGGTGGGGGCGGGAGGCGTCAGCGGGGCAATGGTCGGCTCGGGTCGCCTGCGGGCGTCGAGCGCGAACGAGGTGGGCAAGGTGCGTTTGCACCGCCAGCACTCGCGGCGGTGAGCCAGGTTCTCGGCTCTGCAATGTGGGCATGGAGCCGTCCCGTTGCCGGCCATGTGGGGGGTGCCCCTTCGCGGGATAGCGGTCGGTTGCTCGATGATGGCGCGTTGACTGACTGCCGCACGACGATCAGCAATACAGAAGACTGGAAACGCGCGGGAATTGTTCCCGTGACGGTCAGGATAATGGACGACGTGAGCGCCACCAAGGTTCACTGGTGGTCGGAGGAGGCTGGCTTCGCCAACTCAGGAGCCGAGTTGGACGGGCACGGAGGCCCATCCCACCACAGCGCACAATGTTCATTCAGGCTAGCCTGACCAATTCATGAGTTGCACGGGACGGGCACGGAGGCCCATCCCACCACAGCGCACAGTGTTCGTTCAGGCTAGCCTGACCAATTCATGAGTTGCACGGGACGGGCACGGAGGCCCATC
>CAZFLM010000052.1:0-8299 GCA_964519955.1 uncultured Chthonomonadaceae bacterium | reverse complement strand
TTCATGAGTTGCACGGGACGGGCACGGAGGCCCATCCCACCACAGCGCACAATGTTTATTCAGGCTAGCCTGGCCTACTCATGAGTTGCGCCGGACGGGCACGGAGGCCCATCCCACCACAGCGCACAATGCTCATTCAGGCTAGCCTGACCTACTCATGAGTTGCACCGGACGGGTACGGAGGCCCATCCCACCAGAGCGCACAATGATCATCCAGGCTAGCGCCCGTTGATGTCCGGCAGTCTGGAACCATTTGCGGCGGAGCGTCGTCTAACGGGGATAAGTCCGCAAGGACGGAGCCGGCGCAACGACGCGGGCATAGGTGGTGGCTTCGCGTGGAGCGCGCGTTCGCCGCGCAGTGCACTCAGACCGTTCGATTGACAGCCAGAGCGCACGGAGGTGCCATCATGTCGGAATCGGTTCTAGAGGCAGTAGCCTCGGAGAGGACCACCTGGTCGCGGTGGGACTACCGAGTGGTCGAGATCCACGCACGGCACGCGGATGTTCTGGAGGATGGGCTGAAGGAGCACGGAGCCAACGGTTGGCAGCTATGCCTGATCGAGGAGGCATCGCCCAACACGTACCGCTGCGTGTTCCAGCGCCCATTGGGTTGAGCGGGAAGACGGCAAGGGCTTGAGGAAGGGGCGTCCCGGTTAGCGGGGCGCCCCTTCCTTCGTGGCATGCCGCGAACGACGCTCAGTGGACGGACTCGCCGGGCTTGAGCGCGTGGACGGTCACATCGGGAAGATCGGCGAGCAGATCGCGCAACTGGTCTGCGGTGCCGGTGAGGACCGGGAAGGTGCCCATGTGCATGGGGACGACGCGCTTGACGCCCAGGAGGCGGACGGCCTTGGCGGCCTCGACCGGCGACATGGTGTAGTGATCGCCGACGGGGAGCAGAGCGAGGTCGGGCTTGTAGACCTCGCCGATGAGCGCCATGTCGCCGAAGACGCAGGTGTCGCCGGCATGGTAGATGCGGAAGCCATCCTCCAGCGTGACGACGAAGCCGGCCGCCTCGCCGCCGTAGATCGCGTTGCGCCCGTCGGCGATGCTGCTGGAGTGCAGGGCGTGTACCATGGTGACCGCGATGTCGCCGAAGCGGTAGGTGCCGCCCTTGTTCATGCCAGCGGTGTTCGTGACGCCCTTCGTTGCGAGCCAGGAGATCAGCTCGACCATGCCGACCACGTGGGCGCCGGTCTGCACGCCGAGCGGGATGGTGTCGCCGAGGTGGTCGCCGTGGCCGTGGGTGACGAGGATGAGGTCGCACCGGGCCGGGGACTTGAGCGCGGGCGGGCAGGCCGGATTGTTCCTCAGGAACGGGTCGATCAGGATGGTCTTGCCGCCGGGCGTGTCGATCTGGAACGCCGCGTGGCCGAGCCAGGTGACGGTGGTCTGCATGGTGGTCCTCCGGTTCGCGATGGACTGAGGCTGGTGGTTAGGCGAGGCGGGCGACGTCGCGCCTCCAGGCCCACATGCCCGTAGTGTACAGGAAGAGCGCGGCGCCCGCGAGTACGAGCGTGATGGGCACGCCGTAGCGCTGGGCCACGGCGCCGGCGATCAGGGCGCCGAACGGCTGCAGGCCGCTCATAGCGAACATGTGCGCCGAGACGGCGCGGCCTCGCAGGTGTTCGGGTGCGAGCGTCTGGGTGAGCGAATTGGCGGTCGCCAGTTGCGCGATCGCGGCTGCGCCGAGCACCACCATGGCGCCGAGCGCCACGGCGAGGGTGCGCGTCTGCCCGAGGGCCGGCACCGCCAGGCCCAGAATGGTGGCAGCCACCATCATCAGCAGACCGCGGCGCCCGATGTCCGACACCCTGCCGATCGAGTAGACGCCGGCGAGCGCGCCAAGGCCCATGGCCGAGAACAGCAGGCCATACCTCCAGTCACGCTCGCCGACGCCGAGAAGGTCCTTGGCGAACGCGGGCATCAGGGTCTGGTAGGCCGAGAATGCCGTGAGGCTGGTGACGGCGGTGAGCCCGACGACGCTGCGCATCGGCCTGTTCGACCACAGGTGCGCCATGCCTTCCAGCAGCCCGTTCCAGACTGAGCCGACGGTATCGGCGGTGCGGGAGATGTCGGTGCGGATCGCCCAGACGGCCCACATGATGGCGAGGAAGCTGACGCCGTTGGTGAAGAAGCACCAGGCGGGTCCGAGCAGATAGAGCGCGCCTCCGATGACCGGGCCGATGACGCGGGCGATGTTGAAGGCGGCCGACTGGAGGGCAACGCCCGTGGCCAGGTCCTCTCCACCAACGACGTCGTAGACGATCGCCTGGCGCGCCGGCCCATCGACGGTGAAGAGCAGGCCGTTGAGGAGGGACGACGCGACGAGGTGCCACATCCTCAGTTGATGCGTCCAGAGCAGGATGGCCAGGGTGATCGCGGTCGCCGCGAAGGAGCCCTGCGTGAAGAGCACCAGGCGGCGCTTGTTGACGCGGTCGGCGAGGACTCCGCCGAAGAGCATGAAGAGCGTCGTGGGGATGCCTGCGGCGAGGCCCATGATTCCGAGCCACGTCTTTGAATGGGTGGTCTCGTAGACGTAGAGCCCGGTTGCGATGATCTGCACCCAGCCTCCGATGAACGAGACGCAGCTACCGACCCAGAGCAGACGGTAATCGCGGTGACGCAGTGCGCCGAACGAGGATAGGAACTGCGGAGTGGACCAATCCATAGGGGCCGCCCCTTCCGCGGTCAGTATACCCGGGGAGGGTGGAACCGAAAGAGGGGACGACGCTCGAAGCGTCGCCCCCTCTTTCGCATCGGGGTGCGCGGACTTGAACCGCGGGCCTCCTGGCCCCCATCCAGGCACTCTACCAAACTGAGCTACACCCCGGCGAACGAAAGGTATTATACACGCGCGGCGGGCCGGTGTCAATCGGGAACGGCGGGGGTTGGGACTTGGGACTTGGGGTTGTGGGCCGGTGGGTTCGGGCCGGCGGTTGAAACCGCGCCTGAGAGAGGCACGAAGTCCGCCTGCGCGGACCGGGGTGGTGCGGGCTTCGGGGGATTGCGGGGCCGGGTAGCGGGTAACGGGTGTTGGGGTGCCGGGTGTCGGGGTGCCGGGTGTCGGGTGTCAGGGTGCCGGGTTTACGGGCGGGCGGTTGAAACCGCGCCTGAGAGAGGCACGAAGTCCGCCTGCGCGGACTGGGGTGGTGCGGGGCGCGGTAGCGGGTATCGGGTGCTGGGGGCCGGGTTTCTGAGCCGGCGGTTGGAAACGCGCCTGTGAGAGGTGCGAGGTCCGCCTGCGCGGACTGCGGTGGTGCGGGGCGAGGGATTGTGGGGCGGTATGGGTGGTGGGGTGCGAGGATCTCATACGCCGCGGGTTGGGCGGGTGGTGCGGGAGTTGTTCCGCGGCGCCCTCGTCGAGTGGTACGGGGCGAACCGGCGGGATCTGCCGTGGCGGCGGAGGCAGGGGGATCCGTACGCGGTGTGGGTGTCGGAGGTGATGCTGCAGCAGACGCAGGTCGCCACGGCGCTGCCGTACTACGAGCGGTGGATGGAGCGGTTCCCGAGCGTGCGGGCGCTGGCGGAGGCCGATGAGCAGGAGGTGCTGCGGCACTGGGCGGGGCTCGGGTACTACGCGCGGGCGCGCAACCTGCATCGCTCGGCGCGGTACGTGCTGGAGCACTTCGAGGGGCGGCTGCCCTCCGATTCGGACGCGCTGCGCAGCGTTCCCGGGATCGGGCCGTACAGCGCCGGGGCGATCCTCGCCATCGCGTACGACCAGCCGGCCGCGATCGTCGACGGCAACGTGGCGCGCGTGCTGGCCCGGACGTTCGCGCTGGCGGACGACATCGTGTCGACGGCGGGCAAGCAGCGGCTGTGGGACCTGGCGGAGCGTCTGGTTCCGGCGTCCGGCGCGCGCGACTACAGCCAGGCGCTGATGGAGCTGGGGGCGCTCGTGTGCACGCCGCGCGGGCCGCGGTGCGCGGAGTGTCCGATGAAGCCTGGGTGCCGCGCCGGGGCCTCGGACGATCCGACGCAGTGGCCGAAGCGAGCGCCGCGGCGGGCGACCGTGCGGCAGGTCCACGGGGCGGCCGTGATCGCGCGGGACGGGCGCGTCCTGCTGGGCAGGCGGCCGGGCGCGGGGCGTTGGGGCGGATTGTGGGAGCTGCCCACCGCCGTCTGCGCGGAGGGGGAGAGCGCCGAGGAAGCTGCCGTGCGCGCCGCGTTGGAATTGGTGGGGCTCACGGTGGACGCCGCCGAGGTGCTGGGCTCCGTTCGCCACACCGTGACGCACCATCGGATCGAGCTGCGGGCACTGGCCGTCGATGCCCCTCATGGCGAGCCGGAGCCGCGGGGGTACGAGGAGCTGCGCTGGGCGACGGCGGACGAGGTCTCGCACCTTGCGATGGCCGCGCCGCAGGCCAAACTTGTCACAGCCATCGGGCGGAGGGCGGCGGCGGGGTAATGTGATACGGAGGACCGCGACGGTCCTCCCACCTTGCGTCAAGAAGGTCCCATGCCCCGAAACCGCCAGCCGATCTCCGCGCGCGCGTTGATCGAAGCCAAGAGCATCTGCAGCCCCAGCGTGAGCCCCGACGGCAAGCGCGTCGTCTTCGCTGCCGAGGAGACGGACTTCGAGGAGAGCCGCGTCGTCTCGCACCTGTGGATGGCCGAGACGAGCGGCATCAGCGCCCGCCGCATCTGCCACAGCTACGAGGGCGAGCGCGCTCCGAAGTGGTCGCCGGACGGCCGCCACATCGCCTTCCTCTCCACGCGCCCCGACATGACCACGCCGCCGCCCCCGCCCGAAGAGGAGGAGGAGCAGGCGCACAAGGAGCAGGTCTGGCTGATGCCGGCCGACGGCGGCGAGGCGAAGCGCATCACCAACATGCGGGAGGGCGTGCGCGCGTTCGAGTGGGCGCCCGACGGGCTGAGCATCGTGTTCCTCGCGCCTGAGCCGCGCACGGCAGCGCTGCAGTTGGTACAGGCGACGAACCGCAAGCGGAAGGTCGACCCGTACGTCGAGGAGGAGGCGCGGCTGCGGCAGCAGTTCTGGGAGCTGCTGCTGGACGACGGCGAGCCGGTCCTGCTGTACACCGGCGACTGCGGCATCGCGGAGATGGCGCTCTCGCCGGACGGGAACCGCATCGCGTACACCACGAACTACACGGGCGACCCGAACGACTACCACCAGTACAGCCTCCACGTGCTGGCGCTGCAGGATGGCGCGGTGACGAAGCTCGTCGACCGGCCCGGCGGACAGTTCCAGGCGCGTTGGTCGCCGGACGGCTCGCGCATCGTCTTCGTGGCGAATCGCGATCCGGAGATCAGCTTCTCGCAGGAGTGCCTCTTCGAGGTGGCGTCGACGGGCGGCGAGGCGACGTGCCTGTTCGATGGCGTGGAAGCCGATGTGGACCTGCACCTCATCGACCCGAAGAGCGGCCGGATCCTGGCGACGGTCTGCGAGGGGACCGATGTGCGGCTCGCCTGGGTGGAGCGGGGCGCGGTGCTGCCGCTCGAGGGCGTGCCGAGCCCGGTGGAGGTCGGCGACTTCGACATCGGCGCGGACGGCACGATCGTGTTCGTGGCGGAGGGGCCGGCGGATCTGCCCGAGCTGTACACGCTGGACCGCAAGGGCCGCCGCCGCGCGCTCTCCGATCTGAACGCGGCGTTCCTCGACGAGCACGCGCTGCCCGAGGTCGAGGTGATCCGCTGGCAGAGCGACGAGTGGGAGATCGAGGGCATCCTGACGCTGCCCGCCGACCGCCGGCCGGGCGAGGCGCTTCCGCTGGTGGTGCAGGTGCATGGCGGACCGCATGCCGCCGCCACGTGCGCGCTGCGCAACTACGACCTGCACGCCGCGTGGGCCGCCGAGGGCTATGCGGTGCTGCAGCCGAACTACCGCGGCAGCAGCGGCTACGGGAGCGCCTTCGCGGTTGCCAGCAGGCGCGACCTGGGCGGCGGGGACTTCCGCGACATCCTGGCGGGCATCGATGCGCTGGTGGCGCAGGGCCTCGTCGATCCGAAGCGCGTGGGCATCATGGGCGCGTCGTATGGCGGGTACATGGCGAACTGGGCCGCCTGCACGTCGGAGCGTTTCGCCGCGGCGATCTCCATGTTCGGCGTGTTCAACCTGGTCACCAGCACGGGCAGCTCGGACATCGCGCGGTGGGAGCGAGACTACCTGGGCGCGTACTACTGGGACGACCCGGAGATCTACCGCAAGCTCTCTCCCGCGACGTACGTGGCGGGCGCCAAGACGCCGGTGCTGATCATCCACGGCGAGGGGGATACGAACACGTTCATCTCCAACTCGATGGAGTTCTGGCGGGCGCTGAAGGAGCGGGGCCAGACGGTGGAGTTCGCACGCTACCCGCGCGAGGGGCACGGCTTGCGCGAGCCGCACCACCGCCTGGACGAGATGCGGCGCAGCCTGGCCTGGTTCGACAGGTACCTCAAGGGCGCGCCCGAGGCTCCCGCATCGTACAGAGTGGGGGATCGCATCGAGGCGGACGGCTACGAGTTGCGCGTGCTGCACGCTGAGGACGGCCGGTTTGCGGGCTGGGACGAGGCGCGCGGGCGTCTGGTGGAGGTGGGACTCGCCATCTCCGGGCGGGAGCCGGCATCCGACGCGTGGGCGTTCTACCTGGACGATGCCACGCTGGAGGCGGCGAACGGCAGGCGCATCAAGCCGCGGGGCGTCGTGGCGGACATCGGCGGGGGACGGCACGTGGTCGAGGGGCGCAGCCAGCACGTGCTACTTGCGCCGGACCCCGAAACCGGGCGGCTGAGCGTGGCGTTGGCGCTGGCATTCCCGGTGCCGCGAGCCGGCGGGCGCTACCTGTTGCACGTGGGCCAGTTCGCGCCGGTGAGCATCGCGGTGGGGCCGGAGCCGCCCCGGGAGCAGCGCCAGGCATAGGCCATCGATGCGGCCCCCCAGTCAAGAACCCGTCTTCCTTCACAGGGATGCGCAGGATGGGCAGGATGTAGAACCGGGCCTCGGGTGAGTCACCTCGCGTCCTCGCCGGCGGTCCGCAGCGATCCTGTTTGTGCTGTCCATCCATGTGAGTGAGGACGGGAATCCACTCGGAGGTACAGCAGTGCCCGACGTCACCATCAGTGTCAGGCCGAACGGTTCGCTCAAGGTCGAGGGGCCGGTCAGTCTGGTTAGTCCCAACGGCGAGCCGATCGCCATTCCGGAGGGGAAGACTGCGATCTTCCTGTGCCGCTGCGGTCACTCCGCGGAGAAGCCGTTCTGCGACGGCACGCACCGCGAGGTAGGGTTCAAGCCGGACGGGGAGGAGTAGGGCCTCTCAGGCTGACGCACACATCAAGGGTCCGGGGAAGCGGAATGAGAGCGAGGGTCCTGTTTGGCCTGGCCATGGTTGTTCTGGCCAGGCCGCTGTTCGCCGACGTGTTTGCCGATGCCGACCGCGGTGACCTTGCCGCGGTGCGAGCCTACGCCGAGGGCCACGGCAACATGGCCGCCGTCGATGCCAGCGGCGGCAACCTCCTCCACCATGCGGCGGCCACCAGCAACCGCGAGTTGGTTGAGTTCCTCATCGCGCAGGGCGTGTCCGTCCGTGCGGCGCGGCAGGACGGATGCACGCCGCTGCACGTGGCGGCCGAGAACGGCGAGGTCGAGGTCACCCGGACGCTCCTCGCCCACGGCGCCGACCCTGAGGCGTTGGACGCACGCCGCCGGACACCTCTGGCCGCGGGCCGCGACGGCGGGTGGGGCTGCATGTCGCCTCTGTCCAAGCTGCTCAAGGGCGCGGTGGCCGTCGCGCCGCTGCCGCCCGCGCCGACACCCCAGCCAGCCGCGCCGTCGGCGCCGTCCCCGCGTCCCGCGTCGTCTCCCGCATCGCCACTCCATCTGGGCCCCCAGGGCGACGCCGGGCGCGTGAGCCAGCGCGTGGGCAAGCTGACCGTGCTCACGGTGACGGTGACGCGGATCGCGGACGGTCTGTCGGTCAGGACCGTGGCGTCGAACGACACGCAGAACCCGGCCACGGTGCGTTTCTGCGTCAGGTTGCTGCGCGGCGGGAAGAAGGTGGCGGACGTCGAGGTGTCGGACCCGCCGATCGCGCCCGGCAAGAGCAGGACGCTGCTGCGGAGCGCCGACGTGCCGGCTGGGAGCGATCCGGACGCCATCCTGCTCGGGCCCGTGGGGATGCCGGACATGCCGGAGCCGACGCCCGCCGCGCCGGCAGAGCCGCCTGCCGCGACGCCTGCGGCGGCCCCGAAGCCCGTCGTGGCGGTCGCACCCAAGCCGGCGCGCGGATGGCCTCAGTGGCGCGGGCCGCTCCGCAATGGGCAGGCGGTGGACTCGCCGCCGCTCGCGGACCGCTGG
>CAZFLM010000051.1:0-49783 GCA_964519955.1 uncultured Chthonomonadaceae bacterium | reverse complement strand
CTGGACTACCCGACCGTGCGCGAGGAGGAGCGGGTGGTCGTGGAAACGACCGGCAACCTGGAGCCCGTGGTCGAGCCCGTCTTCACGCGCGACGAGCTGCTCGACCTGCAGCGCTTCGTTCGCGACATCCCGGTCTCGCAGCATGTGGTCTCCTATGCGGTCTCGCTGGCCCGTGCGTCGCGGCCGAACGACGCCAACGCGCTCGCGGGCATCAAGCGCTACGTGGAGTGGGGAGCCGGCCCGCGCGCCTCGCAGTACCTGGTCCTCGGGGCCAAGGCGCGCGCGGTGCTGATGGGCCGGGCGGCGCCCTCGACGAACGACGTGCGCGCCGTCGCGAAGCAGGTGCTCTGCCACCGCATCATCCCGAACTACGCGGCGGTCGCGGACGGCGTGGACTCGAACTCGCTCGTCGCCGAGATCCTCGAGCGCGTTACCGAGCCGACCTACAAATGAGGGCCGACCACCGCGGCGACAGGGCGAGGCGCGGCTTCGAGGAGAAGCCCGACTGGCGCGAGCGGCTGCGGCGCGTGTCGCGGGAGACGGCCGGCTCGGAGTGGGGCGAGGCGCTCCACCCCTCGGACGCGTGGAGCCGATTCCTGCGCCCGCAGGATCTGCGCAAGTTCGGCAACCTGCTGTTCGCGGCGAAGCTCGTCGTGGAAGGCTTCTACGCCGGCCGCCACCGGTCCCCATACCACGACTTCTCCGCCGAGTTCGCCGACTACCGCGCCTACGTGCCCGGCGACGAGATCCGCGCGGTCGACTGGAAGGCCGTGGCGCGCACCGACCGGCTCTACGTGAAGCTCTTCCGCAAAGAGACGGACATGAGCGCCTACCTCGTGCTCGACAAGAGCGCGTCGATGGGCTATTCGGGGCCGGACGGCGTCACGAAGTACGAGTACGGGGCCTACGCGGCGGCGGCGCTGAGCTACCTGATGCTGCGGCAGGGCGACAAACCGAGCGTGTCGCTGTGCGACGACACGATCCGCAGCTTCCTGCCGCCGCGCGGGACGCTCCGACATCTGCACGGCATCCTGCACGGTCTCGAACGCACCCAGCCCTCCGGCCCGACGAGCGTGGCGCATGCGCTGCGGGTGCTGTTCCCGCTCGCCAAGCGGCGCGGGCTGCTCGTGGTCATCTCCGACTTCCTGGAGGACCCGGACGGCATCTTCGACGCGCTGGCCATGTACCGGCACCGCGGGTTCGCCGTGCTGCTGCTGCAGGTGCTGACCGAAGACGAGCTGCACCTGCCGAACCTCGGGGCGGCGCGGTTCACCGACCCCGAAGGCCCCGGCGCGCTGAACCTGCACCCGGAGGCCATCCGCTCGGCGTACGAGCAGGCCCTCGGCGCGCACCTGGACGCGCTGCGGATGGGCGCGAAGGCCCGGGCGATTCGCTTCGAACAGATGACCACCTCGACCCCGTACTACGAGGCGTTGTCGGCGTATCTGTCGTCGCGCGCGTGACCGGTGCGCACCGGCGGCCGGTCCGCAGCGTCTCAGAGTGTGGCAGCCAGCAGGAGTGCGGTGGCGACGGAGCCCCACGCCCGTGGCGCCTGACACGTACGGAGGGAGCCCACATGACCCGATTCCTGGTCGCGCCCGCTGTCGTCCTCCTCGTTCTGGCCGGCATCGCGGCCGCGCCTGGGCCCGCCCACGCGCAGGGCGCCGCTCCCGCCAAGCCCGCCGCGCGCGGCAAGGCCGACCAGAAGCGCACGCCTGCCGATGACGCGCTGCTCAAGGCGGTGGTCGCCCGCGAACCGGACGGCGTCTCGCGGGCTCTGGAGAGTGGGGCCAACCCCAACACCCGCGACGACCTGGGCGCGCCGGTCCTGGTGCTTGCGGCGGCGTCGGGCCGGGCGGACGCCGTCAAGCTGCTGCTCGACCACAAGGCGGACCGGAAGCTGCGGAGCTGGTATGGCAAGCTGCCCATCACGGAGGCGGCGCGCTGCGGCCACCTGGAGGTGGTGAAGCTGCTGCTGGCGGCAGGCGACAAGGTGGAGACGCGCGACCCCGCCAACTCGACCCCGCTCATCCAGGCAGCCGGCGGAGGACACGAGGCCCTGGTGGCGTTCCTGCTGCAGCGTGGGGCGTGGGTGAAGGGTGCCGACGACGCGGGCATCACTCCGCTGCTTGCCGCGGCGGATGGCGGCCACAGCGGCGTGTGCGAGACGCTGCTCAAGGCCAAGAGCGACATCGCCTGGACGGACCGCTTCGGCCGCACGGCGCTAATGCACGCAGCCGCCAACGCACACACGCAGGTCGTGAGCCTGCTCATCGAGCGCGGCGCGGTGGTGCGGCCCAAGGACACGTCGAAGGGCACCGCGCTGCACGAGGCGATCGTCGGGTTGTCGATGGTGCCGGCCGAGTTGCGTGGGCAGCGCACGGTCATTCTGGACACCCTCATCGAGCATGGGGCAGACATCAACGCGCGTACGGCCGACGGCACCACGCCGCTGATGGAGGCCGCCGAGGCCGGGTGCGTCGACCTGACGAAGTACCTGCTGGCGCACGGGGCCAACACGGAGATCCTGGACAAGGACCGCAACTCGGCGCTCGACCGGGCGATCATCAAGCACCGCGACGACGTGGTGGCCGTGCTGCGCCCCGTGACGAAGCACCGGATGCCTGGCGACCACGATTGACGCGAGCGGCCCGGCGTGATACACTCCGCAGTGGCGCATCGGTGAAACCAGTACGGCCCGGCGCCGGTATCTGACGCAGGGGGCCGCGCGCCCACCGGACACCTCCACGAGGAGCAACCCGCGTGCCAGTCCAGTTCGCCGCCGCCCCTGCTGCTCTCGCTGCGCTGGCTCTAGCGCTGGTCGGGCTCACCACGTGGAGCGTGTGGCTCGTCCGGCGCTCCCTCACGGACCTCAGCCCCGCCCGCAAGCGCATCTCCCTCGGCCTGCGCCTGCTGCTTCTGCTCCTCCTGTTCCTCTCGCTCGCCGGGATGCGCTGGGTGCTCCGCAGCGACAACCTCTGCGTCGTGTTCGTGCTGGACGCCTCGCGCTCCGTCCGCGATGACCAGCGGCAGGACGCCACCCGGTTCATCCAGGAGGCAGCGCGCGCCAAGCGCAAGACGGACACCGTCGCGCTGGTGAGCGTGGGCGACGAGGCCGAGCTGCACACACCGCCCTCGGACAAGCTGCCCACGTCGCTCCCCCGCCACGCCGGCCATACCGCCGCGACGGACCTGGCGCAGGGGCTCGAGACGGCGCTCGCGGTAGTGCCGCGCGGGACGGCCGGCAAGGTCGTGGTGCTCTCGGACTTCAACGAGAACGTGGGCAGCGCGCTCGCCTCCGTGCCGGGCCTCACGGCGCGCGGCGTGCGGGTCGACGCGCATCTGCTGCGGTCGAGCGTCAAGCGGGAGGCGCTGATCGAGAAGGTCGTCGTCCCGGGGAGCGCGAAGATCGGCGAACCGTTCACCGTGAAGGTGGCGTTGAATGCCCTGAACGCGCAGAAGGGCCGGCTGACGCTGCTGCGCGACGGCAAGATCGAGGGGCATCCCCTCGACATCGACATCGCCCCCGGGCGCCAGGTACACGAGTTCCAGACCGGCATCGACAAGCCGGGCTTCTACAGCTTCCAGGCGATGCTGGAGACGGACTCGAGCCGCGACACGCTGTCCGACAACAACCGCGGGCAGGGATTCGTGCAGGTGCGGGGCAAGCCGCGCATCCTCTACGTCTCGGCCCAGGCCGGGCGCGGCAAGTACCTGGCGAAGGCCCTCGGCGCGCAGAGCATCGTCGTCGAGCAGCGCGGCCCCGAGGGCATCCCGGCCACTCCGGTCGAGTTCCAGCAGTACGACAGCGTCGTCCTCAGCGACGTGCCCTCGGACGCATTCGGCCCCAGCCAACTCACGGCGCTGCAGACGGCGGTGCGCGACTTCGGCGTGGGCTTCTGCATGGTGGGTGGCGAGAACAGCTTCGGGCTCGGGGGATACAGGCGGACCGTCGTCGAGGACATGCTGCCGGTCAGCCTCGAGATCCGCAAGATGCAGCGTTTCCCGCCCGTCACCGTCGCGCTGGTCATCGACCGGTCGGGCAGCATGGGCGAGGGCCCCGGGAGCAAGCTGACGCTCGCGCTGGAGGCCGCCATCCGCGCGGTGCAGGCGCTGAAGCCGGGCGACAAGGTCTGCGTCGTGACGTTCACGTTCGGCGCGGACCTGCACGTGCCGCTGTGCGACGTGGCGAAGGCGCCCGAGATCATCCAGGCCATCACGCGCATCGGCGGAGGCGGAGGCACCAGCGTCTACAGCGGCGCGGCGATGGCGTTCGACAACATCAAGGACGACAACTCGCCGATCAAGCACATCCTCCTGCTGACCGACGGGCAGTCCAACGACCCGGACTGGCGGCCCCTCGTCGCCCAGATGCGCGACAAGAAGATCACGATGACCACGGTCGGCGTCAGCTCCGGCCAGGGCGACATCAATGCGCCGCTGCTGGCCTGGCTCGCCGACCAGACGAAGGGCCGGTTCTACTCCGTCCAGAAGCCCGCCGACATCCCGCGCATCTACCTCCAGGAGATCGAGCGCATCTCCAGCAAGCCCATCGTGGAGGAGCCCTTCGTGCCCCGCCCGCTGCCGCCCGCCGAGGACGTGCTGCGCGGCATGGGCGCCTCGTTCCCGCCGCTGCTGGGCTACAACGTCACCACGCCCAAGCCGGCCGCGGACCTGATGATGATCTCGCACAAGAGCGACCCGGTGCTGGCGGGCTGGCACTACGGCCTGGGCCGCACGGTGGCGTTCACCAGCGACGACAAGAACCGCTGGGCGGTGCACTGGCTGCCGTGGGGCGACTTCGGGCGGTTCTGGGCGCAGACGGTGCGGTGGAGCATGCGGTCGTTCGCGCCGGCCGACTTCCAGACGCAGATCACCATGGACCGCTCGCAGGGGCACGTCGTCGTCGACGCCATCGACCAGGCGGGCAAGTTCGTGAACCGCCTCAACTTCCGCGCCAAGGTCGCCGGGCCGGACGCGACGTCGCTCAAGGGCGCGATCGACGTGCCGCTCCGCCAGACCGGACCGGGGCGTTACGAGGCCTGGTTCGACGCGGCGCGCCTCGGCACGTACCTGGTCAACGTCATCCGCGAGCGCCCCGACAAGACGGTCGAGTCGACCGTGACCGGCCTGGTCGTGCCCTACTCGCCGGAGTACCGCGACCTGGGGCCGAACGAGTACCTGATGACGCAGATGACGCGGGCGGGGAGCGGCTCCACGCTGGCGGATCCGAGCGCCGTCTTCCGCGCCAACCGCCCCACGGTGTCGACACCCATCGACCTGGCGCCGTGGATGCTGCTGGCGGCTCTGCTGCTGTTCCCGGTCGACGTAGGCGTGCGGCGCCTGGCGCTGCGTCGCGAGGACGCCGTGCGGGCCTGGGCGTGGATCGCCGCGCGCCTGCCGCGCCGCCACGTCCGCACGGACGCCGCCGCCACGCCGGAGCTGGCGCGCCTGCACGGGGCCAAGCATCGCGCCAAGAGCCGCGGCAAGGAAGCCACGCTGGTGCCGGAGGGGGACGAGCTTGCGGAGGCGACGCCGGCGCGCCCCACGCCGCCCGCGCCCACGGCCGAACCCGCCAAGGCGCCTGCCGCCGCGCCGACGGTCGTGTGGAACGTCGATCGGAGGCCCGCGGACGTCAGCGACCCGCCGAGCCAGACAGAGCCCACGCCCAGGACCGCGGAGCCGCCGGCCAAGCCCGCCGAGGGCCCGACGCTGAGCCGGCTGATGGAGGCAAAGCGCCGCGCCGCGAAGGGGCAGAATCCGGAGGGCGAGGAATAGGCGGCAGCAGACAAGCGAGATGCCCCGGTGCATGTGCTGCGCCGGGGCTTCGGCTTGTGGGCTGCGGCAACGTCAGCCTACGAGAACTCGCGGGCCACGTCCTGGTTGAAGAGGACGACGAAGCTGTAGACCGCGATCGCGGTGCCCAGGGGGAAGTTGAACACGTTCAGCACCGACAGGACGATCGCAAGGATGCGTGCCCAGTTGCGCCGCTGCAGCATCCCCCACCCCGCCAGGATGTCCGGCAGACCGACGACGCCGAAGAACAGAGACGCGAAGACACCGACCGATCCCAGAATGCCGAACGCGGGCAGCGCCTCCTTGCCGCCCCCGGCTGCCGCGAACGACCCGATGCCGAGGAACAGGAACAGCAACGCGAGCCCGCCGAGCGCGCAGAGCGCCCCGGACACGATGTGGATCCAAGCGATGACCTGCATGTGCGTACGCATGTGCGCTCCTCCCGTCTCGAGCAGGACAACCCATCGCAACTCGTGCTGGACGGGCAGGGACGCCCATCCCACCACGGCGCCGGACAAGGACGCCCCTCCCACTGGACCGGACGGGCAGGGACGCCCACCCCACCACGACACCCGCCCTACAGGACCTCGTCGCCGCGCTCCTGTGTACGGATGCGAACGGCGTCCTCCATCGGCAGCACGAAGATCTTCCCGTCGCCGGGCTCGCCGGTGCGGGCGTGCGCGGTGACGGTCTCGACGATCTCCTCGACGTCCTCGTCGCGCACGATCATCTCGATCTTCACCTTGGTCGGCATCTCGATGGCGTACTGCGCGCCGCGGAACGACTCGCGGTGACCCCGCTGCCGCCCCATGCCGCGCACGTCGCTGATCGTCATGCCGGTGACGCCGATCTCGCAGAGGGCGATCTTCACCTCATCTAGCTTCATCGGACGGATGATGCACTCAATGCGTTTCACGGATGCACTTCCTCCTCCCGCAGCAGACCCTCGAACAGCGGCGCTGCGTAGGCCATCAGCTCGTCGCGGCGCTCGGCGGACTTGCCGGTGGTATCCAGGTAGTTCGCGAGGGCAGCGCGCGGGTCGAGCCACTCGGTGAGCACGCGGCTGCGGGTCGAGCGGTCGCGCTGCACCTCGACGCGGATGCCCGCGACCCAGAACGCCAGCGCCAGCGCCTCGCGCACCTGCTTCTCCGCGATCAGCCCGTGCTTCTCCTCGGACACGCGGTACGTCAGGCGCACGACGGCGTCGCGGATCGGGTGGCGCCGGATCTCGTCCAGGATCGACTGCGTCGGGTCGTCGCCGTCCGCGTCCACGTCGATGTCGACCAGCGCGCGGCTCGGCACGTCGACCAACTCGTACTCCGCGCCGCCCCGCCACACCTCCGCCAGCACGAAGCCCTTCGGCTCGTCGCGCTCGCCGAAGTCCATGCGGTACGGGCTGCCGCTGTAGACCACGGGCGGCTGCGCGCGGCGGTTCAGGTCCTGGTGGCGGTGGATGTGGCCGAGCGCCACGTAGTCGAACTCCGGCCGCGCCAGCGCGGAGGTGGGGATGCGGGGCTCGTTGACGTGGATCGTCGCCTGCTGCCACGGCGTCACCTTCGCCTCAGCCACCCACGCATGCGTGAGCAGGATCGTCGGGATCGACGGGTCGCACTCGCCGGCCAGCTTCTCGATCCAGTCGCAGTACTTCGCCTCCATCGCCTCGCGCAGCTCATCGCCGGTCTTGCCCAGCGTCTCCTCGCGCGCGAGCTGCAGCCCCCGGATGAGGTAGGGCATGGCGGCGACCTGCACACGGCCCTCGCGCGTGTCCAGCGCCAGCACACGCGGCTCGTTGACCACCTCGACGCCATCGACCGCCAGCGTCTTGTAGATATCCATCGCGTGGGCGCGGCCGCGCACGTTCGGCACGTCGTGGTTGCCCGTGACCATCACCACACGGATGCCGCGCTTCGTCAGCTCGCGGATGCACTTCGCGAACTCGCGCTGGTGGGTCTGGCTGGGGTCGCGCAGACGGTAGGCGTCGCCGGCGAACACGGCCAGGCTCACGCCACGCTCGTCGGCCAGCTCGATAGCGGCCAGGAGCGCGTCGCGGAAGTCGACCAGGCGGCTGTGCATGCCGGTGGCCGGGTCGGGCTTGCCGTAGGATTCGACGCCGAAGTGGGTGTCGGCGAAGTGCATGACGTGGATGCGGTCAGCCATCGTGAGCCCCCTCTCCCTGAGCGAGACCGGAACGTCGAGGCGCGGCAGCCACCAGCCACACGCCCAGCAGCACGAACGCCGCGCCGATGGCCGTCCAGACGTGCAGGCGCTCGCCGAGGAGCCAGTAGCCGAAGACCGGCGCCATGATGGGCTGAATGAACAGGAACGGCGCCATGGACGAGAGCGGATGGCGCTCCATGATAACGTACCACGTTCCGTAGCTGATGGCCGAGCAGAAGATGGACAGATACGCGATGCCGCCCACCGCGAGCAGGCTCAGGTGCGGGTGCGGCCCGGTAGCTATCTCCCAGGCGGCAAACGGGATCAGCAGCGCGGAGCCGACGGCCATCTGGAGGGAGCCGACGACGAGCCCTGGGTACGCGCGCGTCAGGCGCTTGCCGACGATCCCCGAGTAGCACTCGAAGCTGAGCGACAGCGCCACGATCGCGTTGCCGATGACGTGGCCGCCGATCGAGGGGGCGAGGCCCTGCATGACGACCATGTACACGCCGAAGAAGCCGAGCGCCATGCCCGACTGCTGGCGGCGGCCGATGCGCTCGTGCAGCAGCACCCAGGCCATCAGCGTGAGGAGCACGGGCTCGCCGGCGATGAGCAGCGTGGTCTCGGTGGCGGTGGTGAGACGCATGCCACCGTAGAACGTGGCATAGGCCAGCGCGATGCCGGTGAGGCCGATGACGACGAACGGGCGCCGGTCCTCGCGCTGGATGGCGATGCGGTCGCCGCGCAGCCGGGCGAAGGCCCAGAGCAGAGCCGACGCCGGGGCAAAGCGGCAGAACGCGAGCGTGAACGAGCCGATGCCGGTCGAGGGCTGCCCGGCCTCGCCGCCCATGGCGAACTTGGCAGCAGCGGCGGAGGCAGCCCACAGCACGTTGATGAGCACGAGCAGGGCGACGACTGCCACCGGCACGTGGGCCGCGTGCCGGCCGGATTCGGCGGGCGAGGCGGTCATCGAGGCTCCGAGGTGGCGCGGCGGTGCCGCAAGTTGTGGTCGGTCATGCCGCGCTCCTGTTCGCCGTGCCAGGCGCACCGTGAGGCGAGCCCCTGCGGGGCCCGCCTCACGCGGAAGTGCTCACTCGGCCGCTGCGGAGGGTCTAGCGGCTGGCGGCCAGTTGGGTCAGGGTGACGAACGTGGCGCCCTTCTCGCGGCACAGGGCGAGGGCCTGGCGCAGCGGCTCGACGTTGTCGAGGTGGTCGCTCAGGGCGATGACGGTCACGCCATCCTCGGCCAGGCTGTGCTCGACGACCGGCTTGGAGCGCTCCCAGCCCGCATCCAGGATGGCGGAGGCGCCGCGGTACGTGGCAATCGGGGCGAGCAGCAGCTTCGCGTCGCCCGGCTGGCTCAGGTCGGTGTAGGACGGGTTGTAGGGCTGGGTCGGACCGGCCGGCCAGGTGACCTCATGCTTGTCGGTGGCGCCCGGGCACGCCGAAGCGTCCACCAGGATGCCGATGTCCTCGAGGTTCTTCAGGTCACTGGGCAGCAGGTCGAAATGGTGGGCCCGGAAGCTGGTGGGCTTCACGTGGCGGCTCTTCATCACGTCCTTACCGATCCGGATGAGGTCGCCGCGCTCCTTCGGATCCGAGACGTACCCGTTACTGCTCTCGAACCCGACCAGGAGGCCGGTCTCGTGCCACGCCGGGATGCGATGGAAGTACTCCCGGTGGTAGAGATCGAGATTGGAGAGTGGGTCCTTCTCCGAGACATAGATTAGCCAGGTAAGCGGCACGGTGAACTCCTCGGCGACCCGCACCAGCTCCCTGGCATAACACTTCCCGGCGTTGGCCGCCTCGCAGTCAACGCTGACAGCTACCGTCGGCATTATGTGCCTCCCATCTCGCGGAACTCGGCGCACGGTGCGCCGGGGCCTGCGCGAGCGTGTGTACCTAGGTGAATGGGGAGATGCCCTGTCCCCAGCTATACGGTTCGGCCGCCGCCGTTGTCACCCGCGGAACGCGGTCACCGGGCGACAGCCTCTATGGGCCTTTCAATGCCCTGGCGCGCATTTCCTGCCGCCGCGCAAGGGCCGTCGCGGGAAGTGCCACGCAGGCCCATCGGCAGCTCGTATCGGACGGGCACGGAGGCCCGTCCCACGACGACACTCCCGCGGAACCCAGGCTAGGACGCCCGCTCAAGCCAGAATGATACCGCGAAGAGCACCGCCAACGCCCACATGGCGACGGGTACTTCGCGCGGCTTGCCGGACATCGTCTTCAGCGCCACGTAGCTGATGAACCCGGTGCCGATGCCGCGCGAGATGCTGGAGGTCAGCGGGATCACCAGGATGATCAGGAAGACCGGGATGGCCGTCGCCATGTCGGTGAAGTCGATGTCCTTCACCATGCGGATCATCAGGAAGCCCACGATGATCAGTGCGGCCGCGGTAGCCTCCGAAGGCACCGACTGAACCAGCGGCGCGAAGAACATGGCCAGCACGAAGAGCAGGCCGCAGACCACGCTCGTCAGCCCCGTGCGCCCGCCCTCGCTGACGCCCGAAGCGCTCTCGATGTAGCTCGTCACGGACGAGGCGCTGCACAGCCCGCCCCACGCCGCCGCAAGCGAGTCGACGAGGAGCACCCGGTTCAGCCGCGGCAGCGACCCGTCCGGCTGCAGGTGCCCGGCCTGCTCCCCGATGCCGATGACGGTGCCCATCGTGTCGAAGAAGTCGGTGATGAGGAACGCGAACACCATCGCCAGGAGCGCCGGCTGCAGCACGTGGCTCAGGTCGAGCTTGCCGAACGTGTCGAACTGCGGAGCGGCCATGACGCCGGTCGGCGGCTTCGCCATGCCGCACCCGAACGCGACGAGCGTCGTGGCCACGATGCCGATCAGGAGGGCTCCCTTGGTGCCGCGCGTGACAAGCCAGGCGGTCAGCAGGATGCCGAAGGTCGCGAGCAAGGTAGTCGCCACGTGGAAGTTGCCGATGGGCGTGACGATAAGCGGCATCCCGCCCACCGGCGAGGTGGAACTCATCCAGTGGCCGTTGTGGAACCCGAGCACCGCGATGAGCAGGCCGATGCCCACGCCGATCGCGCGCTTGAGGTCCATCGGGATCGCCCGCATCACCAACTCACGCAGCCCGGTCAGGACGAGGAGGGTGATGATGATGCCCTCGGCGAAGATGACGCCCATCATCGCCTGCCACGTGATGCCGGGCGACGAGGCCACCGCCGCGACCACCGCCGCGTTGAGGCCCATGCCGCTGGCGAGTGCGATGGGGTAGTTCGCCCAGAGCCCCATCAACAGCGTCGGGATGGCGGCGCCGATGCACGTCGCGGTGACCGTCGGGACCATACCCGGCCCGGAGGAGGCTCCGCTGAGCAGGAGCGGGTTCACGACGATGATGTAGGCCATCGTCATGAACGTGGTGATGCCCGCGACCACCTCGGTCCGGACATCGGTCTTGTTCTGCTTGAGGCAGAAGAGGCGCTCCAGCATGGCGCACCCTCCTTCTTGGCGCGATAGGTTGGACGGCGGCGCGGATGGCGCGCGGGTTAGGGCCGGCGGCGGGTGTGCGGCCGGCGGGTGTTCGGCCGGCGGTCGGTGCGGGCCAGCGGTTGAAACCGCGCCTACGAACGGCACAAGGTCCGCCTCCGCGGACCGAACGGCAACGGCAACGACGGGTCAGTCGGGTTCGTGCGCCCGGCGATCGCGGGCCGGCGGTGGTGCGGCCGGCGGTTCGCGCGGCCGGCGGTTGAAACAGTGCCTACGAACGGCACAAGGTCCGCCTCCGCGGACCGAACGACGACGACAACGGCGGGTCAGTCGGGTTCGCATGAGTCATGCGCAGAGCCATCACGGTGGTGGCGCTTCTGATCACGGATGTACGCGCGCGCGGCAGGGAGCCCATCCTGCGAGACGCTGAACGCGGCGTAGCCGCCCTGCCATCGGAAGCCGCCGGGACCCGTCACGTGATGCGTCGCAAGGTGAGACGAGGCGCCCTTGACCTGCTTTATGAGGTCGGCAACGCACACCGTAGCGGGCACTCGAACCAGGATGTGGACAGGGTCCTCGATACCGCCTATCTCCAGCAACTCGACGCCCAGGCGAGCACACTCGGCGCGCACGTCAGCGTACACAGCAGCCTCGACCTCAGGCGTCAGGAAGGGCAACCGGTCCCAGGTCGCCCACACCGCATGGACGAACACCGCCGACAGCGCACGCCGCATCGGTCAGCCCCTCCTCCCCCACCGCCGTCCAGTCCGCGAAGGCGGACTTCGTGCCTCTCTCAGGCGCGGTTTCAACCGCCGGCCCAACAACCGCCGACGCCACGAGACCGCCGTCCCCCCCCGGAGAACCACCCCTCCCCCAACCCCCTCCGGCATGGGGCGGGGGCTTCGGAGCGGCGCCTAGTACGTGATCAGCGTGCCAACGTCGTACGCGGAGAGAGCCTGGCGGCCGGGGAGGAAGCTCAGCTCGACCACGAACTCGATGCCGACAACCTTGCCGCCGAGGCGCTCGACCAGGCGCGCGGTCGCTGCAGCGGTGCCGCCGGTGGCGAGCAGGTCGTCGAGGACGATGACGCGCTGGCCGGGCTTGATCGCGTCCTCGTGCATCTCGACCGTGTTGGTGCCGTACTCCAGCGCGTACGACTCCGAGATGGTCTTGTAGGGCAGCTTGCCCGGCTTGCGCACCGGCGCGAACGCGATGCCGAGGTCCATCGCCACGGGCACGCCGAACAGGAAGCCGCGCGACTCGACGCCGACGATGACATCCGGCTTGCGCTCGCGGGCCCACGCCGCGAGACCGTCTACCACCTCGCGAAGGGCGGCGGGGTCGGAGAGGATCGGAACCAGGTCCTTGAACAGGATGCCCGGCTTGGGGAAGTCGGGGATGTCACGGATCAGTCCGGCGGCGAGCAGGTCGGCCAAGGCAAATGCCCTCCTTGAAGCGAGATGAGGAACACGGGCGTGTTCCTCATCGGTGGGTTGGTAGTCGTCGGGCGCGGGCGCCCGCTTCAGACCGCGGCCCCAGCAGCGGGCAGGATCTGCTTCAGGTTCTCCGCAAAGGGCGGCTTGACGACGCCCTTCTCCGTGATGATTGCGGTCACAAGCTGGTTCGGCGTGACGTCGAAGGCCGGGTTCCAGACGGGCACGCCGTCCGGCGCGATCTGGATACCCTCCACGTGCGTCATCTCCACCGACTCGCGCTCCTCGATGGGGATGCGGCTGCCGTCCGGCAGGGCCATGTCCACCGTCGACGACGGCGCGGCGACGTAGAACGGCACCTGGTGGAACTGGGCGCAGACGGCCACATTGTACGTGCCGATCTTGTTCGCAGTGTCCCCGTTCGCGGCGATGCGGTCCGCGCCGACGATGACGCAGTCGATCTTGCCCTCGCGCATCAGCACCGCCGACATCGAGTCCGCCACGATGGTAACCGGGATGCCGTCCTGGCTCAGCTCCCACGCGGTCAGCTTCATGCCCTGCAGGCGCGGGCGGGTCTCGTCGGCGAAAACCTTGATGCTCTTCCCATCTTCGATCGCCGCGCGGATGACGCCGAGCGCCGTGCCGAAGCCCACGGTCGCCAGGGCGCCCGCGTTGCAGTGGGTGAGCACCGTGTCGCCGCCCTTGAGCAACTCCGCGCCATAGCGCCCTAGCGCCCGGTTGGCCTCGATGTCCTCCTTGAGCATCGTGAGCGCCTCGTGGATCAGGGCGTCCTTGATGTCGACGACGTTGCCGGAGGTGTTGTCGACCACCGCCATCATCCGGTCCACAGCCCAGAAGAGGTTGACGGCAGTCGGGCGGGCGGCGCGGAAGGTCTCGGCGATCTGCGAGATGCGCTTGCGGAACGCGTCGCGGTTCTCGGCGATGATGCCGCGCGCGCCCAGGGCGATGCCGAGGGCCGCCGAGCACCCGATGGCCGGCGCGCCGCGCACGACCATGGTGCGGATGGCCTGGGCCACCTCGCGCCAGTCGGCCAGGTCGACGTAGGAGAGACGCTCGGGGAGCGCCGTCTGGTCGATCAGCCGGACGCGGCCGCCCTTCCAGGCCACGGTCTGCAGAACCTTCTCGCTATCTCGCATGAAGCACAACCCTCCGAACGGGCACGGTGCGGGCACAGCAGTTGGGCGCGGCGAGCGACGCCGCTACCGGTACGGGGGCATCCCCAGGCTAGAGCGGACGGGCACGGAGGCCCATCCCACCACGGCGCTCACCCTAGCCGATGCGCGCGTGGTCCAACGCGTGATGGCACGGACTCTCCAGGTCGGCCGGAATGCGGCGGATCAGGTCGAGGACCACCGCCTTGATGCGCTCCGAGTTGCGGTGGAACACCTCGCCCACCTCGGCGGCGCTTACCGGCTTCACCACATCCTCTGCGAAGAGCCCACAATCATAGTCGGTGACGAGTGCAACATTCACGACGGCCATACACTGCTCCAGCGCGAGCATGGCCTCCGGGTACTGCGTCATGCCGACCACTTCCCAGCCCTGCGACGAGAACCACTTGCTCTCGGCCTTCGTCGAGAAGCGCGGCCCGTTGATGACCACGATGGTCCCGGTCTCGTGCACCTCGATGCCGTGCTCGCGAATGACCTCGATGGCCAGCCGCCGCAGCTCGGGGCAGTACGAGTCGGCCGGGCTGACGTGGTAGACCTCGGGCCCGTCGTAGAACGTATCGATCCGCCCGCGCGTGCGATCCACGAACTGGTCGCACACGACGAAGTGCCCAGGCTTGATGTGCGGCTGCAGGCTGCCGACGGCGCACGGGCTGATCACGTACTTCACGCCGAGCGACTTGAGCGCCCAGATGTTGGCCCGGAAGTTGATGCGGTGCGGCGGGATGGTGTGCTGGCGCCCGTGCCGCGGCAGGAACGCGACGCGCTTGCCGTCGAGCGCCGCCAGGAACACGCTGTCGCTCGGCTCGCCGTACGGCGTCTCGACACGCACCTCGCGCACGTCGTCCAGCAGGCTGTAGAAGCCGCTCCCCCCGATCACCCCGTACAGCGCGTCGCCATCCGCCATGCGTGTCCCCAGCCTCCAAACCGTGTTGCGGCGGGCACGGAGGCCCGCCCTCCAGACGCGTCAGCCGCGCGCCTTGACCAGCGCCGCGTGGGCTGCTTCCTGCTCCGCCTGCTTCTTGCTCTTGCCCTCGCCCGATCCAAGCATCTTGCGCCCGACGAACACGTGCGCCACGAACGTCTTGTCGTGGTCCGCGCCGCTCTCCTCGACGATCTTGTAGTGCGGAGTGACGCGCATCGACGCCTGGTAGCGCTCCTGCAGCTCGCTCTTGAAGTCCCGGTGGTGCTCGTCGCGCTCGACCTGCTCCAGCGCGGGCTTGAGGGCGGCCCGGACCACCCGCTTCGCGACCCGGAGGCCCTGGTCCAGGTAGACGGCCGCGATGACCGCCTCGAGCGCATCGGCCAGGGTCGAGCGGCGAGCCGCGCCGCCTGCCGACGACTCCGACGCGCTCATGTGGATCACGTCTGCAAGCCCGAGCCGCGCGCCGGCGTCCGCGAGGACCTCCTCGCTCGCCAGGAACGCCTTGGCCTTCGCCAGCACGCCCTCGGCGGCGTCCGGAAACTCCGTGAAGAGCGTCTCACAGATCACCAGGCCGACGACGGAATCGCCCAGAAACTCAAGCCGCTCGTTGCTCGGCAGCGGCCCCTCGATTGTTGCCGACCGGTGCCGCAAGGCCGTCTCGATGAGCGCCACGTCGCGGAAGCGCACGTGCAGGCGCGCCTGCAGGGCCTCCAGTGGCCCCTCGGCCTCGTCCCCTGTCTGGGTCGACGTATCGACCTCTAGCAATCCCGCATACCCCACTTGCTCCGGCCATCCGTGGACGGCCTGTCACGGCGAGACGACGTCCGCCTCCCTTTGTGTTTCAGCGCGCCCCCAGGCGAATCCTGCGCGGCTCGATGGTCCGCGCGGCGAAGTCGGCGAGCTTCTCCGCCGTACCGTCCAGGATCGCGGGGCCATGTCCGGACAGCAGCCCCCTCGGGCGGAGGTCCACTACCGCCTGCGCGGAGGCCAGCATCGCGGCGTAGTCGGCGGTGAAGACGCCCGGCGGCAGGCTCAGGCCGACCACCATCCGCCACGGGATGACGTTGATGAGCGCGTCGCCGCTGAAGACCCACCCGCGCTCGTCGAGCACATAGGCCATGTGGCCGGGCGTGTGGCCGGGGGTGTGCACCACGCGCAGCGGCCCGACAGGCGTGTCCACCAGATCGCCGTCGGCGAACGTAGTCTCCACCGGTCCTCGCCGCACGGGGAATGTGACCTCGCCGGCGGCGAACAGGAAGCCGCTCGGGGAGATCGCGCCAGCGCCCCGCGGCACGTAGGTACGGTGAGCGCGCAGGAAAGGCGCCTCGTCGCGGTGACAGGCGACAGTGCCGCCAAACTCACTCGCCAGACGAACGGCGCCGCCGGCGTGGTCCGTATGGGCGTGGGTGAGCAGCACGTTCCACAGGCGCGGCGGGCGTCCCCCGCAAGCAGCGCGGAGACCGGCCCGGAGGAAGGAAAGGTCCCAGCACGTGCCGGTGTCGATGAGGGAGGCTTCGTCGCCGCGAGCAAGGACCCAGGAGCTGCCCCACGAGTGCCGAATCCGCCACACGCCGTCACCGACCTCGACAGCCGCCGCGCGATCACCCATGGGGAATGAGCCTTGCCATCCATGCCGAGCGAGGGCGCGGCCGGCAGCGCCCGTGCGGCATCCGCGTGATAGCGAAAAGGCCGCCTGGCGGCGGCCTCGCTTACCTTGTCTCACCCTCCGTCAAGTGGCGCAGGGCGCTGGGTTGATCCAGTTTTCCGTGGAACTCAGCCATCTCTCCCGCCGTGATCGGACCGAGGCGCTCGAACACGCGGCGCTCATCGTCGCTCGCTTCCGTCACGTCGTCCCGCAGCAGGCCCTCTTCCCACTCATCGTGCTTGATGAAGTGCTCGCCGAGCTTCTTGCATCTGGAACAGCGGAACCGCAGGTACACATAGCTCGGACCGAACTTGCGCACGTAGTAGCCCTGCTGGACAACATCACGAGAGAAAATGCGCTGGCCACAGTGGCACTTCACAGCTGCCTTCATGCGGAGACCGTCCTCGAGCGCGTCAACTCGCCACATGACGAGCGGGGCATCGGCCTGCCCCCTTCACGGCTCATTCCCATTATACACCATAACGGGCGGGGTGCCGAGGGCGTGACAGCCCCCCGGGCACCGCGCCCGCAGGTCCTTCGCGACGGGCACGGCGGCCCATCTGGCATATTCGCTACGACCAGGCCAGCAGCGAGAATGGCTCCTCCAGCAGCCGGCGCACCTCCTTGAGGAACTTGGCGCCGAGCAGGCCGTCGACAGTCCGGTGGTCGCACGAAAGCGTCACGCGCATCCGCTTCTTCGCCACGAACTCGCCGTTCGGCGCCACCACCACCTCCGCCGCCATCGCGCCCACAGCCAGGATCGCCGACTCCGGCGGGTTGATGATTGCGCCGAACTCCTCGACACCGAACATGCCGAGGTTCGAGACGCTGAACGTGCCGCCGGACATCTCCTGGGGAGTGAGCGTGCTCGTCCGCGCCTTGGCGATGAGCCCCTTGGCGTCGGCCGAGATCTGCCGCAGCGACTTCACACCGCAGTCCGGGATCACCGGGATGCGCAGGCCGTCGTCGGTGCCCACCGCGATTCCGATGTTGATCGTCTCGTACCGGCGGATCCGGTCGTCCGGCGTGTAGGACACGTTCACGTCCGGGAACTTGGCCAGGGCGAGCGCGCAGGCCTTCACGACCAGGTCGTTCACCGTGATCTTCTGGTCGGGGTTCTGCGCGTTGATTTGCTCAAGGAGGGCGGCCGCGGCGTCCATGTCGATGGGCATGGTGATGTAGAAGTGCGGCACCGTCTGCTTGCTCTGCACCGTCCGCCGGGCGATCGCGCGCCGCATGCGGCTGATGTCCTCGTCCTTGCCGGCGAGGAACGGCGCCGCGGCCTCGGGCACGCTGCCCCGAACGGTGACCGCCGGGACCGGCGCAGGCGGAGCGGGGACGCCCCTCTTCTCAGCGACGGCGCGGACGTCGCGCTCGACGACGCGGCCGCCCGGGCCGGAGCCCGCCACATCCTGCAGCGCGATGCCGAGTTCCTTCGCGACCCGCTTCGCCAGCGGCGATGCCTTGACGCGGACGGCCGGAGCCGGAGCCTCGATGGCGGAAGCAGGCGCGGGCGCATCCTTCGGCGCGGCGGCAGGCTTCGCGGCGGGCGCGGCAGGCTTTGCCGCGGCAACCGGAGCCGCGACATCGCCGGCGCCCGATCCGAGCAGCGCGATGACCGCGCCCACAGGCACCGTCTCGCCCTCGCGGACGACGATCTGCGCCAGCACGCCGGCGTCCTCGGCGGGGATCTCTACGTTCGCCTTGTCGGTCTCGATCTCGGCGATCGGCTCCTCGACAGCAACCTTGTCGCCTTCGCGCTTCAACCACCGCAGGATGGTGCCTTCGTCCATCCCGTCACCCATCTTGGGCATGCGGATCTCGAGCATGTTCTCTCCCAGTCGGGGCAACCCCGATCGACGAAACGGGCACGGTGGCCCGCGAAAGCGGCACGACGACGACCTCTTAACATCAATGAACAGGATGGACAGGATGGGATGTGCAACCGCATTGCGATGGTCAGTCCGACGGGACGCCTGCCGGCCATCCTGTACATCATGTACATCCTGTGAATCGATCTTCGAATGACCGCTGCGCCTCTACCCCATCGTGCGGCGCACGGCCGCGATCACGTCCTGCTCGTTCGGAATGGCCGCGCGCTCCAGGTTCTTGGCGTACGGCATCGGCACATCCGCGCCGCCCACCCGCGCAACCGGCGCGTCAAGGTCGTCGAACGCCTCCTCGCCGATGCGAGCGGCGATCTCCGCGGCAACGCCGAGGCTGCGCCACTCCTCCTGGATCGCTACAACCCGGTGAGTCTTGCGCACGGAGGCCAGGACGGTGTCCATATCGAGCGGGACCAGAGTGCGCAGGTCGATCACCTCGCACTCGATGCCGTCGGGTGCCAGCGTGTCGGCGGCCTTCAGACACTTGCCGACCATCGCGGAGTAGGCCACGAGCGTGATATCGCGTCCCTCACGGCGGACGGCGGCCTGGCCGAACGGCACGGTGAACTCCGGATCGTCGGGCACCTCGCCGCGCTGCGCGTACAGGCCGGCGTGCTCCATGAAGATAACCGGATTGTCGTCGCGGATGGCGGTCTTCAGCAGGCCCTTGGCGTCCTTCGGTGTGGACGGCATGGCGACCTTGAGGCCGGGAGTGTGGACGAACCAGGCCTCCAGGCTCTGCGAGTGCTGGGCCGAGAGCTGGTTGCCGGTGCCGGCGGGCCCGCGGAAGACGACGGGGCAGTGCACGCGGCCGCCCGACATGTAGGTGATCTTCGCGGCGTGGTTGATGATCTGGTCCATCGCCGAGAGCGCGAACGACCAGGTCATGAACTCTGCGATGGGCCGCAGCCCGGCCATGGCGGCGCCCGTCGCCAGCCCGGCGATGCCGATCTCGCTGATCGGCGTATCCAGCACGCGCTGTGCGCCGAAGCGGGCCATCAGCCCTTCGGTCACGCGGAAGGTGCCCTGGTACTGGCCCACCTCCTCCCCGCAAATGAAGACCCCGGGGTCGCGCTCCATCTCTTCGGCCATCGCCAGGCGCAGGGCCTCGGCGTATCTCATCAGGGGCATGGTTCGCTCCAGCGGCGGGCGCACGGGCCCAGCCTACCTCGATCGGGCACACACACGGCAGGACGCGTCAGGCAGCGTCCCTACTGAGGCACAGGACCTCTACGCGAAGACGTTCTCGTACAGGCTGTCCAGCGGCGGATCGGGGCTGGCCTCGGCGAACCGGACGGCTGCCTCGACCTGCTCCTGGACCTCGGCCTCGATCGCCTGCTCGCCCGCATCGTCCAGGGCGCCCTGCTCGCGCAAGTGAGCGCGCAGCAGCGCGATGGGGTCACGCTGCTTCCAGCTCTCGACCTCATCCTGCGTGCGGTACGCCGCCTGCATCTGCGCGTTATCCGCGACGCCGTGCCCCGCAAAGCGGTAGCAGTCGACCTCGAGGAAGAACGGCTGCGGGTCCTTGCGCATGCGCTCGATGGCCTCGCCGGCAACCTTGCGTACCGCGAGCACGTCCATCCCATCGACCCGGGCCGCCTCGACGCCGTGGGCGCGCGCCTTCTGACACATGTCCGGCTGGCCGGTAGAGCGCTCGACGGAGGTGCCCATCGCGTACTTGTTGTTCTCGAGGACGTAGAGCACGGGGACCTTGTAGAGGCCGGCCATGTTCAGCGCCTCGTGGACGCCGCCCTGGTTCATCGCGCCGTCGCCGAAGTAGCAGACGCATACGTTGCCGGTTGCGCGGTACTTCAGCGCGTAGCCAACGCCCGTGGCGACCGGAACCGGCCCACCGACGATGCCGTCGCCGCCGAGGAAGCCGCGGTCCGGATCGATGAGGTGCATCGAGCCGCCCTTGCCGCCCGCGCAGCCGGTGGCCTTGCCGAGAAGCTCGGCCATCACCTGGCCGGGAGGCGTGCCGCAAGCGAGGGCGTGGGCATGGTCGCGGTAGGTGCAGAGCACGTAGTCGCCGGGGAGCTTCAGCAGCGGGAGGATGCCGGCGACGAGGGCCTCCTCTCCGTCGTAACGGTGGAGGTAGCCGCCGATCTTGCCTTCGCGGTACTTCCGGTATGTGGATTCCTCAAAGCGCCGGATGAGGACCATCAGGCGATACACGGCCACCAGGTCGGCGAGGGGCACGTCGACCTCTGGCTTTGCGGGAGCGGTCTTTGGCATCTTGCGCGTCACCTCTTCAGTAGCACCGATCTGGGCGCCCGGGCAGGCGGGCATCCCAACTACCCTACGTACGACGAGGCCCTTGAGACTTCCCGCGCGTCGTATCCGGCCGGGTCGCGCCGTCTCGCACGATGTTCTTGCCCTCGACGAAGGCTTCCTCCAGCAGGCCCACCATCTCCTCCACTTCGCGCTGGACGTTCGCGCTCTTGAGCGTGAGCACGACCGAGTCCGGCATGAAGCGATGCTGCTTGTAGGCCAGCGTGAGCAGGCGAACCGCCTCCGGCGTCAGCCGAGTGCTCGGCGCGAACTTGAAGATCACCTGTCTCCGCTCACTACGTATACCCGCGATCCCCGCATGCTTCGCGCGCAAGCGCAGGCGCAGGACATCGAGCGCAGCCCAGACCGGCTTGGGCGGATCGCCGAACCTGTCCTGCAGTTCGTCCAGAAGCGCCGCGATATCCTGCGCCGACCGCACGTTCGACATGCGCTTGTAAAAGTAGATGCGCTCGGCCTCGCTCGGGATGTAGTCGTCCGGGATGAACGCGGTGACCGGCAGATCGACCGGCGGCAGCACGTCCTCGATCACGTCCTCGCCGCGCAGCTCGGCCACGGCCTCGGCCAGCAACTGGCAGTACAGGTCGAACCCGACCGTCGCCATGAGGCCGGACTGCTCGCCGCCGAGCAGGTTGCCGGCGCCGCGGATCTCCAGGTCGCGCATAGCGATCTGGAAGCCCGAGCCTAGCTCCGTGAACTCGCGGATGGCCATCAGCCGCTGCTCCGCCTCGGTCGTCAACTTGCGCGACGCGGGATAGAGCAGGTACGCGTACGCCTGGCGGTCGGAGCGCCCCACGCGGCCGCGCAACTGGTAGAGCTGGGCGAGGCCCATACGGTCGGCGCGGTCGATGATCATCGTGTTGACGTTCGGAACGTCCAACCCTGTCTCAATGATCGTTGTACAAACCAGGATGTCGTAGTTTCGGTGGTAGAGGTCCACCATGATCAGCTCGAGCTGGTCTTCCGACATCTGGCCGTGGCCGATGCGGATGCGCGCGTCCGGCACGAGCCGCTGGATCCGCTGCGCCACCTGGTCGATCGTCTCGACGCGGTTGTGGACGAAGTAGACCTGCCCGTCGCGCTCCATCTCACGGATGATGGCATCGCGCACCAACTCGTCGTTGTACTCCCGCACCTGCGTGAGCGTCGGGACGCGGCCGCTCGGCGGGTCGTCGATCACGCTCATGTCGCGCAGGCCGGAGAGCGCCATCGACAGGGTGCGCGGAATGGGCGTCGCGGAGAGCGTCAGCACGTCCACCGACCGCCGGAGCTGCTTCAGCCGCTCCTTCTGCGCCACACCGAAGCGCTGCTCCTCGTCCACGATCAGCAGGCCCAGGTTCTCGAACTGCACATCCTTCGAGAGCAAGCGGTGCGTGCCGATGGCGATGTTCACACGGCCCGTGCGGAGGCCCTCGATCGTCTGGCGCTGGTTCTGGGGGCTGCGGAAGCGGCTGAGCAGCTCCACCGTGACCGGATAGGCGGCCAGGCGCTCGCTGAACGTGTTGTGGTGCTGGGCGGCGAGGACGGTGGTCGGGCAGAGGACGGCGACCTGCTTGCCGCTCTCGATGACCCGGAACGCCGCGCGGATGGCCACCTCGGTCTTGCCGAAGCCGACGTCGCCGCAGATGAGGCGATCCATCGGCTTGCTGTCCTGCAGGTCGCCCTTCACCTCCTGGATGGCGCGCCACTGGCTGGGCGTCTCGTCGTAGGGGAAAGCCTCCTCCATCTCCGCCTGCCAGGGCGAGTCCTCGCCGTACGAGGGGCGCTCGGCGGCCTGGCGCGCGGCGTACAGCTCGATCAGCTCGCGCGCGAGGACGCGGGCCTGCTCCTTGACCTTGCGGGTGGCGCGCTGCCACTCCTGGCCGCCGATCTTGTTGACGACCGGCGCCCCGCCATCGCCGCCCAGGTACCGCTGGACCCGGTCGATCTGATCGGCGGGCACGAAGAGGCGGTCGGCGCCCGCGTACTGGACGAGCAGGAAGTCGCGCTCGGCGCCATCCAGCTCTCGCTTGACGACGCCCCGGTAGATGCCGATGCCGTGGTGCACGTGGACAACGTAGTCGCCTTCGCGGAGGTCCAGCAGCGAGGAGATGGGGACGCCGCCCGTCGCACGCCGCCGCCCGCCAACCGGCCGCACGACGCCGAACAGCTCGGCGTCGGTCACAACGTACAACTTCAGGTCGCTGAACTTGAACCCTTGACGCAGGCGCCCCTCGACGACCGACAGGACGGGCGTGCCGTCCGAGGGTGCTTCGTCGTCGCCCTTCACCGCCTCGATGCCCAGCTCGCGGCAGATCTCCCGCACGCGCTGCGGCTGGTCGCTGACGACGAGGCAGCGGGCGCCGTTCGCCTGCCACACGCCCACTTCCTCCGCGAGGAACGAGATGCGCGAGCGATAGGACTCCATCACCGAGGTGGCGACCTCGATGCGGCGGGCGGGCGGTAGGTCGTCGTAGGCGTGCGGGAGCTGGCTCAGCACGAGCGAGCCGAACTCGCGGACCGCGCGCTGGACGCCGTCCGGGCACACGGCCGCGTTGCTGGCGCCCTCCAGCATCTCGCCGCGCTCGAAGTGGCGCTCGCGGGCCTCGCCCACCTCCTTCTGCAGGCGCTCCAGGTGCGCGTCGATCTGCAGCGGCTCGTCGATGACGACGATGGCCGGCGAGTCGGCGCAGGCGAGGTAGTCCAGCGCGCAGATGGGCTCGGGCACCAGGAAATGGCGGTACTCGTCGGCCCGGTCGAACGGGATGCCGGCCTCCAGCAGGCCGAGGTCCTCCTCCACCAGGTCCTTCAGCGTGTCGAACCCCTCGCGGTTGCGCGCGGCGGCCAACTGCATCTTGCGGCGCTGCAGGGCCTCGCGGATGACCGGGGCAGCCCTGGCGATGCGCTCGGGCGTGAAGGCGATCTCGTGGACCGGGTACAGCGTGATGCGGGCGCACGGGCCGGTGGAGCGCTGGCTGCCGACGTCGAAGTTGTGCAGGCGCTCGACCTCGTCGCCGAACAGCTCGACACGCACGGGGTACGTCGCGGTGATCGGGAAGATGTCGATGATGCCGCCGCGCCGCGAGAACTGGCCAGGCTGCGTGACGGTGGTGTCGGCCACATAGCCGAACGCCGCCAGCCGCGCGAGCAGGTCGTCCATATCGACCGTGTCGCCGGCCGCCAGGTCGACGGGCTCCTGCAGCATCTCGGCAGGCGGGCCGGTGCGCTGGAAGACGCCCTCCGGCGTGCCGACGACAACGCACAGCTTGCCGGACGCCAGCGCAGTTAGGGCCGCGATGCGCTCGCCGACGGTGCGGTAGTCGACCTTGTCGCGCATCAGCCACCGGTTCTCGGACGGCGGCAGCATGTACACCATCTCGCCCGGCACGCCGAAGTTGCGCAGGTCGTCGATGATGCGCTGGCACTGCTCGACCTGGTAGCTGACGACCAGGACCGGCGAGGCGAGCTTCTGGGCGAGGCAGGCGATGGCGAGCGACTTGGTGACGCCGGCGAGGCCGTCGATCTGAGCGTGGCCGCGGGAGTCGTGCGCGAGGGAGACGATCTCCGAGAACCCGGGGAGGTCGCCGAGGAGCAGCGGCAGATCGCGAAGGGTCATAGGCGGTACGGGCCAACGGGCAGAACACCCCGCGGCGCCCGCAGCATTGTACCTGAAGTCGTGCGGGACTTGGGACTTGGGGGTTGGGACTTGGGACTTGGGGGTTGGGGTGGGGGCGCGGTGCAGGGGTGCCAAGGCGTGTAGCGGCCGGCAGCGCTCTGGGCACCGGCCTCCGACCACGTACTCCAGCCCCAACCCCAGGTCCCACGTCCTAGTGCGGAGGTCCGTCGCGGCCGGCAGCGGTCCGGGCACCGGGCTCCGACCAACTACTCCAGCCCCAACCCCCAAGTCCCAAGCCCGAGTGCCAAGGCGTGTAGCGGCCGGCAGCGCTCTGGGCACCGGGCTCCGACCAACTACTCCAGCCCCAACCCCCAAGTCCCAAGTCCTAGCCCGAAGGGCGCACCGCGTTGCGCATCCGGATCATGGAGAACTGGAGGGTGGCGTGGATGACCTGGTCGCGGAGGTGCCAGAGGTGCGGGAGGACGCGGAGCTCGACGCCGCGAGACAGCAGCTCGCCGATGGGGTCGTCGATGCGCGTGACAGAGGCCGGGGCAACCGCTTCGCGCGACACGTGGTAGCCGGCGCCTGGGTCGGTGCACTCGAACGTGTCGGGCGGCAGGTCGTAGCGGTAGAGGGTGCAGCTCAGGGCGCGCTGGAGCCAGCCGGCCTCGATGGCGACGACCGCCCGAGCCGCACTCCCGCACATGAGCCGGGCGACGTCGGCGGGGTCGCTGGTAGGCAGCGGGTAGAAGGTGACTCGCGGGCAGTCGCGGGGCAGTAAGTAGTTGCGCACGTGCTCGTCGTCGATCGCCCAGACGACGGCCTCGCCCGCCAGGTCGGAGTGCCGCGGCTCGAAGAGGCGAATGCCCGGCTCCTCGCTGATGTGCGCAAGGGCGGGACTTGGGACTTGGGGGTTGGGGCTGGGCGCCTCGCGCGGACTTGGGACTTGGGGATTGGAGCTGCGGGATCGAGGCAAGGTGGTCCTCCGGGCGTGTACTCAGTCCAAACTTCCTGCAGGGAGGACGCGGCGGCATTGCGCACCTCCAAATCCCAAGTCCCAAAATCCCAGCGCCCGACATACCGGTCCCTGGCACCATGCAGCAGTGGCCAGCCCCAAGTCCCAAGTCCCAAGTCCCAGCACGCTACGCCAGATCGTCGCCCGGCGAGAGCATCCACGCGGAGTGGTGCTGGCGGAAGCCAATGCGCGGGTAGTAGGACTCGGCGGCGGGCGCGGCGAGCAGGATGATGCGGGCGTTCGGCCCCATCTCGGCGCGCGTGCGGCGGATCAGCTCCCTGCCGATGCCCATCTTCTGGTGCGAGGCGCGCACGGCCAGGTCGGAGAGGTAGGCCACGTACAGGAAGTCGGTGAGCGAGCGCGCCACACCCACGAGCAAATCGGCCTCCCAGGCGCTCACGGTCAGGTTGCCGTGGCGCAGCATCGCGGCCATCGTCTCGCGGTCATCGACCGGCCGCCGCTCGCCCAGCGTCGAGGCGACGTACAGCTCGATGAACGCGTCGAGATCGATCTCGTTCCCGCTTCGGTAGGTGATGGTGGGCATGGGTAGAGGGTACCTGAGGACGGACGCATGTTGACACCATGCCAGATATGGCATATACTGTTGGCATGGCAGATAAGGAGTTGGTCTGGCTGCACGGGCAGGTCAAGACGCCGCCCTTCACCAGCGCAGCTCGGCTGGAGGCAGGCTTCCTCTTGCGTCGCCTCCAGCAAGGTGACCTGCTGTCCCTGCCACACTCGCGCCCAATGCCAGTAGTTGGTCCGCGATGCCATGAACTTAGGATACGAGACGCCTCGCTGAACTGGCGGATCGTGTACCGGATCGACCCGGACGCCATCGTGATCGCCGAAGTGTTCGAGAAGAAGACCGAACGTACGCCAGGCAACGTGATCGTCGTCTGCAAGCAGCGTCTTGCCGACTACGACGATGAGGAATAGGCTGCACATATGGACGCACAGAAGCGAGCAAGGCTGGAGGCGAAGGGGTTCCGCGTTGGCACGGTGGCGGAGTTCCTGGGGCTAACCGATGCCGAGAGCGAACTTGTTGAACTCAGGCTCATGATCGCCAGCGCCCTCCGGGAGCGCCGAAACGCTTGTGGCCTCAGTCAGACAGGCCTTGCCGAGCGCCTGGAGTCGAGCCAGTCACGGGTGTCGCGCATCGAGACAGCCGACCCGTCGGTTTCGCTTGACCTCATGCTGCGCGCGTGGTACGAGATCGGCGCGACGCGAGCGGACCTGGCGTCGCTGCTAGCAGCACCGGCAGCAGGGAGCGGCTTGGCTACCGGTCATAGCGGGTAGACCTCCGGAAGACGATGCCGTCCCCGCCGCCATCGCGCACTCGCAGGTTACTCCGCCCCGGCCAGTAGGCCGTCCCTGATCGGCGATCATCGCACGGTAGACCTTCGGCATGTTCGCTCCCGAACTGCAGTATCTACGGCATCCGGCCCATGCGTGCGGCATCCAGGACCATTGTAACACAGAGCCGGCGAGCAGACCTCGCCACGATGCGCCTCCACGGGACCGACCGCTCAGGATGTCCATATCTCGCTCAACCCGATCGCGCCGGATACGCCCACCTTCACCCTGTAGCCGCGACCGAACAGGCCGCCCCACTGGTAGTCGAGGTACCAGTCGTCACTGTCCTCGTAGGGCGCGATGGTGGCGGTGCCGATTGGGTTGTACAGGTGGGAAGATGGAAGCGAGGTCTCCACCCACAGCACAGTCCACGGGCGCCTGAAGTGCACCGTTACGTACCTGTGGTGCTCCCACACGCCATGGGTCGCCAATCCGCGTTCGTCGAGGAACCAGACGGCGCGGATGCGCGAGAGCGCATCTTCGTACGTGCAGTTGGCACTGTCGGCCTCGGGTGGCAGCGCCGCAAACTGCCGGATCCAGACGCCCCACGGCGGCTGCAGCTCCTCCTCAACAGTGGCGCCGCGCGGCCGTATCGGACGGAGACGCCGCCACTCGGTCTCGATCACTCCGAGCAACCTTCGGACCGTAGGGTCGTCTGCCCCCCTCACGTCCACATCTTCCGATCCAGCGAGCGATACTGGATCGCCTCTGCCACGTGCGGCACGCCGATCTCGGGGGCGGCGGCGAGGTCGGCGATGGTGCGGCTGACCTTGAGGATGCGGTCGTAGGCGCGGGCGGAGAGGCCGAGCTGCTGGATCGCGGAGCGGAGCAGCGCCTTCACGTCGTCGGCGATGGGGCAGAACTCCTTGATCTCGCGGGCGCCCATCTGCGCGTTGCAGAAGATCGGCCTGCCGTCGAAGCGCGCCTGCTGGATGGTGCGAGCGGCGCAGACGCGCTTGCGGACCGAGGCGGAGGGCTCCGCGGGCGGGTAGTTCACCAGCTCCTCCTCGGCCAGGCGCGGCACGTCGACGTGCAGGTCGATGCGGTCGAGGAGCGGGCCGGAGATGCGCTGCTGGTACTTGCGCACGAGCGTGGCGGAGCAGGTGCACTGGCGGAACGTGTCGCCAAAGTAGCCGCAGACGCACGGGTTCATGGCGGCGGCCAGGATGAAGCGCGCGGGGTACTGGACCGACGCCGAGACGCGCGCGATGGTGACGACGCCGTCCTCTAGGGGCTGGCGCAGGACCTCCAGGCCGTCGCGCTTGAACTCGGGCAGCTCGTCGAGGAAGAGGACGCCGTGGTGCGCCAAGCTCACCTCGCCGGGGCGCGGGATGGAGCCGCCGCCGACCAGCGCCGCGTTGGAGAGCGTGTGGTGCGGCGAGCGGAAGGGGCGCGTCGTGACGAGGGCCGTGTCGGGTGGGAGCAGGCCGCAGACGGAGTAGATCTTCGTGGTCTCCAGCGCCTCGCCCACGCTGAGCGGCGGCAGGATGGAGGGCAGGCGCCGCGCCAGCATCGTCTTGCCGGAGCCAGGCGGGCCGACCAGCAGCACGTTGTGCCCCCCGGCCGCCGCGACCTCCAGCGCGCGCTTCACGTGGGCCTGCCCCTTCACGTCGGCGAAGTCGCTCATGTAGGGCGGGTCGGGCGGCATGAGCGTGGACGGGTCCATCGTGACGGGCGTGAACCGGTCGGGCATCGCCAGGACCTCGGCGACCTGCAGCAGCGACTCGACCGGGTAGACGTCGATGCCGCCGATGATGGCCGCCTCGCGCGTGTTGGCCGCCGGGACGATGAGCCGCTTGGCGCCGGCCTGCTTCGCGTGCAGGGCCATCGGCAGAACGCCATTGGAAGAGCGCACGCTGCCGTCGAGGGACAGCTCGCCGACGAGGTAGGTCTCACGCATCACCTCGCTCTCGATCTGGCCGGACGCGGCGAGGATGCCGACCGCGATGGGCAGGTCGAAGCTTGGCCCCTCCTTCTTGGTGTCGGCGGGCGCGAGGTTGATGGTGATCCGGCGCATCGGGAACTCGAAGCCGGAGTTGCGGATGGCGGAGCGCACCCGCTCGCGGCTCTCCTGCACCGCCGCGTCGGGCAGGCCGACGAGCGCCCACATGGGCATGGCGGTGGAGATATCGACCTCGCAGGTGACGGTGTAGGCGTCGATGCCGAAGACGGCGCTGGAGAGCACGTGGGCTAGCATGGGGCGGCAGGGCTCCTCTCGCTAGTGGGGAAGCAGGACTGACTGCCAGTTTCGGCACCAAGGCGCGGTTTCCTGCATCGCGTTGCGCCTGACCTCGCCCCACCCGGACGGGAAGATGCAGGCGAACCCGTCTCCGAAGGCGAACTAGGGTGTCGGAACACAAGGGCGCTGCCCTGCGCCCGGATATCGTCTCCAGGAGAAACCGATGACATTGAGATCCGCACGCCTCGGCACCGTCGTGACCGCGGCGGTCTGCGCGGGCGTTGGCCTGGCTGCCTGCCAAGCGTGGGCGGGCCAGGACGCGGCCAAGCCCACCTACATCCCGCTGGCGAACACCGCGCCGAAGGGCGCCGTCGTGCTGATGGGCGGCACCCAGGCCGACGTGGCCAACAACTGGTACGCACGCCGCAGCAAGGACCCGGCGGGCTGGACCGTGGATGCCGAGGGCGTGGCTACCCCCAACAAGCGCGACATCACGAGCAAGGCATCGTTCGGCGACTGCATCCTGCACGTCGAGTTCCGCTGCCCGAAGGACCACGGCGGCAACGCGGGCGTGGGCTTGCAGGGGCGCTACGAGATCCAGATCAACGGGTCGTACGGCAAGAAGCCCGAGGCACACGAGTGCGGCGCCTTCTACAGCCAGAAGGCCCCGATCGTGAACCCGAGCAAGCCGGCCGGCGAGTGGCAGACCTACCTCATCATCTTCCGCGCCCCGCGGTTCGACGATGCCGGCAAGGTCGTCGAGAAGGCGCGCGCCACCGTCTTCCAGAACGGCATCCTGATCCAGAACAACGAGGAGTTCAACGGCCCGACGGGCATCCAGTACGAGGAGAACCCGGGCGAGGTCAAGAGCGGCCCGATCGTGCTGCAGGGCGACCACGACCCGGTCCAGTACCGGAACATCTGGGTGGTGCCGCTGTAGAGGGCAGGTGGCAAGTGGTCAGTGGCTAGTGGCAAGTGGGGCCTGCGCCGGGTGCGGCGTGGGCCCCGTTCGTTGTGGGTCGAAGGTCGAACGTCGAAGGTCGAACGGCGCTGGGGCCAGCCGTGGACATCCCCTGTAAAGAGGAGAACGTCTGGGGTCTCGCGCCGGGTCGGTCCGCGCAGGCGGACCTTGTGCCGTTCGTAGGCGCGATTTGAACCGCCGGCGCCCCCCCGCTCCTCGGCATCCCCCTACTTCGCCGGCGGGCTGACGCAGAGGTAGCCGATGCGGGTGATGGTGCCCTTGCTGTCGGCGTGGTGCTGGGCGCGGATGCGGAAGGTGACCTCGTGGGCGCCGGTGGAGAGGCCGTCGGCGAGCAGGCGGTAGTGCGCGCGCGGCCACTCCTTGGCCCACTGATCGAACGGGTCGAGCACCTTCCAGTCGCCGCCATCGATGCGGTAGTCGAAGCTGCCCGTGTCGGGGCCGAGGACGTAGAACATGGCCAGGATGGAGCCGGCGAACTTGACGGTCTGCTCCGCGCCCGGCTTGTCGGCCACCAGCAGCTTGGGGAAGCTGCCCGTCGGGTCCTTGGTCTCGATGCGCCAGCCGTCGGCGAGCGTGCCCATGCCTTCAGGCGCGAGCATCCGGGCGCCCTCCAGGTTGTCCGCCACGAGCGGCTTGGGCAGGGAGTGGGCGCGCACACGACCGCCCTCGCGCCGGCAGCTATCGAGGTATCCGACGATCGCGTCCGTGTAGATGCGGTAGCCGGGATCGGTCGGGTGGACGCCGTCCCTGGCGAAGTCCTCGCTCTTCATGGAGCCGTCGATCAGCTTCGCGGCGGCCGGCACCGCCACGTTGATCGACGGGATGGCGTACTTCTCCGCCACCTTCTCGTCCGCCTGCACCGAGGCCACCGGCTTGCCGGCCTTGAACTGGTCGAGCCAGCCGACCACGAACGTGTAGACGAAGCAGATGTCGGTCTTGGGGTCGGCGCGGCGGATCTGCCGAACGATGCCCTCCATCCCGCGCAGGATCATCGGCTCGGGCGCGCCCCCGTCGTTCACCGCATACTCCACGAAGACCAGGTTCGGCTTGTGGGCCAGCACGTCGCGCGCCGCGCGGAAGGCGCCCAGGTCGGAGCCCGTCCCGCCGATGGCCGCGTTCACGTTCGTCACCTTCGCATTGGGGAACGTGTCGACGAACCACTTGCCGACCAGGCCGCGGTAGGAGGTCTTCTCGGCGTCGCTCGCACCCGCGCCGGCCGTGATGGAGCCGCCGAAGTAGACGATGGTCGTGGGCTGGCCCTGCGCCAGGCGAGCCATCACGTTGTGCAGGGCCGAGCGAGGCTGGACGACCGGGATGGGTGCGGCGGTCTGGGCGAAGACGGCGGCGACGGCGGGAAGGACGAGTAGCATGGCGTTCCTCCGGATCGAGCACGAGTGCGCGGCGATGGGCTGCAGCCCGCGACAGGTTCCACGCCCGCGCGCTCATTCCTGCCGAACGACACGCTCCCGTCTGTGTGATCGGTCGTGGTGAGCCCGCCCGGCCCGGCGTGGGGTCATGCCGAACCGTCGTTGTGAGGCATCCGGCGATACCTCGCGGTCCACCCGCACGCTACGGGAAGAAGCCGTACGTGACGTGATCGGTGAGGGCATTGAGGAGCGACAGGCTGCCACCGACGACGCACTCGCCGATCACCAGGCCGATGAAGAGCGGCACGAGAGCGCGGTAGGCCTTCACCCCGCCGTAGCGCATCACCAGCCACTTCAGCCCCCACCCCACCATCACCGAGCACCAGAGCCACGACATGGTCCAGGAGCCCGCGAGCGCGTAGCCAACCGGGTGGAACGGGAACGCGACGAAGCGCTGGCGCAGCCCCATCAGCCCGATGGTGACGAGGAGGCCGCCGGCCATCTGCGGCAGCGCGCTGGGGTCCGGCCCCTTGTTGGCCATGGTGAGCCACCCATCGAGGCGCTTGTAGCTCTCCATCGCCAGCGAGGTCCAGCCCGTGCCCGGCTGCGCCACGCGGACGATTGCCCCGTTCTGGTACATCACGTGCAGGTAGCACCAGAACCAGCAGACGAAGGCCCACGCGCTGAGCAGCATCAGCGGCGCAATGAGCGAGCGGAGCCGCACCCCCGTCTCGGCGCCGAGCTTGAACCCCTCCAACTGGTGCGGCATCGGGCTGGAGCGGAAGTCGCGCGTGAACCAGTGGAACTGCGACAGCAGCGTCAGGTCGCGCGCGGCGTACGGGCCGACTCCGCCCATCACCGTCATGACGCGCTCCGGCCCGGAGAAGTACAGGTCGTGCGTCGCAGGGCCCAGCTCGGCCCGCATGCGCACCGCCGCCGCGCAGAAGACGAAGAAGAGCGCGAAGAAGAGCGCCGCCACCCATAGCGACAGGCCGATGGCGCGCCCGAACGCGAGCAGCAGCCCGAGCCCCACGATCAACCCCACGAACGCGGTCCGGTAGCGCATCGGCTCGTCGCGGTCATCGGCGGCGCGCTGGTCGCCCCAGGCGGTGCGGGCGGCGTCTAGCACGTAGCGGCGGGCTCCCCACAGCGCCAGCAGGCCGATGCCCAGCCACGCGCCGGAGGACTGGTCGCCCAGGTACATGCCCGAGAGCGGCTCCATGCCCAGCGCCGCCCGCACGACCGTCTGCCCCTTCCAGACCCAGAAGAACGCCCACGCCGAGAACGCCAGGTCGAGCGGCACGAAGTACGTCAGCCCGACCGCGAATGGGTAGACGCAGAGGGGAGTCCAGCCGATCTCGCTCCAGGGGCGCTGGACGAGGAACGGGCCCAGGTTCTGGCGCAGGCTGAACGAGGGCAGCGACGGGAAGACCACCGCCAGCGCGGACCAGGCGTCCAGGCCGCCCGCGAGCAGGAAGCCGGTCCAGAAGAGGCGGCTGCCGAAGAGGCGGTCGTTGTGCGCGAGCAGCTCCAGCGGGATCTGCACGAGCGGGAACGAGAGGCGCTCGTGCTCCGTCCAGCGCCGCCGCAGGATGCTCGTCAGGCAGAGCATCGTCCAGAGCAGCGCCAGCATGAAGCCCAGCCAGACGCCCAGCGGCACGAGCCAGGCGCGGATCGTCTCGGGCCGGTAGAGCGTCGAGTTGCCGAGCCAGACCCCCTTGAGCGCCTCCTTGTCGGTCACGACCAGCCAGGTGGGCAGATGCTGCTGCATGGCTGCGGGCCACGCGCCCCCGGTGTCGGCCTTCCAGTACGGATAGATGAGGAGGGTCGATAGGATCTGCAGGAAGTCGTGGCCGAAGACGGCGGTCGCGGCGCAGAGCAGCACGTACAGGCAGACCAGCTCGCGCGCGCTCAGGGCCAGGCGCGGCGCCCAGGCCCGCACGGCGCGATTCGCCAGAACGAGCGCGAAGAGGCAGCAGATGACGTTGAAGAAGAGCGAGAGGACCGTAGCGTGGATGAACGCCCAGACGACCTCGGTCTTGACGATCCAGTAGGCGTTGAGGGGCGTGAGGAGGAAGGCGAGCAGGAGCACGCGCGGCGTCATGCCGGCCCTGCCGGGACCGTCGCCGGCCGGGCACATTCCGCTCACGCTTGCCGCGCCATCATCTTCGCGGCGTAGGCCGAGCGGGCGCTATCGTACCGCGTGGGCCGATCGAGCTGCGCGATCAGGTCGACCACCGCCTGGTAGTCCCGCTCGGCCCACGCCCGGTCGGTTTCCTCGCGAGTGCGGGCGGCGTGGGCGCGGCAAGCGGCCTCCCCGCTCCGATCGGCAGCGAGCCTGGCGACCTCGCGGAAGTCCGGCTCGGAGCCCATGAGGAGTGGCGCCGCCTGCTCCGCCAGGAAGGCGGCATGCCGGCACAGCAGGCGGTTCACCTGCTCCGCGCCACTCGCGAACCCAGGATCGGGGCAGTCCATCGGCGACATGCCGCAGGCCGCCACGACGTCGCCCAACGCAACCTCGATCCTCTCGCCGGAACCTGCGCTCGGGTCAAGCGTGAGATAGCAGTCGAACTCGCACCAGTGCTCGATGGCGAACTGGATCGTTACGCGGCCTGAGACGAACCGAAGGGCGTACGGCGACTGGTCCGGCGCCAGCGCGAAGCCGAAGGGCGCCAGGTACTCATCGACCGCACGCACGGCCGCCTCCCGGAAGACATCGAGTGCGTCGGGCCGCCCACTGCCCATCTTGGCCGCCTCCGCCACTGCTCACTTCGCCCGCAGCGTCACCAGCGCCACGCACGGGGCCTGGAGGTCGATAACGACGCGGCCATCCGCGCCGAGGGTGGCCGAGGGCGCCAGGGGCGTCAGGTCATGCAGGGCGTCGACCGCGCGGACCTCGACCTCCGTCGCGCCGGACCAGGGCAGGCCGGAGGCGGTCAGCTCGCACTTGCCGCCGCCCGCCGCGACGCAGCTCACCAGAACGCCGGCGCTCTTGCCATCGGGGGCCACGCCGGCGCAGGCGGCGACCTTGCCGGGCTCGGCGCCGGCCACCGCGACACGCTTCGGCGTACGCAGCAGGTCGTGGAAGGCCAGCAGGGCGTAGTAGCTCTTCACCGGCCTGCCGAACGGGTTCATCAGCCCGAACTCGCCGATGCAGCCGTGGTAGAAGTTGCAGACATCGAGCGGCGCGTCCTGCATGTCCATCAGCCCCGACGCGACGAAGGCCGCGCCCTCCAGGCCGCCCATGCGCAGGTACATGCGCTCCTTGGCATCGGGCGTACCGGCCTTCGACATCGCGCCCCAGTCGTTGTCCGGCAGATAGTTCCACTCGTTGAGGTGGCTCTCGGCCTTCGCGAAGCCGTGGTCGTCGAGGAGCTTGCGGGCGCCCTTGCAGCGCAGGGCCAGCTCGCGGTAGTCGTTCGTGTAGCAGTGCCAGGAGAGGAAGTCGAGCGGCACGCTGTCGCGCTTGCACATCTCCAGCAGCTTCAGCAGGAAGGGCGACGGGGTCAGTTGCCCATCGGCCAGCCCGCCCACGCTGCAGGAGCCCGGCCCGCCGACCTTGATGGCTGGGAAGCGCTTCTTGATGGCCGTCGCGGCGGCGCGGTAGAGGTTTAGGTAGTCCTCGTCCGTGCCGCTCCACATTTGCGGGCGCACCTCGGGCTCGTTCCAGATCTCCCAGTGCTCGATGCCGTGGTGGAACCCGTTGGCCCAGCCCTCGTTGTAGTGGCGGATGATGCCGATGCAGATGGCCGCCCACTTGGCAGGGTCCTGCGGCGGGTGGACGAAGCGCTTGGTCGTCGTGTGCTCGATGCTCTCGCCCAGGCGGTAGACGATCTTCGCGCCGGTGGCGAGCGTCGCGGCGATGTACTCGTCCGTCAGCAGGAAGTCGTAGCTCTCAGGCTTCTCGGGGTCGGCGTCCGGGTGCGGGAAGACGGCGTGGATGTCCACCACGTCCGGCACGGGCCAGTGGCAGTCGTGGAGGCGCGAGTATGGGGGCGCGATGGCCTTCATCTGCGCGCTCACGTCGATGAGCCCGCCGCAATCGAGCGGCCCCTTGTTGATCCCATTCAGGGCTCGGATCGTCCCGGCGCCCTTGCCGAAGTCGACCGCCAGCTTCGTCGTGTCAGTGGCCATCGTCCGTCCTCCTGTGCAGAGCAGCACCGCTGCGACAATCATCCGGGTGTGCGTCACCTTCCGACCTCCTCCGCCGCAAGTTCGGCCTGCAGAGCGCGTGCTCGGGAGAGAAGATGCGCCGGAGTCATGCCGAACACCTCCGCGGCGCGTGGCGAGGGGGCCGGCGAGTCGTGGAGCGCAATCGCCACGGCCTCCAGCACCCGGTACGTGCGGTACAACCAGATCGAGCGCTCCGTATCGGCGAGCAACTCGCGGGCGCGGCGCCCCAGCGCGCGCAGGTTCGGCGCCGTGCCGCCCGCGCGCGTGCAGACATGGCGCAGGGCCGCGATGAGTGCCGTGAGCGTGGCACGCTCGCAGGTTCGCCCCAACCTCGGCCTGCCCATCTTGTCGAGCAGAGCCCGCATTCGCTCGGTGGGCGCCGGCTCGGCGGGATCGTCGTCAATGGGCACGCCACCCAGCCGATCGAGCAGCGCCTGCCAGTACCCGATCTCGACCGCGAGCACCTCGTCGATGACCTCGGCCTCGGAGAGGCCCTTCCGCCGCATCTGATGCACGATGCCGCAGGTGTTCTCCGTGTTCCAGCCGCGCTCCGCTCCCACATCGCGGCCCGGCCGGATGTCCAGGCCCTGGATGCGGAACGCGTGGGCGTAGTTCAGCAGCATCAGCGAGAGCATCTCGCCATCCATCGTGTCGATGTACATGCGGGGACGCGCGCGGACGTGCTGGAGCCACTCGACGACGCGCTGAACCACGCGGGGGTCGGGGTCGCGCAGTGGCGCCGGCGACCGGTCATCCCACATGGTCGCGTACCAGATGCTCACGGAGCCTTCCCCTCTCCGGCCTCCAACTCGGCCTGCAGGGCGCACGCGCGATCGAGCAACTGCCACGGCCTCACGCCGAACGCGTGGGCCGCCCGCGGCGACGGCGGGGGCGCGTCGTAGAGGCCGATGGCTATCAGGTCCAGCAGCGGGGCGAGTTCGAGGCGATAGCAGCTCACATTGCAGTCGTCGTGGGCCTCACGCGCGCAGCATCCGAGGGCTCTCAGGTTCGCGACTGTGCCCTTGCGCGGGCGCGAGACGTAGCGCAGGGCGGCGATAAGCGCGCGAAGGGTGGCGCGTCGGCAGTTCCCGCCGGCCTTGGCTCTTCGGATACGGTCCAGCAAGCGCACCATCTGCTCGGTCGGTTCAGGCGGTGGCTCCGGCGCTCCTTCGGGCAGATCGTCCGGCAGAGGACCGCCGAGGCGATGGAGGAGCGCCGTCCAGGAATCGATCTCGATCTGGATCAGCTCGGCCACCATCTCCTCGTCCGAGCAGCCCTTCTGCCGCATGAGGCCAAGAACGCCGAACGAGTTGTGCTTACGCCAGCCGCGAGCTGCCAGGATACCGACCTCGGGGCTGGTATCGATGCCCATGAAGTGGAACGCGAGGTTGAAGTGCACCATCGCGACCTCAACGGCCTGCGAGTTGCGCGCCATGTTGCCGTAGTACAGTCCCGGGTGGACGCGAGCCTGCTCGTACGCCCGGATGATCTCCTGCACGATACGGCGGCTGGGCAGTTCCAGCGGCCCGAGCCGTCTCATGTCTACGCCATTCCCGTACCAGCATGGCATCGCGTGATCTCCTGAGACAACATGGATGCTGGGAAGCGTGCGGCAGGCAGGTTCAGTCCTTCTGGCCGAACCACTCCTCGTAGAACCCCTGGCAGGCGCCGCGCTCCTTGAGCGCGAGGAGCGCCCGGTTCACCAGCTTGCGCTACTTGCTGTCCGGCGGGACGTCGATGCCGTAGCCCGGTCCTTCGAATGCGGGACCGACCATCTGCCCACTGCCCTTGCCGTCGCCTGCGGCGTAGTGGAGGGGCACCGGGCAACCGTAGGCCGCCGCATCGACTTCCTGCTTCTACGGGCCCCTGCAGGCATCCTAGCCTGACTCATTCATGAGTCGGAGTGGACGGGCGCGGAGGCCCATCCCACCACAGCACTCGTGCATGATCCAGACTAGGCGGTCTGGTGGAGCGTCAGGCTGATCGGCTGGTCGCGCAGGGCCGTCCGACCGCGAACCACGTGGTGGCGCTCGCGGTGAAGCGCGCTGCGGAGATCACCGAGGCGAACATCGGGAAACGCCCTACTGGCCGGCCTCCTCCGCTTCAAGCTTGGCTTTGAGCGCCCGGGCGCGGGCGAGGAGGTCGGGGCCGACAGGGCTGAGCTGCTCCAGATCAGCAGGAATGCCCCACACGAACGCGTGTCCGGCCTCGCAGAGCAAGTCGGCCACGCGGTCTGGCCCAGACGCTGCGACGGGCGCCGCCATCAGCGATCGGGAGCATGCGGCCAGGACGCGCCAGTCGGCGTCGGAGGGTTCGCTCCCCGCGACGTACTCCAGCAACGTGCACGTGGCCCGGATCAAGTCGGCCACACGCGAGGGGTCGGCGAGCGCTTCGCTGAAGTCCGCCGCGGCGCTGCGAAGAGGCTCGTTGGCAGCGCCGGCCGGGCCGCCCAACCGCTCCAGCAGAGCGCGCCACTTGTCGATCTCGATGCGGACGACCTCCTCCGCCGTCTCTGCTTCCGACATCCCCTTCTCGTGCATCTGGCCGACGATGCCCGTAGGCGAGTGCGGACGCCAGCCGTGCTCCGCAACCGCGTCGATGCCGGGATCGATGTCGAGCCCGGCGAACTCGAACGCCTGGCGGAAGAAGCCCAGCGAGTTCCAGGCGTTCCTGCCGCACCTGTCGCCGAAGTACATCGCCGGCCGTACCGCGATCCACTCCAGGTACTCGATCACGTCCTCGACCATGGCGCGCTCCGGCGCCGCCCGCGGCGTCGCGCCCTCAAACCGGCGCCTCAGCGAACCAGGCATCACGCGGCCTCCTCGGCTTCACACCACCCCACATGCAACGATCCCCGGTCTCCTCGCCCTCGAAGGGGCGTGGACCCGGGGATCGCGGCCTACCTGCCTGCAGGATGAGCTAGGCTGCCACCTGGCCGCAGCACTTGCGAATCATCTGCTTGCGGCCGCTGGCGGTCATCGTCATGACGACTTCCACCTTGTTGCCGCAACTCCGGCAGATCTGGACAGCCTGCTTGGCTTCCTGGCGGGCCGCAACGTTGGTCTTGGACTTCTTTCCCTCAGCCACTTGCCTCATCTCCTCGCGATTGGTCGAACGCAGTTCTCGATACGATTATAGCACAGCATCGCAGCCGGCGTTAGGGTGCAGTTTCGCGAATGTGGGTGCGGCGGCCGCGAGCCAGAAGCTGCACCGCGATAGGCAGGAATCCAGAGCGCGTAGACGCAATATCCCTACGATAGCTTGCAGTACCGGCCTGCCGGCCAAATGAGACCGGCAAGTGAGGAGCGCGCGGCCCGCAGCCGCGCAGGGAGGCCCGAGATGGCAGACGGTCAGGCGGGCAATGGCAGCGCTGTCCAGCCCCCAGCTCACCCGTGTTCGCCCCCGCCTATGGCGAGATGGGCGATCGCGCTGCTGGGGCTCTACCTGATGTTACTCGCGATCGCGATCGGATGCTCGGTCATCGCGTTGTGGCCGCCGATGGCAGGCACGCTCCCACTGTCTCCAGCCGAGAAGGCCAAGGCAAGCCAGGTGGCGAAGGACCGAGCCACGACCGACAAAGATGAAGCGGACAAGACCGTCGAAGCGAGGCGCAAGGCATACAGCGATGCGCAGGCGGCAGCGAAGGGCGCCGACGCTGCCGCCAAAGCGAAGGCAGAGCAAGCGGGCAAGGATCTCAGAGATGCAGAGGCAGTCGCGGCTCAGAAGGACAGCGTGCGCCGGCTTGCGACTGAGGCGGCAGCCAAGGCAGAGGAAGCGCTGAAGGCCGCCGCCGACAAGGGTGACCCGGTTGGTCCGGTCGTGTCCATTAGCGTGCTCTTCCTCCAGAAGCCCTGGCGCATCCCGGCGGACATCGAGATCGTCCTGTTCGTGATGGCGGTCGGAGCGATGGGCGCCTTCGTTCACGCGGCCACGTCGTTCGCCACATTTGTCGGCAACGGAACCATCGGCAAGGGTTGGGGGTGGTGGTACCTCCTCCGGCCCTTCATCGGCGCGGCGCTGGCCACCGTGTTCTACGTCGTGCTCCGAGGCGGGCTGGGCGGGAGCAGCATCGACGCGGCCAACCCGTATGGGGCGGCGGCCATCGCGGGTCTCGTGGGGATGTGCTCCAAGCAGGCCACTGACAAACTGGAGGACATCTTCAAGAGCGCGTTCCGCACCCCCGAGGGCAAGGGCGACGATGTGCGGGGCGGAAAGGCGGATCCGGTGACCAAGCCCTGCGTGACCGGCATCACCCCGCCCACCCCGACGACGGCCACCGCCGAGGTAACGGTGATCGGCCGCGGCTTCGTGGCCGGCTCGACGGTGCGGGTCGGCGAGGAGCAGTTCACACCGACAACGGTTGACCCGACGAGCCTGAAGATCGCCCTCGGGGGGAAGCGCCTCGCCGCAGGGCCGACCACCGTGGTGGTGGTGAACCCGGCCGACCGCGGCGGCGCGTCCGATCCGTTTGCGGTGACGGTGCAGCCGGCACAAGGGCCCGCTTGACTCCCCTGCGCCGGCGTCGTATAGTGTGCCAACGCGCGGCAACGCGCGGCATTCCGAGGGAGGTGAGCCAAGATGAGCACCTATGTCTTGCTGTCGAAGCTGCCACCCAACCTGACCCAGGGCGGCGGCGCTCTGCGCAAAGCCACCGAGACCGTGCGGAAGCGCATCAAGGAGGCAGTCCCCGAGGTGCGCTGGCATACGAGCCTCGCGGTCTTTGGGCGGTATGACGTTCTGGATGTATTCGACGCACCCGACGCTGTCGCGGCAGCCCGGATTGCGACCATTGTCCGCGACGCAGGCGGTGAGACCGAGACCTGGACCGCCGTGCCCTACGAAGAACTCCTCAAGATGACGGACTGATGACAAACGAGATCACGCTTCCCCTGTTGGCGACCTCGCGAAGACGGCCCCTGACGCCACTCGCGCGTCCCGCGGCCGTCTTCGCGCTGCTCGCCCTCTTCATCGCAACCTTCCTGACCGACTCACGCGCGCAGGCTCCGCCTGCCAGCGCTCGACCCGACATCGCGAGCAAGATCGAGAAGCTCCTGGCCGACCCCGAACTGAAGGGCGGCATCCAGGGCGTGATGGTCCGGTCGCTCAAGGACGGGACCACCTGGTACGAGCGCAACGCCGACCTGCTCTTCATGCCTGCCTCCAACCAGAAGCTTGCCACCTCCTCGGCGGCTCTGGCTCTACTCGGGCCGGACTTCCGCTACGCCACGCGCCTCGTCCGGACCGGCGAGTTGGGCGCCGACGGCGTACTGCAGGGCGACCTGGTGCTGCTGGGCTCCGGCGACCCGACCATCGAGAACGCGGATCTCGACGCGCTCGTGGCCGCAGTGCGCAGGGCCGGCGTCAAGCGCATGAGCGGGCGGGTGCTGGGCGAGGACAGCCGGTTCGATGCGGTGCGATACGGCGACGGCTGGTCGTGGGACTACCTCTCGGACTACTACGCGGCCGAAGTCGGGGCGCTCACGATGGACCGCGGCGTCGTCCTGATCAAGGTCGAGCCAGGCCCGGCCGCCGGTGAGCTGGTGAAGGTCTCGCTGACGCCAGCCGAGGGCTACCCGACCGTCGTGGTCCGCGCGACGACCGCCGCGGCCGGCGCGAAGTCGGCGCTCAACGTCGAGCGCGCGCTGGGCACAAACACCATCCTGGTGACGGGCACGATGCCGCTCGACGGCAAGGCGGAGTCGGTGCCCACCACGATCGACCGGCCCGCGCGCTACGTGGCGACGGTGCTGGCGGCCAGGCTGCGCAAGGCAGGCGTCGCGGTGGACGGAGACGCCGGCGAGACGCGCACGCCGCCCACGAGCGCCACGGAAGTCGCGCGCCACACCAGCGCGCCGCTCTCCGCCATTCTGCCGAAGTTCCTGAAGCCCAGCGACAACCTGATAGGCGAGTGTTTGCTGAAGACGCTGGGCGCGGAGAAGGGCAAGGCCGGCACGGTCGAGGAAGGCGCCCGCGTCGCCACCGACTGGTTCAAGTCGCAGGGCATCGACACGACGGGCTTCAGCATCGCGGACGGCTCCGGCCTGAGCCGCATGAACGGCGTCTCGCCGCGCGCGCTCCTGGGCATCGTCGTGGCGATGCACAAGCACCCCAACGGCAAGGTGTGGTACGACTCCCTGCCGATTGCCGGGGTGGACGGGTCGCTGCGGAACCGGATGAAGGACACGCGCGCCGCGAGCAACTGCCACGCGAAGACCGGCTACATCGGCTGGGTGAGCAGCCTCTCGGGCTACGTGACGACGCGCGACGGCGAGCAACTGGCGTTCGTGATGCTGATGAACAACCACCGCTGCCGCAACGCCTCGTGCACCGGCATCCAGAACCGCATCGTCGAGCTGCTGGCCGACACCACATCCGGGAGCCCGTAGATGCCGCGCGCCGTCGTCATCCCCGAACCAAACGCGCCGCTCGATCTGCGGGAGTTCCCCGAGCCGATCGTCGAGCCCGGCGGCATCGCGCTGCGCGGCCTGCTCGCCGAGGTCTGCGGCACCGATGTACACCTCTGGCATGGGCGTCTGGCCGGCGTCCCCTACCCGCTCATCCCCGGCCACGTCGCGGTGGGCGTCGTCGCAGAGACCGGCGGCGAGGTCCGCGACATCGAGGGCGCCGTCATCTCGCCCGGCGACGTGGCCACCTTCCTCGACGTCCACGAGACGTGCCACTGGTGCTGGTACTGCCTCGTCGCGAAGGCGTCCACACGCTGCCCGAGCCGCCGGGTCTATGGCATCACGTACGGCGCGGAAGAGGGGCTGCTGGGCGGGTGGTCGGAGACGATCTACTTGAAGCCGGGCGTCAAGGTCGTGAAGCTGCGCGGCGGCGTGTCACCGGAGCTGTGGATGGCGGCCGGATGCGCGCTGCCGACGGCGCTGCACGCGGTCGACCTCGCGCAGATCCGCCTCGGCGACCGCGTGGTGGTGCAGGGCGCCGGACCCGTCGGGCTGACCGCGTGTGCGCTGGCTGTGGCGAGCGGGGCCGCCTGGGTGGGCGTGGTGGACCCGGCGGAGAACCGGCTCGAGGCAGCCGGGAGGATGGGCGCGGACGCGGTGTTCGGCCTGGACCGGGACCCGGTTGAGGCAGTGCGCCGCGCGACGGGCGGGCGCGGGCCGGACGTGGTGATCGAGGCAAGCGGTTCGCCCCGCGCCGTGCCGATGGGCTGCGAGATGGCCCGCGACGGCGGCCACTACGTCATCGTGGGCCAATACACGGACCACGGCGGCGTCGAGGTGAACCCGCACGTGCACGTGAACAAGAAGCACCTGACCGTGCAGGGCTGCTGGGGCAGCGACTTCAGCCACTTCTGGCGCGGAATGGACGTGCTGGCGCGCCTCTCGGACCGGTTCGACTGGCACGGCCTCGTCTCGCGCACCTACGCGCTGGAGGATGCCGAGCAGGCCCTCCGCGACGTGGAAGCCCGGCGCGTGGTGAAGGCGCTGATTCGGACAGGGCGCTAAGGTAGCGGGCTCGGACCGGACTGCTCAGACCCATTGACAGCATGGCCTAAGTCATATAGACTAAGTCTATCACCCCAACCGGAGAACCGCTTGGACACTGTCAACATACACGAGGCCAAGACCCACCTGTCGCGGCTGCTCGCGCGGGTGGCCGCGGGTGAGTCGATCACGATCAGTCGGGCCGGCACGCCCGTCGCGAGGATAGTCCCGCTGCATGCTCCGGAAGCCGCGGCCACCCACCGCCTCGGGTTCCTGGAAGGCCAGATCGCGGTGCCTGACGACTTTGACCGGATGGGCACCGAGATCGTTGAGGCGCTGTTCGGCGGGACGGATGGCCGCGATTGAGGCTCCTCCTCGACACGCACCTGCTGCTGTGGGCCGCTGCGGAGCCCGCCAGACTCACTGCCGAGGCCCGCGCTCTGCTCGAGCAACCGGCGAACACCCTCATCTTCAGCGCGGCCAGCTTCTGGGAGATCGCGATCAAGCGCAGCCTGGGGCGCGACGACTTCCGGGTCGATCCGCGGAGGCTGCGCCGGGGCTTGGTCGAGAACGGCTACGAGGAGTTGCCCGTGACCGCCGACCACGCGCTCGCGCTGGACCAACTCCCACCGATCCACAAGGACCCGTTCGATCGCCTACTCATCGCCCAAGCCCTCACCGAGGGGATCGCGCTCGTCACCTCGGATCAGGCGCTGGCTGGGTACCCCGGCACGATTGTGCAGGTGTGAGCCCTGCGCACCCCCGAGCTTTGTACCGGTGTTGCGGCCCGTGGGCTTGCAGTGGCATGGGATGTGCACCTTCCTGTTCAGTTCACCATTCCCCTACAGGACTGCAGGAGGGTTCCGACTTGAGCAGACACTCTATCTGGGCGGCGGGAGCTGCCCTCGCGCTGAGCCTCGCCGTGGCCGCCCCGCGCGCGGCGTCGGCGCAGACGACCATCACGCTGACCGGCGTCGTAAGGGACTTCAGCGATACGCATCCCGACTTCGAGAAGACCATGGGCGACGATCGCGGGATCGTCGAGACCACGTTGGGCCTCGATGGTAACCCTGTCTATGCCTCCTCGACGACCACGGCGACGACGCACGGCAAGGAGTACTTCGACCAGTGGTACAACGACGTCTCCGGCGTGAACATGTCGGCCCTCCTGCCGATCACGCTCAACGAGACGTCGCCCGGCAGCGGGATCTACCAGTACTCGAACTCGGCATTCTTCCCCATCGATGATCAGCTTCTCGGCAACGAGGGCCGCGCACACAACTACCACTTCACCTACGCGCTGCACTCCGCGTTCACGTACGTGGGCGGGGAGACCTTCAGCTTCACTGGTGACGACGATCTGTGGGTGTTCGTGAACGACCAACTCGTGGTCGACCTCGGCGGCGTCCATCCCGCGGAGAGTTCGACGATCAGTCTCGACACGCTGGCGTCGAGCCTCGGGCTCACCACGGGCAACATCTACAGCTTCGACCTCTTCTTCGCCGAGCGGCACACGTCGGAGTCGAACTTCAACATCCAGACCTCCATCGTGCTGACGCCAACCAGCCCCGACGTGCCGGAGCCGGGCACCCTCGCCTTCTGCGGAGCCGGGCTCGCGGGCGGACTGGCGCTCCTGCTGCGACGGCGAAGGTAGGCATCGCCCTCGCCCAGTGCAGACAATCGGCCCCCTCGCCTGATGCGAGGGGGCCGATTGTCTGCTGACTGCTTGCTGCGGTACGCGGCCCTATCCGACTCCGCCCAACAGCCGCAGGCGCTGGAAGAAGTCGGGGAACGTCTTGGCGACGCAGTCCGGATCGGCGATGCGGATGCCTTCGGCGCGCAGACCGGCCACCGCGAAGCTCATCGCCATGCGGTGATCGTCGTAGGTCTGCACCACGCAGGGAGTGAGGTCGCGGCAGGGTTCGATCGTGAGGCCGTCGTCGTCGGCCGCCGCACACACGCCGAGGCGATGCAGCTCGGTGACCAGCGCGTCCAGGCGGTCGGTCTCCTTGTGCCGGATGTGGGCCACGTTGCGGATGTGCGTCGTGCCCTCGGCGAACGGGGCGATGGCCGCCAGGGTCATCACCGTGTCCGAGATCGCGTTCATGTCGACGTCGACGCCGCGCAGCCGCTCGGGCCCGCGCACGTCGATGCCGCCGCCATCCACACCCACCTCGCACCCCATCTGCCGCAGGACATCGGCGAAGGCGGTGTCGCCCTGCAGCGCCCTCGGCCCCAGGCCCGGCACGCGCACGTGCCCACCGGTGACCGCGGCCGCCGCCAGGAAATAGGAGGCGCTGGACGCGTCGGGCTCCACTGCGTAGCACTGGGCGCGGTAGCTCTGGCCGCCGGGGACGCGGTACACCTTCGGCGCGGGCCGCTCCAGCCGGGCGCCCCACTGCTCCATCATCCGCACCGTCAGCTCGATGTAGGGCTCCGAGACCAGATCGCCTTCCACGTGCAGCTCGACGCCGTCCGTGCTCAGCGGCGAGACGAGGAGGAGCGCGCTGACGTACTGGCTGCTCACATCGGCGCGCACGTGGGTCGTGCCGCCGCGCAGCCCGTCCGCATACACGACGATGGGCGGACAGCCGTTGCCCTCCTCCGACCTCGCGTCCACGCCGAGTTCCTTCAGCGCATCGAGGAGATCGCCGATCGGGCGCTGCCGCATCCGGCGCACGCCGTCGATGCGAAACATCCCCTTGCCCAGCGCGACGTAGGCAGTCAGGAAGCGCGCCGCGGTGCCGGCATTGCCGACGAAGAGGTCCGCCTTCCTCGACGGGAACGCGCGGCCCACGCCGGTGACCGAGTAGCTGGCGGCGTCCTCGTCCTCGGTGACCGCCACGCCTAGCCCCTGCAGCGCCGCGGCCATATAGCGGGTGTCGTCCGAGAACAGGGCGCGCTCGATGCGTGACGGCCCATCGGCCAGCGCGGCGAGCAGGAGGGCGCGGTTCGTGATGCTCTTGGAGCCCGGCACTTCGACGACGGTGTCGGGCGGGCTGGCCAGGGGCCTGATCTCTAGCGTGTCCGTCATGGTGGGCTACCCGTTTGTCGCGCCGCCGGGCGTGAGAGCCGACTTGGCCATCCGAGCCTCCGTCAGCAGCCTCTGCAACCGATCGGCGTCCCCGCAGGCCACCGCGTCTCGCACGGCGCCTGCCCAGAGTGTGAACCCGTCGAGAGAACGAACCACATCAGGAGCGTTGTCCAGCAGAATGGCGGTCCAGGCGCCCGGGTCGGCCGCCGCCACGCGCGTGCCATCCCGGAAGCTCCCCGCCCCGACATTGAGCGGCACGCCGGCCTCGGCCGCGGCCTGTGCCAACCCGTAGGCCAGCACGTGCGGCAAGTGGCTGACGGCCGCGATCCAGCGATCGTGCTCCTCCGCGCCGCACGTCAGCGGGCGGGCTCCAACAGCGCCTACGATCGATTCGACGGCGGCCAGGGCGTCCGGCGACGTGGCCTCGGTCGGCGTCAGCACCCACGTCGTGTCGACGTACAGGTCCGCGCTGGCCACGCCGATGCCCGAGCGCTCCGACCCGGTCATCGGGTGGCCGCCGACGAACGCCGGCCCGATGAGCGCGGTCGCATCCCGCACGATGCGCGCCTTCGCTCCGGCGATATCCGTGACGGCTGCGCCCTGGCGCAGATGCTGCCTGACCTCGGCGAGCATGGGCACCACGCGGTCCGGCGGCAGCGCGATCACCAGCACATCCGCCTCAGCCGCGACCTCGCCGGGGCCGGACGCTGCCGAGTCGATGGCTCCCATCGCCAACGCCGCGTCAGCCACCCCGGCGCTGCGGTTCCACCCGACAACGCGCCAGCCTGCTCCGCGCTTCCTGAGGGCCAGACCGATGGAACCGCCCATCAGCCCCAGCCCGATGATGCCAACCGTCTTCAGTGCCGTGTTCCTCCAACCAACCCGAGGCAGGCCGCGGTGGGCACGGGGGCCCACCCTCCAGGGCCGCGGGACGCCTACAGCGTGCGGCCCACCGCCTGAGCCACCGGCGCGAGCCGCGCCATCATCTCGGCGAAGCCGTCAGGACGCAGCGACTGGCCGCCGTCCTTCAGCGCCTTTTCGGGATGCGGGTGCACCTCGATCATCAGCCCGTCGGCGCCGGCCGCCACCGCGGCGCACGCCACCGGTGCGACCAGGCTGCGCTTGCCCGTGCCGTGCGCCGGGTCCGCGATGATCGGCAGGTGCGACAGCTCCTTCACCGCTGGGATCGCGTTGATGTCGAACGTGTTGCGCGTGTAGGTCTCGAACGTGCGGATGCCGCGCTCGCACAGGATGATGTCGTAGTTGCCGCGCGACGCGATGTACTCGGCCGCCTGCATCCACTCCTCGATCGTGCTCGCCCAGCCGCGCTTCAGCATCACCGGGAACTTCGCCGAGCCGATCTCACGCAGCAGAGAGAAGTTGGTCATGTTGCGCGTGCCGACCTGCAGGATGTCGGAGTACTTGCACACCAACTCGACGTCGCGCGTGTCCATCACCTCGGTGATGACCGGCATGTTCAGCTCGCAGCCGGCTGCGGCCAGAAGCTGCAGGCCCGGCTCGCCCATGCCGTGGAAGCTGTAGGGCGAGGTGGAGGGCTTGAACGCGCCGCCGCGCAGCACGTGGGCGCCCGCCTGCCGCACCGCGCGAGCCGTAGTGAGGAGCTGCTCCTCGGACTCGATGGTGCACGGGCCCGCCATGACGCACAGCGTCGGTCCGCCGATCTTGACGCCCTTGACCTCGACGACGGTGCCCTCGGGGCGGAACTGGCGGCCGACCACCTTGTACGGCTTCGAGATGGGCACGACGCGGTCGACGTAATCGATGGCGACGAGCTGGCCCGCGAGTTCGGCCTTCTCCTCGTCGAGGACGCCGATCGCGCCGAGGATGGTGGTCTCCGCCCCGCGCGAGAGGTGCACGCCGAGGCCGCGCTCCTGCAAGATGGCCGAAAGCTCGTCGACCTGCTGGTCGGTGGAGTTGGGCTTGAGTATGATGATCATGGATGGCTGGTCCCAGTCGCGTGTGCGGGCGGGACGCCATTCGGCGCGCCGACCGCTGTCCGCATTGTAACACTTAGCGAGGCGGAAAACAATCCGAAGGGATGCGGGGTGCCTGGGGAGACGTGCCGCCGGCAGGGGGATCGGCGGGCCTCGGCGAACCCGGGCGCACTGGCGCAGCGGTGGGCACGGAGGCCCACCCTCCAGGGCGCTGTCCCGGACGGGCAGGGACGCCGGCCGCGGCAGTGGCGATGGCCAGAGCGGCGGCTCCATCAGCTCAGGGGCTACTTCGCAGCGCTCTGCCCCTCCATGAGCCAGGCCTCGGTGAACTGCACGTGCTTGATGCACTCGCCCAGACCATCCGCGTTCGTGCCGGCGTTGGGCTCGTAGCTGTAGCTCACATGGATCGTCCCATCGCGGGCTTGCAAGATGCTGGGGTAGGCGTACCAGCCGGCGCCGGGACCCGGCTCATCGTGCTCGATGTGGCGCTTCCGCGTCCAGGTGCGCCCTTCGTCCTCGGAGACGGTGATCGCGAGGCTGTGGCGCCCCTTCTCTGTGTCGTTGTTGACGAGCACCCACCGTCCGCTCGCGAGAACGAGCACCTCGAGGCCCGCGCCAGGATCGGGCAGATCGGTGTCTCGCGGCGGTGTCCAGGTATGGCCGCGATCCTTGGACTCGCTGACCATCACTCGCTTTGGCGGTGGGCCGCCGTCGCGGAAGTACGCCACGAGCGTGCCGTCGCGCCGCTTGGCGAGGGTCGGCTGGATGTTGCCCGGTCCGACCAGCGGCTCACTGCAGCGCCATGTGCTTCCCCAGTCGTCCGTGTAGGCCATCATGGAGAAGCCGAAGGCGTCGGAGTACAGCGGAACGATCAGCCGCTTGCCATCCAGAACGTAGGGATGCGCGCGGGTCATCCACCCAAGGCGCACCGCGAGCTGGTCCGCGGAGATCGACTTCAGGCGAATGTCCACCAGGCGTGCATCCAGTTCCTTGCGGTCATCGGGCGATGCCTGCTGCCGCGGTTGCGCCCACTGGCGATCGAGGTCGCGCGCGACGACAGCCCGGTACTCCGGCCCGGGTTGGCAATGCAGCACGTCCTGCCACTGCCATTGGGGTGCTCCGGACATCCGCTGGTAGTCGGCGCTGATCCGGTACTTCATCAGCGCGCTCTCCATGCGGTTGTTCAGGATCACCGGCCACAGGAGCCAGAGGCGCTTCTGGGGATCAACCACCATACATGGGTTCAGATCCGGCAAGCCCGGCGTGTCCGCCATCACGAACGGCTTCGTCCAGGCGCCGGACGGAAGCAGCCGGGCGCCCATGATAGCCACATCGTCGGCCTGGCACTCGCCGGAGCCGCGGTACCAGCACGCCAGGATGTGCCCGTCCGGCAACTCGACGATGCAGCTCGCGTGGTTGTGAAGGCCGTCGGGCTGGAGAATGAGTTCCCCTTTGGGCTTGTCGACGGTCACGCCGGCGATGCACGCCGCCGCCAGCAGGTTCAAGACGAGTGACATGGTGCTCCTCACAGGCCGCGATCTCGGCCCACCACGCACCGTGGCGCGGCGTATCGCAGCGGCTCAACCCCCTGGACGCCCAGGCAGACGTCTGCATGTGTCGGTCGCTGACCGCATTGTAGCACCCGGTGAGGCGTAGGACAGTCCGGAGGAGTCCCAGGCGCTCGCGCAGCGCGCTGGCAGTAGGGGGATCGGCGGCGCCCGGCGAACCTAGGGGTGTGGGCGCAGCGGTGGGCACGGAGGCCCACCCTCCAGGGCGCCAGCAGGCCGATCCGCCATCAAACCGGAGCGCTGTGCTGGCGGCCAGGGACGCCCGTCCCACCGGTACGCTGTGCTTGGCGGGGACGGCCCCGGGCGCGCGGCCGATCTGCCGGGCGGAGCGGGGCGACC
>CAZFLM010000050.1:43137-49799 GCA_964519955.1 uncultured Chthonomonadaceae bacterium | reverse complement strand
GGTGAGTGCCTCCTGGCCGGCCTGGGACTTGGGACTTGGGACTTGGGGCCGGTCGCGGGGGGTGAGTGCCTCCTGGCCGGCCTGGGACTTGGGACTTGGGACTTGGGGCCGGTCGAGGAGGGTGAGTGCCTCCGGGCCGGCTTGGGACTTGGGACTTGGGACTTGGGGGTTGGGGCCGGCGATCGGAGGTGAGAGCTTCCGGGGCCGGCCCTTTTCCGCCTGTGGGCGAGGACCGGCTAGGGACTTGGGGCTTGGGACTTGGGGCCGGTCGAGGAGGGTGAGTGCCTCCGGGCCGGCCCTTCTCTGCATGTGGCCGGGACATGCGGGTCAGCGTGGGCGCCGGTACACCTCGTCGTCATTGCGCTTCCCGACGATGTCGATGAACACGGTGTCGACGTCGAACCGGTAGATGACCCGGAACTCACCCACGTCGATCCGGTAGTGGTCGCAGCTGCGCAGCTTCTGGCTGTCGTGCGGCAGCGGGTCCTCCGCCAAGTCCAGGATTCGGCTGACGATCTGCTTGTACTGCTTGGGCGCGATATCCATCAGGAAACGGTCGGCGTCGCGCGAGAAGACCAGCCTTCTTGGCGTCATCCCTCCCGCGCCTCTATTGCGTCGAGGCGCCTCCTGATGGACGCGGCGGTCTCCTCGGGCGTCAGGTAGCCGCTCTGGCGTCCGGCCTCTGCACGCTCACCCCAGTAGCGGTCCTCGAGGGCCTGGTAACGCTCGAACTCGGCCTGGCTGATGAGGACCGCGTAGTCGCGGCCGGACTTGCGGACGACGACGGGCTCCGTCTGCGCGAGGTCCATGCACTGGCCGAGCCGGGTCTTCAGCTCGGTCGCAGATAGTACGGTCATGGGCGATCCTCCTGGCCTCTGTACATTCCGGGCGAAATGGCCGATACGTCCATTGTGCCCGAAACAGGCGGCTTTCGCCAGAGCCAGGCCATGCCCGCCACCCCTCAACCCTCCCGCGACACCGCTGCCAGGAACTCCGGGTCGTCCCTCATCTCTGCGAACTCTGCCTGGCTCAGGAACGGCTCGGCCAGGTTGCGGTCGTCGTGGGCGCGGGCGGCGCGGAGCAGATCCAGCGTGGCGGCGCGGTCGCGCGTCTCGTGCCAGAGCGCGGCTGCGTGCATCAGCCAGCCGTAGCCGACCGCGTGGCCGCCGGACGCGTGGTTGGCCTCCAGGAGCGCCAGCGCCTGGGCGTGCTCGCCCGCCCACATCAAGTGGCACGCCAGGTTGTGGCGCTCCTCGCGTACCCAGGCCGCACGGTCCGGCGCTTCGGCGGCGACGCGGGCGAGCAGCGCGGTTGCCTCGGCGGCATGCCCTCGGAACGCGGCGCGGTCCTTGCTCGTGTCGTCGAGGTGCATGGAGTGAATGAGGGCCTTGGAGTGGTACTCGGCCCCCGCGGCCTCGTCTGCGCACTCGGCTGCCAGCTCGTGCATCCGCTCGATGTAGACGGCGGCCGGCGCGAAGTCGTGGACGATCACGCAGGCGTTCGCGGCCATCCGCAGCGCGTAGAACCGTACCTCCCGGTTGTGGTCGGCCGGCCGCACCGCCGAGATCGCCGCATCGACCTTGGCCAGGTACTCCGCCCCGCGCCAGACCTTTTGGTAGGCGGTGGTGAACTCCGTGGACTGCCCAAGGAAGACGAGCCGCACCTCGTCACGTGAGAGCACCCCCGGCGCGGATGGGTCCTCCGCCGGGTAGTGCGGGTACGCCGGCGACAGGCATGGGTCGGCGTCTCGCACCCACGCCTCGAACGCCTCGTGCGCCAGCACCGCACCGGCCGCGCTGCCGCTCCACCCGAGCGCGTGGGTCAGGTGGAGGTAGGCCCACGCCTTCTCCGAGTCGCCGAGCGCCTGGGCAAGGTAGCGCATCAGCAGGCAGGCGATGCCGTCCGGATCCCGTTTGCGCCGCAGCACCACGAACCCGTCGCGCACGGTCGCCGCGCTCAGCTCGCCCGGCCGGCCCAGGACCTCCTCCAGCGCCGACCGGCCGTCGTCCAGCAGGCCGCGGTTGGCGGTGAACCGATCGGCCTGCTCCTGCCGCCTGAACTCGCCCAGCACACGCGCCAGCACGTCGCCGGCGAACTCCTCGGTGCGCGAGGGCTTTTCCTCGCTTAGGGTGGTCTCGGCCATCTCCCACAGCTCCTTCCGCAGTCGGGCACGAGCGGCGTGCAGGCGGTTCTTGATGGCGGATGGGCTCGCATCGAGGAACTCGGCGGCCTCGGCCACGCTGTACCCGGTGAAGTAGTAGAGGAGCGTCGCCTCGCGCTGCTGGTCCGGCAGGCTGTGGACGGCGTGGCGCACGGACGCGGCGCTGTGCCGACGGGCTGCCTCGGCCAGGGGGTCGAACTCGGCCGTTGCCGGCAGCCCGTCGAGCAGCGGGGCAGTGGGGCGCGCCGCGCGGCGCACGCGGTCGCAGTACTTGAACACGATGCGCCGCAGCCATCCGCCGAACGCGGCGGGCTCGTCGAGGCTGCGCAGGTCGCGCCACGCCTGGACGAACGCCTCCTGCGCGGCATCTTCGGCGGCGGCCCGGTCCGGCAGGATGGCGCGGGCATACGCCACCGCGGCGTCTTGATAGCGCCGCACGAGCCCGTCGAACGCCCGCGCGTCGCCCGCCTGCGCCCGCACCACCAGCCCGACCACCTCGCCGCCCGGCATGTCGCTCCTCCCTACCTCATAGCCCCATGTGGGAGCGGGTTGGTCTGTTGGGGCTCACTCCGCCACGCTTACGTCCTTCTTGAACCCCTTGCCCTGCTTGGCTGCGTCGATGGTGTTGTTGTCCAGCACGACGTTGCTGGAGGAGACGACGTGGATTGCGTCGCGGCCGAGGTCTCGGCGGGGGGCGCGGCAGGCTTGTTCGATGGTGTTGCCGCGGATCGTGAGGCCCTCGACGCCTGCCGCGAAGATGGCCGCGTCATCCGTGCCGCGGATGGTGTTGCGCTCGAACAGCACGCGGTGATGCACGCCGGGCTTCGGCGGGTAGGCGAAGTCCTTGAGCCACGCGAATGCCTGCAGCGCCGCCTCCGCCGAGGCCGCGCCGTAGTTGCAGTTGAGGAACCGGCAGTTGCGCACCGTCACGTCGCGCGTGCCGATGCTCTCGTAGAAGTAGACGACCTCGGTCATCACCAGCACGCCGGCCGAGGTGGTGTCCTGGAACGTGCAGTTCTCGATGAGGGCATCGCGCGTCTGGCAGAGGACGCCGCGGGCCCGGTTGCGGCGGACCGTGCAGCCGGTCATGCGGAACTTCGGGGCGCGCGACGCGTTGCCGATGACGTCGCTCACCTTCAGGTCGGCTGGGAGGGCCTCGGCGAAGCGCACGCGGATGACGTTTTCGGTGCTCGGCACGGTTGCGGCGGACTCGACCTTGCCGGAGCCGTAGGTCAGCAGGTCTTCGGTGTCCATCATCTCCATCGTGTCGCCCGCGTCCGGCACGTCGGCCATCTTCAGGTTGTGCTGCCCGAGCACGGTGTGATCGTCGACCCGCTCCTTCACCGTGAGGTAGAGGCCGGACTTCACGTTCACGCCGTCGTCGCCCATTCCCTCGAACACGCAGTCCTTCAGCGACACGGTGCCCTTGCATCCGCCGAAGTGGCTGCCGTCCGCGGTGGCGGACATCAGGCGCTGGGTGCCGGGCTTGGTCAGCACCCGGAAGCGCTCCAGCGACACGTTCTCGCACACGATGCCGATGCAGCCCATCCCCGGCGTCGAGTAGACGGTGATGTCGCGCACGCGGACGTCCTTCGAGCGGTGGAACTCGATGGCGTTGTAGCCATAGACGTAGTGGCGCAGGACGACCAGGCGCCCGACGGGCACCGGGATGTCGCGGCTCAGGTGGACGCGCAGCACCTGCGGGCGCAGCAGCTCGGTCCGGTCGACCGCGTTGTACACGTCCAGCCCGTTGTGGGCCGGCAGCTTCGTCACGGGGTCGTAGTCCATGAACGCGCCGACCGCCTCGCCGCCCTTGACCGGGAACTCGGCGGGCATCTCCACGTCGAACCAGCGTTTCTCCGCTGCCAGCACCTTGCCGACCGAGAACGGCGCGCGCGGCGAGTCGATCGTGAGGCGCTGGATGGTCACGCTGCGGCAGTTGGAGAACCCGAAGAGCGTGGTTGCGCCGCTGACCATCAGCTCGGCGCCGCCGCCGTCGATGGTGAGGCCGCCGGCGTCGCCGATGGCGAAGAGCGTGTGGGCGTTGTCCGGGTTGCGTCCGGCCGTGAGGTCGTAGCGCCCCTTGTGGAGGACGAGGCGCTTGGCGCCGGTCCTGGCGGCCTCGCGGAAGGCGGCCAGGAGGGCGTCGGTGTCGTCCTTGCCGTCGTTCGGCACGGCGCCGAAGTGGGCGACGTCGATGGTGGCGGGCGCGGCGCTGGCGCCAAGGGAGGCGAGGCCAAGGGCGGCAACGGCGCAGACGGCGAGCCAGGACATGGTGGGTTCCTTTGGTAACCGGGCGGATGGGTCGCCGGCGGGCGGCGCAAAGTGCGGTTAGTCCCGGCGATCCGCGAGTCCTGCAACCTCGCCTTGTGGCGGCTTGGCGAGCCTTCCACACCCGCACCAATGCGAGTTCTGCAAAAAGTTCGCCCGGCACAAACACTATGGCCCGAGTCTTGCATCAGGGAGGGTGGGGGGCAAAGCGTCTTCTAGTTTGCATCACAGTCGAGACGCCCGATGCCCGTTGGTCCGGCCATGGTCCAGCACCCCCGGGGGCGCGTGGCCGGCATGTCGTGGTTCGCTTTGCCGGATGTCCTGCTCGGTCCGAGGCTGCTTCTGACCGGACGCGCCGGACGTCGGGTCTCGACTAGGATAGGAGGAGTAAATGAGGAAGCTGTTGGGGCTAGGTCGTGCACTGGCCGTCGCCGGCCTTCTGGGGTGTGGCCTCTGCGTGCCGGCCGGGGCGCAGACGACGGCCACCTGGTCGTTCGAGAACATCAGCGCCGGGAAGAACACGCCTGAGGAACTCGGGACGCTGGGCACGTCGATCACGGTGTGGTCGGACGATGGCCTGGTGTCGGCGACGTTCGAGACGATCAGCGACTCGACGCAGTTCGGCATCCACGACAACGTTGCTGTACCGGTCGCCGACAGCCCGATGTCGGGCAACATCCTGTACGGTGGACGCAGCAGCTACCCGGATATCAGCGGTGCGTACGGGACGGCCGCGATCAAGATCACGTTCTCCGAGGCCATCTCGCTGGTCAGCTTCGACTTCCTGGATGCCTCGCAGAACGTCACCGGCGCCTCGGATCCCGAGTGGCTGTACTTGAGCACGGCCGGTGTCGACACGTCGCTGGTTCCGACCTGCAACGCCGCGTGGTTCACCGACAATCTCAACTCGCTGGGCTATGACTACCAGTGGGCGCCCGCTCCGGGGATCGGTCTGGCAGGGGTGACGACCCTCTACCTGTGGGTCACGCCGGGCAGCGCTCCGAGTGGGAACAGCTCGGCGTCGAGCACGGACAACCTGTACGCCGAGTTCGGGCTGGACAACCTGACCGTGAAGTACGCGGGCACCGCCGTTCCGGAGCCTGGCGCTCTGGCTCTGCTGGTCGGCCTTGCCCTTCCGGCGGGCTGGTTGCTGAAGAGGCGCGCCGCGTAGGGCGGAAGTCCGGCAAGCTGGCTCTTCACCTGGAGGCCGCCCGCTCCCCGTTTGCGGGGAGCGGGCGGCCTCTTTCTGCGTCCGGCCCCCCAGCCATCTCGGGGTATACTGCGAGTATATGCAGCCTGGCTAAATAATGCCGCCGGGGCGAACGCACCGTGGGAGGAGCCGATATGCCCAAGAGCAGGATCGAGAAGGTCGGAGTGCTGATCACCGTGGTTGGACCGCTGGTGGGCGTCGCGCTCGCCATCGCGCAGTTGTGGCAGCGCTCGGTCACTGGCCGCGACGTGGCGCTGATGCTGGCGCTCTATGTCCTGACCGGGCTGGGCATCACCGTTGGGTTTCACAGGATGCTGACGCACCGCAGCTTCGAGGCGCGCTCCTCCGTGCGCGCGCTGCTGTTGGCGCTGGGCTCCATGGCGGTGCAGGGGCCGGCCATCGATTGGGCCTCGAACCACATCAAGCACCACGCCAAGACGGAGACCGACGAGGACCCGCACACGCCGCTCAAGGGCTTCTTCCACGCGCACGTCGGCTGGCTCTACACGGGCAACGCGGCGGAGCCCGCCATCTACGGGCGCTGGCTGCTCAAGGACCGGATGGTCGTCTTCTTCAGCCGCACGTTCCTGCTGTGGGTCGGCCTGGGGCTCGCCATCCCGTACGCGATCGGAGGCTGGCAGGGGTTCGTCTGGGGCGGGCTCGTGCGCATCTTCCTGCTGAACCACGTGACGTGGAGCGTGAACTCCGTGTGCCACGTGTTCGGGAGCCGCGCCTATGAGACGCCGGACCGCAGCACCAACCAGTGGCTCGTGGGTCTGCTGGCGTTCGGCGAGGGGTGGCACAACAACCACCATGCGTTCCCGCGCTCCGCGTTTCACGGGCTGAAGTGGTGGCAGGTCGACCTCTCGGCCTACTCGATCCGGCTGATGGAGCGGCTGGGGCTGGTGTCCGGGGTGCGGAGGGCGCCGACGGGCGGGCGCGGCTAGGGCGACCTGCTCATGGGTTGCGCCTGGCGGGCAGGGACGCCCGCCCCACCACGGCGCTTGTGCACGATCTGGT
>CAZFLM010000050.1:7556-43037 GCA_964519955.1 uncultured Chthonomonadaceae bacterium | reverse complement strand
CGACATCCGCTTGGGCTGCGCCTGGCGGGCAGGGACGCCCGCCCCACCACGGCGCCTGCGTGCGGATTGGGTTGGGGCGACATCCGCTTGGGCTGCGCCTGGCGGGCAGGGACGCCCGCCCCACCACGGCGCTTGTGCACGGATCGGGTTGGGGCGACCTGCTCACGAGCTGCGCCCCACCACGGCGTTGGCGAATGATCAGGGCTAGCGGCGGAGGGGGAGGAATCCGTGCGGGGGGCGGCGTAGGTATCAGCACTATGAATACACTATCTCGATTGCGGTACGTCACGCTCCAGGCAGGCTTGCTGCTCGCGTCCCAGGCTGCCTGGGCTCATGAGGAGCACGCGGAACCAACGGCTGCTGAGGTTGCGGCCTACTCCAGGGGCCTTAGCTTTCTGGGCGTCGTGGTGCTTGTGGCTGTCGGCGTCGCCGTCTGGTTCCACCTGCGCAAACGCGCGATTCTGCGCGACGCCGAGAAGCGCTCTCGGGAGTAGCGGCGGCCATTCCAGTCAGCGTGAGGGGCAGGCCCGTGATCGCGGGTGCTGCCCCTCGCGCCTGTCGGGCACCGGAAGGGGGGGACGGATGCGCGCATCGTGGCGTGAGGCAGGGCTGGTGGCGGCCGTCGGGCTGGCGGCAGCGGCGGCCTTCGTTGTGGCGGGCGGGCAGGGGGCGCCGCCGCTTCGGGTGGGGCGCGTCGGGCGGGACGCGGCGATCGTGCCCACCTCGCAGCTCGTGGCGCCGGCCGGGCGCGTCGTCGAGTACGCGGGCAGGCCCGTGGACCTGGCGCTGTCGGCGGACGGCCGGACCGTGTACGTGAAGGACAACAAGGGGCTGGCGGCCGTCGACGCGGCCTCGTGGAAGCTCCTGCAGCGCCTGCCGATCGGGGGCGGCTCGTTCCACGGCATCGTGGCCGGCGCGGATGGCCGCATGGTGTACGCCACGCTCGCGGACAGCACCCTGGCCGAGTGCGAGGTGCTCCCGGACCGCACGCTCCGGCTGGTGCGGCGCATTCCCCTTGCGGGTGCGGCCGGCTCTCCGTCGCCGTTCCCGTGCGGCGTGGCGCTGGGCTCCTCGGGCGCGCAGGCGGTCGTCTGCTTCTCGGTGCGCAACTCGCTCGGCCTGGTCGATCTGGCCGCGGGCAAGCTGACCGCCGAGGTGCCGGTTGGGGTGGCGCCCTGGGGCGTGGTGCTGTCGCCGGACGGGCGGACCGCCTACGTGACGAACTGGGGCGGCGACCGGCCGGGCGAGGATGACGACGCGGCGGACTCCGCGGGGACGCCCACGCGGGTGGACTACCGGGGCGTCGCCAGCAGCGGCAGCGTGTCGATCGTCGATCTGGCGGCCCGCAAGGTGGTCGCCACGGTGCCCGCCGGGCTGCATCCCTGCGACCTGGCGCTGACGCGCGACGGGAAGCGCCTGTTCGTGGCGAACGCCAACTCGGACACCGTGACCGTGATCGACGCCGTGAAGCGGCGCGTGGAGCGTACGCTGCCGATGCGGCCGGATGCTCGCCTCCCCTTCGGAAGCGCGCCCACCGGCCTGGCCCTGGCGCCCGACGGCCGCACGCTCTACGTCACATGCGGCGGGGCGAATGCGGTGGCTCTGGTGTCGCTGGCCAAGGGCGCCGGCGCGCCTCGGATCGCCGGCTGGATCCCGACGGCGTGGTACCCGGGCGCAGTTGCCGCGGACGCCGGGGCGCTCTACGTCGCCAACGTGAAGGGGATGGGCTCGCTCGACACGGACCCGCAGACGACCTCGAACCCGAAGGACAAGCCGGGCGCGTGGTCGGTCTACAGCCAGTTGGGGGTGCTCCAGGCCGTGCCCGTGCCCGCGGGGCGCGATCTGGCGGACATGACGCGGCAGGTGCTGGCCAACTCCCGCGCGGCGCGGGCCGTCGCGGCGGCCTCGGCGCAGCGCGAGAAGCGAGCACGGCCCGCCGCCGTTCCGGTGCCTGCGCGCGTAGGCGATCCGTCCGTGTTCGAGCACGTCGTCTACGTCATCAAGGAGAACCGCACCTACGACCAGGTGTTTGGCGACCTGAAGCAAGGAAACGGCGACCCGTCGCTGTGCGTGTTCGGCCGCGAGGTGAGCCCGAACCACCACGCGCTGGCCGAGGAGTTCGTGCTCCTCGACAACTACTACTGCAACGGGGTGAACTCGGCGGACGGGCACTCCTGGTCGACCGAGGGGTACTGCACGGACCACCTGGAGAAGGCGCAGGGCGGGTACGGCCGCTCCTACACGTTCGGCGACGACCCGCTGACGTACGCCTCGTCGGGCCAGATCTGGGACAACGTGCTGGACAGCGGGCTGACGTTCGCGAACTACGGCGAGATGGACTACGCGTCGGTCGTGCCGTCCGCCACGTTCGCGACCATCTACGAGGATTACTTCTCCGGCGCCCGGAAGCTGCTGATGAAGCACAAGGTGGGCATCGAGCGGCTGCGCCGGTATACGCACCCCGACTATCCGGGATGGAACATGAGCATCCCGGACGCGGTGCGGGCGGACATCTTCCTCCGCGAGTTGCGCGCGGCGGACGCGAAGGGCTCGTTCCCGAACTTCACCATCGTGTATCTGCCGAACGACCACACGGGCGGCGACATCTCGGCGAAGAGCTACGTGGCGGACAACGACCTGGCTCTCGGCCGCATCGTCGAGGGGATCAGCAAGAGCCGGTTCTGGGCGAAGACCTGCATCTTCGTCATCGAGGACGACCCGCAGAACGGGTTCGACCACGTCGACGGGCATCGCTCGCTCTGCCTGGTGGTCAGCCCATACAGCCGGCGCGGCGCGGTCGTCAGCGAGTTCTACAGCCAGACCTCGGTGCTGCACACGATGGAGCGGATGCTGGGGCTGAGGCCCATGAACCAGATGGACGCCATGGCCCCGCTGATGTCGGCCTGCTTCACGAGCCGGCCGGACACGCGGCCCTACGTGTGCAAGCCGAACACGACGTCGATCCTGGACACGAAGGCCGCGCTGAACCGTCTCCGCACGCAGTCGCCCTCGTGGGCTCGGCTGGCCGCCCGCGTGCGGTTCGACAAGCCCGATGCCGGGAATGACGACGCGATGAACCGCATCATCTGGCGCGCGGTGAAGGGGGAGCGGGCGCCGTACCCGGCGCGCCTCGCGGGGGCGCACGGCAAGGTCTCCGCGCGGCTCGGCCCGGACCCGGACTAGTCCGCCCTACCGCAGCGCCGCGCCTGGCGGGCAGGAACGTTCGGCCTACCACGGCGTTGTGCGTGGCGGGCAGGAACGTTCGGGCCAGTGCAGCGCTGCGCGTGGCGGGCAGGAACGTTCGCCCTACCGCAGCGCTGCGCCTGGCCGGCAGGGACGCTCGGGCCAGTGCAGCGGTGCGCCTGGCGGGCCGGGACGCCCGCCGCACCACGGCGTTGTACTGAGCGACGCTGCCTGGCCGGTTCGACGCCTGTGGCTCCAGACGCCAGGCGGACGGCCAAAATCGGCACTACTCGGCCCGTCCCGAGACTCCAGTCTGCCGCGCAATCACCCGACACAGGATTATCGAGCCGTGCACTGCCCGCGATGCGGTGTGCTACCGCGTCCGGTCAGCGCAATCCTGATGAGTGTGGTGTGAGAGATGCAGCAGCAGTTGCGTCGTGAGTACCCGGCCCAGATCGCTGAGACCAGCACTGGCCGGAAGGCCTTTGGCCGTCTGATCCATAGCAGCACGGGCTGCGTCGCCATACGCCTGTCATCGGCGGGCGAGGCGTCGGAGTGGCTGCGATCGGGCAGCCACGTTACCGTGTCGGCCGAGGCCGCGAGCGGTGTCGACGGCGTCAGTGGACGCGTGTGGTGCGTCGACGCCGGCGTGGCCTGGCTCTACACGGCCAAGCCGACTGCACGCCAGCGGGGGCGCCGGCACGTGCGCCGAGCGTGCGGCATGCCCGTCGCGATCCGGTGGCTGCGCGGCGACGGCATCGCGGGGCCGTGGATGGAGGGCGCCGCGGTCGACGTGAGCATCGGTGGGTTGGGCGTCACCGTTGCAGGCGCGTGCGACGTTACGGAGCAGGCGGAGGTGAGTTTCCTGCTTCCGAACGAACTCGACGACCGAGATGCCGTGGCAGACGAGGCTGCTGATGCCCGTTTGGCGACGGCCAAGCGGCCCATCGTGGCAGTCGTGTGTCCGGCCTACGTGAAGCGAATGCCCGGCAATCTGCTACTTCTCGGGCTGGAGTTCACGCGGCTGCGCGACACGGACCGCATGCGGCTCGCAGTGTTCGCACATGCGCCGGCGGCCGCGAAGAAGGGCGCTCGGGCTCAGGCCGCTTAGCCGTCCGGACGCCACCCGATGCGAGGAGAGCGCGCCGGCCCGATGTGGGTGGCGCGCTCTCCCTGTTTGTGTCCGCAGCGGCCTCGCACCGTGTGGGCTAGCTGAACTCGTAGCCGACCCAGAACGTGACGCGGCCGTCCGGCAGCGAGCGGATGTTGGTGATGAACACGGGGAGCCCGCCTCCCAGTTGCGAGCGGCTCGAGGGGATCGTGTACGGCGTGTACGAGTTGTTAGCCTCGGTCGGGTAGGGCACGGCCTTGAGGTGCGCGCGCGGCCCGGCCGGTCCCTCGACGCCGTGCGACTCCTCCAGGATGGGCCGCGTGCCCACGACGTGCCAGATGAGCAGCCCCTCGGCCGGCAGGTTCTGGTCGAACGCCTGCTTGCGCCGGTTCTCCAGCAGCAGGTACTCCGAGCCATCGCGCCGGATCAGCACCTTGTAGCACTCGGTCGTGGCCCCCTCGATCGGGCTCAGGATGAGCTTCTGCTTGACGGTGGGGTCGATGACGGCCGGTTTGAGCCAGCCCATTCGCGTCTTGCACCACGCGGAGAAGTGCTGCGGCCGGCCGTTGCCGAGCTGCTGCGACATGGCGCACCAGACGCCCACGCCCTCCGACCCCGGGTTCTCCGGTCGCGCGTAGAGGTCGGGCAGCCCCAGCATGTGGCCGAACTCGTGGCAGAACACGCTGATGTTGGTCATCTTGGTTCCGCCCTCGGGGCAGATGAAGTAGGAGAGTCGCTTGGTGCGGAAGCTGACGGCCGAGCGATGGGGCCAGAACAGCGCGCCGCGGTTGGTTGCCACGCGGGGGCCGGCGTAGACGAACAGGACCCCGTCGAATCCCTCCAGCGCGTCCTTCCCGTCACGCGCGGTGACCAGGTTCAGCGCCTCGTTCAGGAAGACCGCCTTGCTCCCCGTGTTGTAGTCGATGCGGTTCTTGGATGTCGTGACCCAGTCGAAGACCTTGCCTTCCATCTTGAGCGCCCCGCAGGACTGCTCCTGGTAGTAGTCGTTGACGCTCCCGAACACGTCCTGCCCGGTGCTGTTCTTCTTGTCCTTGTAGACCCCGGTGCTGAAGAGGGCCTCGGACCAGGCCTCCGGCCCGATCTGGGCGCTGTGCTTGACGTCCGGGAACTCCACGCACACGACGGCGAGGCGGAACACCGGCTTGGTGAACGTGGTGCGCGCCGGCGTCGCCGCGATGCGAGCGGCCTGCGGCTCCGGGTCGTCGGTTGCGGCGCGCTGGCTGGTGGCCGAGTCGGTCAGCTCCATCGGGTGGCTCGCGGTTCCCAACGTCGCGGTCAGCGTGGCGGCGCGGCCTTTGCGGCGCACGACGATCTTCAGCTCGGACGCAGGCGCCTTGCCGCGCGTGTCGGCCATGAGGTCAGCAGGCGTGCGGACACGCTTGCCGTCCACGGTCTGGATCTCGTCGCCGACCTGCACCCCGGCGGTCTCCGCCGGCGAGCCGGGCGCCACTCCCGCCACGATGAGCCGGCCCCGCTTGTCGGGCTCGATGCAGACGCCCAGGTAGCCGGGCTGGCCGGCGGCCTGCGGCTCGGTCTCGGCGATCTGGCATGTGACGGCGGTGGCGACGGTGCGGTAGTCGGTCAGCGGGTCGTCGGCGGGCGGCGGCGTGGTCTGGGCGAGAGCGGCCGGGACGATGGTGCAGGTCAGAAGCAGGAGTGCGGCCGCGCGCGTGGCGAACTGGCGCGATTGGAGCAAGTGCACGTTGAACCTCGCTCGGTAGGATTGTTGGCGTCAGTTTAGCAGACGGAGCGTCACGCGATGTGGCAACGCGGTGCGGCGGGGTCCCAGGGATTCGCCGCCCGCGGGTGCTCGACAGACGGGACGTTCGGCCCATGCACTCCGGGCCCGACTGCTGTATGCTGTCGGCGGGATTGCCGGATTGTGCGGGCTGCCTGACCGTTGAGGGGAGGAGTTGGATGGCGGAGAAGCGTTCCGGTCGTGGTCGCGACGTCACGGGTTGGTGCGCCGTCAGCATATCGACTGTGTTCACGTGTCTGTGGGCCTACTGGGGCATCATCGAGAACTTCCACGAGGGCTGGTTCTACCGCGGTCTCGGCGCGAACCTGGCCCTGATGTTCGGCCAGTACCTGATGCCGACGCTGCTGTTCCTGGCGCTCACGCTGCTCGGCATCCGCTGGCACCGCGCCGCGGCGGTCGTCCTCGCCGGGCTCGGCGTGTACCTGGGCTTCTTCTTCTTCCGCGGCTCGGCCGGGCTCATCCTGATCGGCCTGCCGATGCTCGGCCTCGCGGCGCTGTACTGGTTCGGCGAGGCGCGGCCCCGGCGCAGGGCGGTCTGGCTGGCGGCCGGCCTTCCGGCGCTCACCCTCATCGTGTGCGGCGTCGAACCGGCCTGGCGCGTGTCGACGCGCGTGGATGACGGCAACCTCGGCGAGCGGGACGTGGCGGGGAACGGGGTCCATCTCGTGTGGGCGCCGCAGGGCCCGGGCTGGCCGGCGGAGGGCGTGACCTGGGCGGAGGCCATGCGGCGCTGCCGCTACCTGAGCGCGGATGGCAAGCGGCTGGCGGGCACGCCGCAGGACATCTGGCGCCTGCCGACGGTCGACGAGGCGGTGCGCTCCCAGGCGCGCCACGGGCTGAACAGCGGCGGGCGCTGGGATCCGGCCACGCGGCGGGCCTCCTATGCGGTGATGCCGGACAAGGAGCCGCCGCTCTGGGACACTCACTCGCAGGTCATCTACTGGTGGACGAGCACCGAGGTAGACGAGAAGCAGGCGTACATCGTGGTGTACAACGGGGGCGTGTGGCCGCGCACCAAGACGATGCGTCCGGCGTACCTGGGCTTCCGCGCGGTGCGTGCGCCGTAGGGGGAGGCGGGGACTGTTACCTATGTTCCCGGTCCATGTGTCACCTATGTCTCCGGTCGCTCAGGGTGTCGGGGGCTGGGGGTCGGGGGCTGGCGGTTGAAACCGCGCCTGAGAACGGCACGAAGTCCGCCTTCGCGGACTGGCTGGCCGCCCGCATTGCGAAGATCCTGGTGGGCGCGTGGGCGCCGTGGTGGGGTGGGTGTCCGTGCGGCACATGGACGGGGCGGGGCAGGTGCGCCGAGGATCGGCAGGCGGATTGTTGTTCCGGCGGCTATCCGGCGGGCGGCCCGGCGTCTCTATGCAGATGAGGGAGACGAGAACCACTGTGAACCGGCCGCTGGCGTACCCACACACTCCGGACGACGAGCTGGTGCGCCTGGCCCAGGCCGGCGACACGGTGGCGTTCGACGAGCTGGTGCGCCGGTTCCGGCCGGGCCTCGTGCTCGTCGCGCGCCGGATAGTCGGCTCGGCTTGCGCGGCGGAGGACGTGGCTCAGGACGCGCTGGCGCTGGCTCATCGCTCGCTGCCGACACTGGCCGATGCGGAGAGCTTTCCGGCCTGGCTCCGCACCATCGCGCGCAACCGGGCGCTACGGGTGCGGTACCAGTCGAGCCGCCTTGCGCCTGTCGAACAGGAGGCGCTGGACGCTGCGTGCGCGGAGGGTTGCGACGCTGCAGACCCGCAGCGCGCGGTCCTCGATCGGGCCGGCCGCGACTCGGTGACCGCGATGGTGGCGGCGCTGCCGGACGAGCTGTGCTCGGTGATCACGCTGCACTACTGGCACCAGTGGCCGGTGGCGCGGATCGCGCGGTTCCTCTCGCTCCCCCTGGCAACCGTGAAGTGGCGCATGCACCGCGGACGCCGGCTGCTGACGAAGCAGTTGGCCGCGGAACTGGAGGAGTGACACGATGGGCAGGCACGAGAGGGAGGAGACGCGGCGGCTGTGCCGCATGATCGCAGGGCTGGAGGATCTGGCGCGCGAGGCCAGCGAGTCCCACACCATGGACGCAGGGCTGCCTGCCGCCGTGCGGCGCTTCCGTGCGGCCATCGAACGCCTGGTGGAAATCGGCGAGATGCCGGGCTCCCTCGCGCCGAGCCAGGACCCGGCGAGCTACGACGAGCTGGCGGTGGAGTGCGCCTCGGTGATGGCGTACTTCGGGCGTGCCGACGAGGACGAGGAGGGCCAGTGCTGCGGCGTCGTGATTGAGGGCGGCCGCAGGAGCGATGTCGACCTGAGCATGGTGGTCGGTCTGGCGCCCTTCGTCGACGGCTCGGTGCTGGTGGACCTCGTGCGCGACAGCCTGCAGGAGGGGCAAGTGGTCGACCCCGGACTGGTGCTGGGGCTGGCGCCGTTCCTGCCGAAGGAGGAGCTGGACCGGCTCGTCCGCGAGCACATGGGCCGTCGGGTCACGCGGGCCGCCGTGCCCGTTCCACCGGTGCCTCCGGCGCCGCCTGTGCCGCCGGTACCACCCGTGCCGCCGGTACCACCGGTTCCGGAGGTGGCCGTGATGGGCGCTCTGGCGCGTGTCGAGCATGCGGAGGCGGCGCTGGAGGAGGTGGAGCGCGTGATCGACGAGGAGCAGCGACACCTGCAGGAGCTGGACGCCGCGATGGACGGCATCGCCGCGCGCCTACGGGAGCCGGGGATCGACGGGCCCACGCGTGCCGCGCTCGTCGCCGAGATGGGCAAGGTCGCCGAGCAGCGCGCCGCGCTCGTGGAGAAGCTCGAGGCGCGGTAGGTCTGGCGGTGTCCCCGCGCGATGCGTGAGGTGCGCCGGACGGGTACGGAGGGGTGGTGAGCCGGGCGCGGACGGTGGGTGGTGGGCCGGCGACTGAAGTCGCGCCTGCGTGAGGCACGAAGTCTGCCTGCGCGGACCGGGTCTGCGCGATGCGTGGGGTGCGCCGGATCGGCACGGTGGGTGGTGCGCCGGCGACTGAAGTCGCGCCTGCGTGAGGCACGAAGTCTGCCTGCGCGGACTGGGTCTGCGCGATGCGTGGGGTGCGCCGGACGGGCATGGTGGCTGGAGACGCGATAGCCCGCACAAGCAGGACGCCCTGGCTACCCCTTTCGGCCAGGGCGTCCTGACGTCTTGGCTTCTGGCTACTGCCCTCTGGCTTCTCGCTACTTCAGCCCCACCCTCACGCGATAGCTGAACACCCACGGCATCTCGTGCGTGCCCATGACGCGGCTGGCCAGGGTGGCGAGGGCGGGGACGCCCAGATCCTCCTCGCTGACGCCCCGCTTGAGGATCATGGCGACGCTGCCGAAGCTGCGCGCCAGGGCGACGAGCCGTTCCGCGTCGCCGGCCTCGATGCCGTGGACCAGCACCTCCTTGCAGAACCGGAAGCGCCCGCACTCGCGCATACGCCGCAGGTGCTCGGCCTTGGGCCAGCGCTTCACTTGCTCTGTAATGCCCAGCTCCTGCTCGATGCGCGAGGACCGGTCCATGAACTCCGAGTAGGCGGGATCGATCTCCGGCGAGATGGTGGGCGGCCAGTCGCAGTCGATGGCCGCGAAGACGCCGCCCGGGCGCAGGATGCGGTCCACCTCGGCGAAGGTCGACTGCGGCTCCATCCAGTGGAGCGACTGGGAGCAGGTGACCACGTCGGCGCTCTCGGCGGGGAGTCCGGTTTCGGCGGCCAGCCCGGGGCAGAACGTGATGATGTCGCCTCCATCGGTGGCCTGGGCGCGGCGCTCCGCCTGGGTCCGCATGCCCTTGTTGGGCTCGACGCCGATGGCCTGGAACGCGCGGTCGGCCCAGATGACGGTGGAGAGCCCCGTGCCGCTGCCGAGGTCCACCACGAGGCGCGGCTTCGTGACCCCTGCCATCGTGGTGAGCAGATCGACGATGACGGGCGGCGGGGTGGGGCGGGCGGTATCGTAGTAGTGCGCGATGTTGTCGAAACGGGTGACCGTCGGCTGCGATTCGGGTCTCATCGGGCGCTCCTGGACGGGCGGCTTGGGGTGGCGGATGGGAGTCTGTTCGACGGAGGGGCGTGCGGCTCCTTGCGGCGATCCGAAGGTCGTCACCAGAGGCGGCGGGAGAGCCAGTAGGCGAATGGGACACCGAGGAGTAGGAGCACTCCGCCCGCCAGTCGTGCGGCGCTAAGGGATGGGCCAAGCGAGCCGTCCACGCGGCTGTGTGCGGGGTCTCTGCGCTCGTACACGATGGCGATCAGCTTTCCCGCGGCTGGCGGGTTGGCCGATAGGAGGCTGATGCGGCTCGTACCGTGGTACTCGACGCCGCCGGCGCGGAAGGTGTAGTCGACGTCGGCGAACGGCGATCGTGGCACGGTCATCGCCCTGACAGCAGTGACGCGGGCGGCGCAGTGCGCTCTGTTCTTGTCGAGTTCGGACTCCCGGGCGAATCCGAGCCAGCCACTCACGATGCAGTGCAGCCCCGCTGCTATCGCCAGGGGGAGGGTGGCGCCCGCGCCCAACCGGCTCCACCACCGCTTCCGCCGGTACGCTCGCACCGCCGCTGGGTCGACCCATGCTTCCATACCCCGACAGACGAGGGCGGCGGCCGCCGGTTTCGCTAACTCAGCCGGTTCCGGAGCAGGTAGGCCAGGGGCGACAGCAGGACGACGGCGCCGGCTGCGTAGCACCAGCCAGCGTGGACCCACTTCTCAGTGGGGTCCTGGAGCCGGTTGGCGGACGGATCGGCGACGTCGTACTGCACGGCCACCCTGTCGCCCGCCCGGCTCTCGCCTGTCCCGTAACGGCTGACCTGGCCTGCTCCCGTGTATGCCTTTCCGCCCACGCTGAACTCGTACTCGAGGCGGACCGTCACGATGGTCTTGCCTGGGTACTCATGCACCTGCGTCACGGCTGCCAGGGCATGGCCGGAATGGGCTTCGAGCGCGAGGTCGTGACGGTAGAACCATAGGGCCGGGACCAGGAGTACCAGGCCGATGAGCGCCGTGACGACCGTGAGCCCGAGCGCCTCGGCGCGCTTCCGCGCCTCCTCGCAGCGGTCCGCCGCCTTGCCCAGTTCGCTCTGCGCGCCCGACCCCGGTACGCTCATGCCAGTACGACGTAAGGGGGCCGGGCAGGGGTTTCGTCAGTTGACGAGAGCACTGGCCGGGCGAGAGAGCGAGGCGAACAACGGCTACGGGAGCGAGTCCGTCTGTTCCAGGTACTCGATGGTCAGCGGCACGCGCGTTCCGTCGCCGCGGATCATGCTGGTGAACCCCGCCTCGTAGAGCATCCGCCTGCAGGCGCCGATGCTCATTCCCCGGTGTTCCGATGTCTCCTTCGCGGCGTCCCGCGGGTTGACGCCGGACTCGGCGGTAATGACGTTCGCTCCGGCTGCCAGTCCGAGCAGGTTCGGCTCGTGTACGGACACGCCGAACGTGTCGGGTGACGCGGCCAGCGTGATAACCGCTACGATCTGTGCCAGTCGCCGCTCCGTGATCTGCCCGCGGTAGGCGAGGCGCGAGCCCGGCACGTAGACCCTACGCATGGCCGCATGCTGGAACAGCCCTTGCTCGACGCCAACGGAGAGCTGCTCCACCAGTTCCTCGGCAGTGTGCTCGGGACCGATCGGCTCGCAGCACGAGTAGAGGTGGAGCCCGGCCTCCTTGATCGCCGCGAACGTCGCCAGTCGCTGTTCCGGCGGCAGGTTGGTGTCCATGCCCTCCCGCAGCCTGCACACGTGGTAGGCGCCGCTGACTCCGGCTCCGCGCAACCGGCGCGCCGTGTGGACGTCCATGTCGCCCACGTTGACCCATATTTGCGTGTCCGGCGGTGTGGACCCGCGGGCGGTTTCTACTGCCTCGATGACGTAGTCCACGTCGAACAAGTGCATCGTCATCAGGAACAGGCCGAAGACGTCGCCTTCGTGCGTGAGCGCGTGAGCGTGGTCCGCAACCTCGGACATGGTCATGCGCTTCGCTGCGAACGAGGTGTGGTCCTGGCCGAACGCGCAGAACCCGCAGTTGCCCGGGCAGGGGCTCACGTCGATTCCGATCTGCCCCAGCAGCATGCCGGAGTTGCCGTTGCGCCGCCGCGCGACGCGGTCCGCGACCGACATCAGGATAGCGGCTTCCAGCGACTCTGGGTCGAGGCTAAGCAGGTAAGCGGAGTCCTCACGTCCGCCGACCCCCCCAGCCAGCGCCCTGTCTATGATCTGCTCGAACTGGCCTTCCAGCTTCATCGTTCGCTTCGCCTTCCGGGGTCGGGTTTGGTCGCACGTGGAGCGATCGTTCAGACGCGGTAAGGTCCCTGCAACGCCGGCGACGGCCCACGGCGGATGGAGAACCCGGCATCGGCGACCATGCGGTGGCAGTCGGCCACGGTGCGCCCGCGGTGTCGAGAGGTGTCGAGTTCCGTGTCGCGGGGGTTCACGCCGGTCTCCGCGGTTGCCCGATTGGCGCCCGATCGGAGGAACAGGACCGACGGTTCGTGCGCGCTGACCATCATCAGGTTCGGCCACGACCATGCGATGAGCGTCGTGATGGCCTGCCACTTCGCCTGTTCAACCTCGGTTATCTGGCCGCGCTCGGCGAGGCGGGTCCCGGGCACGGCGACGCGGCGCATCGTGGCCATGGACGTCGGGGTGAACTCCGCGCCGCGGAAGATGCCGTCGGCCAGTTCGTCCGGCGTATGCTCGGGACCGATGGGCTCGAGGCAGTACGTTACGTCGAGGCCAACGGCGCGCGCGGCCTTCAGGCTTCTGCGGCGCTGCTCGACGGGGATAGGCGTGTCCTCGCCCTCGCGAAGGCGGATCACGTGGTAGACAGCGGTGAAGCCCGCCTCGAGGAGTTCCTTGGCCTGTTCAGGGCCGAAGTCGCCCACATTGGCCACGAGCGGCCAGCGCGGCGGAAGCGCCGCCCGGGTCTTGCGTCCGAGATCGAGGTACCGCTCGAACGGGTAGTCCGCCGTGACCATCAGGCCAACGGCGTTCGCGCCGTCCTCCGCGAACTTGGCCGCGCGCGCGACGACCTCATCGGCGGGCATCTCGGCCTGGCCCTGGGCGGCGCCGAAGACGCAGAAGCCGCACTCTAGCGGGCAGTGCTGGAAGTTCACGCCCACCTGCGAGAACACCTCGCCCATGTTCGAGGCCCGTTCGCGCGTGAGGCGGTCGGCGGCCCCGCAGAGGAGCGCCAACTCAAGCGAGTTGACGGCGACCTTGTCCGCCAGGAGCAAGGCCTCCTCGCGCGTGATCCCGGAGCCGTCGGCGGCACGGGCAACGATGTCTTCTACCTGCTCATCGATCTTAAGCCTGTTCATCGGTCCAGTACCTCCTCGTCGGCGTGTCCAGCATCTTCGGCGAACAGCCCGCGGCCGGCGGCGATGACATCGCGCACTTCGAGTGTCAGCGCCCAACCCATGGCGATCGCCACCAGTACGATACCCGCCGGCCCCGCATAGCAGTAGGCGGCCACCAGAGTCGCGCTCATGTTCCGAACCTCCGGACGGAAGTCGTCAGCGACCCAAACTCGAACCGGCGCCGCTGTCGCAGCGCGAACCCGAAGCACAAAGCCGCGCTCGTGCCTACGCCCAGCAGCAGGCTGAGGAGGCTGTAGTACGGGGTGACCGATTCGAGCGCCAGCGACGACCCGATGCCGACGATGCCGCCGCCCACAACGCCGGAGCAGAATCCCTTGCCCTCGACGCGGTCCCAGTACATACTGGCCAAGAGCGGCACCACGAGCCCGCACTTCAGCGACCCGAGGGCGAAGATGAGTTGCAGCAGAGACACCTTGCGCAGCGCCAGGGTAGCCCCGAGCGTCATCGCAAACACCATCGACCATCGGCCCCACGACAACAGGGCCGCACCGTGCGCGGCGTCATTCCGCAGTGACCTCGGCGCCACATCGGCCATCGAGATGGCGGAGAAACCGCAGAGAGCGCTGTCGCAGGTGGAGCATGCCGCGGCGACGATGAGAATCACGAACAAGAGCGACTCCCCCGACGTAAGATACCGCGCGGCGACGACTGGGGCGATGTCGCTTCCGTTGCCCACTGGCGATGCGATGCCCGCCGCCAGTGCGATGAACCCGAGGGCGCCGAACGCCAAGGAGTAGGGGAACCAACCGATCCCCGCCAGCAGGTATGCTCGCTTGAGGCAGTTCGGCCGGATCGCCCAGGCCCGCTGCCAGAGGCTCTGATGCGAGAACCCGCTGAAGAACCCCATGATGCACCACGGAAGCCCCATCCGCAGGAACGCGTTCATGGAGAGCAGGCTTCCCTTGTCGCCAAGCGCGGGGAGCGCCTGCGCCAGGTGCGCCGGGCCGCCATACCGCATCAGCACGATCGGCGCTAGCGCCACTCCCGCGATCGTGATCGCAACCCACTGCACACTGTCGGTGAGGATGGACGAGCGCAGCCCTCCGACCAGTGAGTACGCCAGGACTGCGGCGGCGGTGATGAACACTCCCGCCGCGTAAGGGAGCGTCGAGAAGCTGCTGACCAGGTAGCCGATGGCGTTGAGGTTGATGTAGAGCGCGAAGACGGCATAGAACAGCGCGATCGCCACCGTGACGCGGCGGGCGCCGACACCCAGCCGGGCGCCCGCGTACTCCGGGATCGTGTGCCCGTTCGGTGTCAGTTCGCGTACGCGGCGCACGAACGGCGCGAAGATGACCAGCATCAGGGCGCCGCCGAGGGAGTAGTACAGCGGGCCGGCGACGCCGAACTGATAGCCGGCCTGCGCAGGCGCGGTGATCGATGACGCCCATATCCAGCTTGCCAACAGACTGGCGGCGCCGAAGCCCAGTCCGACCTGCCTGCCGGCGACGGTGAACCCCTCGGCACTGCCCCGGCGGCGTGCGAACACCCATGCAAGCGCGAACAAAGCAGCGCCCCACAAGACGAGCACTAGGGACATCCCGACGGCGGAGAGGTGGTGCATGGGGTCGCTGGTTTCCTTGGATCAGCAGCCTGTCAGTCGCGAGCCGGCAGCCAGAGCGTGCCGTAGCTGTCAGCCGTGAAGGGGTGTCCCTTCGCGTGTCCACCCACGTGCACGATGTTCATATAGCGGAAGCCCGCCTTGTCAACTCCGCGCCACCATAACCCGCCGCCCTTGGCCTCATGGTTGCCAGGCGAGTTATCGCTTATCATGGATGCCGATGAATCGGAGTTCGCGAGCGACTCGCCAGCCAGGTTGCGACGTCGGTACCAGTCGCCTGCGGCGAACGAGTTGGCCGGGACGACATAGCCCGGGTGACCGGCCACATACCAGTAGCTCGTGTTTCCCAGGTCGGCCCACTCCTGTCGGTTGGCAGCGTAGTACGTTGGACACTGGAACACGCCGACGTTCTTCACGTAGGGCATGATGACCTCCGAGAAGTACGGTGCGTTGGGCCACATCACGCTGGATGGTCCCCAGCGGTTGCCGGGGTCGCTCGTCGCGGCGTACGAGCAAGCCGCCGGGAACATCTCGTCGTAATCCTGGCAGTACATCAGCGTTGCTTTGCCAAGCTGCGCCAGGTTGGCAAGGCACCCTGTGCGACGCGCGGACTCCCTTGCGCGCGCAAACACCGGGAATAGGATTGAGGCTAATATCGCGATAATCGCGATAACAACGAGTAACTCGATGAGCGTGAACCCCAGATCAGCAGGGCGGCGCGCTCCGTGGCACGTGTGCATCATCGGGTTCTCTCCTGTGGGGATCGGGCGTCGATTCGTCGGGCTGATCGATGTATCAAGCAACAGGGCGCGCTCGCGCTCATCGGGCGCCTCTCAGCAGGTAGGGCGGGTCCGGGTAGCCGGGCCGGAAGCAGCGGATCGTCTCGAACTGGACGGCGACGCCATTCCCGGCTGCGGACGCCGCGACCGCCTGCCGGGCGGCCTGCTCCAGCGCCTCGGGCGCCATGCCGATGCGCGCGTTCAGGATCAGCTCCCCGGCGGGCACGAGCACCGGCGCGTCCGGGTGGCAGGCCACCGGCTCGTCGAGCGCGGTCACGTGCGCGCGGGCGAAGTGCTTGCCGCCGTCGACCGCCGCCTTCAAGTGGGCGATGTCCGCGCCGGCCTCGGCGCACGCCACGCAGATGCCCTCGACCAGCGTCGCAACCAGCCGTTGGGCATCGAACGGGGCCGGCGCGGAGAGTGTCGCGGTCGCGTTCAGCCAGCCCAGCTCGGCCTCACCCTTCGCGTACATGTCGTAGTCCACGTCGCCCAGCACGTGTCCGCCCGCCGGCTCCGTGGAGAGGACGAGGTCCGCCAGTTCGGCGATGCCCTCGCCGCGGATGGCCGCCGTCCGCAGCACCGGCCGAACGTAGCGCCTGACCAGCTCGCCTGCAAGCCGGTCCGCCTCCCTCGCGTCGATGCGGTCGGTCTTCGTCAGCACGATGGCGTCGGCCTCGTCGAGCTGCTTGCGGTAGATGTAGCCCACCTCGGGGCCGAAGAGGGTGCGCGCCTCGCCCAGCACGCACTCCCGCACGCGCCGCGGGTCGGCCAGCACGGCGAACGGGGCCAGGCTGAACGCGTGGGGGTAGTAGACCTTCAGCGGGTTCAGCACGGTGGCTGCCATGTCGGTGCAGCTCCCGACCGGCTCGCAGAGCACGACGTCGGGCTGGTCGGCGAGAACCTTGAGGACGGCGTCGAGCATATCGTCGAAGCGGCAGCAGAAGCACCCGCCGGCCACCTCGGCCACGGGCACGCCCTGGTGCTCGCCGAGCGCGGTGTCCACGAGCCCGGCGGCCTGGTCGTTGGTGACGATGGCGACGCGCTTGCCTCGGCGGGCCAGCTCGGCGGCGAGCGCGCCGATGGCGGTGGTCTTCCCCGCGCCGAGGAAGCCCCCGATGAGCGCGACGCGAACGGGATGGTCGACCTCGATGACGTGGGGCGGCACGGGCGGGCGGCTGGACTCGGACATGAGCAGCGATCCTCCTGGGGCCGAGCAGCATAGTTGGTGCAGATAGCCAAGTATACACGGCGCATGGTTGGGTGTCAACGGGGCGGGTGTCGGATGTCGGGTGTCGGGTGTCGGGGGGCGGGGATTTGGGACTTGGGACCTGGGGATTGGGGCTGGGTGTCCGGGGGCGGGTGACGGGTGTCGCGTGTCGGGGGGCGGCGGTCGCGGGGCCGGCTGCTGTTGGGCCGGCGGTTGAAGCCGCGCCTGCGAACGGCACGAGGTCCGCCTGCGCGGACCGGGGGTGGCACGCGAGGCGATGGGCGCCGCTTCTCGATCGGGGCTCACGTACGCCTTAATCGAGAAGCAGCGCCCATCAATCGGCACCGACCCGCCGTTCTACTCGCTACTAGCTCCTCGCTACTCGCTACTGCCCGCGCTACTGCCCCCGCGCCTTCCGCGCGTCCTCCCGCAGCTTCTCGTCCTTCGCGTTGGCGATGATCTTGTCGAGGGCGGCGTCGGTCGCCGGGCCGGTGATGCCGGGTCGGTTGTCGCGGCGGGAGGCCAGCTCCACGATCGCGGCGGCGGCGTCGTCGAAGAGGTCGGCGTCGTCGAGCAGGGCTGCGGCCACGGGTATCGCCTCCGCCACGCGGCATCGCCGGAGGGCGCCGAGGGCCTGGCGCTTCTCGTCGGGCCGTTCGGCAGCCGCGAGCGCGGTCTTCACCCAGTCCAGCCGTTCGGTGGGCCGCGGGCCGTCCACCGATCCGGCGAGGCGGATGTAGCCGCGCAGCGCCTGGATGCGGGTGCCCTTGTCCTGATCCCCCTTCGCGATCTCGATGAGTGTCGGCATCGCCTTCGCGTCGGACCACGACTCGGCCAGGGCGCCGATGGCTGCGCGCTTCACGTCGGCGTTGTCGGAGCCGGCCGCCTTCTTCAGCGCGGCCAGCGGCGCATCGCCGCCGATCTCTGCAAGGGCCGGCATCGCCGAGGCGCGCCCCTCCATGGACGCGCCGTTCAGCGCATCCAGGATCGGGCCCGCTGCGGCCGCATCGTTGTCCAGCAGGCGGGCAGTGGCCACCACGGCCTCGCGGGCCGCGTCGCGCACGCCTTCGTCACTCGATCCGACGAGCAGCTTGACGAGCGCGTCGTAGTCCCCGGCAGCGGCGACCTGGCCGAGGGCACGCAGCGCCGCCTGCGCGACGCCGGCGTCGGCTCCGTTGGCCGCCTCGAAGAGCGCCTTGCGCGCCGCCGGGGTCGGCCGCTCGCCCAAGACGGCCATCACCGTCGCGCGGATCTCGGGCGCGGCGGTCTTCGCCAGGTTGAACAGGTCCTTGTCGGCGTCCTTGCTCGGCATGGCAGCGAGGGCCCACGTGGCCGCGTCGCGGTCGCCGCCCTCGCCCTTGGCGGCGATCTGCGCCAGAGGCGCCACGGCTTGCGCGCCCGCGATGCGGCCGGCGGACTTGATCGCCGCGCGGCGCACGCCGGCGTCCTCCACTTTGAGCGCAGCAAGGGCCATGCCGGTCGCGGCGCCGGCATGCCGATCGGCCCACGCGGCGAGCAGTGCGATCTTCACCGGAGCGGCGTACGTCTGGAACCGGTTGATGGCTGGGAGGCCGGCCGCGCTCGCTGTGGAGCCCGCGATGCGCGCCGCGACGACGGCCAGGTACTCATCCCGAGTGCTCAAGCAGGAGATGGCCGCCTTCGTGCCGGCTGCCGATTGCAGCTTCGCCAGGCCCACCAGGGCCGAGGCGCGGGGGATGCCCGGGCGCTTCGAGTTGGCGATGGACAGGTAGAGCGCCTCCGCCTTGGCCTTCGAGCCCGCCGCCGCGAGGCGGTCTGCCGCGCGCACGAGGGCGTTGCCCGCCAGCACGCTGCTCACAGGCAGCGACTTCAGCGCCGCGATGGCGCCTTCGCTGTCGGCCCGGCCCAGCGCGGCGATGGCGCTCTCCGCGGCGACCGGGTCGCTGCCTGCTGCCAGCCCCTTCAGCGTGGCTACCGCGCCGGCGTCGCCGCGGGCGCCGAGCGCGTTGACGATGCCGACTTTGGCGTCGCCGGACGCCTTGGCCAGGGCCGCACGCAGCGCGGCGCTCGCGGACGGGTCCGGGTTGCGGGTGAGCGCGTAGCGGGCCATGTCGGCCGTCTCGGCGTTGGCGAGCAGCCTGGCGAGCGCCGGGACGCACTTCTTGGTGCCGACGATCCAGAGGAAGCGGCAGGCGTCCTGCTTGCCGGCCAGTGTCGACGCCGGGTCCGAGATCACGCCGATCAGGCCGGCTTCGATGGGGGCGACCGCAGCGGGGTTCTGTCCGGCCTGCTGGATGGCCTTCTGGATGGTGATCTGGGCCTTGCGGTTCTGGCCGTCGTAGGACCGCAGGGCCTGGTAGGGATCGTCCTGGGCGAGCGCGCACGCGGCCATGGCGAGCATCGCCGCCAGCGCGAGAGCCCTGAAAACGCACTTGGTCATGGTAGGGTTCCTCTCCTCGCTGGTCGTCAGACGTGCCACGGCGCGCGCATCGGCGCCGACAGCATGCGCGTGGCGCTCGGATCGCCGATAATCTGCTCGGTGTCCGGGTTCCACCGGATCTTGCGGCCCAGGATCATGGCGATCTGGCCGAGGTGGCCGATGGACGCGGAGCGGTGCGCGGTCTCGGCAGGCGTGATGGTCTGCTGCCGAGACCTCACGCAGTTCAGGAACTCGCGATGGTGGCCCGGGCTGCGGAAGAGCTGAATCTCGTCGGGGCCGATCCGCTCGCGGAGCAGGCTCTTCGGGTTGGCGTCCAGCCCGCCGCGGTCCACCCACACCCACTTGCCATCCTCGCCGATCCACTTCGTGCCGCCGCGGATGCCGCGGTTGCCGCCGTTGGCCACGCGCATCAGCACGCCGCCCTTGTAGACCGCCTCGAAGTAGTAGCTGGTGGCGGCGTCCCAGATGCCGGTGTCCGGGTACTCGCCCTGGCCCACGTACTCGGTGCCGCCGGTGCTGTCCCAGCCCATGCCCCAGTGCGCGATGTCGCCGTGGTGGCCGATCCAGTCCATGAGCTGGCCGCCGCCGAAGTCGAGCTGCCAGCGCCAGTTCCAGTGGGTGCGCTGGTCGCAGTAGGGGGCCCAGCGAGAGGGGCCGACCCAGAAGTTGTAGTCCAGCTCGGGGGGCGGGTCCTTGAAGGTCACCTGACCGCACCTGCCGCCGGTCGGCAGGCCCACTTCGACGGTGTGCACCTTGCCGATGCGCCCATTGCGGACCAGCTCGCACGCGAAGCGGAAGTCGCCCACCGAGCGCTGCCAGCTCCCCGTCTGCCAGATGCGCCCGTTGCGCTTCTGGGCGTCGGCCATCGCGCGCCCCTCCATCAGGCAGTGGGAGATGGGCTTCTCGCCGAAGACGTCCTTGCCCGCGTTCATGCAGGCAATGGCCGGCACCGCGTGCCAGTGGTCCGGCGTGCCGAGCGAGATGGCGTCGATGTCGGCGCGGGCGACGATCTCGCGGAAGTCCTTGGCGGCGGCACAGTCGGCGTTGTTGTAGTGCCGGTTGACCTTGTCCTGCGTGCCCTTCAGGTGGTTGGCGTCCACGTCGCACACGGCGACGACCTGGACATCCGCCTCGTTGAGGAACGCGTCCAGGTTGGCGTTGCCCTGCCCGCCGACGCCGATGCAGCCCATGACGATGCGGTTGCTGGGCGCGGGGCGGCCTGCCTTGCCGAGGGCCGATGCCGGGACGATGTCGAACAGGGCGACGCCCGCTCCGGCGGCCAGGCCCTTCTTCACGAAACTGCGACGGTCAATGCGTGCGTCTCGCGACATACGCGTGCCTCCTGATGCCGGGCCTCTCGTGTGGCGTGTTGGCCCTGCGCTGGCTGGTGCTGGCGACAGGTTCCGCGTCGAGGGGGCTGCCTCCTCCCCCCACCATCGTCGCGGGCCGTGCGGGCATCGCCGGTCGGAGGCGCGCAAGTCGGCGGGGGGTGGGGCACCGTTCGACGTTCGACCTTCGACGGTCCGTGTCACGCCCTGCTCAGCGCCACGTCATACGGGGTATTGCAGGCTGGTGGGCACCTTCTGAGCGGATGCGCGTCTATAATGATATGACGGCCGCGACGGATGGCCGCTTGATCCCCGGTGCGAGGCGCCGGGCAGAAGTTGCGAGGGAGAAGCGATGCGCTTGAACGTGGGCCGAGCTAATCGGTTCGGCATGGTGAGTGGTCCGGCAGTCGTGGCCGGGCTTGTGCTTGGGTTGTCCGGGCTCGCGGCCCCCGCGTGCTTTGGCCAGGATGCGAAGCCGGACATGGTGCCGCTGCCCATCAAGCTGCCGAAGCCGGCGTTCGTGGGCACTCCGAAGGACATTCCGGTCGGCACCACGGTGGAGAAGCCCTCGGGCAAGCCGCGCCCGGTTCCGCTTGTGGCGAAGGGCACGGTGAACCTCGCCCTGAAGAAGAAGGTGACCTCCAGCAAGGCGCCGTTCTCCGGCACGCTGGATCTGATCACCGATGGCGACAAGGAAGCGCGCGACGGGGCGGCGGTTGAGCTGAAGCCGAAGTTCCAGTGGATCCAGGTCGACCTCGGCGCGACGGGCACGCTCTCCTACGTGGTGGTGTGGCACTTCCACGCGGAGCCGGTTGTGTTCCACGATGTGATCGTGCAGCTCAGCAACGACCCGAACTTCATCGAGGGCGTGACGACCATCTACAACAACGATCAGGACAACTCGGGCGGCCTCGGCATCGGGAAGGACCGCGAGTACTTCGAGACCAGCGAAGGCCGTCTGATCGATGCGAAGGGCACCAAGGCGCGCTACGTCCGCCTGTACAGCGCGGGCAGCACGTACCGGGACCCGCTGAACCGCTACACCGAGGTGGAGGTCTACGGCACCCCGTAGTCTCCTGCCGCCGATAGCCTGGTACACCGAAGGGCCTCGCCGCGATCCGGCGAGGCCCTTCGCTGTGTCTGGGGCTTCGGGCGTCCGGTGGCGTGCACACAAGTGGCGCCGGAGATAGTGCCGAGATGCCTGCTAAGTATACGGGTGTCGGCTTGCGAGGCTCGGCGGGCTGGCCTATAGTGGGAGCAGGTGGCAGACGGCCAATTGGAGAGGAGGTGGTTTCGAGCAGAACGCTGCGACGCGTCGATGGGGGCTGGTGCGCCGGACGGCGGACCGCATCTCAGAGGCGAACGTCGCGCTCGCCGCCGGTAGCGGCTCTTTGGGCCTGCGCGCGTGGCTATCGACCCACCCCGACGTGAAAGGACACCACGATGTACGTCCGGAAGACGACTCAAGTTGGTCTCTTGCTCGCACTGGTGGTCACCAGTGCCGCTGCCTGTGCTCAGACGGACCTTGCGGCGACCGCGGGTCCGAAGTATTTGGTGGACAACAAGAACGGCGGCCAGACGGACTTCGCAACTCAGGCTGCCGCGACGACGGTCTCCGCGCAGACGCTCAACCTGCTCGGCGTGAGCGTTCTGACCTCAATCACCGGGTATCCGCAGGAGTACAACATCGGCTCCTGCGTCCGCATCCCGGATGGGCTAACGGGCATCCCTGCGAAGAGCTACTACTGGGTTGCTTCGATGCAGGTGGTCACCTATCCGAATGGTCCCTACTTCCCGCCGGTAACGAAGACCGGCGCCTTCCTCAAGCGGTTCCACATCAACACCGGCACCAACACCCTCGTCCTCGACCAGACGTACGATCTGACGGCGTACGGGTACGTGACCAAGGGGACTCCGCTCGTGGACGCGGCGGGCACGGCCTATGTTGGCCTCACGGGCGGCGTCGCCAAGTGCACCATCGGCGGCACTGTGACCGGCTTCCTCCGGACGACCATCCCGTCGAGCAGCTACGGGGTGCCGCCGTTCTACGGCGAGTCGTCGGTTGCGCTGAAGGTCGTGTCGATCAATGGCGTCAACACCGCCGTGCTCTACGCCGGCAGCAACGGCGCCAGCGGCATGGACACGTACCTGGTCGCGCTCGACGCCTCGACGATGGGGTTGCTCTGGTACTGGCGCCCGTCGGAGAAGGACTACGCGCCGAACGGTCCCAGCCAGGTGGCCTCCCCAGCGATCGTTCAGGAGAGCGATGGTGCCTACTACATCTATACGGCGGCCTACTTCTCGACCGCAACTCAGGGCGCCACGGCGGTGAGCCGCTCGTCGGTCGCCAAGCTCACCACGGCGGGGTCCACAGTGTGGGAGGTGTGCACCAATAGCTATACGATGGACCCGTACTATCGCGTCTCGGCCAACGCCGTCTCGATCGGAGTTCCGCCGGCCACCGGCGGCGACGGCGACGTCTACGTCGGTCGCCGGTCGAACCTGGTGGCATACACGTCCGGGGGCGCCGAGCACTGGGTCTCGTCAGGGACGGGCCTCGGCACGAACGACTATCTCCAGACGCAGGTCGTGGACAGCCAGGCCGGGAGCGCCTACTACGGCGACGTCGTCATCGGCGCGCCATCTGCGGCCGTGTGGCTCGACGGATCGACGGGGGCGGCGGCGCGATCCGTCTCGGTGCCGTCGACCACCGGGGTGATAAGCACATCGCTGTCGCTCGACGCAGTCGGGCGCCTGTACTTCGGGACCAACAACAACTCGAACAAGACGCTGAACATCATCAACCCGACGGGAGCCAACCCGCTGACCCAGACGACCCTGACGTTCACTCCGGCAGTGTCGCTGGGCTTCTCGATGGTGACGCACGACATCTCCGGCTCGAAGTACCTGCTTCTGCCGACGTGGCAGGGGGTTGCTCTGCTGACGTCCACTCCGTAGGATCGCGGAGGGACAGGGCCGCGGCCGCCCTGTCCCTCCGCCGTATGCGCTGGCTGTCCTCGCGTTCCGGATGACTGCCCCTCAGGCCGCCTCCCGCCGCTCGATGATCTCATCCAGCAACTGCTCGATGTCGTCCGTCTCGATGGGGCGGTGGTAGCGGGCGAACGTCGACCGGCGGTGCTCCATCATCTCGGCGACCTCGCTCGCGGGCATCGGCCGGGCGAAGAAGTAGCCCTGGCCGACATCGCAGCGCAGTTCCTGGAGCTGGGCCACCTGGGTCGCGTTCTCGATGCCCTCGGCGGTGACGTCGATGCCCATGGACTGGGCCATGAGCATGATGGCTGCGACGAGCGCGGTGGCCTCATCGTCCTCCTGCAGGCGGCTGATGAACGCGCGATCGATCTTCACCGTGTCGATCGGGTAGGCGTGGAGGCTTGCCATCGAGGAGTAGCCCGTGCCGAAGTCGTCGAGAGCCAGCTTGACGCCCAGATCCTTGAGCGACCGCAGCGTTGCGACCACGGCCTCGCCGTCGGCCATCAGCACGCTCTCCGTGATCTCGAGCTTCAGCAGGTTCGGCGGAAGGCCGGTCTCTCGCAGGGCTGCCGCTACTTGGTCCACGACGTCGGGGCGCTGGAGCTGGCGGCCGGACAGGTTCACGTTCATGACCAGGCCGCGCTCGGGTGAGGTGTCGTACCACTCCTTCGCCTGGGCGCAGGCGGCGCGCAGGACCCACCAGCCGATGGGCACGATCTGTCCGGTCTCCTCGGCCAGCGGCACGAACTCGCCCGGCGAGACGATGCCGTGTCCGGCGCGGTCCCATCTGACCAGCGCTTCGGCGCCGCACATGGCCCCCGTGCTCAGGTTGACCAACGGCTGGTAGTGCACGCGCAGCTCGTTGTTGGCCAGGGCGAACCGGAGGGCTGCCGCCATATCGACGCGCTCGAGGGCGCGCCGGCTCATGGCGGTCTCGTAGATCGCGTAGCCGGATCCGCCGGCCTCCTTGGCCGCGTGCATGGCGGCGTCGGCGTGGCGCAGCAAGCGCGCCTGGTCATGGGCCGGCGCCTTGCCGATGGCGACGCCGATGCTGGCGCTCGGGAAGTAGTCGTGCCCGGCGAGCGACATCGGGCGCGCCAGCCTCGCGAGCAGCCGTTCGGCCAGATCGCACGCGGCTTCCTCGGTGACGTCCCGCGCGACGACCACGGCGAACTCGTCGCCGCCGATATGGGCGACGGTTCCGTCCTCGGCGACGCCCTCCAGGAGGCGCTCGGCCGCGACCTTAAGCAGTTGGTCGCCGGCTTCGTGCCCCAGGCTGTCGTTGACGAGCCGGAACCCGTCCAGGTCGATGTGCAGCACGCCGACGGCCTCGACACCGATGCGCCCATTGAGGGCCGTCTGGACGCGCCTGGCGAGGAGGGAGCGGTTGGCGAGGCCGGTCAGCGGATCGTGCAGCGCCTGGTGCTTCATGCTCCGCAGGTGCCCGTCGATGTCCTGCGCCAGCCCCTCGTTCGCCCTGCGGAGCTGGGCCTCGCGGTCGCGGAGTTGCTGGGTAACGCGCTGAAGGTGCGCCGTGCGTTACTCCACCTTGCGCGTGAGGTCGCGGTTCAGCTCCAGGATGCGGGCTTCGCGCACCCCGACAAGGTAGAACACCATGCCCAGGACCAGCGGCGCCATGTCGATGATCCAGTGCATCGGGTCGGTCTGGTGCATGTACCCGAGGCTCTCCAGAGTCCACGGGTAGCCATGGTGGGTGAGGTCGAGTGCCCACGCCCCGAGTGGGAACAGCCACCCGAATAGGATGCCGGCGGTGGTGAATCGCGCGACCAGGCGTGTCTGGGTACCGCTGTGCGTCATCAGCGTGGTCCGTCGGTTGAGGTGGGCGCGGGTATCGTCGCTGCCATTATGGCCGCCTGGAGTGCTTCTCCTCAGGGCTGCGTGCGTGCCATCGCCGCCAGTGCCCATTCCCGAAGGCCCCGGCGCGTGTCGCGGCGGAATGTGCGAAAAAACCAGCACATGCCCCTTGACATCCGTCCGACGCACTGCTAGAATCTTAGCATGTCATCGGCGCTCCAGCTCAGCAGGCCATCGGAGCGCGGCTGGGAGGACCGATGGAACCACCTGCACTCGCACCCGCAGCGCTGAGCAAGCGCGAACGTCAGATCATGGATGCCATCTATGCTCGCGGACAGGCGACCGCCGCGGAGGTGCTCAGCGGGATCGACGACCCGCCAGGCTACTCGGCGATCCGGGCGCTCCTTCGCGTGCTCGAGACGAAGGGCCACGTCGTGCACCGGCGCGACGGCGCTCGCTACGTGTACGTGCCGACTGTGGCGCGCGACGCGGCGGGGGAGAGCGCGCTCAGGCGCGTGGTCGATACGTTCTTCTCCGGCTCGGTGGAGACCGTGGTTGCGACGCTGCTGAGCGGCTCGGAGACACAGGTCACCGAGGCGGAGCTGGACAGGCTGGAGGAACTCATTCGCCGGGCTCGCGACGGAGGGCGATGACGATGGCTGGGCCATTCGGGCTTCACGCGGTGTGTCTGCTGGCTGATGCGGCTCTCAAGGCCGCCGTCGTGCTGATCGTCGCCATGCTGGCGTCGAGGGCTCTTAGGAGGCGCTCGGCATCGGAACGGCATCTGGTGTGGCTCGCGGCGTTCGTCTCCATCGGTGTGCTGCCTCTTGCGGCGGCATCCGGGGTGGGGCGTGGGGTGAGTCCGCTTTGGGGAGCCCGCGCCGCGGCTTCGGAGTCGCCCGCTTCGCTCGACGGCCGCTGGACGGTGACGCAGGGCCCCGTGGGGCTGCCATCCGCGCCGAGCACCGTCAGCGCACCGCCGGCGCCCGGCATCGTGCCGGCAACCCGCGGCGAGTTGGGCGCGGATGCCCGGTGGCCCCTATGGGTGCTCGGAGTATGGCTGCTCGGGGTCGCTGCCGCCTCCGCGCGTGGCTGTGCTGGGCTCCAGGCGCTGCGGCGGCTGGCAGGCGGCAGCACCGTGGTGACGGCCGGGGCGCTGTTCGATGAGGCGCAGTCGGCGGCGGCCCGCGTTGGCCTGAGCGAGACGCCCTCGCTGTTGCTGGGCGCGGGCGATCGGCACGGCTTGTCCCCGATGACGTGGGGTGTTCGCCGGCCCGCCGTGCTGCTGCCGGCCGCGGCCGCGGGTTGGGACGTGGACCGTCTACGGGCCGCGCTCATCCACGAGTTCGCACACGTGGCACGCCGCGATGCCGCGACCAACGTCCTGGTTCGGGCGATCGCGGCGCTGTACTGGTTCCACCCGCTCGTGTGGTGGGGCAGTCGTTCTCTGCGCATCGAGGCCGAGAGAGCCTGCGATGACCGGGTCCTCGATACCGGTATCGGCGCATCTGACTATGCTGGGCATCTGGTGGCGGTGGCTCGCGCCGCAGTGGGCCAGCGCCGCGTTCGGAGGGTAGCCGCCATGATGGGACAGCCGCCGCTGGAGTGCCGGATTCGCTCTCTTCTGTCGAGTGCCTCGGGCAGGCAGGCCCGTCCGAGGTTTGCGGTGGCCGTCGTGTTTGCCGCCGCCTCCGCTGTGGTGGCTCTCGCATCGGCACGCCTATCCGCGCAGCCGGACGAGCCCAAAGCGTCTCCTCCCGCACCCGCGCCGCGGCGCGTGGCAAGCGTTCCCGCCCGTGTGGGCGCCCCGGCTCCGCACAAGCAGGCACCCAAGCCGAAGGCGGCCGCCGCTCCCAGCGCTCCGACGCGGGCGAAGAAGACCCCCTCGACGATCCATGCGCTGAAGGAGCCGATCGCGGTCAGAGCCGTACCTGAGCGGCCGGTGGCGGCAACGGCGCCCGTCGCTGCCCGGCCGGACCCCTCGGTTCCCCCCGATGCGCCAGTGCCGCCGGACGCGCCTGTGCCGCCGGATGCGCCGGTGCCGCCTGACTTCGTTCCGGGCCAGTCTCCAGGCGCGGGCTCGGCATCCCGCGCCGAGGTGACGGTGTTCCGGCTGCAGTATGCGACGGCGGCCGACGCAGTGAGTGCGCTCAAGCAGTGGGCAGCCCAGGACAAGGAAGGCGCCAAGTGGATGCCTCGACTGACGGTGGATACGCGGGCAAACTCGCTGGTGGCTGCCGGCACGAGGAATCAGTTGGACAAGGTGGAGAAGCTGATCGCGCTGGTGGACGTGAAGCCGCGTTCAGTGGATGTGCAGATGCGCGTGGTGCGTGTCGGCAGGGCGGCCGGGAAGCGGACCGAGACCGCTCTGGCTGCCCCGAAGGTCCACACGCAGAGCGACCGTGAGGCGACCGTCTCCATCGGCAGCAGCTCCGACGGCATAGCGATCCGGCTGCGTCCGCGCCTGAACGGCGACGGCAGCGTGAGCCTGTCGGTTACGCTAACGGTCACGGAGAGCGCGGCGCGCGCCGGCGGCGCGCCGGGTGTGGCCAAGCACGCGGCGAAGCTCGTGCGGTCCGGCGAAGGGCTGATGCGGGTGAAGCCCGGCTTGGAGGCGCAGATCGTGTGGCTGCCGGACCCGTCCGACAACTCGCCCGAGACGCGCCAGTACCGGAAGATCCGCTGGGCGCCCCGGTTCGAGGAGGGGGTGCCGGGGACATACCTGTTCGTCCGGGCGCGCGGCGGCGACTGAGGGGGCCCAACTCACGAACGACACGGTCGGCGGGAATGGCGCGGAGTTCGCGCGAGAACCAGCGGGGCCGGGAGCGCGCCATGTGGCGGCTCCCGGCCCCTTCCTATGGTGCGGCTCCGGCGCGGCCTGTTGCCGGGCTAGCCTGACCTATTCATGAGTCGCACCGGACGGGCACGGAGGCCCATCCCACCACTGCACTCGTGCATGATCCAGGCTAGCGTGACTTGCCGATGAGTGGCACTGGACGGGCACCCATCGGCAGGCTCAGGGCAGGCTCAGGCCCATCCCGCCACTGCACTCGTGCATGGTTCAGGCTAGCTCAGGCCGAACTGCTTGGTCTCGACGTACTTGGCGCTCAGCAGCGTCCAGAAGTCGGTGGCCAGCTTGTTCCTGACGTAGTCGTACGGCAGCCAGCCGAAGCCCTTCTCACCCCACGCGGTTCCCCACGAGTTCTCGAAGAGGAGGGCGCCGGTGGTCTGGGTGCCGTACTTGGTGTTCTTGATCACCTTGTTGTCGTCGTACCCGACGGCCAGGATCGCGTGACCCCACTGAGCCTTCTCGCCGGGTCCCGGGTACGGGATGGCGCCGGGCTTGTCGCCACTGGCTGCAGAGGGGAAGCCATAGAAGCCGAACATCGCGGGGAGCCTCGCCGCGAGCGAGGTCTTGACCGACTGGAGGACGGCCTCGCCGGTGAGCGCCGCGCCAAGTGGGTCGTGGCAGAAGTACTGCAGCGCGGTGTAGTCGTCCGCCACGGAGTAGACGAACGCGGTCGGCTCCACGTCGAACGCCGGCTTCGCGTCGGTGTAGGGCCAGTACTTCTCGGGAGGCGCGCCCAGCAGGACGAGGGCGGCCATCGCGGTTCGCAGCCAGGCTCCGGTGTCGCCGGTCACCTGCAGCAGGTCGCGCGAGGTCTTGTAGACGTATAGCCGCGACACGTCGATGTGCTTGCTGAAGGCGCGGTTCTCGCAGTATTCCAGCATGGCGCACGCCGCGTGGGCGGTGCAGGAGCCAAGCGCTCCCTGGTTGCGGATCTCCGAGCACGACGCCCGGGAATCGACGTTCGCAGTCAGCTTCGGGGCGGCGTCACCCTTGAGGGCGCCGATCCCCATCTGCGCGATCATCGGGGCGATCTTCTCGTGCTCGGCCGTGTAGTCTCGCATGTCGGGCATTGGCGGCAGCCAGCCGGTGCCAACTGCGCCTTCCAGCCCAGGCCACTCCACTTGCGCGTACATGGAGTACATCGGTGTCTCCTTGGTGCCGAAGATGCCCGCGCCGGCAGGGCCGGAGCAGGCGCGCGTCTCGGCGCTCGCGCGTTCCCCGGGGCGTTACTGCGCTCGGGGCTGGTGAGTGGGTGACTGTGCGTGGGCTGCGGGTGGCGCGCGGATGGAGGCGGCGAACGCCGGCGCGGTGCCGGCGCTGGCTTGACGCTGTGACCTTGGAGCCGCGTGTGCGGATTCCATGGACGTGGGTGCAAGCAGTCGGCGCCGGGGCGAGGCTCGCCGATGGGGGGAGGCGGGTGGCACCGACACTCGCACCAATGATACAATACCACCGAGTTGCGAGCGTGTCAAGGGGCGCTGGGACGCCTCTTTGCCGGTCCGCGGGCCTCCGGCCGGGCCTTCAGGCAGGAGCCTGGCGGTGCGCGGACGAAGAAAGGGGGCGCGAGCCTGTCGACATGCGGCTCGACCGACCCTATCGGAGGACGGCGTGGACGATCGATGGAAGGCGATGTTGTACCAGCACCCGGAGCACATCCCGGTCGGGGTGGGCATCCTGCCGCGCGCCTGGATGCAGTACCGCGAGGAACTGGAAGCCATCACGGCGCGGCACCCGGCCATCTTCGGGCCGAAGAGCGACGCGGACCGCGACTACGACGCCGTCGGCGGCACGTACGTCGAAGGTGAGCACGTGGACGTGTGGGGCTGCGTGTGGAGCAACATCGCCACCGGGCGCGAGGCTATCGTGACGGGGCACCCGGTGAAGACGCGCGACGACGTGCGCAGGCTGAAGATGCCGGAGAAGGACGCCGGGTTCCCGCACGGGTTCATGTTCCTGCGGCTGACGGATCTGCGCGGCTTCGAGGAGGCGATGATCGACTTCGCGGAGGAGCCGGCCGAGCTGCAGATGCTCATCGACATCGTGCTGGAGTACAACCTGCGCCAGGCGCGGAACCTGCTGGCGAGCCTCGGGCCGGAGCCGCGCATCGTCTACTTTGGCGACGACCTGGGCATGCAGGAAGCCCTGCCGATGAGCCCGGCCAAGTGGCGCAAGTACCTGAAGCCCTGCTACGAGGCCATCTACCGCCCCTTCCGCGACGCCGGGCACTACGTCTACATGCACACGGACGGGCACATCGTCGAGATCATCCCGGACCTCGTGGACTGCGGCGTCAACATCGTGAACCCGCAGTTCCGTGCGAACGGGCTGGAGCCGCTGGCGCGGGTGTGCAAGGGCAAGGTGTGCTGCGATCTCGACCTCGACCGCCAGCTCTTCCCGTTCGCCACGCCCGCCGAGCTGGACGCGCACGTGCGGGAGTCGGTCGAGGCGCTGGCGATGCCCGAGGGTGGCCTGTGGCTGAAGGCGGAGATCGGCGACGACGTGCCGCTGGAGAACGTGGAGGCGATCCTGACCGCGCTGGAGCGGTACCGGTAGGGGGCGGGGCGCCGCGCTACCCGCCCATCCACTCGGCGGCGATGCGCTCCACGTCGCGGTGGACGGTCTCGCGGGCCAGGCGGCGGTCGTTGTGCCTGGCAAGCAGATCGTCGTACTCCGTGTGGACATGGCGGATGTGGGCATTGACGGCCAGGGCGATCGCCTCGGGGTCGAGGGCCTTCGCGGCGGCGCTGCGGCCCACGCGCCCGCTGTACTTGCGGCAGGCGTGGTCAGCGATCTTGTGCTCGGAGTCCGGCGGGCAGTTGGGGTAGAGGCGGCGGACCTCGGCGGCGAAGGAGGCGACGAACTCGGCGTCCTGCTCGGCGCGCTTCTCGGCCTCGCGGGCCTGGCGGCGTGCGCGGACCTCGGCATCGCCCAGGCACTCCTGCTCGGCACGCTCGATGGCCTCGGGCTCGGCCAGGATGCCCTGGCGCTCGTAGCGGTTGCGGGTCCGCGACCATTGGAGCACGACCGGGTGGAGCGTGGAGTACTTGCCGGCTCGCCGCGTGACGCAGGCGTCGCCGCTGGACAGGAACCAGAGGTGGCCCATTCCGGCGCAGTCCATGCAAACGGCGCGCTCCTCCTCCAGCCGGAGGAGGGCGCCCTTGCCGATGTCCGTTCCGCAGTCCGTGCATTTGGTCTCGCGGCGAACCATGAAGACGACCATCTCGGTCTTCTTCTCGGGCTCGGCGTTCGCTTGCTTGTCGGTTGCCATGGGCTGCTCCTCACTCGGGACCGGCCGGCGGGCGCGGCGGCCGCGTTGCGGCGCGGAATCCTAGTTCGGCGCGGGGCGGCCTCGTCCCTCCGCGTGGAAGGCGAGGACGACGATGGGTGCTAAGCGATCGATAGCCGGCATCGCGCTGGGCCTGGCGCTGTTGGTGGGCGCTACTGCCGGTGCCCAGGTTACGGTGACGCGCACGCGCGTCGAGTGGCGGTTCGAGTTGCCGCAGGCGACCGGCAACCCGTTCGACTACGCCGCGAACAACGTGCAGGTGCTCGTGCAGCACCCTGCCGGCAAGCAGACCCGGTACCCCGCGTTCTACGACGGCGGCACAACGTGGCGTGTGCGCGTCGCGCCGATGCTGGCCGGGCGCTACCGTGTCCTCGCCATCACGCGCAACGGCCGCGCCGCCAAGGCAGGCAGCCCGGGCGAGGCTGCTGCGCGCGTCACCGCGCCTTCGGGCAAGGGCTTCGTCCGCCGCGACCAGAGAGCCCCGCGCGCGTTCCGCTTCTCAGATGGCTCACCCTACGTGCCGATCGGGCACAACGTCGCGTGGGGCAGCGGGCGCAAGGGCGACATCGCCGGCGTCTTCGACAAGATGGGCGCGGTTGGGGAGAACTGGTCGCGCGTCTGGATGAACCACTGGGACGGCAAGAACCTCGACTGGGTGATGGACAAGAAGACCCCGCTCGGGCAGCTCGACCTGGACGTGGCGCGGCGCTGGGACGAGATCGTGGAGGCCGCCGAGCGGAACGGGATCTGCATCCAGATGACGCTGCAGCACCACGGCCAGTACTCCTCGCGCGTCAACTCGAACTGGGCGGAGAACCCCTGGAGCCAGGTGAACGGCGGATTCCTCGCGAGCCCGGCTGGGTTCTTCACAGACCCGCGCGCGATCGCGCTGACGAAGGCCAAGTACCGGTACATCGTGGCGCGGTGGGGCTACTCGACGGCCGTGATGGCGTGGGAGCTGTTCAACGAGGTGGAGTGGACCGACGCCGCCTCGGGCGCCCAGCGCTCCGACGTGGCGGCCTGGCACGACCAGATGGCCGACTTCATCCGGTCGCAGGACCCGTACCGGCATCTCGTCACGAGCAGCTCCGGGGTGGGCGCGTCGAGGCTGGGCACGAAGCTCGACTACTGGCAGCCGCACGCCTACCGCCCGGACGCACTCTCGACGGTCGCGTCCATCGACGTGCCGAAGCTCGACCGGCCGGTCTTCTTCGGCGAGATCGGCCCGAGCGGCGACCTCTCTGCCGACGACGGCTCGTTCCTGCGGACGGCGCTGTGGGGCGGTCTGATGAGCGAGTGCGCGGGCGCGGCGCAGTACTGGGCGTGGGACCTCATCGAGCGCAAGGGCTTCTACTCCCTGTACAAGCCGGCCACGACCTTCGTCAGCCAGTCCGGCCTGCTGCGCCACGGCGGCCTCAAGAGCCTGGCGCCGCAGGTCGGGTCGAGCGGGCAGGGGCCCGTCGCGTTCGGCCCCGGCGGCGGCTTCGACAGGGCCGATAGGACGGACTTCGTCGTGGAGCGCTCCGGCCGCGTCGAGGGCATCGGCTCGCTGCCGGCCTTCTTCCAGGGGCTGGGCCACCGCGACATGATGGGCCCGGTGACCTTCCGCGTCGACTATCCGGCGGACGGTACCTTCAGCGTCGAGCTGTCGCAGATCGCGCGGGCCGGCGCCCGCCTGGCCATCGAGGTGGACGGGGTGATGGCGGCCCAGATGGACTTCCCGAAGGCTGAGCGCGACACGGGTACGACGGCGGGCGTCGTCGCGAAGGTGCCGAAGGGGCGGCACGTGGTGCGGGTGGTGAACGATGGCGCCGACTGGGTCGTGGTCCGCCGCATCGTGCTTGCGCCTTACGCACCGTCTCTCGCCGCGGTGGGCAAGGGCAGCGCGGACTGCGCGGCGCTCTGGGTCTACCGCCGGGGCGCCACCGATGAGCCGGCCCCGGTCGACGGAACGGTGGCTCTCGCCGGCATGACGCCCGGACGCTACGAGGCGGCATGGTGGGACACGCTGCGCGGCGGGCGAATCCGGACGGACGAGGTGCGCGTCGGGGCGGATGGCGCGCTGACGCTGCGGACGCCGCCGGTCGCCAGGGACATCGCAGTGTTCGTGGAGCGCAAGGGGGCGGGGGGCAAGGGCGATGGGCGATAGCGGCTATCTCAGCAGGCGCGCGTTCGTCGGAGGTGTTGGCGGACTGGGGCTTCTGGGTGCGATGGGGCTGCCGGACGGCGAGCCGTTCGCGCCGCCTCCCGATGGCTTCAAGGCGCAGGCGGCCGCGCTCACCGAGAAGATGATGGCGACGTTCTGGGATGCGCGCGTCAGGCAGTTCCGCGCCCCGGTCCGCAGCGCGGAGTCGGTGGACAGCGACGCCGACCACAACAACGGCTACACGGTCTGGCCCGGCATCGTGGCTCTGCAGGCGCTGGTGGATGGCGAGCGTGTGTCGCGCGGGGCGTGGCGGGAGCGGTTCGCGACGGTGTACGACGGTCTGGAGGGCTACTGGGACCCGGAGCGCCACGCCTACACCGCCTGGCTGCGCTTCCCCGGCAACGACGACGCCTACTACGACGACAACGCCTGGATGGTGCTCGCGCTCGCGGAGGCGTATGAGGTGACCCGGGAACGCCGCTACCTCGCTCGCGCCACCGAGATCGGGCGCTGGTTCCTGCCGGTCGGGCATGACAAGAGCGGAAGCCCGGGCGGCATGCGCTGGGCCGTCTCGCCGAAGGTCGCGGGCTCCTCCGACCGCACTGCGTGCTCCACGTCCGGCGTGGCGGCCGCGGTTCTCACGCTGGCCCGGTGCGGGGTGGACCGTGAGGAGAACGTGGCGCTGGCTCGCGAGCTGCTCGGATGGGTGCGCGAGAAGCTCGTCGACGCGGACGGCCTGGTGCGCGACGGTCTGGGTGCGCCGGACTGGCACGTGAACGAGACCAAGTGGACCTACAACACGGGCGTCACGATGCGGGCCTGGGTGGAGCACCATCGGCTGACCGGCGAGAAGGAGAGCCTGGCGGAGGCCAAGCGCCTGGCCGCGGCGGCGCTGGACCGCACGAAGCGGATGTACGACGGGCTGGTGCGGGATCGCGAGCGGACCTGCTGGTGCGACGCCAGCTTCTTCGTCCACACGCTCGTCGATGCGCTGATGCTGCTGGGTGCGGCCACGAAGGACGCAGCGTACGCGCGGGAGTGCCGCCGCAACGCCGCCTACGCCTACCGGTACTTGCGCGATCCGGCGGACGGGCTCTACTGGCGGAACTGGCGGCTCTGGCGCATCGGCGAGGCGCAGCTCCGGGCGTGGCAGCAGATGACGGGGCAGGAGTTCCACCTGGAGGCGGACGATTCGGAGCGGTCGAAGGAGCGGGACGCGGAGAAGCTGCCGGTGGAGCAGCGCCCGCTCGTCAAGACGCTGCTCGCCAATGCGGGAATGGCTCGCCTGTTCTGGCGCGTGAGCTAGGCCGACCTGCTGGTGGGCTGTACCTGGCGGGCAGGGACGCCCATCCCACCACGGCGCCCGTGCGTGACGGCGGTGGCGACGGAGCGCCACCCTCCCGCAGGGCCTGCCGGACGGGCAGGGACGCCCGTCCCACCACGGTGCCCGTGCGTGACGGCGGTGGCGATGGAGCGCCACCCTCCCGTAGGGCCTGCCGGACGGGCAGGGACGCCCATCCTGCCGGGGCTCGCTGCCGGACGGGCAGGGACGCCCATCCCACCACGGCGCCCGTGCGTGACGGCGGTGGCGACGGAGCGCCACCCTCCCGTAGGGCCTGCCGGACGGGCAGGGACGCCCATCCCACCGGGGCTCGGTGCTGG
>CAZFLM010000050.1:0-7456 GCA_964519955.1 uncultured Chthonomonadaceae bacterium | reverse complement strand
ACGGGCAGGGACGCCCGCCCCACCGGGGCTCGGTGCTGGACGGGCAGGGACGCCCGCCCCACCGGGGCTCGGTGCTGGACGGGCAGGGACGCCCATCCCACCGGGGCGGTCGTCCTTACTCCTCGTCTAGCTCCGAGCGGGGCGGCGCAGGGGCTGGGGTTGGGGCCCGGTCCACCGCCAGGGCGAGGATGCGGGCGAGCACGCTGAGCGTCGTCACATCGTCCTCGGAGAAGTCGCCGTCGCGCTTGTTGAGCACCTGCAGCACGCCGATGGAGGACCCGTCGATATGGCGCAGCGGGATGCTGGCCACGTTGCGGGTGGTGAACTGGATGTCCTCGTCGAACCGCTCGCAGTGGCTGGGGTCGGCCGCCACATCGTTCACGATCTCCGCCTCGCCGCTCTGCTGCACGCGCCCCGCCAGTCCCTCATCGTCCCCGAGCGAGGAGCCGACCAGCCCAAAGGCGATGGGGGCGGGCTTGCCGTCCGGGCCACGGCCGATGGCGTGGAAGAAGCGCAGCTTGCGGGCCTCGGCATCGTGCAGGAAGACGGTGCCGGCTTCGGCCTTGACGGCGTCCACGGCGGTGGCCAGGGTGCGCTTCAGGCACTCGGGCGCGTCGCCGGCCGTAGCGAGGAGGCCAGTCTGTGCGACGACATGGGCGAGAAGGTTGTCGGACATGTTGTCTGGTCCTCCGGCTGCGTGGGTGCTTGCGGGCTGCTCGAGCTGCTCCTCATAGGATACTCCGAAGACGCCCGCAAATGCTCCCCGAGTCCGAGGCGCGGGGCGGCCGAGCGATCCTGGTATAGTGTTCAGGTTTTCTACCTTTGCGGTGGCGTGGCACGCAACTTGCAGCCCAGGACCAATGCGGCAGCAGCAGGAGCGCGACGCCATGGATCTACTAGCGGCGGCGATTCGCGCAGAGCTAAGGGTCAGGCAAAGGAGTATGCCCCGAAATGGAGATGGTCGCTGGCAAGGTGAAGTGGTTCAACAACGCGAAGGGCTACGGGTTCGTGGTTGGGCCGGACGGTGTCGACGTGTTCGTGCACTACTCGATCATTCACATGGATGGCTTCAAGACGCTCCAGGAGGGCCAGGACGTCGTTTACGAGGCGGTGGACACCCCGAAGGGGCGTCAGGCTTCGCGCGTGGAGCTGCCCGCCTGACGGCGTGAGCGTTCCACCGGGTTTCATCGGGACCTAGTCGGTACCCATCTGCGGGCGCCTCCCATCGCGTGGGGCGCCCGTTTTGGCGTCTGGCAGCGGGCGCGGGCGCCGTCGTCGGCTCCCTAACACTTTTCTCAAAAACGGTATGTCGCGTAACAAAGGATATGGGCGGGGCCGCGTCGAATACGCGCTATCATCGCACTCGAATAGCAGTTAGCCTCACTGAATGTCCAATGCAAACCTATGCACCGAGCCACTGGTTGCCTCTGGGTTTGCGCAGTCTAGTGCGTGGTGGGCTGCATGGGGTGTGCGACTGGCGTCCTCCTGCCGGGGCGTCACACCCGCGCCGATTGTAGGCAGTGCCCACGCCGATTATTCCGGGGGGGTACGCACCAGGCCTTACAGGCCGCTCCCGACGGCGTCCACGGTTCCTCCTGGTTCGTGGACATGGGGTTCATTCCCCGCGTCGCCCTCTGGATCGAGTTGCCTTGGAAGCCGTGAGCACCAGAGTCTCGGCACAAGGTCGACGGTTCCCGCGTGATCGGGCTCCCGATCGATCTACATCCTGATCGTGGCTCGGATGCTCTCTGACCCTCTGCAAAGACCGTACAGATGTCCCGCGCGCCCTTGCGTTTCGCGGGGGGCATCGCCCAGGAGGTGCGCACGGCTCGTACGAGGGGACCTGCTTCCGAGGTAGAGAGTTGGGTGCCGTGGCGGTGGTTGTACGGTACTAATGCTGCTCTACAAGGGGAGGGGAGTATGAAGGCGTTCATCGAGTACTTGGTCCAGGCTGTTGTCGATCTGCCAGATGAGGTCAAGGTTGAGGAGGAGCCGGGGGAGATATCGACCACTTACAAGGTGTACGTGGCGCCCAGCGATCTCGGCAAGGCGATCGGTAAGCAGGGGCGCATCGCCAACGCGATCCGCGTCCTTGCGAAGGCGAGCGCGATGAAGAACAAGCGGAAGATCTACGTGGAAGTGGTCGGCGAGCCCGCGCAGCAGGAGGCCGAGCACGTCTAGCTGCCAGGAGCGCGTACCTCGGCCGGTCGACCACGGATCGGCTTGGCCCCAGCAGCATCGATGATCGCGGGCGACAGAGCGCGAAGAGGTTCGCGACGACCCCGTCGGCCTGAACTCATAACACCAAGCGGCGAAGTGCGTGGTCCTGCCGCTCCATACTACGGGCCCGTTCCCCACCGAGGAGGCATCTGCATCGCCGAGCCGGAGGGGAGCGGGCCCTCATGATGTCTCCCCCTTTCGGTCCGTACGCCGCGCGTGTCGGCGCATTGCGGCCGCTTGCAGCCCCGTGTCCGAACCCTCTCGCACAGCATTCGCCACATCCTGCTCTTCGGGGCCACTTGCCCGCTAAAGTTGCCGGGCCAGGCTCCGATAATGTAAGGCGATTACCTGCGAATCCAAGGGGGTTTCTCCCATGTCGAACGTTGCTGCATCCGAGCACGAAGAGCAATTGGTCGCCTTCCGCCTGTCGGGCGAGACCTACGGTGTGCCCATATCGCTGGTGCACGAGATCATCCGGTCGTGCGAGATCACCGCGATACCGCGCACGCCGGAGTATGTGCGCGGAGTTGTGAACTTGCGCGGCAAGATCGTGCCCGTCATCGATCTGCGCCGTCGTCTAGGCTTGCCCCCTGAGGAGGAGACCGGCGCGACGCGAATCGTGGTCGTGGAGGTCGATACCGGCATTGTCGGCATGATCGTCGACGGCGTCTCGGAGGTCCTGCGCCTGACGTCGGGGCAGATCGAGCCGCCGTCGGACCTGGTGGCCGATGTGGACACCGACCTGGTTCGCGGTGTTGGGAAGCGTGATTCGGGGCTTGTCATCCTGCTGGATATCGAGAAGACGCTCCGCTTGAGGCTCGCCGCCTAGCCGGGCCCACGCACGAACCGGCCGGCCGGCGGGCACGGAGCGCCGCCGTCCAGCGGTTTGCTCCTGGTCCAGGCTGTCGGTGGCAGCTTCCAGGGCTCAGCAGCGGCCACGTCTGCTGCGGGGCTCAGTATGCACTTGGCGAGAGAGCGACGGGCTCGGGCCTGTTCGTTGTCGGTCCTCCCGACGGGACACAACGGGCGTATGTCCGCTGTGCGCACGCTCCACGCACTTCTACGGAGAGCGGCAGTCGTCATCGCGTTCCGGAAACGGTGGGATGTATGCCTAACGAAGACATGCTGCAGTACGTGGGTGTGTTCCTGGATGAGGCGAACGAGCAACTCGAGTTGCTGGAAAGCTCCATCCTGGAACTCGAGCACAACGCCACCCCGGAACTGCTGCAGGAGATATTCAGAGCGGCCCACACGCTCAAGGGTTCATCGCGCGCCATGGGGTTCATCAGCATGGGCGAACTCACGCACGCGATGGAGGACGTGTTCGATAAGCTGCGCCATGGCGAACTGACGGCTACGCCGCAGATCGTCGACGCGCTGTTCGACGGGCTGGATTCGCTGAAGAAGCTGGTCGGCGAGGTGGCCGCGACCGGCGATACGCATTCGGAAGCCGCCGGGCCGACGGCGAAGCTGCGCGCGGCCCTGGCCGGCAGCGCGGAGGCGCCCGCTGCCCCTGCCGCTGCCGCGGCGCCCGCACAGGCGCCCAGCTTCCAGCACGAGGCGCTCACGACCAGCGGCGCCGTGGCGGCTGCCGAGGCGCGCCAGGCCGGATGCAGCGTGTACGCGATGGCCGTGCGGATCGCCGGCGACTGCGTGATGAAGTCGGTTCGAGCCCTGATGGTGCTGCAGTCGCTGGAGTCCGTTGGGTCGATCCTCAACACCACGCCGGGCGAGGAGGCCATCGAGAACGAGGAGTTCGCGGACCAGTTCGGGGTCATCATCGCGACCGAGCGGCCCGTGGACGACGTGCGGAAGACGACGCTGTCCGTGACAGAGATCGTGGAGGCGGACATTCGCCCGTACGACGACGGCGTTACTGAGGAGGTGTCTGCCGAGCCCGCGCAGGCGGCTGATGCCGAGGACCACGCCGCGCCCGCCGCGCCCGCCGCGCCGGAGATCGTCGAGGCCGAGCTTCCCGCTCCGGCCGCCGCAGCGGTGGACGCCGCCGCGCCGCCCGCCGAGGAGAAGAAGGCGCCGGCACAGGCCGCCGCCCAGAGCCAGACCGTCCGCGTCGACGTGGTGCGCCTGGACAACCTGCTCAATCTCGTCGGAGAACTGGTGATCGACCAGACGCGCATCGCCCAGTTGACCGCCAAGATGGACTCGCGCGTGTCGGGCGAAGCCGTGATCGACAGCCTGCACGAGGCCGCCGCGCACTTCGGGCGCATCACCGGCGAGCTGCAGGAAGAGATCATGAAGGCGCGGATGCTCCCGATCGACCACGTCTTCAACCGCTTCCCGCGCATGATCCGCGACCTGGCACAGAAGCTCGGCAAGGACGTGGATTTCGTGGTATCCGGCCGCGAGACGGAACTCGACCGGTCCGTCATCGAGGTGATCGGCGACCCGCTGATTCACCTCCTGCGCAACAGCGTGGACCACGGGCTCGAAGCGCCGGATGTCCGGGTTGCGGCCGGCAAGCCGAGCAAGGGCACGGTGTGGCTGCGGGCGCGCCACGAAGAGAACTACATCGTCATCGAGATCGAGGACGATGGGCGCGGCATCGATCCGGCGAAGATCCGGGAGGCCGCGATCGGCAAGGGCCAGATCGCGGCGGACGCCGCGGCCAGGCTCGGCGACCGGGACTCGCTGAACCTGATCTTCGCCTCGGGATTCTCGACGGCGGAGCAGGTGACCGATGTCTCCGGCCGTGGCGTCGGGATGGACATCGTCAAGAACAACCTGACGCGGTTCGGCGCGCTGATCGATCTGGAGTCGACCGTCGGGAAGGGCACGAAGTTCACGATCAAGCTGCCGCTCACTCTGGCCATCATCAAGGGCCTGCTAGTGAGCGTGCCGGCGGGCGTGTACGTGCTGCCGCTGACGGCTGTAGTCGAGACGTTCAAGGTATCCACCGCTGAGATCCATGTCATCAACGGTCGCGAGGTGGTCGTCCAGCGTGGTTTGACGATCCCTCTGGTGCGGCTGCAGGATGTCTTCTGGCGCAATGTCGATGGGGCCGCGTTCGGTGCGCAGCCGGGCGCTGCCGACGACCTCCACTATGTGGTGATCGTCGGTATTGGGGAGCGCAGGTTCGGCCTGGTCGTCCATTCGCTGTTGGGCGAGCAGGAGATCGTGATCAAGTCGCTCGGCAAACTTGTCGGCGACGTTCGTGGAATATCCGGTGCGACCATTCTAGGCGACGGTCGCATTGCGTTGATCGTGGATGTGAGCGGACTGCTCACGATTGCGGTCGAGACGAGGGAGAGAGCCTATGCCGCGTAGTGCCAAGGACCTGCAGATCGATCGGGATGTCTTTCTGCAGACTCTCCAGAAGAAGCTAGCCGACCTGCCCCCTCTGCCGAAGGTGGTCCATCGGATCATGCAGACTGTAAACGATCCGAACACCTCGGCCGAGGATCTCAATCGGCTGATCTCACTGGACCAAGGACTATCATCCCGGATTCTGCGCATCGTGAACTCGGCCTACTACGGGTTCCCGAAGCGCATCAGCACCGTGACGAACGCGGTCGTGATCCTGGGCTTCAATACCGTGAGGAACCTGGTCCTCGGAGTATCGGCGTTCGCCATGCTGCCGCCGAAGACTGGCAACGCGGTCGGCCTCGATCGCACTCGGTTCTGGGAGCACTGTGTGGCGGCCGCCGTAGCTTCGAGCATCATTGCCCGCAAGCGGCGCTTGAAGACGAGGGCGGCTGTCGAGGAAGCGTTCCTGGGCGGTCTGCTGCACGACATCGGGCAGTTGTTCCTGGACTGCTACTTCCCGGTGCCCTATGCGGTGTCGATGGCCTATGCCCAGAAGCAGCAGGTGACGATCGTGGAGGCCGAGCAGTTCGTGCTGCACATCGACCACGCGAGCGTCGGGCGCAAGATCGCTGAGCACTGGAACTTCCCGCCGTCGCTGTGCGACTGCGTCGGCAACCACCACCAGGTGGACATGACGCACGAGCATGCGGAGATGACGGCGACCGTCCACGCGGCCAACTGGCTGGCCTGGCAGGCGTCCGTGGGGGCAGTGGCGATCGACCAGGGGCCGGAACTGGACCCGGCAGTGGCCGAGTGGCTGGGGTTCTCGGACGAGGACTGGGAGTGGGCAACGCGCGAGCTGACCATGCAGATGGACAACGCGCGCGACATGTTCCAGTTGGACAGGGCCGCCTAGCTGGCGCACAACGGGGGGCTAGATTGGCGCGGTGGCTGCTGCCAGTAGGGCGGCGGCCACCGCGTCTTCGTCTATGGGGTCTAGCACGATCGCGCCGGCCCGCGCGAGGCCGTCGGCGCTCGGGCTGCCGGCGCAGACCAGCGTGACCGGGCGGCCCGAGCCCAGCGCCTCACGGCACAGCCGGTCCATCACGCCGCCCGGCCGCACGTAGCCGGCGATGACCACCGAGGCCAGCGCGAAGACGATCTCATCCCGCCGGCGGTTGTGGGCCGCGATGGCGTGGTGGCGCGGGGCGAACGGCGATATCGTCAGGTCGCGCGTCTCGTCCACCGTGGGCTGCCAGACGCGCGCAGCCCGCACCGGCTCCACCTCCAGGTGGGTACCGAACTGGTCCAGGAGGCCGCGGTCCAGCACGTAGCACACGGGCGCGCCGAGCCGCCGGGCGACGAGAGCCGGGCGTTGGTAGGCGGTGCGGTTGGTGCCGGTGATGGGCGCCATGCCGCATCGGATCGCTGCTCGGGCGACGGCGTCGGTGGCTGCCAACGCCATCTCGGGCGCGCCGTTGGAGTTGGCGACGCAGAAGAGGCGGGCGCCGAGGAGCTGCGGCGCGCCGTGGAAGTAGAGCGCGGCGGGCGGGTCCTTCAGCGCGGCCGCGAGGGCGCGGGGGTAGCTGGCGTCCACGACGGTGGCCACCTGCACTCCGTGCCTTCGCAGCTCGCGGCCCAGCGCGCAGGCGGCGTCGACCTCGGCGCGGGAGAGGGCGGCAACCGCCTGGCCCACCCCGCGCGGCAGGCGGTACTCCTCACGGAGCGAGGCCGGGCTCGTGGCCAGGAACTCGTCCGGGCCGATGCGCAGGATCGCCATGCGCCGCAGGATGCGCGCCAGCGCCTGGTCGCCGACGCCGGACACGCCCCCCAGAAGCAGGACCAGCTCGCCGATGTCCATAGCGCACTACTGTAGCAAATCGCTGTGGGGAATGCAAGGGGGGGGGAGGGGGGAAAGGGGCATAGGCGTTAAAATAAGCGATTGCACTGAGTGGTCTGTCCTGCTATACTG
>CAZFLM010000049.1:30091-51971 GCA_964519955.1 uncultured Chthonomonadaceae bacterium | reverse complement strand
GTGGTTCCTCGCCGGTCCGCGTCGAAGCCTGCCGGGCTACCAGTACCCATCGACCCCGGACACGCCGTCGTAGGAGGACAAAGGGCTAGACGTGCGGCATAGATAGCCGCATGGCACCCCATGCGCCAGAACGTCTCGGGCCGTACCAGTGGACAGCCACAGCGGAGGATGAGAAGCGATGGCAGATGCGGCCAGACATGCACCGATAACCGACGTTGCACTAGCCAGGATGGCGAGTGCCCGATTCGGTCCGAGCTGGGCGTGTCCGGTTGGCGAGAACGACGCCGGAATCGCCAAAGCGCGGCGAGAGGCTGAAGACGCCTGGTTCTGGAGCCAATGCGGGTTCGGCCTGGCCACCGTCGTCCTGCTCATCGCCGTGGCCGTGCTCTGTACGGGACGGCGTGCCGGCTTGGTATGGCCGCTGGCGGCGTCGGCCTTGGTAACAGCGTCCACAGGAACGTCGATCATATCACGCCTGTGGCGCAATCTGTCTGCTGAGAGCGCGCTGGTCACATGCTTGCACGACGCTGCGTGTCTCGCCACCTTGTGCGATGACGGGCACCCGTCGCGATACATCCGTGAGATCATGCTGCGCCGTCTCGAGCTTGCGGCCAGCCTGGCGCAGCACGTGCTCCCCACGGTGAGCAACTCTGCTCCTAGCACTCGGCAGATGGCGCGCCGAACAGCGTGCTGTATCGCTGCCCGGTACCGCGCGTTGGTCCCATGGGTCCTGACGCCAAGGCCGGACACGTACCAGACGATGAACGCCTACCTGATGGCGGACATAGGCTCCATCCTAGCGGGGAACTGGGACGCGTTGGTATGCGGAAGCGGAGAGCAAGCGGAACCGCTACCATCGGGTCTGGCGACACTGGTCCGCCGCATCGCAGCTCTGGCGGTGCCCGCGGTCACGTGTGCCGCGCTGCTGGCTGTGGCGCCAAGGTATCCGCAGGCCACGCAGGCGCCGTTGTTCAGTCTTGTCATGGCTTGTTCCGCCGTCGTCGCTGTGAGTGTCGACCCGTCGGTGCTGAAGAAGATCCGTCAGATGAAGGAACTCAGGGACTTGGCCAAGGTGCCGAACGAGCATGAGGAGCACTAGCCCTGGCCTCGTCGGCGGCCCCGCCAAGGGACAGCATTGGTGCCTAGGTAGTGGCCGCCGGCACCGCAACATCGGCGCGCGCCTCTGCCCTTGGCTCATCCTGTACGATCAGGCCATACCAGTCCTGCACGCACCGGTCCCCGAGACCTCCGCGCGAGCGCCGCCCCGCCGTCCTACTCGCTACTCGCTCCTCGCTCCTCGCTACTCCCTTGACAACGCGCCGCCGAGAACCCATAATACGAACACTGGCCTATTCACGAGGCAGGCAGGACACCATGAGCGCACCACGGATCGACCACAACCGAAGTGAGGCTTCGCAAGTGTCGGTTGACACTACCCGCGCCGGCGTCCTGATCCGGCGGCGGAACTAGCGCGCGCCGGCACCTGCCTCGGTTCACAGGACGCCATCCCGGAGTGCGGGATGGCGTTTTCGATTCCAGCCATGCCACGCACAGCCCCATAGGGCAGGACGCAGCAAGCAGCGTCCCTACACGGCGTGGATGGCTTCCGCAAGCAAGGAGCGATGCACCATGGACGGACAGGAGCACGACAGCAACTACGACCTCCGCCACTCGGCGGCGCACCTGATGGCCCAGGCCGTCGGCGAGCTGTACCCGGGGGTGAAGTACGCCATCGGGCCGCCCATCGAGGACGGGTTCTACTACGACTTCGACCTCCCGCGGCCCATCCACGAGGACGACCTGGCGAGCATCGAGGAGAAGATGCGCGAGATCGCCGGGCGCGACCTGCCGATCGTCCGCGAGGAGATGGAGCGCGAGACGGCGGCGGCGTTCTGCGCGGCCGCCGACCAGGCGTTCAAGGTCGAGCTGATCAACGACCTGCCCGAGGGCGAGGCCATCTCGTTCTACCGCCAGGGCGACTGGATCGACCTGTGCCGGGGCCCGCACCTGCCGAGCACGAAGGCGATCCAGCACTTCAAGCTGCTGAGCACGGCGGGCGCCTACTGGCGCGGCAGTGAGAAGAACCCGATGCTGACGCGCATCTACGGCACGGCCTGGCCGACGGCCGAGGAGCTGCAGGACTACCTCGAGCGCCTCGAGGAAGCCAAGCGCCGCGACCACCGCAAGATCGGCAAGGACCTGGATCTCTTTAGCACATCGGACGCCGTCGGACCGGGACTGATCATGTGGCACCCGAAGGGGGCCATGGTTCGGGTGGTTGCCGAGGATTTCTGCAGACGCATGCATCTGCAGCACGGCTACGACTGGGTCTTCACGCCGCACATCGGAAGGAGCGAACTCTGGCGCACGTCCGGCCACCTGGACTTCTACGCGGACAGCATGTACTCGCCCATGGACATCGAGGGCGAGGACTACTACGTGAAGCCCATGAACTGCCCCTTCCACATCGAGATCTACAAGAGCCACACGCGCTCCTACCGTGACCTCCCCCTCCGCTATGCGGAGTTCGGAGCGGTCTACCGCTTCGAGCGCAGCGGAGTCCTTCACGGGCTGACGCGAGTTCGGGGCTTCACGCAGGACGATGCCCACATCTTCTGCCGGCCTGACCAGATGGACGAGGAGATCAGCGGCGCCCTGGAGTTCTCGCTCACGGTGCTGAGAGCGTTCGGCCTGACGGATTTCCACGCCTATCTCGCCACGCGCCCCGAGAAGTACGTGGGAGAGCCGGAGCAGTGGGATCGGGCCACGGACGCGCTGGAAGTCGCCCTCGACCGAAGCGGTCTGCTCTATGCCCGGGATGAGGGTGGCGGGGCCTTCTACGGTCCGAAGATCGACCTGAAGGTCAAAGACGCACTGGGCCGAGACTGGCAGCTCAGCACGATCCAGTTCGACTTCAACCTCCCATCGCGGTTCGGCCTCGAATACGCCGGCGACGATGGCCAGGTCCACCAGCCGTACATGGTGCACCGCGCGCTGATGGGCAGCATGGAGCGGTTCATGGGTGTCCTGATCGAGCACCATGCGGGCGCGTTCCCGCTCTGGCTGGCCCCGGTGCAGATCATGCTGCTGCCCATCACCGACCACCAGGCCGACTACGCCAAGGAGGTCGCAGGCAAGCTCAAAGCAGCCGGCTTCCGCACGGACATCGACCTCCGCTCGGAGCGCGTGGGCAAGAAGATCGCCGAGGCCGAGGTACAGAAGGTGCCTTACATGCTCATCATGGGCAAGCGCGACCTCGAAGCGGGCGTCGTCTCCGTCCGCAAGCGCGGCGAGGGCGACCTCGGCGCGATGACGGTGGACGACCTGATCGCAAAGCTGAAGGCGGAGGTGGGGTAGACAGCCGCCAGCCAACCGCGAACAGGCCGGCAGCGCACCACGCGTTGCCGGCCTGTTCGCGTTCAGCGGCCCCCGCCCACACCGTGGCCGCCTACCTCGTGCGACCACCATCCGAGCCGAAAGCGTGAGCGACCGGTCTGCTGTGGTCGGCACAAGGTCGTGGCTTGGCTGGAGGTGGGCGCGATGACGGCAGACCGCTCCCTCACGGTCGCGGCTCGGTACCGCCTACCTCACGCGGCCGCCCCCCTACTCCGCCGCGTTGTTCGCGATCTTTACCGAGCCGTGGCTGAAGTCGGTGATGCGCTGCGGACCGGTGATGATGTTGTCCGTGACGACCGCGCGCTTCACCTCGGCGCCGATCTCCATCTGCAGCTTCTTCGCCCGGAACTCGCAGCCGCGCACCAGCACCGTGCCGCTGATCGCCTGGATGGCCGCGCGGCCCAGCTTCTTCGCGTCCCAGTCGGTGAACGTGCAATCCCCAAAGCCGACCGTGCCCTTCCCCTCGATGCGCGCGATCTGGTTGCAGGGGCCCCAGAAGGCGCAGTTCACGAAGCGCACACTGCCCGTGTGGTTCTTGCCGATCGCGATCATCGTCGGGTCGGGGCCGTGGAACGAGACGAACTCCCCGTTCGTGATGAGGATGCCGAACGGGGCGCTCTGCTCCACCTCCAGCGCCGTGAAGCAGTCGTCCGCCCCGATTCCCAGGAAGTTGCCGTTCGTCGCGCCGGTCTTCGTCTCCACGAACTTGTAGCCCACCTTGTAGCCGAACGCGAACGTGTTCAGCACGTACTGCCAGTCCGTCCGCCCGAAGATGAACGCCTCGCCGTTCGCCTGCTGCCACTCGAAGAGCTTCGGCTTCCCGCTCCACCACGGGTTGAAGTGCACGTTCTCCACGCGGCCGATGTCGTAGATCGAGTCGATCCACACGCCGCGGCGCAGCGGCTGGCCAGACACGTTGCGGATCAGGTGCCGCTCGTTCTGGCTCGCGTCGATGCCGTTGTACGGGTTCAGCAGCTCCACGTCGAGCACCGCCGGGTTCTTGCCGCGCATCGCGATGCACCACGGGTAGGGCTTGGGCACGTCGTCGACGGGCTGGTCCGGGTAGTAGACGAGGACGCCCTTGAGCGTGCTGTTCGTGTTCAGCGTGATGAACGGCGCGCCTTCCTCCTTGCCCGCGCCCTCCGTCACGAAGAGCGCGGTGCCCATCTCGCCCGGCTTCGGCAGGCCCGCGTCGCGGATGCCATTGTGCGCCGGCACCGAGACGAACGCGCCCGCCAGCGCCACGCCCGGCGGCACGTTCAGGTGGCCCTTGAACAGGTAGGCGCCGCGCGGAGCCCACACGGTGCCGCCGCCCCCTTTGCCGCACTCGTCCATCGCCTTCTGGAACGCGGCGGTGTCGTCCGCCTTGCCGTCGCCCACCGCCCCGAAGTCGCGCACGTTCAGCGAGCCCGGCGCCACGTCCGCCGAGCACGCAGCCCCCGCCGCGAGGGCCATCACGATCAGAATCCCCGTCCAGAGTGGCATCTCAGCGTTCTCCCCCCTCGAATGTAAGCCGGACCATCGCGCAGCCCCGCACCAGCGGCACGCGCATCCGCAGCGCCTCGCCGTCGCGCCGGCACTCCACCGCGGCCTCGCCCGATGCGCCGGGGTGCAGGGCGACTGCGCGCTCCTTGCGTCCGGTCTTGAGTTCCGGAAGCCCCTTCAGCACGACCGTGGCTTCTCCCTGCTTCCCGCCGAAGGTCACCGGCACGACGTAGCCGCCGGGCACGCTGAACACGTTCGCCAGCGCCTGGCCGCCCGTCACCGAGACGGCGTGCGCCGCCAGGACCCACTTCCTGCCGCGCAAGGTGTCGAGCAGCGGGCCGTAGTCCATGTAGTAGCGCTCCGCCCAGTCATCGGGCAGGATCGTGTGGTCGTTGCCGGGGTACGGCGCCGTCGGGAACGCGCCCATGTAGAGGTGCCGCTGCAGGTAGGCGTCGGGATCGTGGCGCAGCGTGCCCACGTCGGGCGTCCACGCGAGGTATGGGCGGCGCACGGCCTGCAGCGCGGTCAGGTTGAAGCTCGGCGGGATGTGGCCGAACTCGTCGTAGAAGCCGTCGAGGTCCTTCAGCGTGTCCAGCCGCTTCACGTGATTGTTGACGTAGATGACCTTGCCCGCCCGATGCATGATGGGCGCGATCCGGGCAATCACGCCGCGCCACGAGTTGACCAGCGAGCGTGCCGGGCCGCCCTCGAACCAGGAGACGCCATCGTCCTTGGTCGCGTTGTAGTAGCGCAGCCAGTCCATCCGGTCGATGCAGACGCCGGAGGTCGCGGGCGTGCGGTCCACGTGGCGCTTGGCCTGCTCGCAGAGGAAGTCCGCGTACGCCGGGTCGCCGGGGTCCATCGCCACCGAGCCCTCCCAGCTCCCGATCGGCTTGCCGTCCGCGTCGGGGAGAATGGCGTCCTTCAGCCTCGTGAAGAGGAACGCGGTGCCGTCCTTCCAGAGCGGGTCCGGCGGCGGCGTGCCGGGCGGCGGGATCTGCAGGCGCGTGCCGAACTCGGTCACGTTGAAGTAGCTCAGCACGTGGAAGCCCAGCACCCGCATGCGCTCGTAGTAGGCGTTCAGGCTGTTCTGGCTGGTGCGGACGCCGCGGGTGTTGATCCACTCCTCATCCGGCGGGCAGGGCGGCAGGTACATGCCGAAGTAGGGGAACTCGTAGCTGGCCTGCCAGTTGACGCGGAACGCCATCTTGCGCAGCTTCTCGGCGTCCAGCTCGCCCTGGTACGTCGAGTAGGCGGCGGTTCCGGCGATGTCGTCGGCCACGGGAAGCGCGGGGTCGAAGTAGCGCGGGTAGCGGGCGGCCATCCACGCCATCGCGGGCCGCCAGTCCGCCGCGTGCGCGATGAGATCGGCGGAGAAGCGCACCGGCCGCCCCTTCTCGATGCGGTTGTTCAGGCGCGAGAAGACCACCTCGCCGTCCGCCGTCGTACGCACCGTCACGTCGAGCAGGTCATCCTCGGGCGAGAGGGCGAGCGTGACGCCGATGTCGCGCTTCGGCTCGAGGAAGCAGGCCAGCGGGATGCCCGTCACGTCATAGCGCGCGGGGATGTAGCCGGTCTCCGGGCTGCGCGGCTTGAAGATGGGCCCACCGTAGCACCACGTCGCGTCGACGGTCGGCATCGTGCGGCACGGGTCGGACCAGCCGTCCGCACCGGCGCCGCGCGGGTCGGCCCAGGCCGTCCAGAAGCGCGTCGCGGAGGTCGTGGGCCAGCGGAACGCGGTCTGGATGGCGGTCGACCACGGCGCTCCGGTCCCGCGCACCTCGACGGTCCAGCGCACGCTCGTCTTCGTCGGCGTGAAGCGCTCCACCACGTCGGCGGATCGGCCGGTGACCGGGTCCTGGAGGCGGCGCGTGAACTCGACTCCGCCACCACCAATGCTGCGGGCGCGCTGGTCGCCGACGAGGTCGCACCCGGCCAAGGCGGTCTCGGCAGTCGCCGGGAACCGCGCAGCCTTGCGCCCCGCGATCTGCAGGCCAAGGACACCCCCGCCGCCGTCCAGCAACACCTCCAGAGCGCGGGATGCGACTCGGTAGGCCGGCCGGGTGTTGCTCTCAGCCGAAACCCTGGCCAGCATCCTGGAGATCGTCCGGGGGGCGACAATAGGGTCACCAGTGCCCGGAGACCGCCCGGACAGCCGCACGGAGCCCCAATCAGCGACCGTTGCGCCGCTGCCGATTGTGACCAAACGGAGTTCGTCGGCCCAGCTGATCTCGATGGAGGGCTGCCTTGCGCCGTCCGCCCGGTGCAGTGGCCCCGTGCCGCCACACCGCATCCCGTCCGCATAGACCAGGAACCGCACCGCATCACCGGGCTTCGACGCGTCATCCACGCCAACCGTCGCGGAGAACGTCTGGTACTTCCCCCCGAGCCCCAAGAAGATGATGTCCGTGCCGCCGCGCACGCCGATGCCGGTGCCGAACGCCTTGCCGCCGATGCGCATCTCGCCGCCCAGCGCGTTGGTGTCCGCGTGCAGGGACTCCCACTTCGGCCGCACCACCAGCGGGCTCGCCTGCTCGGAGCTGAGGATGAGCGCCGAGGTGTCTGCCTTGTCGATGCCCTCGATGCGCGCGTCGGCCCAGTCGGCGTGGTCCGCGTTGATGTTGTCGCCCCCGTCCGTGACCACCAACTGCAGCACGGTTACGCCCTTCAGCGGCACGTCGGCGCGCATCGCGGGCGTCCCGACGCGCATCACCCCGCTCTTCCAGAGCAGCTTGCCGTCGCCGAGAAGCTGGAACTCGACGCTGCCCGGGTAGCCCTGCATCTCGTCGTCCACGCCGACCCAGGCGGAGAACCGCGTCGCGCCGGCGCACGGGACGGCGAACCGGCTGACGGCGTGCGTGCCCACCCCCCGCTCGAATCGCCGCCCCGCGATGGTGATCGGCTTGCCCTGCACCGACCGGTTGCGCTGGGCGGTACTCCACGACTGCCGCATGTTGCGCAAGTCGAGCGTGTCGAGCCACACCCCACGCGATTGGGCGTGGGCCGCGGCAGCAAGCGAGAGCAGCGCGGTGAGCATGACGGCGATGCGGCGCATGGGTTGCTCCTAGGTGGTGTTTGGCACGTCGGACCGATCCGACCGATCGGCGCACGGCAGTGATGGAGACACCTGGGCCGCATCGGTGCGGCGCGCCCCCTAGCCCCCAACTCTGGGGGAGTCTACGTTGTGCGCGGCGGGAACTCAGCGCCCTGCACACGGTTCCGAGGCGCGACAGTCATGGAGCGCGTGCCCCGGCTCCCCGCGCCACCCCCGTCCGCGAGGACGATCAGCCGCAGGCTACACTGCCGGTGGTTTCACACCACCGGACCGCCCCAGTCCCCGCAGGGGACTTCGCTCAGCCCAGAACCGGGTTTCAACCCGGTCTGTCTCTCAACCCAGAACTCAGCCCGGTTGCCGCCCATCCGCCGCGGCATCACTATCCAGCCGCATCGAGAAGTGCACCTGGCGCACCAGTTCCTCGAAGCCGACTGACGGGTAGAGGTGGTTGCCGACCTCGTTGTGCCCCAGAGTCTCGATCTTGGCGATGGACATGCCGCGCTCGCGCAGGAACCCGATCGCCCGCTCCAGCAGCGCCCGGCCCACCCCCTGCCCCTGCCACGCCGGGTCGACCGCCAGGTTGGGGATCCACCCGATGCCGGACGAGGTGAACAGGCGCGTCGTCACGAAGCCCACCGCGCGATCGGAGGCGTCCGCCGCAACGAAGACGCCGTCCGGCTGCAGGCGGCAGTCGTTCTCGATCGCGGCCACCTTCCGCTCCTGCCACGTCTGGGACCCGAACGCCCCGTGGCGCTCCTCCAGCAGGCGGTCGACGGAGACGGGGCCGAACGTGGCGACGGTGATCTCGCGGAGGCGAGGCAGGTCGGCCGGAGCGAAGAGGCGGATGGTGTAGGAAGACACGAGCGGTCTCCTAACGGCGGGACTTGGGACATGGGGACTGGGGCTCGCTTAGTACTGCGGGATCAGGGCCAGCAGCCAGTCCCGTTCGCGGGTGAAGACCGGCGGGTCGACGACCTGCCAGGTTCGGCGAACGACGCCCTCGGCCAGGCGGGATTCGCCGGTGCGCGCATCCACGTAGGGCACGTCGCGCGGCTCCTCCACGGGGACGACCGCGCGCCCACGCTTGAAGCCCGCGGGCAGGTCGTTCCAGTTCACGCCCCGCTCCTGCCAGAGCGGCTCCTGCATCTGGTCGCAGGTCAGAGCATCGAGGCGGTCCTGGGGGAACCACGCCCGGGCGGTCATCGACACGCTGTTGCGCGACGCGTCCTGCTGGCGCCAGATGAAGTAGTTCGCGACCTCATCGCGGTCCGGTATGGTCCAGACGCGGCTGTCGAACAGCGCCCACGCCGCATCGCCGGCCCCCTCGGCATGCCGCGCGAGCCTGGCCCGATTGAACGCACCCGTGGCGATGGCCGCGCTGATGGAGGCAATCTTCTGCACGTTGCCGTCGAACCAGGCCTCCGTCTGGGTGCTCTCGAAGTCCGTCAGCAGGAGGCTAATCTCGTCGCTCTGGACGAACGCCAGCCGCGCGCCGCCGATCTCCTGGCACAGCTTCACGGCGGTCGCGTCCATGTCCGCCATCAGGTCCCCGTCGTACGGCCGGGCGCAGCCGCGCGTGTAGCTGTGGAACGCCTTGCCGTCGACGCGGATCAGCGTGTACGTTCGCCTGGGGAGGAAGTACCGCGTGCGGTTCTCGTAGGACCGCTTCATCCGGTCGCCAAGGTCGTCTCGGGCGGGCATGGGCAGCTCCCAACTGCGGGACTTGGCACATGGGGACTGGGGCTGGAGTATGGCAGTTAGCCACCTTCGTCCATTGGCTGAGGAACCCGACAGGCTGCGCCGACGTTCCGGCCGCACGACGGATCTCCCGCCGCCAGCCCCAATCCCCAAGTCCCAAGTCCTGACTTCAGAAGAGCGTAAGCGGCGGTTCTCTCTTCGCCTCGATCACCTTGTGCCGCGCGGCCAGGATGTCCGCAACGAGCTGGTCCCGCATGGCGCGATAGGTCTCGCCGTCCTGCCGCAGGATGAACGCCGGGTGCAGCGCCGCCATCGCATAGCGCGCGTACTTGCAGGTCGTGAAGAACTGGCCGCGCTCCTGCATCATCTTGAAGCCCTTGTGGATCAGGCTGCTCGCGGACGGCGCGCCCAAGCACACGATGACCAGCGGCTGCAGGGCGGTGAGCTGCTTGTCGATCCAGTAGGCGCAGGCGTCCAGCTCGTCCGGCTGCGGGGGGCGGTTGCGCGCGCGGTTGTTCTCGTAGATCGCGGCGCGGCACTTCAGCACGTTGCAGACGTACACGTGCTTCCGCTGCATCCCGGCCTCGGCGAGGCACTCGTCAAGCAGCGCCCCCGCCCGGCCCACGAACGGTCGCCCGGTGGCGTCCTCGTTCATGCCGGGCCCCTCGCCCACGAACACCAGCGGCGAGTCCGGGTTGCCCTCGCCGAACACCACGTTCGTCCGCGTCTGCGCCAGGCGGCACCGGCTGCAGGTCGCCGCCTCCCCGGCCAACGCTGCCAACTGCTCCGTGTGCGTCAGCGTCTCAGCCACCCATCTGCTCCTTCAGGCGCGAGTAGACCTCCTCGAGGCTCGCCGGGATCACCCGCGTGTCGCCCACCACGCCCATGAAGTTCGTGTCTCCGCTCCAGCGCGGCACCACGTGGATGTGGACATGATCCGCGATGCCGGCCCCCGCGACGCGCCCCATGTTGACGCCGATGTTGAAGCCGTCCGGCCGGAACGCCGCCTTCAGCAGGTTGACGGCGCGCCGCGTGAGCGTCATCAGCTCGAGCATCGTCGCGTCGTCCAGCTCGTCCAGGTTGGCTGTGTGCTGGTACGGCGTCACCATCAGGTGGCCGTTGCTGTACGGGTACGCGTTCAGGATGACGAACGCCCGCTCGCCTCGCAGCAGGATGAAGCGCTCCGCGTCGCGCTGCTCCGCCGGGAAGACGCAGAAGATGCACCCCGCCACTGCGTCCGCGTTCTCGATGTACTGCAGCCGCCACGGCGCCCAGATCCGCTCCATATGCCCCTCCGATCGCCCCATTCTACACCGTGCCGCCGCGTGAGGCAAGCACCCGGAAGCTTCCTTGACAGCCGCGCCGACCGCCGATACAATCGATCTGTACCGACAGCAGATGCCCGAGCTGCGATGGGCCGTCGCCTGGTTCGCTGAGCCACGGAGGCTTCCCGACCGTCGGAGTCGATCGCCAAGCCGCCACACCGAACCGCGACATCCCCCCTCGCCTGCCCGCGCGTCCCGCGGCGCGTCGCCGCCGCACTGAACTCAGTCGCTGCCGCCTGCCGGAGATGTGGCCCAGGAAACCACGCCCCGAGCCGCCGGCGCTCCTGCCTCAGCGAGTCATCCTGTCCGAGCGCGCCGCCACCAAGGGGCGAGGCTACCTGCACCAACCGATCGGCAGGTGACCTCGGGGCGAGCCGCTCATGACCCGTAACCGCGAGATCTCACGTTGGTCGGACTGCTTGGGTTTCCGAGCAGCCTGGCTTCGACCGACGCCGCACGCCCCCATGGACCGGGCGACGCGGCCTGACCACGAGGAGACATCTCAATGCGCAGCCGCACCACGGGTTTCACGCTTATCGAACTGCTCGTCGTTATCGCGATTATCGCGATCCTCGCAGCAATCCTCTTCCCGGTCTTCGCGCAGGCCCGCAACTCCGCCAAGACCATCGCCTGCCTCTCCAACATCAAGCAGCTCGGCACGTCGACCTTGATGTACATCCAGGACTACGACGAGATGACCCCGCTCATCGAGGGGACGTTCCTCGACTACCCGGAGGGCCGAATGCTGCAGATGGTCTACCCGTACATGAAGAACGCCAGGATCGCGTGGTGCGCCTCGCTCGGCGCAGCGCCTGTGGACCAGACCACGTACGAGTGGACCTGGTGGGTGAACCTCAGCGCCAACGCCTGGGGGTTCTTCGGCTACTGGAGTTCGGATGGCGGATCTCACTACGTTCCCGGTAGGTCCTACGGGGGCCAGGAGTACCCGGCTGAGCGCCTCATGTACATTGACGTTGGCTACCCGGGCTATGAGAACGAGGGGTGGGGCTACTACCAGTTCTGCAACGCCTATGCCTACCACCCGAACCTGACCGATCCCAACGACTTCTGGGCGAACGAGGTCTACATCGCGGCCAAGCGCCACGCCGACGGCCTCAACGTGTCGTTCGCCGACGGCCACGCCAAACGGGTGCCTGCGCCGTCCATCTTCTACCCGACGCCGTACAAGACGGCGTTCTGGGGCGACTACTGGAGCGCGACCAACTAGACCCGGAGGGACACGTTGCGACGCGAGATACCGCCTGGCGTCTTCTGGGCCATCGTCATCGTCCTCGCCGGTGTGGCGCTGTTCGCCGGCTACTGGTACGTCGTCGGGCCGGTTGGGCCGAGGCGCGATACCGGCTTCCGCCCGCCTCTGCCGCCCCCACCGGGCGCCAGCGCACCGGCCTCCGCAACTGGGCCGTCGGCCCGGCGCGGCCCCGCAGCTCCGGCAATGCCGATTCCGCCGCCGCCTCGGTGACGGCAGGGAGTCCAAGCGCATGGCCCGGCAGCGACGCCGGGCCATGCGCCATCGGACGGGCCGGTCACTTCGTCAACCCGCGCTCCCCCATCCATGCCGCGCATAGCCCCGGCCACGCTCCGAGCGTCGGGTTGCGCGCCGCCATGCCGAACCCGTGCGGCCCGTGCGCGAACACGTGCAGCTCCACGGGCACGCCCGCCTTGCGACAGGCCTCCGCGAACCGCAGGCTGTTCTCCACCGGCACTCCGGCGTCGTCCGCGCCATGCACCAGGAACACCGGCGGCGTATCGGCCTTCACCTGCCGCTCGTTGGAGAGAGACTCCACCAGGTCGGCGGAGGGATGGGCGCCGAGCAGGTTCTCCCGCGAGCCCTTGTGCGCGTACGGGTCCTGCAGCGTGATCACCGGGTAGATCAGAATGCCAAAGTCCGGCCGCGAAGACACACGCTCCACCGGATCCGCCGCATCGGGCTTCCCAGCGTCGTGATGCGTCAGCGCGGTCGAGGCCAGATGCCCGCCCGCCGAGAACCCCAGGATGCCGATCCGCTTCGGGTCGATCTTCAGCTCGGCCGCCCGCGAGCGCACAGTTCGGACAGCGCGCGCCGCGTCCTGCAGCATGCACGGATGGTGGTAGCGCGGGCCCAGCCGGTATTTGAGCACAGCCGCCCCCACCCCGATCCTGTTGAGCCACTCGGCTACCGGCTTTCCCTCGTGGTCCGCCAGGTGCGAATAGCCGCCGCCGGGGCACACCACGACGAACGCGCCGTTTGCCTTCCCCACGGGCGCGGGGTAGAACGTAAGCGTTGGGACGTCGGCCGGCTCCTGCCCCAGCGCGCCGGGAGCGTCGCCGCCCCACAAGCGCACCGCCGGCGCCTGGGCCCTCGCCGCGGCGGCCCCCGCGACGGCCAGCAGCGCGATCGAGGTCGTAACCAAGGTACTCATGCCACTCCTCATGCGTAGGATATCGCCAACAGGTTACCCCCTCACTCCCCACGGGCCAAGGCCCTGGAGGGTGGCGCTCCGTGGCGACGGCACCGCCCGGGGACTCCCCGAGGGGGCCCGCGCCCATCGAACTCCCGGAGGGTCGCGCTCCGTCGCGGCCGCCCGCAGGGGCGCGGCCCTACCCCGCACCGCGGGTATCCCAATATGAGCGCCGCCCTCGCCGCGTCCATCAACGAGCACGCGCGCGCCCTCGGCTTCCAGCGCTGCGGCATCACGCACGCCGGCCCGGTCGAGCATCGCGACGCCTTCCTCGCCTGGCTGGAGCGCGGCGACCATGCCGGCATGGCCTACCTCGCCCGCGAACCCGAGCGCCGCTGCGACCCGCGCATCGCCTGGCCGGAGGCACGCAGCATCGTCGTCGTCGGCATGGACTACGGCGCCGCCCCTGAGGCCGAGCCAGATCCCGAGCGCGCCGTCTTCGCCCGCTACGCTCGCGGCGACGACTACCACGACGTGATCGTGCCGCGCCTGCGCGAGCTGCTCGAGTTCATCCGCGCGGAGGCTGGCGAGCCCGTCGAGGGACGGCCGTACACCGACACCGGCCCATTCCTGGAACGCGAGCTGGCGCACCGGGCCGGCCTGGGCTGGTTCGGCAAGAACACCATGCTCATCGACACGCGCCGGGGTAGCTGGTTCCTCATCGGCCTCCTGCTGCTCAACGTCGACCTGCCGGCGGACGAGCCCGCCCGAGGCGGATGCGGCACCTGCACGCGCTGCCTCGACGCCTGCCCCACCGGCGCGCTGACCGCCCCCTACTCGCTCGATGCCCACCGCTGCATCTCGTACCTGACCATTGAGCACCGCGACGCCATTCCCGCGGATCTGGCCGCGAAGATGGGCAACCGCGTGTTCGGCTGCGACATCTGCCAGGAGGTCTGCCCCTTCAACCGCCGCGCCACACCGACCGCCGAACCGGCCTTCCAGCCGCGCGATGCGACGCAGAACCGGAGCCTTGCGGACCTCCTGAACCTAACGGACGAGGAGTTCCGTAGTGGCTTCAAGAACAGCCCGCTGAAGCGCGCCAAGCGCCGGGGCCTGCTGCGGAACGCCGCGGCCGCCCTGTCCTGCCGCAGCGACGCCGACGCCATCGCCGCACTGGAGCATGCGCTGGACGACCCGGAGCCGCTCGTGCGCGAGCAAGCGGCGATGTCGCTCCGCAGAACACCGACGCGCGGCGGGGACCGGTCTGCTGACGAGGAGTGGCGCCATGGACGCTGAGATGGACCGGAGGAGACGTGCAGTCCTTCCGCCGTTCGACGGGCTCACCGTCTACTCGCACTGCCTGCCGGTGGTGCCGCTGAGGGAGGCGCTCGCATCCATCGTGGATGACCTACATGCTCGCTCTGCGTCCTCGCGCCTGATCGAGTGCCATGACTGGCACGAGCACGACGGAGCAGTCACGCCGTCGTGGTCTTCGTCCTGGGCGGATCTGCGCTCTTGGGTTCGATCCGACGAGGGGCTCGGCAAGCGCGCCGCCTCCGACGACTATGTGCGAACAGGCTTTGCCCCCGAGGAGCGTGACTGGTACCTGCGCATCTACGTGCTCAGCGACTGCGACTTCCTGTGGAACCTCTGGGACACTGAACTCGCTGCGACGTCGGTGCCCCTTGGCATGTTCGATGTGACGTGCGAGCCACGACTCTCGGCGCACCTGCTGGGCTTGGCGCACGGTGCCGGGGCCGAGGACGTGAGCGCGGTCCCCGCCGCCTCGTTCTTTGACTCGCGCTACGACCACCCAAGCGCGTTTCTGTTGCCCTGACGCCAACTCAGGACGGTAACGCAAAGGAGGAGCCCAGATGGAGACCGACAGCGCAGCCCGCACCGAGGCCGATGTGGTCGCCTTCCACTCGATGGCCGCGTGGGGCCTCATCATGGCAGGCGTGTTGCTGCTACTGCTCTCCGGCCCTCTGGCCGGCGTGCTCGTGCCGAAGCAGGAGTATGCCCCGCACGCGTTCCAGTGGAGCCCCGAACTGGAGAGCCGTATCGCCATCAGCATCCAGATCCTGGCCGGCATGACCTTCCTGGCGGGCCTGGCGGAGCGCATCGTCTGGGCCATCATGGACACTGCTGCCACGCTGCGCCACACCGCGAAGCCGAACGAGTAGCCCGCCGCCCCCTACTCGCTACTCAGGGCCGATCACGCTGCTGTACAGCTCCCCGACGATGCACGGCTTGTCGAGGCCGAGCGACGCATCGGTCGGCAGGCTGCCCATGAACGCCCCGCCGCCGTCGAAACTGGGGTACCAGTGGAGCTGGTAGAAGTCCTGCCCGATGCCGGTCCACAGCTTCACCCGCCGCCGCGTGGACGGTCGTCACGCAATCGACCAGGAAACCCTTCATCTGCAGCTCGGGCTCGTTCATCACGTCGCAGCCCAGCACACGCACGCGATTGCCGCTAGCCGCCATGTGCGCCACCAGCGGCTGCAGCGCCCGCGCCCGTCCTCACCTCACCACGTACGGGATCGAGCGCGACATCCCGAGGTCCCGGATCTCCGCCAGGTCGTCGAAGTCGCCCATCGGCTCATCCTCGATGCCCCGTCCCCAGAACCCGACGAACAGGTTGTCGTTCTCCGTGCCGTGGACGTTGCCGAACCAGCGCGCCGCGAATACCATGTCGCCGCGGAACCAGCAGACGCCCGGCGCGGAGCGGCTCTGGGTCCACTCGTCGTAGTAGCGCCGCGTCAGCCAGCCGCCGTTGACCGCCTTGTCCGCGATGCGCGTCGCGACGTAGTGGCACGACCAGGGCGACGCCGAGCCGAACAGCCCCGCCGCCAGGAAGTGGACCTGCCCGCGCGGGCCGAACGCCTTCTCCGGCTCCCACAGCAGCATCACGCGCGAGCTGCCCTCCTCGCCGCCCTGTGCGCCGCCCACCCACTCCACCTCGCCCGGTTGCAGCGTGCCTGCTCGGTCCCGCGTGAAGCGGCGCACCTGCCAGCGCCCCGGCTTGCCCGGCTGGTCCTGCATCAGCCCCAACCACAGGTCCACGCCGGACGCCGTCCGCGCACCCTCTGCCGCGCCCACCGGCACGTTGCTCGTGAAGCCGAGCCCCGCCTCCTCGCCCACCTCGAGCCGCCCGCCGCGCACAGCCAGGTACCGCCAGGCCACCGGCGTCGTCGCGTCGCGCCAGAGCAGCAGCGCCAGCCCGCCGTCGAACGCCGCGAGCGTGGCCTGCGCGCCCTGCGACCCGGGCACAGCGACCGGCGCCGCGAGCACCGCCTTCCCCTTCGCGTCCAGCCCCACGCTGCGCACGACCACGCCGGCCGCGGTCGGGCACGCCACCCACAGCACACCGCGCAGCGTGGCCGCCGACGGGTCACCCGTGACGCCCGACGCCTCGACTACCTGCTCATCCGACCACTTGCCGCCGTCCTTCTTGGGGTCGGCCCCGAGCCAGACGCGCGCCACGAGCCTGCCCTGGAAGTCGGGCGACAGGCTGGGCTGCTTCGCGGAGGCGTCCGCCGGAGGAACCGGGGCGTTCGGCGCGAGCTGTCCGACGAACAGCACCAGCCGGGCGCTCTTGCCGGTGCCCACCGTCCCGACGGCGGGCGCGGTGTACGTCTTGCCGACGATGTTGCGGAAGCCCGCGGTGGTCGAGTAGCCGTAGTTAATGTCCGCAGCGATGCCGCGCTCGCCGGAGACTCCGTTCCAGTTCCAGTCGATGAGTGTCGACTTCCCGTCGGCGCTCTTCTGCAGCCGGTAGTGGTACGGCGGGCCGGAGAGATACGCAACCCGGTCCATCGTCACGGGCAGGACCTCGTCGAGATGCCGCTCCCGCAGCACCAGCTCCTTCAGCCGCCCGTCCGAGTAGCCGATGGCGTCGCCCTTGCCCCCGAGCTGATAGCTGTACGCGTAGTTCATCAGGCTCGGATAGATGGGGCACCACGCCGCGTTCCAGCGCCCGGTATGGTCGAGGCCGAGCTGGTGGCCGAACTCGTGGATGAACGTGGCGTAGAGCGCCCCGACGCCGCAGCTCCCACGGTCGTCCATCTCGCCGGACTGCCCGCCGCCGCCGTTGTACACCACCATCCAGTGCGTGACGCCGCGGTGGCTGTCCGGGTGGTACTTCGCGCCCAACTCCCACCAGGGCTTGCCCTCGTCCGCCTTCGGCACCGGCTCGCGGTGGATCACATGCAGCGCGATGCCCGTGGCGCCGTCCGGGTTCTTGAGCGGCAGCCCCGCGTAGTACTTCACCACCCGGTCCATCTCCGACCGAACGCGGTCCTCGGGCACCCCCTCGATGCGCTGCACCTCCACGATCACGTCGAAGTGGTCCGGCTTGCAGCCCAGCGCCTTCAGGTCGAGGCCGCCCGGCTCGCTTCTGCCGGTCTCCCACGCGTCGAGCAGCCCGTCGTTGTCGGCATCGGCCAGGGAGCCCCACGCAGGCGACGCCGAGAAGTGAGCGACCACGTCGCTCCCGGTGAACCGCTCCGCGCTGCGCCGCGCGCGCACCAGGTCGTCCGTCCCGTTGCCGTCCAGATCGGCGGCCAGCCACTGCGCGTCGTCCCTCGCCAGCGACGCATCCGGCACGTTTGCCGCCGCCATCGGGTGCTTTGCGTCGGCGCCCGGCAGCAGCGTCCGGCCGACGAGGATGTCCGCGTTCGGGGTGCCGACGAACCTGCCGACGACCAGCCCGTCGCCGCGCCGCGCCCTGCAGACCGCCACCGGCTTGCCCAGCGCCCAGCCCTCGCCCTGCCTCTCGATCGATGCCCGGCGTACGAGGCCCGCCGCGTCCATCCAGACCGCCGACACGCGCCCAGACAGGTCGAACGCGCCGCCGGCCACCCGCGCCCACCCGCCCAGCCGCCGCGCGACGGGCTCCACGGTGTACGACTGCACCCCGCCGACCGCCCGGTCGTTCCGGAGCAGAACCAGCGCGCCCTCCGGGTTCACTACCAGCGCATCCTCCGCCCCGTCGCCGTCGAAGTCGCCCGCGAGAAGCTGGACGCGCGAGCGGGCCGCGTCGCCGCCGGGGAGCACGGGTGCGTCGGCAGGCCATACAAACTCGGCGGGGATCGAGGCGGCCAGGTCGTCGTGCTCGAGAGCGGCCCCGCCCGGCTTCATCCCGTGCAGAAGCTTGACGGAGCCGTCCGCCAGCACGACCAGCACGCCGCACTGGCGCGCCCCGAAGAGGCGCACGCACGCCGCCGCGACCGCGTCCTTGCCGAAGCCCTTGCGGGCCTGCGAGGGGTAGCACAGCTTGCCGGACGCCGACATCCGGAACAGGTCCACGATGCCGCCGTCCGGCGGGTACAGCATGAGGATGTCCGCGCGCCCGTCGCCGTCGACGTCGCCCGCGAGCACCATCCGAGGCGCCCCGGCAGCGGTCAGGTAACGGCCCTGCGAGAGCGCGGCGGCAGCGTCACGCGGCGGGGCCGGAGCCTGCCCGGCCGACCTCCCGGCGAATCCCAGCACTACGGCGACGACCCAGACACCGCCGGGAAGGCGGCACGGCCAGGCTCGATGCGTCACGCTACTCCCCCACCGTCACGAATGGCCCGCGCAGCTCGCTCGGAGCCGCAGTCGACCCGATGCGCCGCAGCACCAGGCGGTAGAGCCCCTTGTCCAGCTTCGCGGAGCCCTTCACCGTCCGGCCGGCCGCGCCCTTGCCCAACGTCGCCGCGACCGAGCCGTCCGGGTGCGTGATCACGAACTGCCACTCGCCCGCGCCCGCCTTGGCCGGCACGGACGCGGCGTAGTCCACGTCCTGCAGCGGCATCGGGTTGCCCCGCAGCGGCGCGCCGTCGACGTTGATGCCCCACCCCGCCTTGGGCTGCCGGTGCGGCAGCTCGCTCGGCCCGGCGGTCGCGCCCGCGGCGAGTGCCGGCAGGTGCTGCGCGGCGGCGATGTCCGCCAGGTGGAAGATGATGAACCCGTCCGCGCCCTCATCCCGAGCGATCTGCACCTGGTCGACCACCTGCGCCGGCGAGAGGCCGGGGGCCGACGCGCCGATGCCGGCATACAGCGGTATGCGCCCGCCGATCTCGTCGCGCTCCACCTGCACGCGCGTGCGGAACTCCTCGTCCGACGAGCAGTAGTCCATCGGGCAGACGAAGTCGAGCCAGCCCTGCTTCACCCAGAGCCCCCAATCCTGCCCAATCTCCTCGCGGCAGCCCGGCCAGTTCGGCCACACCGCCGCCGACACCTGGATGCGCGGCTTGAGCTTGTGCGCCTGCTCCGAAACGGCCTTCACCAGCCTCGTGATGCAGTCGCGGCGGAACTGCTGGTACTCAGCGTAGCGCGGCCCGTCGCGCAGCACGTCCTTCGGCCAACTCGCCACGGGCTTGCCGGTCTTCGCCTCGAACCGCGCGCGGCAGCCGTCGCAGTAGCACTTGGTGCTGTCCGGGTAGCGGATGTAGTCGAAGTGGATGCCGTCCACGTCGTAGTTCTTCACGATCTCCAGCATGGAGTCGATCTCCAACTGGTAGTTCGCGTCGTTCGAGGGGCACAGCCATGGCTCTTCCTCGCCCGTGTTGGTGCGCTGGAGCCGCTTCTCCGCACGCATCCGGTCGATGAACGCCTGTGGCGCGCCGCCCAGGTTCCAGTTCACCTTCCAGACGTGGATCTCCAGCCCGTACTTGCGCGCTGCGGCCAGGCACTGCGCGATCGCGTCGCCGCGCGTGGCCACGGTCTCGCGCATCGGCAGCACCTTGCTCGGGTAGTCCGTCACGCCGCCCCAGAGCATGTTGGGCACGATCGCGTTGAGCCCGGCCGCCTTCATCTTCGCCAGCGCCATGTCCCAGTTGAGCCCCTCCGTACCGTACGCGGAGTGGCACCACATCGCGCGGAACTCCACGCGTCGCGCGGCCTGGGCGTGGGAGTAGGCATCGAGCAGCGACTCGCGGGCCAGGGTAGCCGCCTCGACGGCCTCCGGGTACTTCTTCTCCTTGAGCGCAGCCTCGCCACTCGCGTAGGCCGGACGCGCCTTGTCGAGCGTCGCGCTCACCACCGCCGTTTTGCCGGACTTCTCCGCGAGCTGCCGGGTGCGCGTCACCGCGTCGGCGAAGGTCTCCTCGCGCCCGCCGATCTTCGAGGCCCCCTCCAGCGCGTTCTTCGCCACGTCGGCCCAGATCGAGGGCACCAGGCTCCCGAGGATGGAGCGCAGCGCCCGGTCGCGTCCGTCGGGGTCCTCGTCCAGCAGAATGTGCGACACGTAGGCGCCGCTCGGCGAGTAGGTGATCGCCGGAGCGCCTGTCGGCTTGCCGTCCTTGTCGTACCACTCGGCCAGCACGCGCGCCCCGGAGCCCACCGTGCGCACCCACGTGATGTTCCACGAGTGCTGCGTGATGGCCTTGGGCAGCCCCGGCAGCAGACCGGCCTGGAAACGCATCGACGAGAACTGCCCCTCGCGATCCGGTTTCGTGTAGACGGCGTTGCTGAGCCCCAGGACCTTGCCCAGGCGGTCCGGCAGCGAGAAGCACACCAGCAGCTTGCCCCCGCCCTTCACGTACGCTTCGACCGCGTCCATCTCTGACGGGAAGGCCAGCGGGTTGTGCGGGTACACCACCAGCCGCGCCCCACGCAGGGCGCCCTTCTCGACGTCGGTGTCCTCGACCGTGCCCGCGTCGATGCCCGCATGCGCCAGGTAGCGAACCATATCGGCCGCATAGCCGGTCCCCTCCTGCCCCGCCCGCGAGTTGCGCACGACGAGCACGTCGCTGGAGACCGCCGTCACACCGCCCACATAGACCGTCGCCTTCTTGCCCTGCCCGCGCCAGAAGGACATGCGCATTGACCGAATCGCGTTCCACCCCTCCGGCTTGTCCTCGATGAGGAAGGCGCTGCGGTCCAGCACCACCTTGCGCCAGCCCTTCTCCGGCGGCCCGAACGGCGCCCCGTACCATCCGCCGCCCGCGTTGAAGTAGAGCGTGCAGGAGGCCACCGCCGAGGGCTCGCCAACCACCTTGATCCACAGCGCCACGCGCCCGTATCGCCCCAGGTCGAGCGCCACCTTGCGGTCCCAGTACCCCCGGTCGGTCAGCTTCGCCATGTCGCAGGTGAACGCGAGCGCGGGTTGCCCGTCCGGCGCCTTCTCCGGCGCGAGGGCGGCGGGATCGGCCTTCTCCCCCGGCGCCCACGCCGCCGCGGCCGCCGCGCTGTCGGCATAGGTCACGGTCTCGACATCCATGCGGTCGGCAGCCCCGGCGCGCATGCCCGGTACGGCGCACAGCGCGGCCAGCAGCACCAACGCGAATCTGGTCCTCATCGCACGTCTCCTTGTGAACGACTGGGCTTACTCAACATGGATGGACAGGATACCCAGGATGGCGGCAACCGGCGCGACAGTCCCGCCGGGCGGGCAGGGACGCCCGCCCCACCACAGCCGCCTGCGGAGCGAACGACCCGGCACAGACCCGCAGCCGGAGCGGAAGGCCCGGCTGGGCGCAGAGGCCCTGCCCCACAGGTTGGTCACATCAGGCACATACCCGCGGGGCGCGACCTCC
>CAZFLM010000049.1:0-29991 GCA_964519955.1 uncultured Chthonomonadaceae bacterium | reverse complement strand
GCGTCGCGCCGGGAGCGCCGTAAGAGGCACAACGCCGCGCCCACCGCAAACCGCCCCGACAGACCAACGACCCCCCGCCCTACGCCTGCGTCGCGCCAGGCAGGAACCCGTAGGGCGCGACCTCCGCGTCGCGCCGGGAGCGCCGTAAGAGGCACAACGCCGCGCCCACCGCAAACCGCCGTAACCGGTGCGCCGCACCGCCCACCGCAGACCGCCCCGACAGGCCAAGGCCCCCCCGCCCTACGCCTGCGTCGCGCCAGGTCGAAACCCGTGGGGCGCGACCTCCGCGTCGCGCCGGGAGCGCCGCAACCGGCACATCGCCGCGGCGTACACCTTCGCCGTCATCCTACCCATCCTGCCCATCCTGTTCCGGAATGCCGTGAGTTCTATCGCAGCAGCACCGCGTCCGCCCAGTCGGCGTGGTCCGCGCCGATGCCGTTGCCGCCGTCGCCCACCAGCAGCTCCAGCCGCTTCGCCCCCCGCACGTCCACGTCGAGGCGGTGCGCCGGCGTCCCGCGCGTCAGCAGGCCCGACCTCCACACGCTGCGCCCGTCGACGCGCACCTCCATCGTGATCGTGGGACCGGTGGCCTCGTCGGCGCCGGCCCAGGCCTGGAACCGGCGCCACTTGCCGTCGAGCGCGTAGACCAGCCGCGACACCGCGTGCGTGCCCAGGCCGCGCAGGTAGCGCTTCCCGCCGATCTGCATGGGCTTCTCCCACACGCTGCGGTTGCGCTCCAGCTTGCCGTAGCCCTGCGACTGCTCGACCGGCTCCAGCGTGTCCATGTAGACGCCTTTGATGCGCACGACCGGCGCCGGCCCATGCTCGGTAGGCAGCCCCTTCCCGAACTCAACCACCCCAAACGCCCGCACCGCATCGATCCACACACTCTCCGGCCGCGGCAGCCCCCCACGTTCGACCTTCGACGTTCGACCTTCGACCGCCCGTCGGCTCCCCACCCACGCCGCCACCGTCTGCCCCGCGCCCGCCAGCAGCAACTCGCCGCCTAGCTCCGACGGCCCCTGCGGCAGCGGCAGAACGAGCCACAGCCAGTGCTCCGGCGCCGGCGCCCCCGTAGCGCGCCAGCCCGCCTGCGACGACCGCACCTCGTGGCGCGCCGGCCGGCCGTTCAGTGTGAGCGTGCAGATGGGCTCCTCGACCGGGCCCGGGCCCTCGATCAGGACGTACAGCTCGCGGCGGCCGCCAGGCGGCACGTCGATGCTGCCGGAGAGTCGCAGCCGGGCGCAGGCGCCGTCGCTCGGCAGCAGACGCGTGTAGTCCGGCCCGAAGCGCGGCCCTGAGTCGTCCGGCTGGAACCAGCTCACGCCGGCACGCAGGTTGACGCGCAGCACCGGCGGCGGCGTGCCGATCGCCGGCATCGCCTCGATGGTGTTCACCTCGCGGGCCACGCCGTAACGCAGAACACAGGTCTCGTAGGGCGCGAGTGTGATCGAATGCGGCCCGCCCGCCGGCTCCACGTGGAGCACCATGCCGTGCGCCCCGTAGACAGACTCCGCATCGACGAGTTCCGGGCTCTCCGACGCACCCAGATCGCGCTTCGGGACAACCTGCATGGTCGCTGGCTCGATCCAGGGGTTGCGCAGGCAGAGGAGCCCCCTGCCGTCGTGCCAGTGCCCGTACCCGTACGGCTTGCGGGGCATTTGCCCGTCCAGGCGCCCCTCGTAGCCCATCGGCTCCAGCGCGACCGTGTGTTCGAGGATGTCCGCGTTGTCGCGCGCCCACTTCATCAGCTCGGCCAGGAACCGCCAGCGGCGCGGGTTCATGTGCGCGGGGTTGATGTAGATCGGCACGAACTGGTGGCCGCGCAGGACGGTCATTACCGCATCGTCGCAGAAGGACTCGGGCGTCTGGTGGATGATGCCCAGCACCTCCTGCGCCGCGATCGGCGCCAGGATGTCGCGCGCGCCCTTCAGGTTGTAGAAGTCGCGGCCCGTCGTGTAGCTCTGGCGGTAGTCGGGGCAGGGCACGCGGCCGTGCGGGGCGTCGTCGCCGAACGTGCCGATGACCGAATTCACGTACTCCAGCCACCACGGACTCGGGTCGAAGCCGAAGCACGTCGGCTCCATCCACAGGTCCGGCGCGACCTTCCGCACCGACGTGAAGACGTCGACGATGCCCTCGGCAATGCGCTCGGCGGAGTAGTCGCCGGGCTCGTGGCCGTGGTCTTTGGCGATGCAAGTCGGCACGTACCCGTCGAACTTTACGTGGCGGATGCCGAAGCGCGTCACGTGGTCGAGCAGCGCCTCCTTGAACGCCTGCTGGTACTTCGGCCCACCGAGGCACGCCTTCTGCCCGTCCGCCTCGTAGCCCGCGCCCTTCGCCCAGCCCAGGTCCAGCGCCTGCCCGTAGACGCCGCTCGGCGAGATCCAGAGGCCGAGGTGCGACTTGATGCCGTCGCACGCCTTCTGCAGCTTCGAGAACCCCTGCGGGAAGAGCGTCGGATCGATCTGCCAGAGCGTGGTGTTCTTCGCCCAGCCCATGTCGATGCAGAACGTGTCCGGCGAGACGCCGTGCGGCAGGTAGAGGTTCCTGCGGAACTGCTCGATGAGGTCGATGATGTCCTTCTCGGTGTAGGGAACCGGCGAGGTCCACCAACTGTTGTAGTTGAAGTGGACGCCGCGCGGCGTCGGTCGCAGCCCGGCCATGTAGGACTCGAACGCCTCGCGCGACTTCCCGGCGGGGCTGCAGCCGTACACAACCTGCCGCGCCCGGTACGCCTCGCCCTCGGCGATGCGCCGCCCGGGACGGTGCCCCACCTGCAGCCGCCCGCCCTCGGCCCGCGCGAACGCGATGGGGTAGCGCACGCCGAACCAGAACGACTTGCAGAGCACGGGGTAGCTCTGCGGCGCGCCCTCGCGGACCACCGGCGCCTGCCCCGCCGCGTCGACGGCGTCCAGCGTCACGGTCCGCAGCAGCGCGGAGCCGCCGGAAAGGAGCCGCAGATCCGTCGCGCGGGTGAAGACGCCGGTCTTCGCGTCGGCCGCAAGCGTGGCGACGATCTCCGCCTCGTGCGCCCCGCCGACGCGCCACGTGCAGGTCCAGGCGCCATCGTCCGCGCGCCGCCATTCACCGCTCCCCGCCGACTGGCCACCCAGCAAGAACCCGTCGAACTCGAAGATGGGCGCGTTGGCCGAGAGGCTCAGCTCATCGCCGCTCAACGGGCTGCGCAGCCGGAATCGATCGCCGTCGCGCGTGAGCGTGCCGGCCGGTGCGTCCTGGGCCAGCGCGCGGGGTTCGATGGCTGCGGCCGCCAGTCCGAGCTGCAGCAGGCGTCTTCGGGTCATCATGGGCTTCCTCGCTCCACGTGGGGTTCTGGAAGCCAGTTCGACACCGGGCGGGGGTTGCCCTGCGGGAGGCGCACGGCGCCACCGTCGGGCCGCCGCCCGGCACCAGCCGCCGTCGCCCGCCGGGGAGTCATCTTGCTGGGATCCGCACTGGACGCCGGCCCCGCGCCCCAGCCGAGTCCTGAGCCAGTACGTGGAGCATGGTCGATGCATCTGCCAGACCGATATCGGGCGGCGGCGCTAGAGGTGACGCACGGCGTCTCGGAAGCAACAGAAGCTGCGCGAGGTGTTTCGGTCGGGGTCCATGTGCGCGGAGATGCGGCGCGCGGCATCCACCTTCTGGTACCCGGCGGAGTAGTAGCCGGCGCGGCAGAGCACTCGCTGCAGAGCCTCCCACGTGCCACCCTTCACCGCGTCCGGGTCGCGGTAGGTCGCCCGCGCGCACAGGGTCGCCGGCACCCACGGGAAGGCGGCGCGAAGCGCCGAGCCGTCGCCGTAGAACCATGCCTCCAGTTCCTCCACGACGACACGATGGATCACCTCGAAGCGGCCGTCCGCTCTGGGATGGGAGCGCGTGGAGAGGCCCGCACCGAACGCCATCGCCTCGAGGCGCGCCTTCAGCGCGCGGCAGTCTGCGCGGTCCTCGTCAACTAGCACGACGAGGCGATCGTCCGGGGGGAGCCATTTGCCATAGGCGCGTAAGCGCTCGGGCAACTTGTCGAGCAGATCCGCCTTGCCCTGGAATGCGTGGTATCGGCAGTCAGCTTCCGGCTTGATGCGGGGCATGAGGTTCTGGAGCGCTTCCGCGAGCGAGGGCTCTTCGAGCAGGAACTCGATCCGCATCCCGCCTAACCTCGGGCGCGCCGATGAGGCTGGCGCCGTGCCCGGTCGCCTCCGCTTCCACCCTCGGTGACGCGATTCCCGGTGTGGAGGTGGTTCTCCATCCACAAGTGGCCGAGCTGCGCACCCTCCGCCATGAACTCCCTGACGCCCGGCAGATCGACGGCTACCCGCGCGTTCGTGTGGCCGCGCTCATCGCGATAGAGCACGCGCAACTCATCTGCACACAGGCCATTCACGAAGTGCGGAGAGTGCGTGGTGACAAGGAGCTGTGAGCGCCCGGCGGCGGCTCTACATTCCTCCGCCAGGTCCACCAGCAGCGCGGGATGAAGCTGGTTCTCCGGCTCCTCTATGCCGACGAGAGGCGGTGGCACAGGGTCGTACAGCAGCGTGAGGTAGGCCAGCATGCGCAACGTGCCATCGGACGCGAACCGCGCCGGAATCGGACGTTCGAACGGGGCGTCCTTGATCTGCAGGAGCAAGCGCCCATCGGTGAGCACCTCGGAGTCCACGCGTTCGAGGCGCGGGATGCGGCGACGTAGAGTGTCGAGGACCTCGCCGAGGCGGTCGGGGTGCTGCTCCTTCAGGTACTGCACAACATTCGGCAGGTTGTCGCCGGTCTCGGAGAGGCGCTCCTGCGGGCCGGCGTCCGGCGCGCCGCGCATCAGATCCGCGGTCAGGTAGGACACGTACCACCCGGCGACGAACCGGCGCAGCGCACTTACACGAGGATGACGCGCGAACTGCCCAAGGGTGTTGACAGCCAGCATCTCACGCGAATCGAGGCGCTCGTCGCTCCGCTGGTCCTCCTCGTCGGGCATATCGCCCGTGACCACCTGCCCGGCGCCACTTGTGAAGTCAAGGAACGCGAACGGTCGTCCTCGCCCCTTGCGGCTCCAGCTCAGGCGCTCGAAGCTGACGAACGGCCCGCCGCCGTCTTCAGCAATCTCAAGGTGGTAGGTGATGAGGGGCATGCCCGGCGCCTCTCGGTACTTCAGCTCGACGACGATAGGGCCTTCCTGATCGCGAGTGCGCAGTTCCTTGAATCGTCCGCGCTTGTCCCACGCCTTGCGCAGCCCGATCGTGAAGCACTCGAAGAGGAACGCGAACACGTCGAAGACGGTCGATTTGCCACTGCCGTTCGGCCCCAGCAGCACGGTGAGAGGCGTCAGGGACTTCATCTCGAGGTCCCGCAACGCCCGGTAGTTCCGCACACGGAGATACTCGATCCGCGGCACAGCCGTCTGGCTCGGGTTGGGCGTTTGGCTGGTCATGTGCAAGCTCCGGGCGACCGATCGGATAGGGCCATCTGGATAGAGTTCGTCGCCGACCAGTCCCCGTCCTGCCGCACGCAGGGATCGCCCGCGTGGCGCAGACGACTGGCCGGTGCGTCCTGCGCCAGCGATCGAGGTTCGATGGCTGCAGCCGCCAGTCCGAGCTGCAGCAAGCGTCGTCGGGTCATCATGGGCTTCCTCGCTCCACGTGGTGTTCCGGAAGCCAGTTCGACACCGGGCGGGGCATGCCCTCCGGCGCTTATCGGGCAGCGTCGGGACGCGGTCCGTTCAGGTACCCGAACTGGTTGTAGACGACGTCCTCGAACAGGCGCCTCTTGTGCGCGACGTAGGCATCGTGCCAGTAGTCGAGCATCGCGGCCGAGTACGGCTCGCCTTCGGGGTGCGCCGGTGTGAAGTGCAGGAGGGTCCGATCGTAGTACTCCAGTCCTCCGTGGCACGTGGGGCTGAAGTCGCCGAACACCCACCAGGCCAGCGCCGACCAGGGGCCGGCCTTCAGCTCATCGTAGTAGGCGTCCATGGTCTCGATGGGCGTCGTGTAGGTTGCGGCCTCCCGCAGGCCAGGGCCGCCGATTTGGCCGCAGACCGCGATGTACCACATCATCGCATGGCGGGCGTCGGCCAGCTCGATGGCACCCATGAGCGCGTGGGTATCGTTCCAGAACTCCGGCACCCAGCTCTTGGGGTCGTTGCTGTCCCTCCCGACGCGCACCTTCAGCCCCGCCGGGTAGTACCGCGTTCGCAGCCGCTGCCATTCGTCGGAGTGGGCTCGCACCTTCGTCCGGGGCACGCTCAGGTCGGCCGGGTCGAATGGGCTCCACCCGTGGCCCCAGTAGTGGTACACGTCGACGCCGATGCATTGCGTGTTCTGAGGCAGCTTCATCCTGCCGAACCGGTCCACGTCCTCCCGGCTCGCGGCATAGGCGCCATCGAAGTCGAGGGCCGCGTAGCCGATCATGTTGTACCAGGCCTTGATGTGGCGGAACGGCTGCTCGCCGCCCATCTTCAGCATCCGCACCTCGCGGTCGAAGTCGTCGTAGACGCGGCGCAGCCCCTCGGTTCGGAGCCCGGACTCGCCCTCGTCGCCGCACTTGTTGGCCAGGATGTTGTTGATGAGCTGCCGGCCGGTGGCCCTATCGCCCTCCGGGTTCGTGAAGTTGCGGTCGCGCCCGGCCCAGAGCTTCTCCAGCACCCCGCGGATCACGCCGTAGGTCCGCCCATCCTTGCGGGCGCGATCGTGGTAGTTGGCCAGCACGATCAGTTGCCGGTGGCGGTAGCAGCGGAGCATCAGGTTGATCAGCTCGTCCCGCCATTCGACCCGCCGGGCCGTGAGCATGATGGCGGTGGACCACTGCGCCGCGATGTCGATGCGCCGAACGTTCTCCCGGTGGTGGGCTTCGAGCGGCTTCTCGGCGTCCCACTCCAGCAGGCTGTACTCGAAGAGATAGGGCAGCTTCCCCAGGGCCTCCTTGGGCAGCCACGTGCGGTTCGGCACATACGAGTAGCTGACCACGTCGCCGCGAACGAACCCCTTGGGCAGCGGCTCGTCGGACCGCGCAGGCGCGTCTGCCGACCCCCGTGCCCCAGCCAGCCCCAGCAATACGACGACGGCGATCGCGCGTGACCCATGCATCGTGTGCCCCCTCCGGCCCCTGCCGAGCATCATGCCAGGCGGCGCGCCAGTCCGTGCCGGCCCATCCCCACCCGCACGCTTCGTGAGCGTCATGTAGCCCAGTTCGACACCGGGTGGGGCATGCCCTGCGGGAGGCGCGTCGCCCGTCTGTGTCGTCGGTTGTGGTCAGAGCACACGGCCCGGCGTGGGGTCATGCCGAACCGACGTTGTGAGGCATCGGGCGGGGCCCTGTGGTCCACCAACGTCTGCCGGACCCCTCGCAACGTCGGTTCGGGGTGACGACGCCGAGGCGCCACACCGTCTGGCACGCACCCAGCGCGGCAGCGCGACAGGAGCCCAACGCGGACAGAGTGGCATGGCCTGGTACAAGGGCCTGATCTCGCCGCCAGGCCGCCGGATGGCACGGACGTTGCACCAGACTGGGGTGTTAGCCATCCAACCGCCCTGCATGTCCGGCAAAAGGAGCTTACTCCATGATCTCTCATCGCTGGTTCACGGTTGCCGCACTGCTAGCCGTCGCCTCCCTCGCCTTGGCGCCGTCGAGCGCCCAGGCCGCCACCGTCCTCGACATCACGGGCGGATACGCCGCCTCCCCGATGGGCGACACGATCGCCGGCTGGAGTTTCGAGGTCACCTCCGCGATCATGATCGATGGTCTGGCCCTGTGGGACGAAGGCGCCAACGGGCTGGTCAACAGCCACGACGTCGGCCTCTGGAACGCGGACGGCTCCGTGCTCCTCGCGTCGGCCACGGTCGATGGCTCCGCGACCCCCGACGCTTCGACCTCGACGGATGGGTGCTGGCTCTGGACGAGCATCGAGTCGATCACGCTGACGCCCGGCGTCTACGTCATGGGCGCCACGTTCAAGGATGTCGACGCCGATCTCGCCCGCCTGCAGGCCAGCGCCACGACCGTCGCAGGCGTGACGTACCTGAACGCCCGGCAGAAGACCTTGACCTCGTCGCTGGCGTACCCCGACTGGGAGATCAGCGACCTGAACGCGGGCATCTTCGGCGCGAATATGCACATCGCCGACGTCCCCGAGCCCGGCGCCCTCGCCCTCCTGGCGGGCTTCGGCCTGCCGGCGGCCCTGTTCGGCGCCCGCAAGCTCCGCCGGCGCTAGTCCCACGCCCCAGACATGCCAACGGCCCGCGGGACAATCCGTCTCGCGGGCCGCTGTCCGTGTGGCAGTCGCCGGCGCGCCGGCGGTGGCGGCCCGCACGGCACGGCAAGGTCGCAGCCCACGCACAACCATGCTCACCGCCCGCCCACCCCCTCCCACAACTCCTGAACCCGCCCGCCCCCATCGCGCGTATTCGTCTGGGCGCCGCACGGACGGCGCCGGGAGGGGAACCTTGCTCGGACTAGTGTTTGCCGTGGTGTGGCTGGTCATCTGCGGCGCGTGGATCGTCGTCAGCAACTCCGGCGCCGTGGAGGCCGCGAAAGGAAGGCACGGGCTGGACGAGGCGGACACCAAGCGCGTGCTGGCGCATCCGGCGTTCCTGCTCGGACTGGGGTTCGCGCCATTCTGGTTCGTGTTCGGCAGCAACTGCTTCGTCACGGTGCCCCCCGCGCACGTGGCCGCCATCTACGACCCGATGCGCGGCGGCATCCAGAGGACGGTGCTGGCCGAAGGGTTCCACGTCGTGCTGCCCTGGTGGCAGACGCAGGTCTTCTCGCAGCAGACTCAGGAGTACACGATGAGCGGCACCCACAACGAGGGCGCCGTGCAGGGCGACGACTCCATCCGCTGCCAGACAAACGAGGGCATGAACGTCAAGATCGACTGCACCGTGCTCTATCACGTGAGCCCGAACGAGGCCTACAACCTGTGGCAGCGCATCGGCGAGGACTACGCGAAGGTCATCGTGCGGCCCGTCACGCAGAACGTGATGCGCATGATCGTGGCGCGGTACTCCGTTGAGGACGTCTACACCGGCAAGCGCAAGGAGGTCGAGTCCGAGATCGCCGAGGCAATGCGGCCAGCGTTCGCCGAGAAGGGCCTCGTGCTGGAGCAGATGCTGGTGCGCGGCGTGCAGTACGGCAACCCGGCGTTCGCCGATGCCATCAGCGCGAAGCAGGTTGCGCAGCAGCAGGTGCAGACGGAGCACGCAAAGCTCAGCCGCGCCCGCGTCGAGAAGGACACCATCATCGCGACGGCGTCGGGTGAGGCGTCGGCCATCGAGAAGCGCGGCGCGACGCTGCGGCAGAATCCCGAGGTCGTGCAGTACGAGTTCGTGCAGAAGGTTGCCCCGCGCCTGAAGCGGATGTACCTGCCTGCCGGGTCGCTGCCCGTGCTCAGCGGAGGAGGCAAGTAGCCATGCGCGAGTGCATTCTGCTGGGGATACTGGTAACCGTCTACCTGCTGTTCGCGTTGGGCAAGCGCGGCGCGGGCGCCGGCCGGCGCATCGTGGGCGGCGTGGTCGCCTTCATCGTCGTGATGACGCTCGCGCGCTCCTGGGTGCAGGTTCCGCCCGGGACGGTCGGCGCGGTGTACGACCCGTTCGCGGGAGGCATCCTGAGCCACGACCTGCGCGAGGGCTGGCACCTGATCGCCCCGTGGGCCAACATGCAGTTGTGGAGCGTGCGGACCCAGGAGTACACCATGAGCGCCGGCCACGATGAGGGCGCGGTCCAGGGCGACGACTCGATGGTCTGCCAGACGAAGGAGGGCCTCCAGGTCCGCGTCGACGCGACGGTCATGTTCCACATCGATCCGGGCGGGGCCCATCGCCTCTGGAAGACCATCGGTCCGGGCTACATCGACACGATCGTGCGGCCGGCTTCGCGCGAGGCCATCCGCTCCACGGTTAGCCAGTACCCGATCATGCAGGTCTACAGCAACGCGCCCACCGAGACGACCTCCGCGACCGGCGTGGTCTCCTACCAGGGCAAGCGCAAGGAGGTCGAGGACAACATCATGGCGGCGCTGGCCCCGACGTTCGAGTCGAAGGGCATCCGCCTGGAGCGTGTCCTCCTGCGCGACGTGGGCTACGTGTCCGACCAGTACGAGAACGCGATCGTGAACAAGCAGGTGGCGCAGCAGCAGGTCCTGACGCAGCAGTACCTCCTGGAGATCGAGCGGATCAAGGCGCAGCAGAAGGTGGTGCAGTCCGAGGGGCAGGCCGAGGCCATCCGCCTGCGCGGTCTGGCTCTGCGGGCGAACCGCGGCGTCATCAACTACGAGTTCGTCCGGCAGCTCCCCGATGACATGGACATCCAGGTGCTCCCCGGCAACGGAGGCGTGATCCTGAACCTGCCTCCGCAGAGCGCGTCGACTGATTCGGGGCAGCAGTCGGATCAGCCGCGGCGACGATCTGTCGCCTACAACCCGGGCCTGGGCGAGTAGCAGCACGTAACCGAGGGTGGCGCCATCGAAGGGCGGATCGGAGCCTGAGGGCATCCGGTCCGCCCTTCGGCACGTCTGGAGCGTGTCACCCGGCCGCGTGCACACCGCCGGCGTCACCGCGAACCGGTGTTGTGAGGGGCCCGGCAGACGTTGGTGGACCAGAAGGTCTCGCCGGATGCCTAGCAACGTCGGTTCCTGAGGAACCCGGGGTTGCCGGCGATTGAATTCGCGCCTGAGAACGGCACAAAGTCCGCCTGCGCGGACTCCAACGACCACGGCCACGGACGCGCGGGCTGACGGGCACAGCTCCGGGCCACGCCCGTTGCAGCCGCCCGGCACAACGCCACGCCGGAGTTGGGCGCCGTCACAGCGACCGAGGACAGCCCCCCGCGGAGGTTGCAGGACTATTGGCAGGTGCGGCGAACTGAGGGCCGGTGAACGCAACGATGCGCCGCCGGCCGGCGCCTGCCATGATCCTGGAGGGAAGCAATGCAGACACTGTGGATCGTCGGATTGGTCTTCGCTGCCGTACTGATGGCCGCATCGCCGGGCCGGGCCACCGCGCCCACCAGGGCGGAGATGGCGCGGGCGCGCGCATGGGCAGCCGAGCACCTGGCCGACACCCGCCGCGCCGCCGCCGACGCACCATTCTCCTTCACCTATGGCGGCAAGCCCTCCTCCGAACTGCTGAAGTCGTGGAAGGCCACGCGCGCCTCCCGGAAGCTGGACGCGGCGCGCACGGAACGCGTTCTCACCTACACCGATCCCGCCACGGGCCTGGCGATCGCCTGCCGCGCCGTCGAGTACCGCGACTTCCCCACGGTGGAATGGACGCTCACACTCAAGAACACCGGCGCGGCGGACACGCCGATCATCGAGGGCATCCAGGCGCTCGACATCCGGCTCCAGCGCGGCGGCGCAGGCGAGTTCATGCTGCACTCGAACCACGGCGACGACTGCACCCCCTCCAGCTACACGCCCGAGGTGCGCATGCTGGCCGCGAACACCACGGCGCGCTTCGTGCCGAACGGCGGCCGCCCCACGAATGGCGCATTCCCCTACTGGAACGTGGAGATGCCCGGCGAGGGCGTGATCGCGGTGATCGGCTGGCCGGGCCAGTGGGCCGCCGAGTTCATCCGCGACGACGCGCGCGGCCTGCGCATCAAGGCCGGCCAGGAGCTGACCCACTTCGTGCTGCACCCCGACGAGGAGGTCCGCACCCCGCTCGCGGTGCTGCAGTTCTACGTGGGCGACCCGGTGCGCGCGCAGAACGTTTGGCGCCGGTGGTTCGTGGCGCACAACATCCCGCGCCCGAACGGGAAGCTGGTGCCCACGCACTACGCCGCGTGCGGCGGCAATCTGCAGCCCACCGCCGCGGACGAGCTGGCCTGGCTCGACGGCTACGTGCGCGAGGGCGTGAAGCTGGACTTCTGGATCCTCGACGCGGGCTGGTACCCGGACAAGGGCGGCTGGTGGAACACGGGCACGTGGGAGGTCGACAAGACGCGCTTCCCGAACGGGCTGAAGGAGCTGTCCGACCGCGCCCACGCGAACGGGATGAAGTTCGTGGTCTGGTTCGAGCCCCAGCGCGCGGCGGCAGGCTCCTGGCTCACGGAGAACCATCCGGAGTGGATCCTCGGCGGCGCGCAGGGCGGCCTGGTGAACCTGGGCAACCCCGAAGCGTGGAAGTGGGTGGTCGACCGCGTGAGCGGGCTGCTGACGTCCGAGGGCATCGACGCCTACCGGCAGGACTTCAACATCGACCCCCTGGGCTACTGGCGCGCGAACGACACGCCCGACCGCCAGGGCATCACCGAGATCCGCGATGTGATGGGCTACCTCGCCTACTGGGATGAGCTGGTGAAGCGCCACCCGGGCCTCTGGATAGACTCCTGCGCCAGCGGCGGGCGCCGCAACGATCTGGAGACCATGCGCCGCTCGGTACCCCTGCTGCGCAGCGACTGCTTCGACACCGCCGAGGCGCAGCAGAGCCAGACGCACGGCGTCTCGACGTGGATCCCCTATCACGGCTCCGGCCTCGGCGAGAAGACGGCGTACTGGTTCCGAAGCTGCATCTTCCCGGCCTCCCGGGTCGGCTGGGACACCAAGCGCACCGACCTGGACTACGCCCTGCTCAAGCGGATGGTCGCCGAGTTCCGCCAGGTGGAGCCCTACCTGCTCGCCGACTACTACCCCCTGACGCCGCACACGGTCGCGCCGGACGCCTGGCTCGCCTGGCAGTTCGACGCGCCGGAGAGGGGCGAGGGAGCCGTGCAGGCCTTCCGCCGCCCGGGCTGCACGAGCGACAGCCTGGTCCTGCACCTGCGCGGCGTGGACCCGGCGGCGGTCTATGCCGTGACGAACCTGGACGACGGGAAGCAGGAGCGGGTCCGCGGCTCCGACCTGATGGGCGGCTGGCGCGTGACGCTCAGCGAGTGCCCCGGCGCGGGCATCTGGGTGTACAAGCGCGTGCGGTAGGCGGGGAGGCGACGATGCGCGCGATCGCCGGCGGCATCATTGGCGCGTGCCTGGGCGCCCTACTGGGGGTCTACGTGGCGGCCCGGCTGGAGCGCGGCTTCCCCGGCCTCGGCCCCCTGCCCTGGGGCGTCTGGGCAGCCGTGGGGGCAGTGGCGGTCGGCATCGCGGGCGCCGTGGCGATGTCGCGCACGGAGCGGCGCTGAGGAGACCCCGTCACTCCTCCCCGAAGGTGACGCGGTCGTAGATGTCGGCGAGCGGCACGGTGCACTCGATGGAGGACAGGGTCACGACGCCCTGCATCCCCTCGAAGGTCTCCACGTACCACAGGCCATCCGCCTGGCGCACGTAGCGCTCCACCAGCGGGCGGTCCTGCGCGATGAGCAGGTACTCGCGCAGCGTGGGCATGCCGCGGTACCGCACGGACTTCAGGCCGCGGTCGTACGCCTCGGTGCTCGGGGAGATCACCTCGACCACGACGGTCGGGTTGGTCAGCACGTCCTTCTCGGTGTCGAGGAAGCGCGGCTCGTCGCAGACCACCGTGAGGTCGGGGTAGACGTACAGGCCATCGGGGTCGGCCTCGACCTTGACGTCGCTGGACACCGCCTGGCAGCGCTTCCCCTTGAGCTGCGAGCCGATCGAGATGCCCACATTCAGCGCGATCGCCCCGTGCCGATAGCTGCCGCCCGTCATCGCCTTCACCACGCCGTAGACGTAGTCGCTCTTGTAGTCCGCTCGCCGCTCGCGCACCAGATACGCGCCGACCGATGGCCGCTCGCCGTAGCCCGGTGTGCCGTCCTCAGCCATGCCTCCCTCCATTTGCCGCATCTCTCCCACATCCTACCACGGGATCGGCGGGCAGCGCAAGGCGCGACCTCTGTTCACCGCCAGTGCTGCTCGGGCCAGCCACGGTCGTCGCCGGCGCCCAGCAGGCCCCGCAGCAGCCAGATCTGTCGCACGTGCGCGGCCGTGTGCCAGATGCAGCGCCAGTACGCGTCCGCGCGGGTCTTGCCGGGGTTCTCCTCGAACCACCACGCGCGGCCCGGGGCGACGAGGGCGCCCGGCGCGATCCCCTCGAGCGTGGCACGCACCGCCTCGCGCAGCCGCTCGATCCGGTCAGCCTCCTGCGCCACGGTCGGCAGGTCGTGCATCTCGGGGCGCAGCGCCTCGGGCGAGTGGTGGAGGGCGTCGAAGCGCGCCTCGGGCTCGAACGTCAGCGGCGCGCCCTGCACCTCGCACGCATACAGGTCGAGCCCCTGGATGCAGTGCTCCGCGAGCGTGACGATGTTGTGGCGGGCCGGCAGCGGGAACGCCCAGAGCTGCTCGTCGCTCAGGCCGTCGATGCTCTCGCCGAGCGCGGCCAGCGCCTCGTCGAGAGCGATGGCGATGGCCGCCTTCAGGCCGGCCGCATGCAGTTCCGACACGGTACACCTCCCGGCGCGTCCCGCATGGCCGCTAGCGTCACCGGCGAGCTGCGACCGTGTACGAGAACGCCACCTGGCCGTTCTTCTGCATGTCGGTTTCATCCTTCTGTAGGAACGCGCGGACGTACTCCACCTTGACGCCCTCCGGCGAGACGCGCACGCGAACGTGGCCGGAGTTCGGCAGCACCGTGCCCGTGCGATAGGCGTCCTTGTTGAACGCGGTATACGTGTCGTCGGCCGGGTTGGGCATGGACTGGTAGATCACGCCATCCAGCTCCTGCTTCGCGAACACGTGGTCGTGGCCCTGGAAGAAGATGGTCACGCCGGTCTTGACCATGAGCTGGTGGATGGGCAGCTCCCAACCAGGGCGCTTCTCGGCGAAGCGCGACGCGCCGTTGCGATCCTGGCCACCCCACTCGTAGAGCCCGGCCTCCTCGACGCCGCCCCGCCCCGTGCCCATCACGTGGTGCGCGAAGACGAACTTGTACCGCGCCTTGCTCTCGGTGAGGGTCTTGGACAGCCAGCGGTACTGCGCGTCGCCGAGGGTCGCCTGCCACAGATCGCGCGCGCCTTTGCCGCCGCCGCGACGCCCTTGCCCGGCCATCTCGCCGAGCTGCGCCGCCAGCTCGTCCACCTCCGCGCCGCCGCCGCGCCTTCCTCTGCCGCCCCGGCGCCCGCCGGCCTGGTCCGTGGCGCCCGCGCTGCTCTGGAGCGTCCCGCTGCGCCCATCGTCCACGCCCACCGGCGAGTGCCAATAGGGGTCGATGACGACGAAGAGGGCATCGCCCCAAGTCCACGCGTAGTAGTCGCGCAGGTAGCCGACGCGCTCCACCTTCTCCTCGTCGCCCGAGTAGAAGCCGCCGGGCGCTGGCAGCGGGTAGTACGCATTCCGCGCGATCCCGGCCATCGCGCCCGGGTTCTGCGCGGTCCCGTCCAGCCAGTGGCGTCCGGCCTGCTCGTGGTTCCCATTCACCAGGAAGAGCGGCGACGAGCAGCCGACGATGCCCAGGAACCCGCGCTGATAGGCGTACACCTGGTCGACATCCGACTGGCGCATGCCGCCGCGCTCGATCAGGTTCTCGATGCTGAAGTCGTCGCCGAGCGCCACGTAGAAGTCGGGCGCGTCCTTCGCGGCGTTGCGCATCGTCAGCATGTAGAGGTCGGGCGAGAACATCTTGCCCTCGCGCTCGGGGTGCGAGTCGCCCTGCACCGCGAACGTGAACGTGGTGCCGGGAGCGCGCTGCGTGGCGAAGGCGTGCTCGGCGCCGACCTGGTACTCCGTCTCGCCGGCGCGGCGGCTCCGCAGGCGGTAGACGTAGCGGGCACTCGGTTTGAGCCCGCCGATCTCGACCTCGCACGGCGTGTTGGCCGCAGCGCTGAACGTGGCCGACTTGCGGTCATAGTGCCCGGCCGTCACGCCGAACTCGATGTAGCCCTCGATCGCCGACGCGGACAGGACGCTGGCGGTCACGGCGCTGCCGGTGGGCCTGCCCAGAATGACGGACAGCGAAGCCTCCGGGCCGGGCTGCGAGAAGCGCTTCGACTTCCCCTGCGCAGCGCCGGACACGTCCAGCCAGCAGATGGCGCAGGCGACCAGCAGCGCGGCGTCGATCAGGATGCCCAGTCGTGGGCGTGCAAGTGCTCTCATCGGGTCCCCCTCCCGCTCGACGGCGCAAGCGTCACGCTGTCGACCACCTCACGGTTCGCGCCGGTCAGCCGCGACTTCACGTATTCCAGCTTCGCCTCGTTCGGCCCAACCGTGACCCGAATGTGCCCCGAGCTGCCCAGGAGCTTGCCCGTGCGGTAGCCATACTCCTCGGCGCTCGCGGTGCTGCCTTCGCGCGCTTCGGCAGGCTGCGGCACCTCCAGGTACAGGATGCCGTCACGCTCCTGGCGCACGTAGAGGTGATCGTGCCCGTGGAACAGCGCAGAGACGCCGTACTTCACCATCAGGGCGTGGATGGTCTCGGTCCAGCCGGGACGCTGCGCGGGCAGGTTCTTGGCGTCGCCCCACTCGAACTGGCCGGCGACATCGGCGCCGCCGCGCGCGTCCTTCCCGAGCCCGCCCAGGAGCTGGTGGATGAAGACGAACTTGTACTTCGCCCGCGACTGGCGCAGCGTGGTCTCGAACCAGCGGTACTGCGCCTCCCCGAGCGTCCAGTTCCAGCCGTCCGTGTCGGAGCGGGGCTTCTGCATGGTGGCGACGAAGGGGTCCAGCACGACGAACAGCGCGTCGCCCCAGGTCCATGCGTAGTAGAGGCCCTCGGCGGGCGCACCGGAGTAGAACGCGTCGGGCCGGATGACCGGGAAGTTGCGCTGGCGCTGGGCGCGCGACCACGCCGTCGTCGACTGCCCGCGCATCACCCAGCCCGTCTCCCCGTCGTGATTCCCCAGGCAGAGGTACACCGGCATCTGCGCGCCGACGATGGAGAGCCAGTAGCGCTGAGCCCCGTAGTTCGCCAGCGCGTCCTGGTACTCCCGGTACTTGTCGACCATGAACGTGTCGCCCAGGTCGACCAGAAAGTCCGGCTTGTCTGCGACGATGCTGCGCAGCGTGTTCTCGTAGACGCGCAGATCGGTGTTGTTGTCCAGGTGCGAGTCGGCCTGAATGTCGAAGACGAACGTGCTGCCCGCGGGCCGCGTCGTCGTGAATGCCCCCGCGACGCTGGGCTGGCCGCCAGCCGCCGAAAGGGTATAGGCGTAACGCGTGCCAGGCGCGAGGCCGGCCAACTCCACCTCCTTCGGCTCATTCGCGGTCGCGGCCACCTCGATGCCGCGGGCGGGCTGCGGCTTGCCATCGGGCGCATAGGTCAGGGCCAGTGCGCCGCCGGTGCGGCTCAGCACGCTCAGCTTCACCGAGTTGGCGGTTGGCGCTCCGGCGATCACGTTCAGGGCGCTCTCGGGCACCTCGGTCTTGAAGACGCCCGGCGGGGGGCCGCTGCGGTCCTGCCCCTGCCCCCTGCCTTGGCCCTGACCGCGCCCGCCGCCCTGCCCCCGCCCCTGCGACAAGTCCGGTCCGCCGCCTTGCGCGTGGATGATGGCGCCCGAGGCCATCGCGACGACGGCCAGCGCGGCGGCCAGTAGTTGGGTGTATCTCATCGGCTTCCGCATCCTCTTTATGGATCTGTGACGGGCAAGGCTTGCCGCCATTCACCGGCCGGCCAGCCGGAACATCCTACACGGCGGGCAGGGACGCCCGCCCCACCTCGGCCATGTGCCTCGCGTCCCGGCCTGACACCCTGGTGCGGGGTACCGGGCGGGCAGCGACGCCCGCCCCACCGGGACGCTTCTGCGCCGGTCGGGCAGGATGGGCGGTGCGGCCCATCCTGCCCGAGGGAGGCGGCTACTTCGCGGTCTTCGTCGGCGCGAAGAAGAAGTGGTCGGTCGACGGCATGGTCACCTCGCCGCGGAGCGCATCCGAGTAGAGGTACGCGGGCGCGCTGGTGTAGCCGTCCAGGTTGCGCAGCTTCAGCAGCTTCTCCCGCTGGTCGCTGGTGAGCGTGCGGTTGACACTGGCGAAGGCCGTCGCGTAGATGTAGGACATCTCGCCATCCAGCTCGCCGTAGCGGCGCCCGAGAGCCACCACCTTCGCCTTGTCGGCCTGGCCGCCGGTCAGGAACTTGCGCAGCTCGACCGAGATGGAGCGGCGGACGTCCGCGGCCTCCTTGAGCGCCTTGCGCTGCTGGTCGGGGATCGTCAGGACGAACCGCTGCTGGTCCGGCGTGAGCGTGGCGATGAAGTCGCGGCCGCTGTCACCGGTGACAGACGTGCTGATGTTGAAGTCGCGCTTGCCCATGGCGGGCATGTCCTTCATGTAGAACCCGCCGAAGTAGGTGCCGTGGCGCTCCGGGCAGAAGTAGACATCCGCGTCCACGGAGCCGGCGTACCAACTGAACAGCTCGCTGGCATAGGTCATGTAGGTGACGTTGACCATCTTCTCGCTGCCGCGCGGGAGCTTGTACTGCTCCATGTCCACGTCGGGCCACGAGTTGTAGTCGCCGAACTTCATGCGGGAGAAGTAGGCCTTCTGCTCGGCCGTGAAGGCCGCCACCACCTTGCCATAGGCCTGCGCGCGCCGGTAGCTCAGCTCCGCGTCGACGGCAAAGATGTCGCCCACGTAGCGCTTCACCTCTTCCTTGTTCAGCCCCGTGCTGCCGGACGGGATCTCGCCGGTCAACTGGCGCCAGAACGCCTTGATCAGCGGCAGGCGCATCATCGCGAGCTGCTGAAGCTCCTTCGCCTCGGTGCGGGAGTGCTCCTCGAACACCTTGCGGTTGGCGGTCGACAGGTTGCACAGCACGTTGGCCGCCACGCGGTCGAGGAACTTCGGGTTGTGGCCGGACTGCGCCACGTCGATGTCACGCATGTACTGGAACCCGAAGAAGTCGCAGACCTTGCCGGGGGGCAGGAACGTGCTGGCCCCGAAGTCCCCGGTGATGAACGCCAGCCCGCTGAACGCGATCGTGTGGAGCTGGGCGTTGTCCGACATCGCCTGCTCGAGCGAGTAGTTCTGTGGCCCGCCCTGGCCGCGCTGGCCGCCCTGGCCTCCCGGGCCGCCGGGGCCACCCGGGCCACCTTGTCCTCGGCGAGGCGGGCGGCCGTCCGGTCCCTGCCCCGGGCCCTGCCCCAGCCCCTGGGCCGAGACGCAGCCGCACAGGGCGGCGGACAACGCCAGAACCAGAGCCGCGCGGGCGGCGGCGGCCCGATATGCCCAGATGATTCGCTTCATCGGTTTCTCCTTGGTGCGTCGACCCACCTCGGTGGGCCTGGACTGGCGCTTCCCGGCCGTCTTTCCGGCAGCGAGTGCGCCTCTCGATACCCAGTCTACGAGGCCAACGTGACGCGTACATGACGCGAGCCCGGTGCCTCTGCTTGATCTGAGGGCAGGCTAGGGTACAGCCTGCTGCCGCGGTCCACCGTCCAGTGGGCCACCCCGCCGATCGTCCTCCGGCCCGCCGCCGCGCTCATCGGGCGGCCCGTCGCGGCGCTCATCGCCCCCGCCGCCGCTGCGCGTGTAGTTCACCTTCAGCTCCGCGGTGGCCACGATGCGCCCCTTCATCGCCTGGAGCAGCACGTCGCGCGTCACCTCGATGGGCGGCTGCGAAATGCGCACCGGCTCGCGCAGCGCGTACAGGGTGAGCGTGTAGACCTTCTTGCCGGGCCCCTTGGAGTGAGGCGGCGCGTAGGCCACCTTGTGGTCGACGCTGTTGTTGCCCAGGGTGCCGACACCTTTGCTGCCCTTGGCGAGACTGTGCGTGCCGGCCCGGATGTTGTAGAGGGTCCAGTACCACTTGGTCTTGCCTTCCGGGTCCACGTGGTGCATGATGAGCGCGTAGGCCTTGACGCCGGCCGGCGCGCCGGACCACTGCAGCGGCGGGCTCACGCTCTCGCCGTCACCGGTGAAGGCCACGGGCAGCACGCCGTCGGCCCCGACAGCCGGGCTGCGCAGCGCGAACGTGGTTTTGGACGTCGCGCCGGCCGATTGGTTCTGCGCGTAGGCGCCCTGGCCGAACGCCGGCCCGATGACGAGGCTTAGTACGCCGGCCGCGGCCACCGCACCGGCGCGCCCTGCCAGCTCGTGCCGTATCTTGTTCATCGCAGCATCCTCCTTCGCGGCTCGCCGCCCGGCCTTGCGCTGGACCGCGAGCCTTCGTTGTTGGAGGTTACGAGCCGAACATGACCGCTGCATGACAGGCCGAAATCCTGGTACAGGCGTCACTCCGCACTGGCGGGCAGGGACGCCCGCCCCACCACGGCGCTGGTGCCATCGCGACACGCAGACGCAGCACCCACACCGCCCCGCACCCCGTGGCCGTCATCCCGTCAGGGATCGGCCTTGGGCGACCGGCGGCACCACCCACCGCCCGGCGTCGGGTCCGACCTGGCGGGCAGGGACGCCCGCCCCACCACGACGCGCCCGGTGCCCGGACAAGCAGGCACAGGAGCACCTCTGCCCCGCACCCCGTGGCCGTCATCTCGTCAGGGATCTGCTTTGCCCGCCCGGCACCACCACGCACAGCGGCGCGGCCGTCATGTTCCCGTCATGCGCTGCCGATAGACTGGTAGCAGGGGAAGCGAGCCTCCATGCGGAAGGGGCCGGCGGGAGAGAGCGGGATGCGAGTGCTGGTGGTGGAGGACGAGCCGGGCATGGCGCAGGTCATCCGGTGGGGGCTGGAGGGCGCGAACTACGTCGTCGACGTGGCCTCGGACGGCGCGCAGGGGCTGAAGATGGCGCTGGAGAGCCCGTACGCCATCATCATCCTCGACCTGATGCTGCCGCGGATGAACGGATGGCAGGTCTGCGAGGAGCTGCGATCCCGGCGCATGCACGTGCCGATCCTCATGCTCACCGCGCGCGGGGCCGTCGACGATCGCATCCGGGGGCTCGACGCGGGCGCCGACGACTACCTGCCGAAGCCCTTCGACTTCAACGAGCTGCTGGCGCGCCTGCGGGCCCTGCTGCGCCGGGACAAGGTGCACCGCGCGCGCGTCATCCGGGTGGCAGACCTGGAGATCGACACCGGGTCGCACCGGGTGACGCGGGCCGGCAAGGAGATCGGCCTCAGCAGCCGCGAGTACGACCTGCTGGAGGCGCTGGCGGGACGCGAGGGCCAGGTGCTGACGCGCGAGGTGATCCTGGAGCGCATCTGGAACAGCGACGAGGCGTACTCGAACACCGTGGACGTGCGGATCGGGCTGCTGCGCAAGAAGATCGACGCGGGCCACCCGGTGCGCCTGATCCACACCGTGCGCGGCGTCGGCTACACGCTGCGGCGCCCCACCGAGGAGGATGACGAGTGAGCGCCGGCCTGAGCCCGCAGGCAAGGTGGCGGGAGCGCCTGCCGTCGCCGCACTCGGTGCGCACGCGGCTGATGCTCTGGAACATGCTGACGCTCGCCACGCTGCTGATCGTGCTGGGCGTCGCGGCGCTGCAGCTCGTGCGGTCCATCATGCTCGCCTCGGTGGACCGCGAGCTGGTGAAGCGCGCCCAGCGTTTCGCGGAGCAGGCGGACCTGCGGCAGCCGCCCCCGCAGCCCGCGCGACCGGCCATCCCCCGCGAGCCGCCCGACCCGACACGCCCGGACGCCGGCTTCGACCGCCCGCAGGTGATCGACTTGCAGGGGCGCGTGCTGACGCCGGCAGACGCGAAGGCGCCCTGGGACGCGGCGGCGTACAAGGCGTCGGCGCGCGGCGAAGAGGTGCTCTCCACGGTCACCGTGCAGGGGTATCCGTTCCGCGTGATCTCGCGCGCCTTCCCACCGCGCAGGCCCCCGGCGGGAGTGGTGCAGGTGCCCTACCCGCTCGGAGAGATGAACCGCGCGCTGGCGGGCCTCGGGCGGGCGCTGCTGCTCCTGCTCCCCATCGCGCTGCTGGGCGCGGCGGCGGGTGGCTACGCGCTGACGGCGCGCGCGCTGCGGCCCGTGCGGCAGATGGCGCAGGTGGCGGGCCGGATCGACGCACAGCGGCTCTCGGAACGCCTGCCGGTGGAGGGCAAGGACGAGTTCTGGGACCTCGCGGGCGTCATCAACGGCATGCTCGACCGGCTGGAGGACGCGGTGCAGCGAGAGCGCCAGTTCACCGCGGACGCCTCGCACGAGCTGCGCACGCCCCTCTCCATCATCAAGGCGAACACGAGCCTCTGCCTCACGGGCGAGCCGTCCGTCGCGCACCTGCGGCGCTCGGTGGCGGCCATCGACGGGGCGGCGGACGCCATGGCGCGGCTGGTGCAGGACCTGCTGCTGCTCGCCCGCTCCGACGCGGGGCAACTGGTGCGCCGCCGCATCGAGCTGCTGCTGGCGGATGTCGCGCGGGAAGCCGCGGCGCGCGTCTCTGCGCCTGGGCGCACTCCCATCACGCTGGCGATGGACGACGACGGACTGTGCGTCGAGGGCGACGAGGACGAGCTGATCCGCGTCGTGACCAACCTGCTGGAGAACGCCCAGCGCTACACGCCGCTTGACGGGTCGATCACGCTGAGCCTCGACCGGCGCGGCGCGATGGCCTGCCTGACGGTGGCTGACACGGGCGTCGGCATCGCCCCGGAGCACCTGGCGCGTCTGGGCGAGCGTTTCTACCGCGTCGACGCCTCGCGCTCCCGCCCGGACGGCGGCGCGGGCCTGGGCCTGGCCATCGCCAAGACCATCGTCGAGGCGCACGGCGGCGCGCTGGAGTTCGAGAGCGCCCCGGGCCAGGGCACCACGGTGCGGGTGCTGCTGCCGGTGGCGGGGCACGACGACCTCACCCCCAGCCCCTCTCCTTCGTAAGGAGAGGGGAGCGCGACCTCACCCCCAGCCAAAGCCAACCTCACCCCCAGACTCTCTCCTTCGTAAGGAGAGGGGAGCACCACCTCACCGCCGGCCCCTCTCCTTCGTAAGGAGAGGGGAGCGCCGTCTGCAGCCGCTCGCGCTCGATGAGGCGAACACCGTGCCCCCTCGCCCTAGAAAGGTAAGGGGTTCTGGGGGTGAGGTGGGTTCTGCGCCCTTCGCCACCCTCGCGCCCGCCGCCATAGCACCAGAGGCGGGCGACGAGGAGAAGGCGTCGACGGCGAACGGCGACCTCACCCTCCACGAGCGCCGCGCTCCCCTACCCCGCGCCGCTTGTCTTGCAGAAGGTGCGGAATGGTTGAAATCATGGCTATAGACCTGATTCTAAGCTGCCGATAATGGCGACATAGACATGGTTGTCTAGCGTGGAGGGCGAGCCTCGTACTCAAACACACCATGCGCCTCCGCGCGGAAAGGGAGGCCCACGATGGCCAAAGTCGCCTACAGCGCGGATGTGCAGGAGATCCGCGGCAAGATTGGGACGAACGTGTTCACTCGCGCCCGCAACGGCGCAACGATCCGCATCAGGAGCCTCGTCAGGAACCCCAAGACGACGGCACAGCGGGCATCGCGACTGTACCTGAGCAAGGCAGCGGCGGCCTACGAGGCGCTGACGCCCACGCAGGCCGCCGCCTGGACCGCGTACGGCGCCACCATCACCCGACACGACCCGGTGACCGGCGGGTCCTACACGCTTCCCGGCATCAACGCCTTCACGGAACTCGCAGCCAAGTTCCTCCAGGTGACCCCGGAAGGCGACATCCCCCTCACTCCGCCGGAGACCAGCTTCACCGGCGACGACATCACGCTCACCGCGGCAGCCTCGGCGGGCAAGGTCACCTTCACCGCCTCCGGCCCCGACACGATCCTGACGCGGGTGGAGATGCTGCTGCAGCACCTGCCCTCCCAGAACCGGACGCCCAGCCCGAACGGCTACCGCAGCAAGGGGTTCAACGCGTTCGGCTCCAGCACGCTCACGAAGGACGTGGCGGTCGCCGCGGGCTGGTACGTGCCCGCGTACCGGTTCGTCAGCGTGGCCACCGGCCAGGCCACCGAGATGCTCACCCTCCCGGCCGTGCAGGTGACGTAGAACCCAGCCGCGACGCTGGTGCTTAGGCCCCCTCGCTGGAGGTTTGGCGAGGGGGCTTTCTGTTCGCTGCCCCATCTCCCTGCAGCCCGCGAAGCCTCGCAGGACTCCCGCGCCGTGCGTCGAATACCTGACGTGCGTACCGTTGCGCACCGCCGCACCATCCTCCGAGACGTGGACTGGGAGCACCGATGGCGATCATCACGTGGCTTCACCTCTCCGACTGGCACCAGGGCGACCCCCGCTTCGACCGCGATGTCGTCTGCGACGCGCTGCTCAAGGACATCCGCGAGCGAGCGACGATCGATCCCGCCCTGAAGGACCTCGACTTCGTGTTCTTCACCGGCGACCTGAGCGGCCAGGGCACGGCGGCGCAGCTCGCGCAGGCGACCGATGGCTTCCTCCAGCGCGTGCTCGCGGAGGCAGGCGTGAAGGCGAGCCAGCTCTTCCTCGTCCCCGGCAACCACGACCAGGACTGGAAACTCCACCGCCGGCTTCCGGTGCAACTGAGCACACCGTTCGCGGACGAGGCGGCGGCGCATGACTGGTTCTACGAGGCCGAGCTGCGTGGCGACCTTGTGAGGCCCTTCAGCGCCTACGAGGCGGTGGTGGGCAGGCTCGGCGCGGGCGGGTTCGGCAGCTATGGCGATGCGCGTGTCGTGGAGGTGCGCGGCGTCAAGGTGGGCATCGCCGGGCTGAACTCGGCGCTGACGTGCGCGCGCAGGAAGGACCCGAAGGGCGAGCCTGACGACAAGGGCGTGCTGACAGCGGGCGAGCACCAAGCCAAGATGGCGCTGGACAAGCTGGCCGAGGCCGATGTGCGCATCGGGCTGATGCACCACCCCTTCGATTGGCTGGCCGACTTCGACCGGAACAAGGTCGAGGCGCGGATGCGGAAGGACTGCGACTTCATCCTGCGCGGCCACGCTCACAACGCGAGCGTGGAGAAGGTCTCCGGCACGCAGGGCGAGTGCGTCGTCGTCCCCGCGGGGTCCTCCTTCGAGAAGCGCAACGCCGATCGCCCGCTCTACACGAACGCCTACAACTACGTCCGGTACGACACGGAGACCGGCGCGGGCGTGGTGTTCCTCCGGTGCTGGAGCGACAAGAAGGACGCCTGGCGCGAGGATGTCGACACGGCGGCGCTCGGTGGATACCCGTTCACGCTGACGGTGGCGGCGCCCAAGCCCGCCGCACCCGCCCGCTCCCGCTCCAACGCCCGCAAGCCCGCCGCCGCACTCGATCTCGACGCCATCCGCACGCGCTACCTGCAGTACGTGCGGGACCGGTGGGAGAACCTGGAGACGCGCGGCGTAATGGACGCGTCCAAGCTCGGCGCGCTGCCGCTGGACCAGGTGTACGTGTCGCTCACAGGCGAGCGGGAGGTGCGCGAGATGGTGCTGCACGTGCCACCTCTGGCGGTCCGCACGGCTGCCGGGGGCGGCGACGACACCCAGCGCGACCCGGCGCGCAGAGGCGAAGAGGACGCCGAGTGCGACCCGATGTCCGGCATTGAGCGCCGAACGCGCGTAGGTCGCCTCCCGCTTCCCCAGGCGCTGCGCGAGTCCCAGCACGTGGTGGTCCTGGGCGATCCGGGGGCCGGCAAGACGGTGCTCACGCGCTACCTGGCGCGCCACTTCGCGGCGGCGGCGCTGGCGGCGCGGGAGAGCGTGCTCGTCACCCCACCGCTGATCCCCGTGCCAGAGGGCGCCGCTCCCGACGAGCCGGCGGACGAGGACTACGGCCGGGCGTGCCTGCCCATCCTCGTGCGCGTCTCCGAGTACGCCGAGGCGCTGCGGGGCAACGGCGCCTGCCGCCTGAGCGACTTCCTGCACACGGCGCGCAAGGAGTCGGGGCTATCGGAGAGCGAGGCGACGGCGCTCTTCGAGCGGGCGCTGGCCGACGGCACGGCGCTCGTCATCCTCGACGGGCTGGACGAGGTGACCGGCGACGCGGCCCGGGCGGACATCGCGCGGAAGGTGGACGACTTCGCGCTGGGCGTCGGCGGGAAGAGCCGGGTGCTGGTCACGAGCCGCATCGTCGGCTACCAGACGTGCCGGCTCGGACCGGGCTTCGCGCAAGTGACGCTGTGCGACATGGACCGCGAGCAGATCGGGCGGTTCGTGCGCCGCCGCGAGGTCGCGTACCAGCGGATGCAGTCGCCCGGTCTGGCGGACGCGTCGATCGCGGCCATCGCCCAGCCGGACATCGACCAGATCCTCGCAGCCATCGACAAGGACGACGGCGTGCGGCGGCTGGCCGTGAACCCGCTGCTGCTCTTCGTGCTCTGCATCATCCAGCGCGCCGGCAAGCGCCTGCCGGACCGCCGCGTGGAGCTGTACGAGGAGGCGTCGCGGGCGCTGCTGGAGGGCTGGCGCTTGGCGCAGGCGGGGCCCGACGCACGCGTGGTCCGGATGCCCGAGGCCGACGCCCTGCTCGCGCCGCTGGCCTTCTGGATGCACGCGAACAAGGACACGGGCCTCATCACTCGCGCCGAGGCCGAGGAGCAGCTCCGCCGCATCTGCGCCGAGCAGGAGCACCTGCCGCCACGGAGCGCCGCCGTCGGGGAGCGGGTGGAGGACTTCTGGCGCCGCCTCTGCCACGACTGCGGGCTGATGGTGGAGCGCGGCGAGGGCACGTTCGCGTTCCTCCACCTCACGTTCGAGGAGTACTGGGCGGCGCGCTACCTGGTCGCCGACTTCTCGCGGGCGCCGGCGCTCATCCGCGGCTTGCGACACCGCTCGCGCTGGCAGGAGGTCATCCGTCTGGCCGTGGCCTCGCGCACCAAGGCGGACGCCGCTACCCTCATCCGCGCCGCCATCTGGAACCCCGACGGCCCGGACGGGGCGACCGGCTACGAGCCGTCGGAGCACGAGGACATCCTCCACCGAGACCTCCTCCTGGCGGCGCGCTGCCTGGGCGACTGCGAGGCGCACGACGCGGCGCTCGGTGCGGCGGCAGCCGACGCGCTGGTCCCGATGTGCCTCCAGCCGCGTCACTTTAACGAGGCGAAGCCCCTGGCCGATGCCGCCGCGGAGGCGCTGGCTGCTCTGCGCCATACGCCCGCGGGGCAGCGGGCGCTGCAGGCGCTGCTCGGGGCGATGCACGACGAGAGCCGGCTGGTGCGGCAGGCGGCGGCACAGGCGCTGGGTTCGGTCGGCCAGGGCTCGGCAGAAGCGCTGCAGGCGCTGCTCTCGGCAATGCGGGATCGGGATGCGAGCGTACGGTGGGCCGCGGCCCGGGCGCTGGGTTCGGTCGGCCAGGGCTCGGCGGAGGTGCTGCAGGCAGTGCTTGCGGCGCTTGGGGACAACGACGGCAAGGTGCGGCAGGCGGCGGCCTGGGCGCTGGGTCCGGTGGGCCAGGGCTCGGCGGCGGCTCTGAAGGCGGCGCTCGCGGCGCTGCGGGACAACGATGTGAACGTGCGGTACGCGGCGGGCGAGGCGTCGGGCTCGCTGGGCCAGGGCTCGGCGGAAGCGCTGCAGGTGCTGCTCGCAGCGATGCGGGAGAACGACGGCAAGGTGCGGCAGGCGGCGGCCTGGGCGCTGGGTCCGGTGGGCCAGGGCTCGGCGGAGGCGCTGCAGGCGCTGCTCGCGGCGATGCGGGACGACCATTTGGGCGTGCGGGGCGCGGCGACCCGGGCGCTGGGTTCGGTGGGCCAGGGCTCGGCGGAAGCGCTGCAGGCGCTGCTCGCGGCGCTGCGGGACGACGATCCGAGCGTGCGGTTCGCGGCGGCCCGGGCGCTGGGTATGGTCGGCCAGGGCTCGGCGGAAGCGCTGAGGGCGCTGCTCGCGGCGCTGCAGGATGGCGATCCGAGCGTGTTGTGCCCGGCGGCCCAGGCGCTGGGTTCGGTCGGCCAGGGCTCGGCGGAGGCGCTGCAGGCGCTGCTCGCGGCGCTGCGGCACGCAAGTTCGACGGTCCGGCAGGCGGCGGCCTGGGCGCTGGGTTCGGTGGGCCAGGGCTCGGCGGAAGTGCTGCAGGCGCTGCTCGCGGCGATGCGGGACGGCGATCCGAGCGTGCAGTGGGCGGCGGCCCGGGCGCTGGGTCCGGTCGGCCAGGGCTCGCCGGAGGCGCTGCAGGCGGTGCGCGCGGCGGTCCGGAATGAGGACTCCCTCGTCTGCGACGCCGCCTGGACCTCCCTCCGCACCCTCGTCCAAGCCCAGGAGGACGCCGCGGACGTGCCGGGGGTGGAGTTCTAGGCGCTCGCCCGCCTCGGCCATGCCGGTCGCCACCGCCTCCGTCGCCTGGTCGGTGGTGGGGTAGGCGCAGCGGCAGGCGGGCGAAGGGCGGCCTCAGCCCCGGCGAACGTCCACCTCACCCCCAGCCCCTCTCCTTCTCAAGGAGAGGGGAGCACGTTGTGCGTCGCCAGGGCCGCCAGCGCTGCGGTCTGGTTCCCCCTCTCCTTACGAAGGAGAGGGGGTTAGGGGGTGAGGTGGTTCTTCCACCGTAGCCGCCCAATGGCCGGGTCGTCTTTGCGCCACAGCAGCTCAAGAGTGAGGTGGTCTTGCCGTAGCCATCGCCCTTCAGGAGGGACAGCCATGACGCTGCACCGGAACCGGCACGATCAGTTGGAGAAGCGGCGCTTGCTGCGGCGGGAAGTGCCGCCTGCGGAGCGCTTGCTGTGGCGGTATCTGCGCGACCGCGGCCTCGGGGGCCACAAGTTCCGGCGGCAGTACAGCGTGGGACCGTTCGTGCTGGACTTCTGCTGCCCGGCGGCCGCCCTGGCGATAGAGCTTGACGGCCCCACGCACGAGCCCGACCTGGCGCGGGAGTACGACGCAGAGCGCCAGGCCCATATCGAGCGCCTCGGCTTCCGCTTCCTGCGCTTCACCAATGCCGAGGTGCGCGAGAACCTGGAGGGTGTGCTGGCCACGATCCTCGCGGAGGCGGACCGCGGCGCGGGCGGAGAGACGGCGGAAGGCTGAAGGCCGGACGGCGACCTCACCCCCGATCCGGCGACGGCGAACGGCCACCTCACCCCCAGCCCCTCTCCTTCTCAAGGAGAGGGGAGCACGTTGTGCGTCGCCAGGGCCGCCAGCGCTGCGGTCTGGTTCCCCCTCTCCTTACGAAGGAGAGGGGGTTAGGGGGTGAGGTGGTCCGGCGACCGATGCGCGACAGTCGGGTATGGCGCTGGTTGGCGGAGGGCGACAGGCTCAAAGGCGAACGTCCACCTCACCCCCAGCCCCTCTCCTTCTCAAGGAGAGGGGAGCGCCGGGTTCCCCCTCTCCTTACGAAGGAGAGGGGGTTAAGGGGTGAGGTGGTCCTTTTGCCGTTCAGACTTTCGGCAGTCGCCGACCGATCGCTACCCCACCTCCACCACCGCCACCGGCGCGGCCTCCGTCGCCTGGCCGGTGGCGGGGTTGGCGAAGCGGTAGGCCAGGGCGTACCAGCCGGGGTCGAGGGCGATGGCGTGGCTGAGGGCGCCCGGGGCGAAGACCGTGAACCCCTGCGAGCGGTAGGCCTGGCTCGGGGCGCGGCGCTCGTTGGCCAGGCGCTGGGCCAGCAGCTCCGTCCACGTGCCGTCGGAGTTCGGGGCGCTCGCGGTGAACGTGGCCTGGCCCGTGCCGCCTGCCACCGCGATCGCGATGCCGTCGCCGATGAACGAGGCGGTGGGCGGGGCGAGCGAGAGCGGTTCGCCGGGGTGCATCTGCAGCCACTTGCGCGCCAGGCCGAGGAACACGTTCTGCCCGGTGGGGTGGTAGGCCGCGCCGGTCTCCGGGTCGTGCCGCGTCAGGCTGCGCGCGTAGGCGTTCCACTCCTCCACCTCGGCGCGCGTCATCGCGTTCCAGGCGTCCGCGGCGGCGCGGAACTGCTCGTTGCTCGTCCGCTGGTTGTCCGTGGGGCGCATGCGGAAGGTCGGCTTCTGGCGCACGACGATCCGCCCATCCTTCAGCACGTACACCTGCTCGCCCAGCGTGCCGCTCAGCCGCCCGAGTGTGCTGGACAGGGAAGCCTTTGCCATCCTCGTCGTCTCCTCCGCGGCGCCCCGAACGAATGCCGAACCGCCACCGGTGTTTCACCGATGTATCGACGCGAATCATCGGTAGAACACCGGCGGAAGTTCAGTGGTCGATCGGGGCGACGAGCAGGCCGCGCCGCCCCCTCCCCCTGCAAGCGGCAGGGGCACAAGCCCCCACATCGAGCGCGAGCGGCTGCAGACGGTGCTCCCCTCTCCTTGCGAAGGAGAGGGGCCGGGGGTGAGGTGGTCCTGGGCCGTCCCCGCGGCGGGAACACCGCAATACCGCAACGGCGGAAAACCCACCT
>CAZFLM010000048.1:0-52076 GCA_964519955.1 uncultured Chthonomonadaceae bacterium | reverse complement strand
ACAACTGGTCGCGCCGCATGGAGCAGATCGCGGTCGGGTTCGGCGTGCCGCTTCTGGCTCGCCTGCCGCGGGAACCTGAGAACCTCAACATACCCGAGCCCCAAAAGGGGACGTTGGGGGAGTACGTGGGCGGTCTCTGGGTGCCGCGCATGGGGTGCTGGCGGTCGGGGTTCATGCTTAAACGGCGTGACGGGGTGCTGCTCGCGACAACCAGCATGTGGCCGTTGGAGCCTCTGCCGCCGGACCAGGAACTGGTGCGGAAGCTGCGCCGCGCCGCGAAGCCAGGCGAGTACCTGCCGTTCGACCTGGTGGTGGAGGCCGCCGACACGCAGACGGCGAAGCAGCTCGAGGCTCTGGCCGAGGAGTTCCCGGTGATGGCCAGAGTCGCCCAGGCGCAGGGGCTCTTCGCGCTGTTCCGGCGCTGCCCGCGGCTGCTGGAGGCGGCCCAGTCGCGCAGCGGGATCGTGATGGACGAGCAGACGCGGGCGCAGCTCTCCACGCTGCCGATGTCTGCGTGGGATGGCGACCTGGCCGATCCGAAGGTCGCCCGCGTGCGCATCGTGCTGCCCGGCAGTCCCACCAACCTCACGCCGCACACGATCCAGGTGTGGACCTTCGGCGCCGACCTGAAGCCCCTGCGCCACTTCGTCATCGACGAGGTGCCCCAGCCGCCTGACCGACCGAAGGAGGCGCCGCCGGAGTAGCGCGCGGCGGCGCCCCCAATTCGGCTCCTCGCTCGGCCGCAGCAGTTGCTCGTCGCCGGCCGGCTCCGCGGGCCGCAGCAGCGCGCCATCGGATGGGGCATCGGCCGCTCGCAGGAGGGTGCCGCTGCGCGCGGCGCCCGCCTCGGCCTGCCGCAAGCGTCCGCGACACCGGCCGGCGGCCTTGCGGACCTCTGCATCGAGCGTGCGCTCTCCCAGCACCTCCACCGCGGGCAGCGATGGCCAGTGCCCTGCTCGCGCCAGCATGTCGAGCAGCGCGATGAGGGCGTCGCGCTCGCTTCTGGACGGCATCACCTTGCTGGTCCCGGTGGGCTCCACCATCCGCTCGATCTGGGCGAAGTGCGACTCCTGGAGCGCAGCCACGTCTCCCGCTCATCGCCGGGATCAGGTCGGCCAAGCGCGCCTCGATGGTTGCACGGTCCGCGGGCTTGTCCAGCACGGCTCTGCACTCGATCAGGAGCGGCACGTCGGCAGGACCGCGTACACTGGCCACGGCGGCGGATAGCGCCTTGTCGTCGGCGGCGCGGCGAGCGGCAAATGCTGCCCCCGTGGCGAGCACCAGCACGGTCCAGACGGCGAGCAGTGCGCCCTTGGTGGCGGTGTTGCTGACCGTGAAGCTGACCACGAACCACACGATGTACAGCGCACTCATGGCCACCGCCAGCTGGCGCCGGCGCGTGCGCCTCTGCCGAACGGATGCCGCCAAGCCCGTAAGGCCGCGCGTCACCGGATCGTCCCGCCGTCGCCTCAATCCTGCTCCCCCTCGGCCGGCCGCGGCAGTTGCTCCTCGCCGGCAGGCTCCGCGGGCCGCAGCAGCGTCTGGTCGGCCGGGGCGTCCGTGGGGCGGAGCAGCGAGTCCCGCAGCACCGCCGACGATTCCAGCTCCTCCAGGCGGGTCAGGCAGGCCAGCGCCGCGTCGCGGACGTCGGGTGCCGACCACGAGTTCGCGATGAGCGCCGCCTCGCGCCTGGCCGGCTGGTAGCCCCGCGCCGCCATGATCCGCAGGATGCCGATGGTGACGCGCCGCTCGTCGGGGCTCGCGCCGGAGGTCGGAATGCCGCCGGCCGCCGCGAGCAGCGTGCGGATGATGTCGAGCTGCGCCGGCGTGAACGCCGCGGCGGTGTCGTCGTCCATTTCCGCGACGAGCCGGCTCGCCGCCGCGATCACCTGCTGGCGCTCGGGGTCGCGCACCTCGAACGCCAGATCGAGCAGCCTGAACGCGGCCTTCGGGTCCCGGATGCCGCGAGCGGTGACGACGATCCGCCGCTGCGCCGCCTCATCCTCGGCCAGCAGCCGCATCAGCCGGCGCCACGCGAGGTAGCCCCAGAGCGCGGCATAGCCGGCGACCAGCGCGCCGACGGCGAACGATGGCGCGCCGGCCGCACCGAAGCAGAGGAGGAAGATCGCCACGAGATGGCCCGCGATCTCGGCGCCCAGACGCGGCCCGAGCGCGCGATGATGCGCACAGGCCCGGGCGATAGCGTTGAGCCGCTCGCGGTCCTGCGGGCGGATCGTGTCGTGCCCTTCCGCTCCGGTGCGCTCGTTCGTCATCTGTCCTCTCCGCCGCTCGGCCGCAGCAACTGCTCTTCACCCACCGGCGCTGACGGGCGCAGCAGCGTCTCGGCGTCCGGCGCGCTGGTGGCCCGGAGGAGGGTGCTGCTCAGCCTGGCGTATCGGGCGGCCTGTCGGAGTTGTGCCAGGCAGGCCCGCGCGACCTCGCGCACTTCGCGCGGCTGCCGTTCGTCCGTGAGGGCGCCGGCCTCCGAGAGGGCCGGCAGGTAGCCGCGCCGAGCCATCGCGCGCAGGATCGCGATCAGCGCCGGGCCTTGCTCGCGCGCCGCGGGATCGACGCTGGGCGCCGCAGCCAGGCGGAGAACCACGCGCAGCATCTCGAGTTGCTCGGCCGACAGCGCGTCGATGGTCGCGTCGTCCATGCGCGGCGCCACACGGTCGATGGCGGCCCATATCTCCTCGCGGCCCGCGTCGCCGATCTCTGCGAGCATGTCGAGCAGCGGCCCGATCGCGCTCGGATCGCCGATGGACCGGATGTCGAGGATCATCCGGTCCATCTCGGCCTGCTCCACCGCGCCGCGAGGGCGCATGCGGACGTACGCCACGACGACCCAGGCCGCCGCGAGGCCGCCGAGCACACACTGAGCAGCGTCGCTGCGGGCGTTCAGGATGCCTATCGTCAGGAGCCACAGCCCGAGCAGATGGGCCATGCCCTCTCCCAGGGCGTTCGCGCCTACCTTCGTCCGGTGCCTGTGGATGCGGGCCACCCGGTCGAGGCGCGCGCGGTCGTCCTGCTCGGTCGGTGGCTCGTGCTCGGCTTCGCTCACGGCGCATCCTCCTCCGCGACAGGCCGAAGTAGCTGATCTCGCGATTCCGGCTTGGCCGGACGCAGCAGCGTCTCGCCGGGCGCGGCAGCGGGGCGGAGGAGGGCGCCGCTCCGCTGCGCCGCATCGCGCACCGCCTGCAGGCGTTTGGCGCAGGCGCGGGCGGCGGAGCGAACCTCGCCATCGACGGCGCGCTCAGCCACGTCGGCCACCGCCGCCAGCGCCTGGTCGTGCCCGGCATCCGCGACGAGCGCCAGCACGGCGAGGACTGCCGCACGCTGGTGGCCGCAGAGAGCGATCGGGCCAGCGCCACCAAACCGCAGCACGCCTCGCACCGCCTCCCAGTTCGCCGCGCTCAGGCCTGCTACCTCGGCATGCGCCATACGCGGCACCAACTCGGCAAGTTTCGCCAGGATCGTCGCGCGATGCCGGCGGAGCTGGAGCAGCTCGTGGCATTCGAGCAGTTGCGGCACGTCGGCGGGGTGCTGCACGTCGGCGACGGCGCTGGCGAGGGCCTCGTCGTCGGCCGCGCTCAGGGCACGCAGCCGCGCCTGGATCGCCCAGCCGACCATCGCCCAGCCGACGAGTAGGGCCTTGCGCACCCACGCTGCATCGAACGCCAGGCCGGGTACGAGTAGTACGCAGAGCAGACCCCACGACCAGGCCGCCTCCACCCGCCTCTGTCGGCGGCGCAGACTGATGGCTCGGGCGATGTCCGGCAGGGCGCCGGGCGCTTTGTCGCGCTGCGTCATAGCGCACCATCCCCCTCCGCCGGCCGCAGCAGCGTCTCGTCCGCGACCGGCTCGGCCGCACGCAGCAGCGTCTCGCCGGGCGCGTTGGCGGGGCGGAGGAGGTGGTCCGTGCGCTTGCGCATCTCTGCCACCTCGCGCAGGTGGGCGACAGCAGCCTGGGCGGCGCTGCGGAGGGTCTCGGGGCGCCAGGACCTGGTCAGCTCCTCCAGGGCGGGGATGGCCGGGACATGGTCCGCGTCGGCGAGCAGGTCGATGAGCGCCGCGGCGAGCTGCTGGTCCTCCTCCGTCCCGAGCAGCATCGCCTCGGCCAGTCGCACGAGTTCCGCCGCGATGAAGTCGAGCTTGGCGCGCGGCACCTGGTCGAGTATGGCCCGGTCCGCAGTGGGAGCGACTTCGGCGGCGGTCTCCCACGCGGCTGCACGGACCGAAGGCGCCGGGTGCTGGGCGTGGTCCAGGAGCCACTCGAAGTCCCCGGCCTTCCGCCTGGTACGGACGACACTGGCCGCCTGGATGGAAGCCGCCGGGAGGTCCGCCGCATGGTCCATAAGCCACCGGACGTCCTCCGCGCTGCGTCGCTCGCCGCGCGTCCGCGCCACGCGCGACAGGATGGCATCGCGGATGATGGGCGGACTGGCGTCGGCGTGCTCCAGGAGCCAGGGCAGCGCGGTCGGGTCGCTGATGTAGGCAACCATCGCCGCGACGCACGCGTTTTGCTCATCCATCTCGGCGCCGCGCCAACTCCCCTTCATCCAGGCCCTGGCGGCGAGGACACCCACGGCGCCTGCCAGGGCGAACCGCTGCGCCCAGGGAAGCGGGAAGATGAGAACGGCGAACCCGGCGAGAGAGCCCATCGCGGCGCGCTCCCAGATGCCCTCGGCGGCAGTCGCGTCGCGCTTGCTCATCGCCTGCTCGATCGCGGCGATCTGCTCGCCGAGGGGCAGGTCGGCGATGGCCTCTGGGTCGGGGCGGCGGGCGCTCATTCGGTGTCCGCCTCGGCGGGGCGCAGCAGGTGCTCCGGGGAGACAGGCTCGGAGGGGCGCAGCAGCGTCTCGCTGGTGGGGGCATCCGCGGGGCGGAGGAGGCGGTCCGTGCGCTTGCGGCGCTCCTCGGTCTCGCGCAGGTGGGCGGCTGCGGCCTGCGCTGCGATCCGGACGGCCTCGGGGCGCCAGGACCTCGCAAGGTCGTCCAGCTTCGGCAGCGCGGGCACGTAGCCGGCGTCGGCGAGGAGGCGGGCGAGCGCCGCAACGCGTTCCTGGAGGATCGAGAGCGGCACCGGGTTGCGGTTGAGCTGACGCACCATCTCGCCCGCGATCCAGTCCAGATCCTCGGGCCGTGTGTGCTCGATGATGGCGGCCCCGGCCGCGGGCGCCATGTCGGCGATCGTCTCCCACGCGGCGTCGCTGACCTGCCACGGCGTCCTGCCCAGGCGGCCCAGGAGCCAGGGCAGATCCGCGCCCGGGTCGCGCCTGGTGTGGACCAGAGCGTCGATCCTGTCCCACATCGCGGCCTTCGTCTTCGGGCCTCCCCATGCCGCATGGTCGAGCAGCCACTCGATCGCGTCCGGATCGCGGATGAGCGAGACCATTCCGGCTATCTGCGCATCGTCCGCGTCCGTGGCCGCCTCGCGCGTGCGCCGGCTGGACTGGTCCCAGATCAGTCCAGCGACGACCCCAACTGCGGTCGCCAGCGCGAGCCTGGGCGCCCATTGGAGTGGGAACAGGAGTGCGGCGAGGCCCGCGAGCGCTCCCGCAGTGACCCACTCCCGTGTGCTGGCGCCAGCGGCATCGTCTCGTCGTCGCAGCGCCCAGGTTATCCTGCCGAGCTGCCGCTCGAGCGGTAGGTCCACAAGGGCTTGGGGATCGCCGCGTCGCGTGCTCATTCCTGCCCCCTGTCGGCTGCGCGCAGGAGCGCCTCGCCTGGCGCGGGCTCGCTGGCGCGCAGCAGGCGGTCGGCGTCGGCTGTCGGTCCTTCAGCCGGGCGGAGGAGCGTGCCGCTCGCGGTGGCCGCGGCGTCGGACTGCAGCAGGCGCACGCGGCACGCTCGCGCGGCGGTGCGGACCTCCTCGTTCATGCACACGCGCAGCAGGCTCTCGACCTGGGGCAGCGCCAGCGTGTGCGTGGTGCGGGTCAGCAGATCGAGGGGCGCCAGCAGCGCGCGGCGGTACTCGGGGTCGGGCCTGAAGGCCGGCTGGCCGGCTGGCGCCAGGCGCTCGGCGAGCGCGCGGAAGTGGACCGGCGTGAGCGCGGACAACTCAGCCGGCGCCATCCGGGGCAGCAGGTCCGTGATGCGCGCCCACGCTTCCGTCTGACCCTTCGGAAGCAGGAAGGTCATGGCATCGAGGAGCAGCGGCACGTCCTTCGGGTTGGACGCCTCGCTGAGCGCCGCGGAGACGAGGGCATCGTCGCGTTCGTTGGCCTGCCGGCGGTGCGACGTGGTGAGGAGACTGAGAAGCGGGTAGATCAGGTAGATGGCGCTCTGCCCCGCGTGCCCCCGGGCGATGTCCGCCACCATGAACACGATCAGCAGGATTGAGGCGATGGCCTCAGCGGTGTTGCGCATCATCCTCGCGCGCCGCCTCTGGCGGACCGCCTGCGCCAGGTCGGCGATGGCCTGCGGGGGCTGCTGCAATGCGCTCATTCGATGCTTCCCTCGGTGAGCCCGGCCCGGCGCTCGGAGGCCGTCGCGGCGCAGGGCCCAGCCACGCGCAGAGGCAGCGGCTCCTCGGCAGGCGGCCCGGCGGGTCGGAGCAACACGTCGGCGCCCTCCCCACGACGCTGCGCTGGCGACAGGCGGTTGGCGCAGGTGCGGGCTGCCTCGCGCACGGCCGGGCTGTAGCCGTCGCCGCCCATGGCGTGCACGATCGGCGCGGCATCCGCGTACCCGATGATACCCACGCAGCCGATCAGCGCGACCAACGCCTCGTCGCAGCCGGCGGTCGGCGCGGCGGCCAGGATGCGCGGCAGCATCGCCAGCTCGGAAGCGGTGGGGCTCGCCGAGCCGGCAACGCCCGGCAGCAGTTCGCCCAGCTTGCGCAGCCCTACCTCACCAGTACGGGGAAGACCGTGCAGGCAGAGCCCTCGCAGAACGATGCCCGCGTGCTCCGGCCGATGCAGGCCCTCCAGCGCGGCGGCGAGCGCGCGGTCAAGCCATCGGCGCGCTGGGCCCGACGCCAGCAGGCAGGCCCACTCCGCCGCCAGGAACACGCCCAGCAGCCCCGGAACATGCATGGCGAGGCTCGGGGCCAGCCGGTCGCCGACCGTGACCAGGGCGCCCAGGACGAGCAGCGCCACGGTTGAGACGCGATCGGGCAGGCGGGCAAGCCGCAGGCATTGCTCCGCCCGCCGAACGCACTCGCCCTCGCCGCACCGGCTGCTCACGCCTGGTCTCCCTCCGCCGGCCGCAGCAGTTGCTCCTCGGCCACCGGCTCTGCGGGCCGCAGCAGCACCTCCTCGCACGGGGCGTCGGCCGGGCGGAGGAGCGTGCCGCTGCGCGCGGCGTCGGATTGCGCCGCCAGCAGGCGGTCGCGGCAGCGGGTGGCGGCTTCGCGCAGCCTGCGGTCGCCGCAGAACCGCATCATCTCGCGCGTCGTGCCGAGCGCCCCGGTGTACCCGATCGCGCCGAAGTGGTCCAGCACCGCGACCTTCAAGGCGATGCGCTCGGGCTCGGGCAGGTCCAGCTCGCCCAACGTTCCGGCAACCGTGGCCTTCAGCAGCGCGAGGTCTGCGGCGGAGAGGATCTCCCGGTCGCTCGGAGCGATGGCGGGGATCAGCTCGGCGAGCTTCCTGGCGGCGGCATGTCGCGAGAGTGGGCCCACCCCATGCAGCGCGGCCAGTACGGCGCTCAGATGACGAGGGTGGCTCGCTGCGCGGATGGCCGCAGCAAGGTCTGCGTCCGCCCTGCTCCGCCATCTCGGCCGCAGGATGCTGGCCGTGGCCGCGCATGCCCAGAACCCGATCTGCGCCACGGGCCGGAGCGGGGCCAGACGTGGCTCGAAGCAGGACACGCCGTACACTGCCATCAGCAGGATGGCCGCGATGCCTGTGCTGCTGCCGACCCGGTCGCGCGAGCGGAGTATGCGCATGATCCGATCGGCCGTCGCCTCACCGGAGGAGCCGGCTTCCCGATGCTCGTTAGCCATCGTGGGATGCCTCGTCGGGGCGCGCACAGCCGGGCCGGCGTGCCGTCTCCACGTTGGCGGCCCGCAGCAAGTGCTCCTCCGCCGCGGGCTCCGCCGGGCGCAGCAGCGTCTCGCCGGGCGCCTCGGCGGGGCGAAGGAGGGCGCCGGCGCGGCTTGCCGCCGCCTCGATCTCGTCGAGGCGGGCCAGGCAGGCGCGCGCCGCGTCGCGCACTTCCACCGTGCGCCAGGACCCCAGCAGGGCTGCTGCCTCTCCTCTGGCCGGGTAGTGGCCGCGGCGGCCCATGGCGTCCAGCACTGCCGCGATGGCGCGCCGCTCCTCCATGCCCGGGCCGAAGGCTGGCCCCGCGTGGCCAGGCGTCAGCATCCGGCGCAGGACCTCCAACTGGCTCCACGTGAGCGCGTCGATGGTGGCCGCATCGGCGTGGGGCAGGAGCCGGCCGACGGCGTCGAGCAGCGCGTCGCGGTGAGCGGGGCCGACTCCGTCGGCCAGTTCCAGCAGCCTCCGGATCGCTCGTGGGTCCTCGATCGCGGCGGCGCAGGTCGCGACCTGGCGCAGCGCGCTCGGGTCTCGCGCGAACCAACGGGCGAGGCGGCGCCACGCCACCGCTGCGCAGCAGGCGGCCGCGAGCGCGGCGACAAGGCGGGCATCGCCAGCCGGCGCCCTGGCCCACACCACGCCGAGGGCGAAGAAGAGCGCTGCGTGCGCCAGCGGCTCGACGGTCTCAAGGCGGCTGGGTCCATCGGCGCGGCATACTGCACCGATGGCGTCGAGCCGGTCGGCGTCCTTGGTATCTACCAGATCGGGGGAGCGCTCGTTCATGGACCCTTCCCCTCCGCCGGGCGCAGGAGTTGCTCCTCGGCCACTGGCACCGCGGCGCGCAGCAGCGTCTCGGCCGTAGGTTCGTCGGCGGGCATCACCAGCGTGCCGCGCCGCGCCATCTCCCTCTCGGTGGCTTCCAGACGGGCGCGGCACCGGCGCGCGGCGCTTCGGATGGCCGGGTGCCAGTCCTTGCCGGAGAGCCGTCTGGCCGCGCCCAGGGCCGGCGTGTACGAGGCTCGCGAGGCGTAGTCCAGCAGGGCGATGCAGAAGTCCGTGTGCAGGTAGCGGGGCGGCTTCGCGATCTCGCCCATCAGCTTGCGCAGGTCAGCCGGCGCCACAGGCGACTGCTCTCCGTCGAAGAGCGGCAGCAGGCGGGCGATCCGGCTCAGAACCGTGTCGCGCGGCTCGCCGTCGCAACCGGGGCCGAGCAGCGAGACGAGGCTGGGCAGGTCGGCCGCCTCGTGCGCCGTTCCGACCGTAGCGGCGAGTTCGTCCGTCGAGGCGCTGGGCGGCGAGCCCATCAGATACGCAGTGCCGCACAGTAGGAGGATGGCGACTACGCCGACCACCGAGTAGGGCCCCCCGCGCGCCAGGATGATCGCGCAGGAGGCAGCGCACAGAACCAGTCCCGCTGCGAGCACGAGGCGGCGGCGGATCGTTTCGCGCCGCGCGAGATCGTGGAGCCGCCCCGCAGGTGTCGCCATGCGCCTCATTCCGCCGCTCCCTCCGCCGGCCGCAGCAGTTGCGCCTCCTCCACAGGCTCAGCCGCGCGCAGAAGCGTCTCGCCGGGCGCCTCGGCGGGGCGGAGGAGGGAGCCGCTGCGCTCGGCGTCGGCTGCTACCTCGCGGAGCCGGGCCTGGCAGCGAATCGCCGCGCTGCGCAGCTCCTGGTGGCTGCAGAACCTGGCCAGGTAGTCGATCGAGCCGCGGGCGCCCGTGTCGTGGACGGCGGCGACGTGGTCCATGATGGCCAGCTTCAGGGCGATCTTCTGCCTGCTCGGCAGCGCTTCCGGCAGCCACTTGTCCTCCAGAACCCCGTGCAGCACCGCGTATTGCATTTCGGTTAGCGGGCAAGGCACGACGACGGCCGCGCCGGGCAGCAGCTCGATGAGGGCGTTGGCCGCAGCCACCCTTGCCTGCGTCCGCCCGTGCTGGAAGGCCTTCACGATCGCGCCCACGGCGCTGGGGTCGCTCACCCGCTCGACGGTGCGCGCCAGCCGGCGGTCCCCGCCCAATTGCCAGATGCCTGCGTAGGCCCAAAGCGCCGTCAGGAGCAGAGCGAGGACCGCGCTCAGATCCTCCAGGACTGGTCTCCCCCGAAGGCAGTGGTGCGAGCCGATCAACGCGATCCAGAGCAGCGGGTACAGCGCCTGCTGCCATACGTAGGCGCGTTCGCGCGCGGCGAGCATGCGCGTCAGCGAGCGGACGGCATCGGCATCGGTGGGCGGATGGCTCACGGGCGCGGCTCCTGCTCGTCCTCGTCCGGCGCCGTCAGCCCCACCGCGCGCTCCATCATGCCCTTCACGCGCTCCAGCTCCTCAGGCGGCATCTTGGCGAACCACTGATCCACCGGCACGTCGAGCGGCATCGCGCCGAGCAGCTCGTCCATGGCGTCATCGTCGTCGAACTCGTCGCGCAACTGGTCGAGGGCGGGCCGAGGCACCGGGCCGGTACGCGGCGGGACAGGCTTCTTGGAGCGCCGGGTCAGGCGCTTGTAGGTGCGGTCGGGCACGAGCCAGTCGTCCTTGAGCGCGCTCACATCGGCTCCGTGATCGACCAGCATATCGGCTGCGGCGCGCTGGTGTCCGAGCGATATGGCCAGGGCGAGTGGCGTTCTGTTGCCGGGCTGCACAGGCCGGTCCGGGTCGGCGCCGTGCTCCAGGAGTATCCGGATCATGTCGAGGTCCCGTTGAAGCAGCGCCGAGAGGAGCGGCGACGACCCGCCGCGCGTGACCAGGTTCGCATTCGCGCCCGCGAGCAGGAGGATGGCCGCGAGTTGGTGGTGTTGCCCCATGACGGCCATGAACAGGTGGACGCCACGCTGCTCCCCAGTTCCGTTCGGGTCTACTCCCGCCTCAAGCAGCAGGCGCACGGCCTCCTCGTTGCCGGGGCGCAGCGCGATCCCTAGGGGAGTCACCCCGAGCGGCCCGCTGGCGTTCACGTCGGCCCCGCGCTCGATGAGCAGTTCCATCACCGCGAGGCGCCCGGTGCCGGCCGCGACCGCCAGCGCCTCGATGCCGCGCTCGTTCGCCGCGTCGGGCGGCACCCCGGCATCGAGGAGCGCCTGAACGGCGCCCACGTCGCCGCACTTCGCGGCTTCGATCAGCTCTTCGGCGCCTGGCATCGCGTTCCTCCTGTGCGTGCGACGCTGTGATACAATGGGTGCATGTACCGTATCGTCTTCGCCGAAGACGTAGCACACGACCTGCGGCAGCTCCGGGCGGCAGACCGGCAGGCCGTGCTCGGTGCGGTCGACCGCAGTCTGCTGCACGATGCCGGCACCGTCGCGCGGAACCGCAAGCCGCTTCCGAATCTGGCTCCGCCGTGGGAGCATGTGCCGCCTATCTGGGAGCTTCGGGTCGGTGAGTTCCGGGTGTTCTACGACGTTTCCGAGACAGATGCAACAGTGACGATACGGGCTGTGAGGCGCAAACCACCTCACGCCACCACCGAGGACATCCTATGAAGCTCATCGAGATTGGCGATCCCGCTGACGCATTGGCACGCTGTGCCGCAGATTCGCAGGCGGAGCAAGTGGTGCTGACCCGCGCCGGCAAGCCTGCGGCCGTTGTCATCGGCGTCGAGGGATACGACCTGGAGGACCTACAGACCGCCAGCGATCCCGCGTTTTGGCGGATGATCCAGGACCGGCGTCGGCAACCGACGATCTCCCGCGATGAGTTGGAGCGCCGCCTGGACGGGTGATGGACCGCCTGGTTCATCATCCTCCCCGCACCTCGTTGGCTTGCGCCTCCTCCTCTTGTTGGACGGGTCGGAGGAGCGCTGCGTCGTCACGGATTGCGCCGTCCGCGGGCCGCAGCAGAGCCTCGCCGGGCGCTTCGGCGGGGCGGAGGAGGGCGGCCTGGCTCCGAGCCTGGGCCGCGCGCCATTCGATCGCCGCGATGCACGCTGCGGCAGCATCCCTCACGGCTTCCGGACAGCTCGGGTGGCTCCGGGGGCGCACAGCGTCCAAATCCGAGGTGTCGCCCGCCCTCTCGAATGCGCCCAGGGCGGCCAGTACGAGGCCGGCATCCTGGTGGCGGAGAACCCCGCGCAAGGCGGCTCGGTGCATGCGGTCCATCCGAAGCGCCCCGAAGTCGGCGACCATGGGCAGCAGGTTACGCAGCTTGGCAGCGACCTCGGCGTTGTTGCGTCGGAGGTGCGCCAACAGGTCGAGGAGCGCTGGCACATCCTCCGCGCTCTCCGCGGCCTCGATGCCCTGCTCCAGGCGCGCGGATGTCGCCACGTTGAGCATCGTCCAGACCACCATCGCCGGCGCCACGAGGACCGTGGGACAGAAACGCACCAACATCGCGAGCCAACCCGGCGCAATGATCCAGCCGACCGACATGGAGGCGGAGACCGACGATGTGATGGCCAGGACGACGACCCAGCACGCTGTTCCCTGAAGGAGTCGGCGAACGTATAGTCTCATCCAGCGCGCGTCCTGGCGGAATCGCTCGGGCGTCGCCGGCGCCTGCTGTCGGGGGGCAGGCCGCCACCATCTCAGTCGCCTCATTCCGCCTCTCCATCCACCGCGCGCAGCAACTGCTCCTCCGGCGCGGGCTCCGCGGGCCGCAGCAGCGTCTCGCCGGGTGCCTCTGCGGGGCGCAGGAGAGTGCCGCTGCGCTCGGCGTCGGCTTGCACGTCCAGCAGGCGGTCGCGGCAGCAGATGGCGGCTTCGCGGATGACCGGGTCTGCCTCGTGTTCATCGAGCCACGCGGTCGCTGCCAGCGCCGGAGCGTGTCCGATGGCGGCGGCGTACTCCAACACCGCCCCAATGTAGGTGGCGCGATGGCTCGGCGGTGCGGAGTGGTAGGCGCTGATCAGGAACTGCACGGTGCGATCGTCCAGGCGCAGGGCGGCGGGCTGAGCCTGTGGCAGCAGTTCGGCGATCTTCGCGATGGCCGCCTGCTGGGTCCGCTTGCCGGTGTCAATGTCGATCAGCATGGCGATGCTCTCAAGCGCCTGCGGGTCGCGGATCACCCGGACGCGGTCCGCCAGCGATCGATCCCGCCAGTATGGCGCCACGAACACAGGGAACACCAGGCACAGAATCTCCACGCCGATGGCGATAGGCGCCCACCAGAGGTAGCGGCTGATGCCGTACATCGCCACGCCGCCGGCGGCCAGAGCCGCGGCGAGCAGGGCCCAACGCCGCCGCGGGCGCGCCGCGCATGCCTGGCTCACTCGCCGCAGGCACTCCTCCTCCGTCCGCTCGCGCCTCATTCCGCCTCTCCCTCGACTGCCCGCAGCAACTGCTCCTCCGGCACGGGCTCCGCGGGCCGCAGCAGAGCCTCGCCGGGCGCTTCTGCGGGGCGGAGCAGGGAGCCGCTGCGCTCGGCGTCCGCCTGGACCGCCAGCAGGCGGTCGCGGCAGCGGATGGCGGCCTCGCGAACCGGTCCGTCCGGCGCGGTCCTGGCCAACTCCTTGGTGGCGCCAAGCGCCCGCAGATAGCTGCCGCTCGCGAAGGCATCGAGGGAAGCGACGCAGTAACACCCGTGCCGGTCGCGGTGAGGGCCGCAGAGGTGCATCAGCAGCAGGTACAACTCATCCTCGCTCAACGCCGGCGAGCCCTGCGGGACGCGCGGCAGCATCTCGCCGAGCTTGTCCAACGCTGCCGCGTGCACCTGTCGGCCGCAGTCGTCCCGTAGGAGGCCGGTAACCAGTCGGACAGCCCCGGGGTCGTGCAGTCCGCGCACGGCATCGGCCAGCGAGCGCGAGCGCCACAGGCCCAGCAGCAGCACAGTGAACGGGCTGAGGACACCCACAAGCATGGGCGAGTATGTGAGTGCGGCAGCCCAGCCCGCGCTGCGCCCGGCCAACACCGTCGCGAACCCGAGCGTCGCCGCGCTCAGCTCCGCCACGCGCCAGGTGCGCCCACGGACACGGCGTGCCCGGACTGCCGCGCCGACACGCGTCAGGCATTCCTCCTCCGTCCGCTCGCGGCTCATTCCGCCTCCCCCTCCACGGCGCGCAGCAGTTGCCCCTCCGCCACAGGCTCCGTGGGCCGCAGCAGCGTCTCGCCGGGCGCTTCAGCGGGGCGCAAGAGGGAGCCGCTTCGCTCGGCGTCGGCCTGAACCGCCAGCAGGCGGTCCCGGCAGCGGGCGGCGGCCTCGCGGACTTCCGGCGAAGACGCGCGCGCGCTGAGCTGTGTCGCCAGTGGGATCGCTCCCAGATCGCCGACCTCAGCCATGTAGGCGAGCGCACGGATCTGAAGGGTGATGCCTACCCCGCTTGCCAGGGCTCGCAGCGCGGCCATCTCCCGGGGCGGCAGGCAGTGGCGCCGCGACATTGCGAGCGGAAGCAGATCGGTTACCCGCCTCCTGGCGCGATCGCGCGCATCGGCGGGCAGTTCAAGGCCCTCGAGCGAGGCCGAGATGGCGAGCCCCAGATGCTCGGCGTCGTCGAGTGCCTCGATCGCCGCGCAGAGAGCCGCCCTGTTGCGGAGGCCGAGCAGCCAGCGGGCCGAGATGACCGCGACCCCGACCGAGGGCGCCGCCACGGACGCCCACGGGTGGTTGCCCGGCACTAGCAGGAGCACGGCTCCGGCTCCGAGCCAGAACGCCAGCGTGCCGATGGTCTGGACCCTCTTCAGGCGGCGGTACGTGTCGGTGGCTCGCCGCACTCGCTCCGCCGCTGCATCGGCTGACTCCGGTCTCGGGCTCATTCCGCCTCCCCACCCACTGCTCGCAGCAGTTGCTCCTCCGGCGCGGGATCCACAGGGCGCAGCAGCGTCTCGCCGGGCGCCTCGGCGGGGCGGAGGAGGGAGCCGCTGCGCGCGGCGTCGGCCTGGACCGCCAGCAGGCGGTCGCGGCAGCGCTGGGCGGCCGCCAGTGGGTCTGGCTTGAGATCCTGGTCGGCGAGGTCCTCGGCCATCTCCAGCGCCGTCGTGTCCCCGATGGCGGCAAGGTAGTCGAGCACCGCGACGCAGAAGTCGGCACGCAGCCGGCGCGGAGACCACGCAAGGTGTGCGCGGAGCAGCGCCAGGGAGTCCGCGTCGAGACGCAGGGCATCCGGCCTGACGAGCGGGAGCAGTTCGGCGATCTTCCTCGTGGCGGCCTCCCGCGTCTGCCGCCCGCAGTCGTGGTCCAGGAGCGTGATGACGTCCGGCAGCGCCCCCGTGCTCCTGAGGGCGGCGATGGCGGCCGCCAGAGACCGGTCGCGCCACCACGGCATACCAAGCATGCCGAACGTGCCGACCAGGTTCGCCATCGCCCCCACGTACTTCATCGGCTTGGAGCCGAAGTAGATGCCGGCGAAGCCAACGAGGACCAGGACCACCCACAATGCGGCGAGCAGCAGCTTGCGCGGACGGCGCGCCCGCGCTGCTCGCCGCACCCGCCGCAGGCACTCCTCTTCCGTCCGTTCGCGCCTCATTCCGCCTCTCCGTCAACCGCGCGCAGCAGTTGCTCCTCCGGCGCGGGCTCCGCGGGCCGCAGCAGCGTCTCGCCGGGGGCGTCGGCCGGGCGGAGGAGGGTGCCGCTGCGCTGGGCGTCGGCTTGCACCTGCAGTAGGCGGTCGCGGCACTTGCGGGCCTCGGCACGGACCTCGGGATGTCGCCAGGGCTCCGAGAGGAGGTTCAGTTCCTGCTGCACGTCCAGATGCCCGGACTCGGCCATGAACTCCAGGATGGTGCGGACGAGCGCGCGTTCCTTCTCGTCCGGCCGGTACGTGGGGTCGCCGCCCGGGGCAAGGCGCGCGCGCAGGGTGCGGTAGTGCTGCGGCGTTAGGGCTGCGCGCTCGGCGGGTGTGAGCTGCGGCAGGAGTTCGGCCACCTTGGACCAGAGGGCGGTGCGAATGCTCGGTGGCCAGGCCATGGCGGCCGCATCTACCAGCAGCCCTGTTGCCGAGGGCTCGTTCAGTTGTGCGATGCAGCCGATCACGGGCTCATCGCCGCGGTTCCGGCCGAGTCTGGCGAGGGCCTGGAGGGAGCCATAGAGCGCGATCATCAAGGCCCAGGTGACCAGGTCATTCACGTCACGGTGGCCCGCCGCACGGTACAGCATACGGACCAGGACGGTGCCCATGGCGGCAAGCAGCGCGACGACGAGCCCACCCTCCGCCCAGGCTGCTCGCCGAAGCTCCCGCCGGCGGCGGCTGAGGGCCGCCAACACGGCCTGCATGCTACTGCGAGGCCCATCGCCCTCGCCTCTCACCTCTCCGCCCTCGCCGCCATCCAGCCAGACCCCAACACCCATCCCCCATCCCCCTGCCGTTGACACACACCGCCACCCGACCCTATACTGTTGGCAACGCCGCCCGGGTGGTGGAACGGCATACACAGGAGACTTAAAATCTCCCGCCGCAAGGCTTGCGGGTTCGAATCCCGCCCTGGGCATCCATCGAGGCCGCCATGCTGACCCCCTCGCGCGAGGAGTTCATCGAGCTGTCCAAACGGGGCAACCTGATCCCCGTGTACCGCGAGGTCCTCGCGGACCGCCTCACGCCGGTTTCCGCCTACGACCGCATCGCCGGCGACGGCCCCTCGTTCCTCCTGGAGAGCGTCGAGGGCGGCGAGCGCCTGGCCCGCTACTCCTTCCTCGGCTCGCGCCCCTTCCTCACGCTGCGCACCAAGGGCCGCGCCGCCTTCGTCGAGGACGAGGGCAACCAGCGCCTCGCGGAGATCAAGCCGGGCGAGGACGCGCTCTCGCTCCTGAAGGGGCTGATGCAGCGCTACCAGTTCGTGGAGATCGAGGGCCTGCCCCGCTTCTGCGGCGGAGCGGTTGGTTTCCTCGGCTACGACGTGGTGCGCTTCTTCGAGGACTTGCCGAACGACACCGAAGATGACCTGGGCCTCGAAGACTGCTGCTTCCTCTTCACCGACTCTCTACTCATCTTCGACCACGTTCGCCATCGCATCAAGGTGCTCTGCAACGCGCGCGTCACCGGCGACCCGGGCGCAGCCTACGACAAGGCCGCCGCGCGCATCGAGGAACTCGTCGCCAAGCTCCGCGCGCCCGCTCCCGCAACCGCGCCCACGCCCGTGCGCACCGGTCCGCTGGAGGTCCGCGCGAACATGACGCAGGCCGACTACGAGGACATCGTGCGGCGCTGCAAGGAGTACATCGCGGCGGGCGACGCATTCCAGGTGGTGCCGTCCACTCGGTTCGCCGTCAAGGTCGACGTTCCTCCCTTCGAGTTGTACCGGGCTCTGCGTTCGGTCAACCCGTCGCCGTACATGTACTTCCTGGACCTCGGCGCGCGCCAGGTGGTCGGCTCGTCGCCGGAGATTCTGGTGACCGTCGACCGCGGCCGTGTCCGGGTGCGCCCCATCGCGGGCACCCGGCCGCGCGGCGCCACAGCCGAGGAGGACCTGCGGCTGGAGCGCGAGCTGCTGGCGGACGAGAAGGAGCGCGCCGAGCACGTGATGCTCATTGACCTGGGCCGCAACGACGTGGGCCGCGTCAGCAAGTACGGCACCGTCGAGGTGAGCGAGCTGATGGTGGTGGAGCGCTACTCGCACGTGATGCACATCGTCAGCAACGTCTGCGGCGAGCTGGACGCGGAGAAGGACGTGTTCGACGTGACGCGCGCCTGCTTCCCCGCCGGCACGCTCAGCGGCGCTCCGAAGGTCCGCGCCATGCAGATCATCGAGGAGATGGAGCCGACGCGGCGCGGGCTCTATGGCGGCGCGGTGGGGTACTACAGCTTCAGCGGCGACATGGACTTCGCCATCGCCATCCGCACGATGCTGGTGGATGGCGACACGGGCTACGTGCAGGCGGGCGCGGGCATCGTGGCGGATTCCGATCCCGCCAGCGAGTACCGCGAGTGCGCGAACAAGGCGCGCGCAGTCCTCACCGCCGTCGAGATGGCGCGCCAGGGCCTCGACTGACCGCGACCCCACTTCTACAGGACCTGAAGGAGCCCGCATGTTCCGCACCGTGCCGCAGTTGACCGTGTCCAATGTGAAGCGCTCGGTTGAGTTCTACACGAAGCAGCTCGGCTTCGCCGTGACGCTGCGCGACCCCGAGGACGCCCCCGTCTTCGTCTCGCTGGAGCGCGAAGATGCCACGCTCTTCCTCGTCTCCGAGTCCTCGCGGGACGACACCGACTCGGCCGAGGACCTGGCCGGCAACAAGCACGGCGTCGGGGTGCGGCTCTTCTTCGAGGTGGATGACGCGAGGAGCTTCTACGATCGAGCGCGCGGCCGCGGCGCCAGGATCCTGCGCGAGCTGTCGAACAACGAGGAAGAGAACTACGCCGAGTTCGTCATGCTCGACCCGGACGGGTACGAGATCGGCATCTATTCGTAGCCCTCAGCGGCGCCCGTCCGCGCGCGAGGCCACGGCAGCCTGGCGGCGTGGTCAGCCCAGGATCATCATGATGCCCAAGGCGGAGCACGGATTCACTCTGGTCGAGGTGCTCGTCGTCATCGCCATTGTGGCGATGCTGGCAGCCATCCTGTTCCCGGTCCTCGCCCGCGCGCGGGAGGCTGCGCGCAGGTCCACGTGCACCTCCAATCTGCGCCAGCAGGGCGAGGCGCTGATGATGTATCTGCAGGACACCGACGAGGTGTTCCCTGTTGCGAACTTCAACGACAGCGCCTACGGCTATCCCCCGCAAACGCACCGCGGCGCCGCGGGCGCCCCCTTGTTCCTCGTCGACCTGCTCCAGCCCTATGCAAAATCGACTGCGGTCTTCCATTGCCCCACGATGCGCGCGCAGGCCGGCCGGTCCCAGTCGTACCGGACCGACTACAACTACCTGTGTGTGCATGGGTGGAGCCTGCTCCCAGGCTTCCAGGACTTCGACAATGATCGGCAGGGCGTGTGCGGCCATGCGTTGGCGGCCATCGGCCGCGCCGCCGAGAAGCCTATGGTCATCTGTGACGGCATGGGGGAGCACGTCGGGGAGAAGGGCGTCGACGTCTACCTGCGCGGAAGGTTGGGGGCCCAGAACATGTGCTATGTCGACGGGCACGTCAAGCTGACGCCGGGCACCTATCAGGCTATCGTCGGCCTCTACAAGCTGCCCAACGATTAGCGGCCGACGGCCCCAGGCCGCGCCGGGCTGGGCTTGCCGCGGCCTCGCCGAGCGCCGGCCACGGTCTAGAAGTGCACGTTCAGGTCGGCGTCCAGCGAGTTGACCTTGTAGTCGTAGTTGGAGCTGGTGCCCGACGAGGAACCGCGGCTCAGGTACTGCTGGTTGCGCCACCCGAGAGTGAACTGCAGTCCGCGGTTGAGATCGAACGCGATGCCCATCGACATGCCCCGCTGCGTGGCCGCAAGGTAACCGGAGCTGTCGGAGTTCTCGAACTGCCAGTACAGGCTGTTGCCGCGCCAGATCGGGTACTCCAGGCGCAGCATCATCGAGTTGAGATTCGTGCCGCCTGAGCTGTAGAGGGATGTGGTCGAGCTGCTCGACGTGGCCGAGTTGCTCGTCCGCATGTACTGGTAGTTCAGTGTGGCTGTCAGCTTCCCGACGGGCCGGCCCCTCAGGTTGACGAACATCATGTTGCTCGACGTGCCGCCACTGCTGCCGCTGTAGTCCACCTTCTGGATGCTGAACGCTGTGTTCGCCGAGAGGCGCTCGCCGAGAGCATAGCCTACGCTGAACGTGACGTCGTTGCGGTTGCTGTTGTAGAGGTAATCGCCCAGGCTCTTGGACGTGCTCCACTGCATCTCGAGGGTGAGCGGCGGCAGCGGCTGGTAGCTGGTCTGCAGACTGATGGTGCGGGAGTTGCCGCTGTAGTTGGCCGTCGAGTAGCTCGTGCCATACCCCAGACCGCCGCTGTAGTTGCCGTAGCCGCCCAAGCCGGTGTAGCCCGAGTAGGTGGTCACCCGCGAAGCCGGCGCCCCGGCGATCAGGTTGCTCCACGGGTCGCGCCAGGTGAGGGCGGTGACGGCGGCCGCCTTGCTGCTCGTCGTGGTCGTGGTCGTCGTCGTGGAGGTCGAGTAGATGGAGTTCGAGCCGGAGTTCTGAAGCTGGAAGTTGGCTCGCAGACGGAGGTTGGCGGCTGGCGCATAGTCTGCTGCCAGCGAGATGTCCTGAGCCTGGTTCGTGCCGTTGTTGCCATCGATGGTGCTCAGCGATGCGCCGCTCTGGAACTGCAATCGGTCGCTGGCGCGGTAGTTCAGGCTCAATCTCGACGTCAGGGCGCTCGTGGAGTAGGCCGTCGAGGACGTTGTGCCGGTCGTCGAGGACGTGAGGGTCTTCGACGAGTTGTTGGAGCGCGAGAGCGCCAGGTCGCCCGTGAGCGCCTTGAACCCGAAGGTGAACGTGAGCGAGTCGGTGCCGTACGTCGAGCCGGCGCCCGTGGACGAGCGGGTGCGCATGTCGTTATGGATGAGCACCAGTTGCCCGGTTTTGCCGAGCGTCCAGTTGGCTCCGAGGTTGAGCTGGTTGTAGCGGTCGCGCCCACTCGTGGTGGCGTAGCTGCTGGTGCTGGTGGATGTGTACGAGTAGGTGGGGCGCCGCGTGTTCTCGATCGTAGCGTTGAACTTCAGCGCACTGTTAGCGCGGTAGTCGAGTGAGGTGGTGAAACCGGCCTCGTTCCGCTTGAAACCGGGGCTCTCGATGGCGGTGAAGTTCGGGTTGATGCTCTTCACGGTCCACGACCAGCTCAGCGAGTCGCGGAGGAACTTCGAGTCGCCCCGCACTTGCCACGCCGCGCCGCGCACAGTGTTGCTGCCCTGGACGTAGCGGCTCGCGGCCATCTCCGCGACGATGTTGCTCTTCTTGCCGAGCGCGAACCCGGCGTCGAGACCCATCACATTCCGATCGCCGATGGTGTCGGTCGTGACCAGGGGCACATACGCGATGCGGATGATGTTTGTGCTCGGAATGGCGGCCTTGAAGAAGACGCGGTTCCAGAGCGTCGGGTCGACCAGGTAGTCGACATCGTAGACCTGCGCGACGCCGTTGACAGTGACCGTCATGGGATAGCGCGGGGCAGACGTCAGGATGGTACCGTTGCTGTCCTTGGTAACCAACATATCGACCGAGTAGTCGAGCTGGTAGGGCGTCGCGGCATTGTTGTATCCGTAGAACTGCTCGGTCTTGTAGACCGTTTTGGTGCTCGCCTTGGCGCCTTCCTGAGCGAGGTAGCTCAGGCCCAGCTTGACATTCTTGAGCATCGAGAGGTCGGCGCGGTAGCCCGTCAGGAGCCCCGACGACTGATTGTAGCCATATACCTCGAACGTCACCGATATCGTGTCCAGCTCGCCGATGATGAGCCCGTTCGTGAAGTTCAGCTCACCGGTGTACGGATCTAGAGTGTAGTCCTGGTCGAGCACCATATCCTTGTTGTTGACGCGCACCTTGACGCTGCCGTCGACAACCTGGCCGGCGTAGACGTAGTACGGACCGGAGCGGTTGGCGCCGTTGATACTGATGGTTCTCGTCTGCGCCTTCGTTTGGGAGTAGAGCGTGGAGAGCTTGAGGCCCGGGGCGACATCCACGGCCAGCGAGATGCCCTTCAGCGAGCGGCTGAAGTCGAGCAGGGTATTGCCGCGAATGCCGGCCTGGATGTCGCCGGCGTCCAGCTTCAGCCCCTTGGTGGCGTAGTTGAGCGAGAGCCGGTTCTCGTACGGTGTCCCGTAGATGTTGTTGCTGTAGTGCGTCTCGAAGTTGAAGATGCCCAGGAACTTGCCGCGAACGTCGAGGTTGGTGTTGGCGTAGCCGCTGCCCATCATGCTGCGGCCGTAGTAGGTGGCGCTCTCGTATGAGTCGCGGCTGCCCGACACGTTCTCCATGTGGAAGCCCATCACGTGCGAGCCCGTCGCCTTCACCTCTGTCTTTGTCAGCTTGGCGACACGTTCGACTGTCTGCCCCACCCGGTCCACCATGCCCATGAAACCAGACCGTGGTCCTCGCGGCTTCTGGGCTGTCGCGTCATCGGTGGCCTCGCCTTCCGGCCCAACGGCGCGCGTGCCGGCGCTCGGGCGGGTCGGGAACAAGGCGGCGCCCAATTCGCCAGCCTGCGAGCCCGCCCGCAGCATGTCCCACAGGCGCAGTGGTGCGCCCGGCGTCGCGGCGATGGCGGAAATGGCAGGCATCGTTGCCGTGCGCTTGTCGGCGGGCTTGGCGGGCGTGGGAGTGGACTGCGAGGTGGCTCGCGGAACGTTCTGGTACGGGGTGCTCGTCGCTCCGCCGGCCGCCGCGGCCATCGCGGCGATGGCGCGGTTGCCCTGCATGCCGCCGAACGCGCTCTGCATCTGCGAGATGCCGGTGTTGCCCATCATGCGGGTGGGCAGCGCGCCGCTCTGTGCGGGCCGCGCGTCGATGGGCTGAGGCTGGCCGGCCTTGGGCAGGGCTGCCTGCGCGGGACTGGTGGCGGGCCGGGTCCTGAGCAGGTCCCACAGGGTCTGCTCGGCCTGCGCCGACAGGCCCACGGCTGTCAACAGCCCGGTCATCAGTGCTACCCGAATGCGTCCATCTGTCATGCTTGGTTTCACCGTTCGGTCAAGGCCGCCCATCCAGCGCCGTCATGGCGGCGTCCACTGTCGCCAGTGCACGCTCGCCGAGCCTGTCTCTCAACTCCGCTAGCTCACGCGCCCGCTCGCCTCTGTCGCGCCGGGCAGCGTCCACTCGCTCCACGATCTGCGCGGTGGACAGCGCCTCCAGGGGCAAGTTCATGCTGCTCTGACCGGTATCCTGCATGAACGACGCAACCTTGGGGTCGTAGGACAGCGCCGCCGCCGGCACCGCCGCTGCCGCCGCGAAGATGAGAGCGTGCAGACGCATGCCCACCACGACGTCCAGCGCCGCCACCACCGACCGGGCGTCGTCGACACCCAGCGGCCCGCGCAGCACGACCGCAGCGCCGCCGCTCCGAGCTGCAACCTCGTCCGCCAGTTCCTCGTCGTCGGGCCGGTGCATCGGCAGCAGCGCCACCGGCGGCCCACCGCTGTGCCTGATCGTCGTGGCGGCTTCCGCCGCAGCGGCCGCCAGCGTCTCTGCCCCTGCCCATCGGCGCAGCGCCAGCCCAACCGGCTGGCCGCCGGAGACGCCGGCCTGGGCGAGGATGCGTCTTCCCCGGTCAGCGTCCGGCGGAGGCAGCGCGAACACCGGGTCGGCCGTCACCTCGACGCTCGGCCGAGCAACCCCGATGCGGGCCAGGAGCGCCGCGGAGTCCTTGTCACGTACCGTGATGCTGGCCGCGCGGATCAGCGTCAACCGCGTCGCGATGCGGGCCACGGGGCGCCGCAGCGGGCCGATGCCCTGCGCCGACACCACGAAGGGCTTGCCCATCGAGGTGGCCAGCCGCATCACCGCCAGGTAGTAGAACAGCGACTTCAGGCTGGTGGCGTCCTGCAGCAGACTCCCGCCGCCAGACACCAGCAGATCTGCATCGCGCAGGGCCGCCCGCACCGCGCCGAGCTGCATGCGGGGCGCCGCGCCCACGCCGTGCGTCCTGCTCGTCTCCTCGGGAGCCGCCGACAGCACGGTGAATGCCGAGCGCTGCACCGACGCCCGCTCCTCGAACGCGCTCAGCAGCCCCGCCAGCACTGCCTCATCACCGAGGTTGGCGAACCCGTAGTAGCCCGAGACGACTAGGCGCACGCTGCCGACCCGTTGCGTGCGGCTCTGCGGATGAGCAGCCATTCCACCACAAGCAGCACCGCGGCGCCAAGAGCCGCTCCGAAGGCCAGGCCCGTGAGGTCACGGATGAACGACAGGTACAGCGGCGTGTGGATGTGGCAGAACGTGTTCAGGATCGACACCTGGCCCACCGCGCCCACCACGAAGAGAGGCTTGGCCCAGCGCCGACGCCCTCTCCACCAGAGACCCACCGCCAGCACGAAGCACGGGTGCCCGATCAGGAACTCCTTGGTGCGAGGCCGGACGGGCAGCACCTTGTCGAGCACGGCCCGTGCCCGCAGCTCGGCGCCCGAGACGCCCACCCCCGGCTCGTTGCCGGTCCTCATGATGGCCATGCCCAGGCCGAGCGCCGCCACGATGCAGGCCAGTAGGGCGCCCACTCGGATAGGCTCTGCCATCAGCGCGGCCGCGCGCTCGCAAGCCCGGCGCCATCCGCCCTCGGCGGGCAACCCGGTGATCGCGACGATGCCGATCAGCAGGATGGGCAGCCCGTGGGCCAGCTTGATGCCGGCGAACTGCTCGGTCTTCACCATGAACGGGAGCGAGGCCAGCAATCCTATTACGTAGACTATGCCCAGTGCCGTCACCCCGGATGCCGACACGAGGGCGCCGAATGCGCGGCGCATCGCGGCCCCCGCGAGCATCGGGGGCTCTGCCGCGTCGTCGTCGAGCACTTCGCGTCGCAGGCAGGCGAGGGTCGGGAACACGAGCGACGCCAGCAGAGCGGCCATCTTGCGTCCGGTCTCGCCTCCAGCGCCCACGAGCGCGGCGGCCAGCAGCGGCATCCCGACGCCGACACACACCTCGGCCGCGGAGGACATCGGCACGAAGCGGCGCAGCAGCAGGCCCGCCCCAGCGCCTACGCCCAGTCCGATAAGGATGAACGCCCAGCGCGGTACGCCGGGGTCGCCGAAGAGCGTGGCTGCCCGGAATCCCATCTCGCCGCGCCGCATCGTGCCGACCTTGATGGCCTTGATGTAGTCCAGGTTCTCCTGCACCGGGTCAGCGCCGGCGAACGACAGCATGCGGATATAGCAGAGACGGATGTTGCGCTCCCTGGCGGCCCGCGCAAACCGGTCGATCGCCTCGTTGCGGTCCAGGAGGCCCATCTCGCCCTCGGCGATGCTGTGTACCCGCACGAACTGCGATCTGAGAGCCGCGGCCAGCTTCTCGTCGCCCTTCTGTTTGCCGAACTCGATCTGGCCGTAGCGCAGCCCGCTCTGCTCGAACGCGGCCGCCGCGTCCTTGTGGGCGCCGCGGTACCCCAGCACCTCGGTGCCGGAGAACACGACGGTGGTGGCGCCCACGTCGCGCAGGCGCGTCAGGACTCGCGTCATGTTCGGCAGCGAGGCCCCGGGGTAGTTGCCGATCCGCGCGACGATGCCCAGACCGCAGCGCTTGGCGGCCGCCGCCGTCGCGGGATCCGGACCGATGCCGATGGTGCGGAGCGAGGCGTAGCCCCCGTGAACCGAGACGGCGCGCCCGCTCGGGTCGGTGAAGGCTGTCCACAGCGGATCGTCGCCCTTGTAGCCCGGTTCGACGACGAGGCCGCGGTCCGCAAACCCCTGGGCGATGCGGTCCAGCAGGGCGGGCGAGGCGGCAGCGAGGGTGTTCCGGGTCGCGTTGACCTCCAGCAGGCCGGCGTCCTCGAGAGTCTCGGGGGTGTCCTCGGAGATGGCAAGGGACTCTACGCCCAGGGCTCGGAACCGCAGCAAGACATCGTCAAGCGAGGTGTGGGCGACAGCAGCCAGAGTGGCGGCCTCGCCGGCGTCGATGGCCATCTCGACGCCGCGGTTGCGGTTCTCCGCGCGGAAGCGCAGGGCGGCAGCGTAGAGGCCGGCGAGAGCGCCAATGGCGATCAGGGCAAGAGTGATGCGGTGGATGGACCGATGCAAGGCGACCTCGGGGACCGGGCACGGCGCGCCCGGCGGTAGGGTATGTTAGTCGTCAACGCGCAGATCGGAAAGCCGACCCGCCGCCCGACGCCGAAGGAGCAGGCCGGCCGCCAGTCCGACGGCAAGTCCGGCAGCAAGGGCGTGCAGCGCCACGCCGCCCCCGTATACCATGTCGCCCGCTCGGAACAGGTGGGCGTTCGCCAGGCTCACCAACACCCACAGGCCAGCGACCAGGAGCGGAGGAGTGTCGAGAAGCGTTCCCAGGAACACGACCGGCACGAACGAACGGAAGCTCACGCCCCTGCAGGCGACGAGGTGCGCGCCGATCAGCGCCGCGACCGCGCCTGTGGCGCCGACGACCGGCGTGTCGCTGAGCCCGCATGCATATGCCTGAGCGAGGTTGCCGAGTATGGCGCCCGCCGCAAAGACCAGGGCCACGAACCGTCTACCCAGCACCGACTCCAGCCCGCGTCCGAACAGCCACAGGCACAGCACGTTCGCACACGCGTGCACCAGATTCGAGTGCAGCAGCGATGCCGTGGCGATCGTGTGCCAGTGCGCGCCCGGCGCCCGGACGAACGCCTCCGGCACGAGAGCATACCGCGCGGAGAGCCCACCGATGCTCGCGGGCACCTCGATGAGGCCGGCGAGCGTCGGAACTTGCACCTGGTGAATGCCAGACGTGTATCGGTCCGCGGCGAACGCCGACAGGATAGCAGCGGACAGCAACGCACTCACCCAGGGAAGGGTCTCGTGTCGCAGGCTGTCTTTGAGCGGAATCACGCCGATGGTCTCCGGGTAGAATTGTAACACACGAGGGCAGCCCGGTCAATCGGGACAGCCGAGCGAGGTCAGCGATGGGCATCGAGAAGCTGCTGGATGCGACGGGCAGCGACCATCAGCCCGATGATCTGTACGCCAACCTGCTGCTGCCGGATGGCACGGACGATCGTCCCTACGTGGTGGCCAACATGGTCGCGACGGTCGACGGCAAGACTCTCGCCGGCCCGCCCGGTACGTCGGCCGTGGGCCTCGGCAGCGCAACGGACAAGAGGCTGATGCGGCGGATCGAGTCGAGCGTCGACGCCGCCATCGTGGGGGCGGCGACGCTGCGCGCCGGCAGCGTAGTCTACCATCCGGACCTGTGGCGAGCCGTGTTGACCGGAAGCGGTGACGTTCCGCTGGGCAACCGGTTCTTCGCGGATGCGCCCGAGAGGGCCGTGGTGTTCGCGCCGCGCGCGATGCCGGAGCCCATGCGCGAGCGACTGGCCGCGCAGGTCAAGCTGCTCACCGTCGGTCAGTCGGCCGTCGACCCGGCAGAAGCCCTCTACCTGCTGCGCCACCGGTTCGGCATCCGGCGAGCGGTGCTGGAGGGGGGCGCGGCAGTGAATGCTCTGTTCTTCGAGGCCGGCCTGGTGGACGAGCTGTTCCTGACGATGGCGCCGAAGCTCAAGGGTGGGGCGCACCTGCCCACCGTCGTCGATGGGCCGGGCCTGCCCGAGCGGTCGGTCATCGGGCTGACGCTGCTGTCCATCTACCGGGACGGGGACGAGCTGTACTTGCGGTATCGAGTGGGCCCGCGCGCCTGAGGCGGCCCGCAACGTTTGGCTGAAGGAGCCGTAATGGAACTGGACGGAGTTTACCGGCAGCTCATCGCCGCCATCGACGACGATCCCGACCGCGAGGGCCTCGCCAAGACCCCCGCCCGTGCTGCTGAAGCGATGCGCTACCTTACTCGGGGTTACGGGATGGATGTTCGCACCGTCCTGAACGGCGCCATCTTCGAGGAGTCCTACGAGGACATGGTGATCGTGCGGGACATCGAGTTCTACAGCCTGTGCGAGCACCACCTGCTGCCGTTCTTCGGTAAGGCGCACGTCGCCTACCTTCCGGCCGGGCGCATCGTCGGCATCAGCAAGCTGGCCCGCCTGGTGGACGTGTTCGCCCGACGGCTGCAGGTGCAGGAGCGCATGACGCTGCAGATCGCCGCGGCGCTGGAGGACGCCCTCCAGCCTAAGGGAGTCGGCGTCATCGTGGAGGCCCGCCACCTGTGCATGATGGCGCGGGGCGTGGAGAAGCAGAGCAGCAAGGTGACGACGAGCGAGATGCGCGGCCTCTTCCGCACGGACCGGCGCACGCGCGAGGAGTTCCTCAACCTGCTGCACAACGAGCGGACGGTGTAGGGGGACTGCGTGCCGTGTCCCCGGCGGCTCCCGTCTGGCCTCTAGCCTGGCCAATCGACGCGTCGCGCTGGACGGGCACGGAGGCCGATCCCACCACGGCGCTCGTGCATCACTCAGGCTAGAGCACCCGCACGTAGTTGTTGCCCGGCAGGCGGCGGGCGAGGCCGGCCAGCTCCAGCATCGTCATCTGCACCCCGGCCTCGGCGGGCGCCATGTGGACCTCGGCGGCGATGGCGTCCATGTGCTTGGGCGTGAGGCTCAGGCAGTCGAGCAGGCCCTGCTGGGCCGCTGGCAGCTCGGCGACGCGCCTCGGCGGGGCTGTCGCTTTGGCCGTCGGCATCTCCAGCGTCAGCATCCCTAGCGCGTCCAGGATGTCCCTCGCGTCGGTTACCAGCGTGGCGCCGTCGCGTATCAGCGCGTTGGCGCCGCGGCTCAGCGGGCGGTCGATGTTTCCAGGCACCGCCATCACCTCGCGCCCCTGCTCCGCGGCGATCGTGGCCGTGATGATCGCCCCGCTCTGAACGTCGGCCTCCACCACCACGACGGCCATCGACAGCGCGCTGATAACCCGGTTGCGCATCGGGAACCGCCACGGCTCCGGAGTGGCTCCCAGCGGGAACTCCGTCAGCACCGCGCCGAGTTCGTCCTCGACGATGCGGTCGAACAGCCGCTGGTTCTCCATCGGGTAGCGCACATCGAGGCCGCAGCCGAGCACCACGAGCGTGCGCCCGCGCGCCTCCGTGGCCGCGCGGTGAGCAGCCGAGTCGATGCCGAGCGCGCCGCCGCTCACCACGGTGATGCCCGCGTTGCACAGGTCTCGGGCGAACTTGGCCGTTACGCTCCGGCCATACGGGGAGGCCTGGCGTGTACCGACGAGGGCCACCGCGAACCGGTCCTTCTCGTCGAGGTTGCCGCGGACGAACAGCACCGGCGGGGCGTCGGGCAGCTCGGCCAGGCCGCGTGGGTAGTAGGCGTCGCCGCGAGGGACGACGCGGATGCGGGCGGTCGCCAGGTAGCTCACCTGCGCTTGCGTGGGCAGAAACGTGGGGTCCGCCAGGCGGTCGGCCTGCTTGGCGCTCAGTCCCTGGATGCCGTCGAGGTCGCTCTGTGAGGCGCCGAACACCGCGTCCGGTGTGCCGAACCGCTCGATGAGCGCGTTGGCCAGCCGCGGGGGCAGTTGGAGGTTGGCGAAACGAAGCCAGGATACCATAGGGGTTGCGCTCCCGCACGGCGAGATGCGATCGGAAAACAGGGAAGGACGCTGCAGCATCCTTCCCTGTCGTAACGCAACTTCGGTTCTTGCGAGGGCGGAGGGCCTAGTTGCCCATGGCTCCGCCCGGACCACGGCGACCGCCGCCGCTTCCGCCGCTGCCCATGCCGCCCGGCCCGCCCATCATGCCGCCGCCCGGTCCGCCGACGCCTGTCTTGGGAACGGGGCTCTTCTTGCGGCCGCTGGCGGCCACGCTGTTGTCCACCGTGAAGGACCAGGACTTCGTGACCGTGTTGCCGCGCCAGTCGCTGGCCACGACGGTGACAGTATGGCGGCCATCGGCCATTCGCTGGACGGTGGATGCGCTGAGCGGCGCAGGCGTGTCGTACTCAAGCATCGCCGTAACGACGTCGAAGCTGAAGCCCTTGCGGCGCTCGTCCGGGTCGGTGCTCACCGGGCGCCGGGCAATGCCGTCGCCGTCGATGAGCAGCTTGACACTCTCGGGATTCACGCCGCTTCCATCATCGACGATCTTGGCCTCGAAGCGGATCGGGGGCTTGCCGTTGATGATGACGCCCATATCGGGAAGAGTATCGGACACGGTCGGAGGCGTGGTGTCGACAGCATCGTTGCGGAAGGAGCAGAGCGAGCCGTCGTCCGCCACGACGTAGAGCGAGCCGTTCGCCACGACCGGAGCGGCTGCTAGGTTGGCGTACGAGGCGATCGTGTCCTCGCGGTTGGAGGACGGCTGCAGGATGTACTGCCACTTGATGTCGCCGGTCGTCGCGTCGATCGCGTAGAGCCCACCGCGTCGGGTGCCGAGGAACACCGTGTTGCCGCTGATGGTCGGAGGGGCGGCCACGCTGAAGTCCAGCTCAGGGGTGTTCTTCCACTTGCCGCGCCCGGTGCGCTGATCGAGGCAGTAGACCTTGCGGTCGCTGGTCACCACGTAGATGCCATCCGCGCTGACGGCCGGCGACGCGACCAGGTCGGAGGGAAGCTCGATCTTCCAGCGCTGCGTGAGGTTCCTCGCGACGAAGCAGAACAGGGTGTTGCTGGACATCGCGAACACGTAGTCGCCGTCGATGACCGGCGACTGGCTCTGGACGGTGCCGCCCAGACGGACCGCGGCGCGCTCCTTGCCGGTCGTCAGGGCGATGGCGTGCAGCACCTGGTCGGCGGTGAGTGCGTAGAGCATGCCGCTGGAGATGGCCGGCGCGCCCGCGATCTCGTCGCTGCACTTCACGCCGCCCCGCCAGTTCGGCACCTCGGCGCCGGTCTGGGTGTCGACCGCGAAGATGCGGCCGTCGTTGGCGCCGAAGTAGACAACTCCGTTGAAGATGACCGGCGACCCGCTGATGATGGTCTGCGTGTCGAAGAGCCAGCTTCCCTTGCCGGTGTTCGCATCGATGGTGTAGAGCTTGCCGTCGGTGGCTCCCACGAAGACGCGTCCGTCGGTCACCACCGGCGCCGTGCGGAATCGGGTGGCGCTGGGCTGGTCATCGGGGTAGCGCCACTTCAGGGCGCCGGTGCGGGCGTCGACCGCGTAGAAGCGATCGCCGCCGGCGAAGTACGCTGTGTCGCCGACGATGGCTGGGGCGCTCTCGTTGTAGGCCTCGTACCCGCCGGTGTACTTCCAGGCGAGCGACAGGGGGAGCGACAACCGTTCAGAGTAGCAGCCTGCCAGGGCCGCCCCACCGCGATACATGCTGGAGTCGGCGCGTGCGCGCGACGAAGTGACGGACAGGGCGACGGCCGAGGCGAGGAAGAGGCCGGCGGCCAGTCCGGCGGCGACGCGACCACGCGACCGCCTGCTGCGCGTGAGAGCCATGACGTATCGTACCCCCTTGAGAGGAAAGAGCGGCGGCTTGAGATGTGCGACCCGACGTGCACCCTATCGCGCAGGCGGCGTAGGCTAACGCGCCGTCGCCTGCAAGGCGAACCGGTACGATTGTCAGTATATCGCGGCGGCCCACGGGTGTCAAGCACCCGCGCGCACGAGCACACCTGGGGGCGGGCCGGGGATGAGCGCGAACCGGAGAACGGGCGAGGGTTGCGATGAGGGGCGCAGGACCGACGGCCGGTACTGTGTGCCGGCCGTCGGTCGTTGCCAGAGCTACTTCAGGGTGCCCAGGTAGGCCACCAGGTCCTTCAGGTCCTTGTCGCTGATCTGGTTGGCGGCGTAGGCCGGCATCGTGCCCTTCGGGAAGTACTTCTTGGGGGTGCGGATCTCGGTCGTCAACCAGGCCGCATTCCGCGTCTTGCCGACCTTGGTGAGGTCGGTGCCCAGCTTGCCGCCCACGCCCTTGATGGCATGGCACACGGGGCAGTACTTCGCGTAGACCTTCTTGCCGGCGTCGGCGGAGCCCTTCGCCGCGGCAGGGGCCTTCTTCTGCGCCCCGGCGGTGAGGCATGCGGAAGCGAGCAGGACGGTGCAGGACAGACCGAGGGCAGCGGCCCATCTCCAGGATCTCATTTCGATGTGCTCCTTTCGTCGACTATCTGATGTCGGACGGTTCGTTGTTCTGAACCCGTAGCCGACACGCGCATCGAGGTCGGCGACCGGCTCGGTTCTTCGCGCATCCGCTTGAGGCCGGGCCTCCAGGGCGCGCGCACTGCGCATGGTATGGCACGTACGGCAGGGGGGCGTCAAGGCCCACGGCGCGGCTGGTTGCGCCAGTCACCCACAGATAGGTAGACGCTCCAGCCGGCGCGGACGTTCGGGCCGGCTATCCACCGAGAGGGCCGCGCCACGCGCGTCGGAACGTGCGAGAGGTACAATGCGAGCATGACACCCCGAGAACGCCAGGAGGAGTTCGAGCGCCTCCATCTCTCGCCGCTGGCGGCCCGCTCCGCCGATACGCGAGGCCGGGTCTCTCCCGAGCCCCCCGATCCCGTTCGCACGGTGTTCCAGCGCGACCGCGACCGCATCCTGCACTCCAAGGCCTTTCGCCGCCTGAAGCACAAGACGCAGGTGTTCATCGACCCGGAAGAGGACCACTTTCGCACGCGCCTGACACACACGCTCGAGGTTTCGCAGATCGCGCGGACCATCGCGCGGGCGCTGCTGCTGAACGAGGACCTCACCGAGGCGATCTCGCTGGCGCACGACCTGGGCCACCCCCCGTTCGGCCACGCGGGCGAGCAGGCGCTGGACGCGGTGTATCGCGAGTACGTTCCGAGAGCAGGCTTCAAGCACGACGAGCAGAGCCTGCGCGTGGTCGAGCTGCTGGAGCAGCACGGCGAGGGGCCGGGCCTGAACCTGACGTGGGAGGTGCGCGACGGCATCGCCTACCACAGCAAGGGGCGCCAGGACCTGGCGGACAACTCCGGCGAGCGCTCCGCGACGATGGAAGGCAAGATCATGCGGATCGCCGATCGCGTGGCCTACGTGAACCACGACATCGACGATGCGGTCCGCGCGGGGCTTATCCGGGCTGACGAGGTGCCGTCGGCGGCATCTGACGTTCTGGGGCACACGCACTCGGAGCGCATCGCGGCGATGGTGATCGACATCGTGCGGCAGAGCGAGGGCGCCGGCGAGATCGCCATGTCTGACCGGGTGTCCGGCGCCTGCGACGTGCTGAAGGAGTTCCTCTACGAGCGCGTCTACTGGAACCCGCATCGGGGAAGCGCCGAACTCAAGAAGGCACAGCGCGTCGTGCGCGACCTCTTCCGCCACTACATGGATCACCCGGAGCAGATGCAGGGACAGACGCACCTGCGCGACCTGGGCACCGAGGACAAGGCGCAGGCCGTGTGCGACTTCGTTGCGGGCATGACGGATCGCTACGCCGTGTCGCGCTTCGCCCGCCACTTCCTGCCGCGGGGCATGGGCAGCGCCGAGGGAGCCTGACCCCAGCCTGGACCTTGCAGGCGAGCCGTGGTGGGATGGGCCTCCGTGCCCGTCCGGTGGCACCCATGAACTGGTCTGTCTAGAACAGCCGCCCCAGCGAGAAGTAGAACCGCGCCCGGGCGCCGTCGCCGACAGCGCCGCCCACGAAGAACGGGCCGAGTAGCGTTTCGCCGACGACCCCCGCCGTCAGACTGTGCGCCTTCGGCGCCTTCTCCAGAGCTTCGAAGGCCGTGCCGATCTCGTACCAGCCCCCCGCGTAGATGCGTCCGCCCAGGATCGGCGGCAGTGTGCCGACGCGGCGCAGGAGGCCGGCGCTGAGGAGGATGTAGCTGCTCCCGACCATCTCGTCGCGAGCGTAGGCGCCGAGGCGCAGCGGGCCGCCGAGCCGGAACTGCTCCAGGAACGGCGCTTCGCGTTCCAGCGTCGTGCCGCCGGCGGCATGCAGGAAGGCGATGCCTTGCTTGCGGCGGACCGGAGCGAACGCCCAGAAGTCGGCCGAGGCCTGGGCGAAGGGGCGCAGGGCATCGGCGGCGTTGAGGTAGAGCCGCGCCTCCGCCTCCAGGCGGGCGCCGCGCGTCGGCACGATCGGGTTGTCACGCCCGTCGTACACGTACCGCGTTGACGCAACGCTCAGCGTGTCGTTCCACGAGGGGAGCGCGTGGTCGCCGGTACGGACGGACGAACTCTGGTGCCCGTACTCGTAGCCGACCTGAACGCGCGCGTTGCGGGCGACCTCGTAGCCGAAGTCCATCGCCGCGCCCGCATGCTCCAGGCGATACTCCGCAACGCGGGCCGTGCCCTGGAAGTAGTCGAGCGAGCCGTGGTCATAGAACAACCGCGGCGCCATGAACCACCCGCGCAGACCCAGCCGGCGGTAGTACTCCGTGGCGATGCGGTTGTGGGAGCCGAGGTCGAGGTCGGTCCGCCACTCCGAACCCGGGCCACCCACATCGTATGCGGTGACCCGGGAGCCCAGCGTGAACCGGATGCGGTCCGGTTCGGCCCCCTGCACGTCGACTCCCAGGTTCACGAACGGCGGCCCGTGGGACTTCTCGACCGCGGTCACCGTCAGCCCCTCACGCCCGCCCCGCTGGGCCAGGTCATAGCGGAGGCTCTCGTAGCGCCCCGAGCCCGTCAGGGTCGTCAGGTCGCTCTCGAGCCGGTTGAGGTCAAGCGGCTTGTTGATGTGGCCCCAGAGCGCCGACCTCAGGCCGCGGGCCCCGGCGAGCCCCTTGGGAGCCATGTCGATGAACGAGGGCACGATCGGTCGGCGCGGCAGGATCCGGGCGCGCCGTGCCTCGACAAACTTGGCCCACTCGGCCTCGCTGAGCTGGTAGGGCATGAGCGCCGCTGCCTTGCGCGCCATGCTCTGGTAGCCCATGTCCGCGATCTGGTTGCCGTAGTCGAAGTCCTCGGACGTGTACTTCCCCAGGTTCGGCTCGATGATCACCGTCGCGTCCAGCAGGCTGCGCCGCACGTTGTCGGCCATCATCACGGCGACCGTCTGCCCGAGGATGCCGATCAGCGAGTTCAGCTCCTTGCGGTTCCCCAGCGGGCCGCCGACATCCACGGCGACGATGACCGAGGCGCCCATCTCCTTCACTGCGTCTGTCGGCAGGTTCTTCAGCACGCCGCCGTCGACCAGCACCATCTTGTCGCGCACAACCGGCGTGAACATCCCCGGAATAGCCATCGTCGCGCGCATGGCCTCCGCGGGCGGGCCGTCGTGCAGCGTGACGCTCCTGCCGCTCACGAGGTCGGTTGCCACGCATCGGAAAGCGATCGGCAGGTCGTCGAACGACTTGACGGTGGAGTAGGGCAGCGCTGCCCGGCTCAGCAGCAGGCCAATGGGGTGCGCGGGGTCGAGGCCGCTGGCGAAGCTCAGCCCGCCCTTGAGGCCCACCGATATCCTGTTGGGGAACGCCGCCTTGTCTTCCTGACGCCGGAGGATGAGCTTGTCGTAGGCGGGCTCGCCCTTGAAGGCCTCCTCCCAGTCCGTCTTCGCGATCAGCTCGCGGATCTCGCGCGGCGACATGCCCATCGCGTACATCCCGCCGATCAGTCCGCCCATGCTCGTGCCCGCGACGCAGTCGACCGGGATGCGGTGCTCCTCCAGCCACTCGATGACGCCCACGTGCGCGAAGCCGCGTGCCGATCCGCCGCCCAGCACGAGGCCGACGCGAGGACGCTCGCCGTTGGCAGGCGCCGCGGGAGCGCCGGGCTGCTGCGCCGCGGCGAGCGGCGCCACGGCGGTCAGGATGGCCAAGGATGTGAGCAGTCGGGGCAGCATGTCGGTACCTCGATGGGGCTGGCGGCTGTAGGCTACCTCAGAAGTGCGCCGGGTGTCGCGCCCATTCCTCCCCCTGTGCGGGGAGAGCCACCTATGGTATCCTGGTGCCGAAGGTGACGGAGGCGACCGGCATGACAGACCAGGACCCGACCGCGGATCGGCCGATCGATGGCGCGCCGCGCATGTCGACCCAGAACATCTCGATCCCGCGGCGTCGCCTCGCAGAGTTCTGCGGCGAGCACCACATTGCGAGCCTGTCCCTGTTTGGATCGGTGCTTCGCCAGGACTTCGGCCCCGAGAGCGACGTCGACGTGCTGGTGGAGTTCGAGAAGGGCTTCGAGCCCGGGTTGTTGGCGAAGGCCGGCATGCGCCAGGATCTGAGCGACATGCTCGGCCGGACCGTCGACCTGCGCGTGCCGGGCGAACTCTCCGTGCACTTCCGAGACCGCGTGCTGGCCGAGGCCGAGGTGCAGTATGTACGTCGATGACCCGACCCGCATCCGGCACATGTGCAGCGCCATCCAGGACGCTGTCGGGTTCGTGCAAGGACGCACGCGCGAGTCGCTCGATAGCGACCGCATGCTGGCCACTGCGCTAGTGCACTGCGTCGAGATCGTCGGCGAGGCGGCCAGGCAGGTGTCACGCAACTACCAGAACGCGCATCCGGAGATCCCGTGGAAGCGGTTGGCCGATGCCCGCAACGAACTCACCCACCACTACTACGACATCGACTGCGACGCAGTGTGGGCTTCGGTGACGCAGGAGCTGCCCGCGCTGCTGCCCACCCTGGTGCGGCTCTCCGGCGACACGGCCGCGTCCTAGTGTCGACCGCACCACGACGGCCGGAGGCGCCGCACCTATGAACGCTCGAGAAGCCCGCAGCCGCCGGTACCTGGCCGACCTGTTCGCGGGACCGTTCCCCGGCCACGCCATCATCATGGACCCGGAGCCGGTGCCGAACGAGTTGGGCGATCTCACCGCACCGGGCCGGCCCGTCCGCGACTGGGCGCCGTACGTCGAGCAGGTCTACGAGAGCCGCGTGCGCTGGGCAGAGGCGCTGGACGATGACTCGGTGCCCGTCGCTCCGCTGCCCACCCATACGGGCCTCTTCGCCGCCGCGTTCGGGTGCCCCATCCATGACTTCGACGGCTCGAACCCGGCCGCGCTCTCCATCGTGGAGACGGCCGAAGAGGCAGATGCGCTCCCACAGCCTTCGCTCGATGCCCCTTCGCTGTCCCGCGTGCTGGAGCTGGGGCTGCTGGTGCGCGACCGCCTGGGGCCGCACGTGCCGATCGGCGTGCCGGACATCCAGAGCCCCTTCGACATTGCGGGCCTCGTGTGGCGCAAGGAGGAGATGTTCGTCGCGATGAAGCGCAGCCCGGATGCGGTGCAGCGCCTCGTCGCAAAGTGCCACACGCTGCTGAAGGGCTTCCTCCTGGAGTTCGTCCGCCTGTTCCCGGAGTGCAGCCTGGTGCACTGCCCCTATGCGTGGGCGCCGCCGTCGCTGGGCTGCTCGCTGTCCGAGGACGAGGCCGGCGCTCTGTCCGCACCCATGTTCGATGAGTTCTGCCTCCCGTCCCTGGTGGACCTGTCGGAGGCATTTGGCGGTCTGTTTGTCCACTGCTGCGCGAACGCCGACCACCAGCACGCCGGCCTTCTACAGGTGCCGAACCTGCGGGCCGTGAACCGCGTCTTCACTCGTGGCCCGCTGCGGTCCATCGCCGACTTCTCCGGCAGGGCAGCCCTGATGGTCGCCTGGAGCGACGAGGCTACCGTCACCGATCTGCTGGACCTGTCGGTCGCCGACACGCGCTGGCTGCTCAACATGCCCTACCAGCCGCTCGACGATGCGCGACGAACCTACGAGCGCCTTCGGGCGCGATGCCGGCGGCGGTAGCCGCCGACCTGTGCGAGTTGCCGGAGACGGCCGCCGGGCGCTCGGGGTACACTAGGCCCGGCGTCAGGCTTCCGCTCGATGCCAAGCCCAACAACACGGTATGGAACACCCGCTCCCCCGCCCGTCGGTCCGGCTCGGAACGGCGCTCGAAAGCAGCCGGCGTCTACTCGGCATCGTTCGGTCGCTGCGCGCATCCCGCCTTCTGTGGATGCGCGCCGTACCCGTGCTTCTCCTCGTCTCCGCTCTGTGCATCGCCCAGCGACGCCCGGTTGACCGCTTCCCCGCGGGAGTGCCCGGCATCGATTGGCGTCCGCTCTTCGACTCGGGGATGTACGAGGAGATGAGCGCCCGCTGCCAGTCGGCGCGCACGCCGGTCATCGTCTACCACAACGTCGTTCGAGACGAGGCGTCGCGCGCCGTGCCGTTCGACGTGACCGCCGCCGAGTTCGAGCGAGACATGCAGTACCTCGTCGACGCAGGCGTGAAGCCTGTGCCGCTCGCCGCGTTGCACGAGCATCTGGCGCGAGGGGTTCCGCTCCCACCGGGCGCCATCGTGTTGACCTTCGACGACGCCTACCAGGGCTTCGCCGACAACGCCTACCCGGTTCTGAAGCGCTTCGGTTTCACCGCCGCCGTCTTCGCCCACACGATGTACGTGGGCGATCGCAGCGGGGAGAGCCCGAAGATGGACTGGGACACGCTGCGGCGCCTGGACCGCGAGGGCCTCGTCACCATCGGGTCGCACACGGTCAGCCATCCCGCCGACCTGCGCGTCCTGTCCCGGTATGCCCTGCGGAAGGAACTCGACGACTCCCGGGCCGTGCTCGCGAAGCGCCTGGGTCGGCCCGTTCCGTACCTGGCCTACCCGGATGGCGCGTCGGACCAGCGCACTTGGGACATCGCCCGCGACGTGGGCTATACGATGGCGTTCAGCACGACCGAGGGGCCGGCCGAGGAGTCGCCGGGTATCCTCTGTGTCAACCGGTACCCATCCTCCGAGCTTCGCAATGCCCGCTTGCTGTGCGATGAGCGTGAGCGCCTGGCGCCAGCCGCCGCCTTCGACGAGGCCATCAAGACGGTGCCCATACGCCTCGAGGTGGGGGTGTACGCCGGCATCAAGATGGCTTTCGTGAGGGGCGGCGTGCCGGTGACGCGGCGCTCGCCCGTGCGCCAGAGCGTAGGCGAGTTCATCCTGAGCGCCGGCGGCCAGGCGGGCATCAACGGCACGTTCTTCGTCGACTCGCGTATCATGGGCACGGGCTCCGACCTGATCGGCCCGAGCCGGACCGGCCCCGACGGCCCGTTCGTCCCGGAGACCGACGCGTACCGCCTCACCGTGCTGAACAACCGCCCGCTCGTCGTGATCGGACCGAAGCGCATCGGGATCGTGCCGTATCAGTCGGCGTACATGAACACGGAGCGGTCGATCCGCACGTTCATGCCGGACTACACGGACCTATTCCTGGCGGGCGCCTGGATCGTGCATGACGGAGCGCCGCGCACCTCGGAGGAGATGACCGCCTTCGGCGCACACGACCTCGACGATCCGCGCCGCCGCGCGTTCTTCGGGGTGACGGCGGACGGGGAGATCGTGCTGGGCGCGTCGCTCCAGGTGATCAAGACGTCGGCGTTGGCGCGCGCGGCTGCAGCAGCCGGGGTGAGCGAGGCCGTACTGCTCGACAGCGGCTTCTCGACATCGCTGGTCTTCGGCGACCGCATCATCGTTACGGGGCACACAGCCAAGAACATCCCGTCACGCCCGGTGCCGCATGCGATCGTTCTGTTCGGGCAGCTCACACCCATCACCGACCCTCTCGTGGACCGCTATGTTCGCGAGGGGATGGCGACCATCTACGACGGGCTGGGCTCGGACGAGCGCGGACACCGCCGTCGGCGGCACAAGGCCGACGTCGACCTGGACGTGTTGGCGCCCAATGCGCCGACCGGTACGCCGGATGCACCTCCGGACACCGCGCCCGACAGCCCGCCCGTTCAGCAGCCCGATCCGGGGCTGCCGCAGTAGCGCTCGATCTGTCAGCCGCGCAACCCTAACCTGCCCTCAGAGAGGAACAACCGACCCATGTCCTATCCTCCTTCTCCCAGCGGCGCGGACGGCGCCCTTTCCCTCGACGCCATCGGCGCTTCTGCCGCCCGCTTCGCGGCTGACCCGCGCAACCGCATCGCGCAGAACGCTGTCACCAAGACCACGCTGAACGCCGTCGCGCAGAACCGGGCGGCGGCCATCGGGGCCAACCACGTGTTCTCGCACATGGTGAAGGCCGGGCAGGCGACCAGCCAGAAGAGCAGTGGACGGTGCTGGCTCTTCGCGGGCCTGAACCCCATGCGCGCCATCGCGATGCAGGGGATGAACCTGGAGAACTTCGAGCTGTCGCAGAACTACCCCATGTTCTGGGACAAGCTGGAGAAGTCGAATTACTTCCTGGAGGCGATCATCGCCACGCTCGACGAGCCCGTGAACGGCCGGCTCGTGAGCTTCCTGCTGCAGTCGCCGATCCAGGACGGCGGCCAGTGGCACATGTTCACCAACATCGTGCGCAAGTACGGCGTGGTGCCCAAGTCCGCCATGCCGGAGACCGAGAGCAGCAGCAGCACCGGTGCGATGAACGGCCAGATCACCGCCAAGCTGCGCGAGTACGCCTGCGAACTGCGCGGGATGGCTGCCGCCGGCAAGGACGTCGCCGCCCTCCGCGCGCGCAAGGCCGAGATGCTCGACGAGGTCTACCGCATGCTCGCCATCCACCTGGGCGAGCCGCCCAAGCAGTTTCTCTGGCAGTGGCGCGACAAGGACGACAAGTTCACGCGCGACGGCGTGGTGACTCCCCAGGAGTTCCAGACCAGCCGCGTGCCGTACGACCTCGACGGCAAGGTGTGCCTCATCCACTGCCCGACGGCCGACAAGCCCTTCAACAAGCTCTACACGATCGACTATCTGGGCAACGTGCTGGATGGCGAGCCGGTGATGTACCTCAACGTCGACCTGCCGACGTTCAAGAAGGCCACCCGCGACGCCCTCGTCGATGGCAACGCGGTCTGGTTCGGATGCGACTGCGGCAAGCTGTTCGACCGCGAGTTGGGCATCTGGGACATGAACCTGTACGACTACGAGCTGGTCTACGGCACGACCTGCAAGCTGGACAAGGCGGGTCGCCTGGACTATGGCCACAGCTCGATGAACCACGCGATGGTCTTCACGGGCGTCGACCTGGACGACGAAGGCAACCCGACGAAGTGGCGCGTGGAGAACAGCTGGGGCGACACGAACGCGGACAAGGGCTTCTACGTGATGATGGACAACTGGTTCGACGAGTACATGTACGAGGTGGCCGTCGACCGGAAGTACATCCCGGAGGAGCTGCACGCGGTTCTTGCCGAGGAGCCGATCCACTTGCCGCCGTGGGATCCGATGGGCGCGCTGGCCTAGCACCGCGGTGGCGACGGAGCGCCACCCTCCCGATGCGGTCTGGTGGAGGGTCGGCCTCCGTGCCGACCGCGCGCCGTGTTCACTCGAACCATGCATACCGAGCATCTCATCGTAGACCCGGCCGCGCCTGAGCCGGGGCTGATCGAGCGCGGGGCCGCCGTTCTGCGGAGCGGCGGCCTCGTCGCCTTCCCCACGGAGACCGTCTACGGCCTCGGTGCGAACGCGCTCGACTCACGGGCCGTGGCGCGCATCTTCGAGGCGAAGGGGCGGCCCGCGACCAACCCCATCATCGTCCACGTTGCCGGAGCCGAGGCCGCGCGCAGCGTTGTGGCCGACTGGCCGGAGATAGCCGCACGCTTGGCCGAGGCCTTCTGGCCTGGTCCGTTGACCCTCGTCCTGCCGCGGCAGCCCGAGGTGCCGGACATCGTGACCGCCGGCGGGCCCACGGTGGCGGTGCGCGTGCCCGCGCATCCCGTTGCGCTGGCGCTCGTTCGCGCGGCCGGCGTGCCCGTGGCTGCCCCGAGCGCCAATCCCTCCTCTCGGCTCTCGCCCACCCGCGCCGAGCACGTGCTGCGCGGCCTCTCCGGGCGCATCGAGATGCTCCTCGACGGCGGCGCCACACCGGGCGGCATCGAGTCGACGGTGCTGGACCTCACGTGCAGCCCGCCGCGCCTGCTAAGGCCGGGGCTGCTTGCGGCGGCGGACATCGAATCGGTGATCGGCGAAGTAGCCGGGGCGCCGGCGGCATCCGGCGCGGGGCCTCTGCGCTCGCCGGGCCTCCTGACGCGGCACTATGCCCCCCGCGCCCGGCTCCTGATCGTCGAGGGCGATGCGTCGCCATCGGCCGCGCAACTGGCCGGCGAGGGGAAGCGCGTGGCCGTCCTGGCGCTCCGAACCGCGTGCGAGGGGGACTGGACCGTCGTCCAGATGCCGGCGAGCCCTGTCGAGTACGGCGCAGCGCTCTACGCCACGCTGCACGACCTGGACGAGGCCAGGTACGACGCCGTCGTGGTGGAGGCGCCGCCCGATGCGCCGGAATGGGTAGCGATCCTGGATCGGCTGCGGCGCGGCGCCGCGGAGGGCTGAGACGAGACGAGGGGCGGGCCGCGGAGCCCGCCCCTCGTTGTACCTGCCGATGCTCTCGGGGCTACGGCGCCGCCGCTCCGCCCCGCGAGGTGAGCGCGCGCAGGCGCTTGGAGGCTTCCGCGATCTGCTTGGAGGTTTCGACGCGCAGCAGCGTCGCGTCCTTATCGTCGCTGTCGGACCGGCTCTCGAGGTAGATCAGCGCGGCCTCGGCAGCCTGGACGCCCAGCGCCCCAGCTTGCAGGTAGAGCCCCTGGACGGAGGCGTAGCCCTGTGGGGCGGGCAGCGCCGCGAGGAAGTCGGAGTAGTCCTGCGCCTGCTTCTTGGTGGCGGTGACGTCCTTGTACACGTCCTCGCGCGACCGCGAACCTTCGATCGCGTCTTTGCGGCACCGCTGCAGCTTCGCCACGACATCGCCCAGGCCGTTCTCCACGACTGCGAGCACCGCGGCATAGTCCGCCACCAGATCCAGTGCTTCGGCTTCGGTGGTGAGCTGGATGGCAGCCTTCATGGCGTTGGCGCAGTCGGCGAAGCGCCCGCGCTGCGCGTAGACGCGCGCCAAGCGGCGCAGAGGCACGGGCTTGGTGGGATCGGCCGCGGCGGCGGTGGCATAGGACTTCTCCGCCTCATCGGGCCGGCCGGCGTTCCAGAGCGCGTCGCCGAGCACCAGGTGGTTCGCCGTGTCCTTGGGATCGAGCCTGATCGCCTCTTGGAACTCCCTGATGGCAGCGTCCACCTCTCCGGCATCGAGCAGGCTCTCGCCCAGCAGGCGCCGGATGGCGGGATCGGCGGGGAGCAGAGCGCCGGCGCGCGCAGCCTCGCTCTTGGCCGCGTCGGTGAGCCCGGCGTCGCGATAGGCCTTGATGAGTTCGCGGCGCAGTCTGGCATCCCGCGGCTTGGAGTTGAGCGACCGGCGCAGGTAGAAGATCACGTTGGTCGTGTCCCCGATCTGCCGGAAGCGGGCCGCCTGCGCCTCGTCGGCCGTGGGAGCGTTGGGGTCTGCTCGCGGCACAACGGGAACGACCGGCGCCGCGTCCTGCGGCTTGACGGGGGCTGTGGGCGGCTCGGCTTTGCCGTCCTTCGTCCGGGTGTCCTTCTTGGTGGGCTTCTCGACGGCGCGCCCCGTCTTCTTGGCGTCGGCCTTGGGATCCGGCGACTTCCCAGCTCCAGCGGTGTCCGCGGGCTTGGCGGGCGTCGTAGGCGGCGTCGACTTAACGTCGTCCGGCTTGCCGGCCGGCTTCGCCGGAGCACCCGCGTCTAGCGGCGCCTCCGAGACCTCGCGAGCCACGACGGCCGCCTGCGCGAGGAGCCCTTCCATCACGCCGCCGCGCTTGTCCTTGGGGCGATAGGCCGCGAGCGATCGCGATACGATGGTGCGCCACGCCTCGGGGCCGCTCATGGCCTCCAACTGGGCCGAGACCGCCAGGCCCTGCTTGGTCTGCCGGGCGCTGACGAAGAGGAGCATCGGAAAACCGAGCGCGCTCGCGGCGCGCCGCATCGCCGCTTCGGAGTCTGTGGCGCCGGCGTCTGCCTCAGTCAGCCTGCCGGTCTGAACGGCCTCGCGCACCTCGGGCAGGGCTGGCTTGTACAGGGTCGGGGCGTACTTCGCCGCCTCGGCAATCGAGCGGGTGACGTAGTAGCCGATGTCGATGGGCTCGCCCTCGGCCGCCTTGTCTTTCGGCATCTGCGACACCACGAGCAGGCGCCCACCGACCTGGGCGGCGCACGGGACGCGTGCTCCTCCCAGGATGACTGCCAGCGCAAGCGCGAACAGGCTCCATCTCAGCATGATCCGTACCTCCCCGAACGCTTACTTGCAGTTGGCGATGCCGGCCTGGCTGGCGCGAATGCCCTGCTCCGCCAGGTCCGTGTTGCGCCCCGACGCCTTAAGCTGCTGGAATGCCTGGATCGCGTCATTGTAGTGGGCGATCGCCGCCTCGCGCTGGTCCATTCGCTGGTAGCACAGGGCGATCTTCTGGTGGACGATGCCTGAGTCGTCGCCCGCGCCCTCCAGAGCTTTCTTGTACTCGGCCGCCGCCCGCGCGTAGTCGCCCTTCATCTGGTATTCCTGGGCGAGGGCGCGGCGCGAGCGCGAGTCCATCGACGAGCCGTCGCCCTTGGCGGTGCGCGTCGACGAGCTGCCGCTGTTGCCCGACCCGGTACGCGCGGTGCCGGTAGGGTCAGGCGCCAGGATGATCTCGATGTGGCCCGGATTGCTCGGAGGCGTCACGGGGGGCTGCGGCGTGACCGTGCCGCCGCCGGCGCCCTGATCGGTCGTCCGGTCCGGCATGTGGAAGGCGCCCGGATCTGCTTCGACCGCCGGCCGAGCGGGGCGGGTGTCGCGCTCCAGCAGGTTGTTGTTCGGGATGCTCACAGGCGCGGGCGGGACCGACCGGCTCTCCTCCATGCCTTCGGCGCTGTTCGACGGGCGGCGCGGGGGCTCGGCTGGCTGCTGGTAGCCGGGCTGCTGGGCGCCGGCGCCGGCCGGCTGCTGCTGTCCGGGCTGGGCGGCGTTCGGGGTGCCCTGAGGCTGCGCCGGCGTTTGGCCGAACGTGCCAGGAATGTTCGTGTTGGTGCTGGGCGCCTGGGCGAGCTGGTTTGGCGCGGGCTTGCTCCCGTCGCGGTTGCGCCACAGGACGGCTGCCGACCCGACGATGACGATCACCAGGAACGCGGCAACCGCGATGGCGGTGGGCGACGGCTTCCTCTCGAAGAGGACGGGCCTGCCGAGGCTGCGCGCCGCGATGATGCGCCGCGGGGCCGCCTGACGCTCGCCCTTCTTCAGCATCTCCAGCTTCTCGCGGTCCGGCTCGCTGTCCGGCGCCAGCTCCAGCACCTTCTCCCGCTCGGCGATCGCGGCATCGAGGTCGCCCTTGTGCTCGAAGAGCGTACTGAGGAGCGCGTGCGCCGACACGTTGTCGGGCTGGAGCGCGACGACCTCTTTGGCCTTCGCGACGGCCTCGTCCAGCTTGCCGGCCTCGCGCATGCGAAACGCGCTCAGGAGGAGGTCGCGTGCGGACTGGACGGGATCGACAGGCTCGACGACCTCGGGCTCCACCTGGGGCTCGGGCGGCGTGGTAGCCTCCGCGGCGGCCTGCTCGGCAAGGTCAGGCTGCGGCATGCGGGCGCCGCATTTCTTGCAGAACTTGGCGTTCTCGGGATTGCGGGTGCCGCACTCGATGCAGAACATGGAGGATCACCTTCCTTCAGGCGCGCGCACGAACGCGTCGCCATTTTGCGAAACCGCCTGGCGACCGCGCCGTCTTATGTACGTGCGAACGCGGCCACATTGTAACCGTTTCGATGTGCCGAATCAAGCAAATGGCCACGGCGCGCGCTTGACACCCGTGGGCGCGCCGTGGTACAACCGCGTCGCTGTGCCGCACTGAAGCGCGGCGCCACTGAGTTAGATGCATCTGCGGCCCAAAGGGTTTCCTGCCCGGCAGGCTGCTGGTGGCAGGCCTGGGCCTGCCTAGAGAGTTGAGGAACGTATGGTCGCTGTCGGCAACGCACATATCCTCTTGCAGCGTCTGCGCCTGCCGCTGGCCATCGCGTAGGACAACCTGCCGGAGCCCTGACCCGACGGAGAGATCCGCCGGGATCGGTCGGACGCCCGCCTGGGCCGTCCGTGGGTTCCGCGCAGCACCCTCCCGACCGCCGCAGCCGCATGGCTGTGGCCTTGTTGTTTCTGTCCCCTTGGCCTTTGGCGCAGACGCGTGCCCCGCGATATCGAGTCGCTGGGCACAGGCGCGCCGGGTCGTCGCGCGAGCGCCCCGGTCTGCTCTGGCGAGCCACGGCTCGCCGACAGGCGCCGCTCCTTGTTGAGCGGGCCACGGTCCAAGGGGGACCCAAGCGTTGACAGCACCATCGGGGCAGACCGCCCCTGCCGTACTCGTGCCGGAGGCCGTCTCCGGCGTCGTCGTGTTCGTCTCAGTCGGATCCTGCCGTGTCATCTCGGATGGCGCGGTGCTTGAGTGTGTCCTGCCGCGCGAGATCGCTTCGCGGCAGCAATCGGCGCTCGCGGTCGGCGACGAGGTCGTCCTGCGCCGGCTCGATTCCAACCACCACCAGGTCGTCGAGGTTCTCCCTCGGCGCACCGTCCTCTCGCGTCCGGATCCGCACATCGCGGACCGCGAGCGCGCCATCGTCGCCAACGTCGACGTGGTCGTGCTCGTCGTCTCCGGCCGCGAGCCTCCCCTCCGCCCACGCCTCATCGACCGCGTCATCGTGGCGGTCGAGCGAGGCGGGGCACGGCCTGCCGTCGCGCTGAACAAGGCCGATCTGCTCGACGCGGGCCAGGAGCAGCGCGCGCTGGAGACGCTCCGCCCCTACGCGGAGATGAGCGTGCCGGTCGTCGCCTGCTCGGCGCGCACGGGACGCGGCCTCGAAGAGCTGCGCGGCCTGCTCGAGGGCGCCACCTCGGCGTTCGTCGGGCACAGCGGCGTGGGGAAGTCCTCGCTCATCGAGGCGCTGCTGCCCGGCGCGCACCTCGCCACCTCGGCCATCAGCTCGAAGTACGGCAAGGGCCGGCACACCACCAGCTCGTCCAGCCTCTTCGACCTGCCGGGCGGCGGCCGCATTATCGATACGCCGGGCGTGCGCGAGTTCGGCCTGTGGAAGATCACGCCGGACGAGCTGCCCGGCTACTTCCCGGAGTTCGATGCGCACGCCGGCGACTGCCGCTTCCGCGACTGCAAGCACGTGCGCGAGCCCGACTGCGGCGTGCGGCGCGGCGTGCGCGAGGGCGCCATCAACCGGGCGCGCTACGAGACCTACTGCCGCCTGCTCGGCGAGGCGGTGCCCGACCTGATGTCCGATACGGGCGGGGAGCCGGACGCCCATCACGCTGCCGGCGCGTTCGCCTGCGAGCACTGCGGCCAGAGCGTGGCCACGCGCAACCTGGGCTCCGCGCACCGCAACCACTGCCCGCACTGCCTGTGGAGCAAGCACGTCGACCACCGCCCGGGCGATCGCTCGTCCTGCTGCGACGGGCCGATGGAACCGGTGGCGGTCTGGGTGCGCAAGGGCGGCGAGTGGGCGGTCATCCACCGCTGCACGGCCTGCGGCGACCTCCACTCCAACCGCATCGCGTCGGACGACAACGAGGCGCTGCTGCTCTCGCTGGCGGTGCGGCCGCTGTCGATGCCCGCGTTCCCGCTTGATCGGCTGGCGTTCATGGAAACGCAGATGCACGCAGATGGGCGCGGGTAACGGCAACGGCGTTCCGAGTCCACCGATGAACACCGATGGACGGCGATAAGGACTCAATGACGGAGGGTGACATGGATACCTACGAGGGCCTGAGGCCCTGCTTTTGGTCGCGGCAATGGCGTTCTGAGTCCACCGATGCACAACGATGAACGGCGATAGGGTGAGTCTGCGCCGGCGGACACCGTCGGGCGGATGGACCCGAGACCCAGCCCCCGGTACCCGATACCCGATACCCGGTACCCGCACTGCCGCAGGACAAGGGGCCACGCGGGGCGAACGGTATGCGCGGCGTGACGAGAGGGGGCGAGCATGAGCGTGAGAGCGATAGTCGTTGCGGGGGTGCTGCTGCTGGCGGGCGCGGGGGCGCGGGGCGCCGACATCCGCCAGCAGGGCGACGCGTGGATCATGGAGACGCCTCGCTTGCGCGTCACGGTGGACCCGCCGAACGGAGCGATCGCCGTGCTCGACAAGGCGACCAAGCGTACGTGGGCGCAGCCGACCGGCAAGCGCGCCGCGTTTCGCTCCGTGCAGCGGATGGGTGACGCCCTCTCGTTTGAGACCGACCTCGGCTGGATGGACAACAAGCCCCTGCCCGCCACGGTCACGCTGGCGCTCCCGGGCAACGGCGCGGACCTCGCCATGACGTGCGACCGGGCCGACCGCACGGGCAAGTCGGTGGACTTCGACTTCCTGCCGTGCTTCGCGCTGGACGAGCCCGGCGGCGTGCTGGCCGTGGCCGACTATGGGAACGGGCACCTTTACCCGCTCGACGCTTACCCGGACTTCCGCACCTGGTTCAGCACGGACCGGCTGGACATGCCCTTCGTCGGCGTGCTGGACATGGCGAAGGGCGACGGGTACGCACTCATTATCGAGACCAGTGACAACGGCGCGGTGCGCATGCTGCCACACAAGGTGGGCGAGCGCACGGTGCACTGCCCCTCCGTCTACTGGCAGACGACCAAGGGCGCGTTCGGCTACGCGCGCAAGGTGCTGTATCGGTTCATCGACAAGGGCAGCTACGTTGCGCTCGCCAAGTCGTACCGCGAGATCGCGCGGAAGCAGGGCCTCGTCGTCCCGTTCACCGAGAAGCTGAAGAAGAACCCCAACATCGCACGGCTCTTCGGCGCGGTCGACGCGTGGGGCGACGCGACGCTGGCGTTCGCTCAGCAGGCCAAGAGCGCGGGCGTCGACAAGATGCTGATCCACGGGCGCACTTCGCCGGCGGACATGCGGGCCATCAACGGGCTGGGCTACCTCACCAGCGAATACGACAACTACACCGACATCCTCCCGGTCGAGGCGGGCAAGCTGCCGACCTCCGACCGCGGGCGCGTTCCGGAGGATGTGATCCAGAACGCCGACGGCTCGCGGATGAAGGCGTGGCTGACCTATGACGGCAAGCTGCAGTACATGAAGCGCTGCCCGACGCAGTGGGTGGCCGCCGCGAGGAACGTGGTGCCCGCGCTGCTGAAGACGCACCCGTACCTGGGCCGCTTCGTCGACGTGACCACCGCCGAGGGGCTCTACGAGTGCTTCGACCCGGCGCACCCGATGGACAAGGCGGCCAAGCGCGAGGCCGGCGGCGCGCTGCTGGGCTTCATGCGCTCGCAGGGGCTGGTGGTCGGCGGCGAGCACGGCATCTGGTGGGGCGTGCCGCACCAGGACTACATCGAGGGGATGATGTCGGGCAACATCTTCGCGTGGCCCGCCGGGCACCTCATCCGGCCCAAGAACCGCGATGAGAAGTACTCCGGACCGTACGGCACCTACACCTGGGAGCAGCACGACAAGTGGAACACGGGCCACGAGTACCGCGTGCCGCTGTGGGAGCTGGTGTTCCACGACTGCGTGGTCTCGACCTGGTACTGGGGCGACGCGAACGACTTCCTGATGGATGCGGCGCCGGAGAACTGGGCGAAGAAGGACGCGTTCAACATCCTCTATGGCACCATGCCGATGTGGTGGGCCACGCACGACGGCGGGTGGCACAGGAACCGCGCGGCGGCGCTTCGGACCGCCCGCACCGTGTGCAAGCTGCACGAGGCGGTCGCCACGGCGGAGATGGTGTCGCACGAGTTCGTGACGCCGGACCGCGCCGTACAGCACACGCGCTTCTCGGACGGCACCCAGGTGTGGGCCAACTTCGGCGCGAAGCCGTACGAGCTGCGCGTGCCCGGGCAGAAGGTCGGCCACACGCTGCCCACGAACGGCTACTACGCGATCGGCCCGCGGATCGCGATGAGCGTGGACGCCGGGGAGGCGGGCAGGGACGCCCGCCCTACCACGGCAGTGAGGACACCGGACTTCCTCTACACGGATGCCGGTGGGCGCGATGTGTCGATGCACCGCCTCGCCGCCGATCGCGTCCGCGTACAGGTCGGTCCCGGTCGAGTGGCCGCCGTGCTGCGCCCCAGCGATCTGGTGGACGCATGGGACCTCGGTGCGACGCGGGTCTACCTGCTCAACGAGAAGCTGGAGCGGGTGCGAGCCGTGCAGCTTGATCGCCAGGGCGGCGCGCTGGCATTGGGCGAGGCGCTGCCCGACGGCGCGGCGCTCGACCTGCTGACGGGCAAGGCCGCGGCCAAGGCGGACCTCACCGTGTCGATCGGGAGCCGCAGCGGCGGCGCGCTGAACGTGACGGTGCGCAACATCGGCGCGGCGGCCGCGAACGGCATGGTGTCGCTCTACCCAGACGTGGCGCAGACGGACACGCCGCTGGGCCAGGCGCGCGTGGCGGTGGGCGCCGGGCAGTCGCGCACGGTCCGCGTGCCCCTCGACGCGTCGCGGCTGGACGGGCTCCGCACGATCACGGTTCTCGTTCGCGGTACGGCCGCCGAGCTGTGCACCGCGAACAACGCGGCGGCCAAGCAGATGGCCTTCGCGCAGAGCGCCAGGGCGTGGACCCAGCGGCGTCGTGTCGCCGTCGAGGCGGGCGAACTGACCCGCACCGATGAGCCGGTCGTCGTGGCGCTGGAGGGCGAGGACGTGAACGGGGCCTCCGTGCGCGTGGCCGAGTGCGACGTAGCGGGCAAGCCGGTGCGCGACGTGCCGGCCCAGATGAGCGCGCCAGACTCCGAGGGCCGATCGCAGCTCGTGTTCGTCGCGCAAGGCAGGCTCGCGGCGGGCTCGTCGCGAACCTACGAGGTGCGGTGGGCAGGCAAGGGCAGCAGGCTCCTGCCGCAGCTCGGGACCGCGTGGAGCGGCGGCACCTACACCGGCAGCACGTACCTCGTCACGTTCGAGGATGGGGCACCGGTGCGGATCTGCGCGGTGAGGGACGGGGCGGCGCAGAAACCGTTCATCGCCAACGCGATCTACAGCTCGGGCGAGACAGGCTGGGTCACGGAATCGGGCGCGATGCAGTCGTTCCGCGTCGCGGAGAACGGCCCGGCGAGGACCGTCGTCATCGTGCGCCGGAAGATGGACCATGACATCGCGTACGAGAAGCGCTACGAGCTGTACCCGGACCGGATGTGCCTGACCGTGACCACGAACGGGCGCGGCGTGGCGCACCGGGCCTACTACCTGCGCCCCGGCACTTTCGTGGATAGCGACGGCAACACGGCGAAGGTAGACGGGCAGGGCGACGCGGAGAACGTCTCGGACAAGGCGCCCCGGCCGCTCTGGTACGCGGTCTACGCGGACGACTGGGCCGAGGCCTGCGTGACGCGCACGCCCGGCACCCGCATCACCTATTGGGACTCGGGCAACTGGGGAGGCATCGGCTTCGTGATGGGCAGCCAGGACACCGTGGCGCTAACCTACGTCTATGCTCCGGGCGCGCCGGACGCCCGGTTCGCTCGCGATGCTGCGGCGCGGATCGCCACGCCGCCCACCGTGCACGTCGAGGACGCCAGATGACCGCGCCTGCACGCGATCCGCGGCCCGTCGCCCAGGTCGTCGCCGAGGAGGGAGTGGCCCGCGCCATCGGGCTGAAGCACGTCGCCGGCATCCTGTTCACGTACCGGTGTACGCTGGCCTGCAAGCACTGCTGCTTCAACTCCAGCCCGACGCGCCCCGCCGTGTTCACGCCCGTCGACGACTGCGTCGAGTACCTGCGGCAGCTCCACGCCACGGATCGCGTGGTGCACATCGCGGGCGGCGAGGCGATGCTCTACTACCCGCAGCTCCTGGAGATCTGCCGCCGTGCGGACGAGCAGGGCATTGCGCCCCACTTCATCGAGACGAACGCGACCTTCGCAGTGAACGACGGTGTGGTGCGCACTCGCCTGAGCGAGCTGAAGGACGCCGGCGTTCACGGCCTGCTCATCAGCGCCGACCCCTACCACCAGTTGCAGTGCCCGCCGGACCGGTTCTGGCGGTGCCGCCGCATCGCGCGCGAGGTGTTTGGCCCGGAGAACGTCATCACGGGCGGCTTCGCGGAGGGCGAGGTGGAGGAGTTTGCCGCGATCGCGCGCGACCCCGAGCGCCTGGCGCAGCACACCCGTGCGCACCCGCCGATGCTCTCCGGCCGGGCGGGCGAGGATTTGGCCCGCTACTTCCCGGATCGGCCCATCGCGGAGCTGAAGGACGAGATGTGGCACGGCGGCGCGGGCACCGTGGACTGCTCCCAGGAGTTCACGCCTGAGACCATGTGGGAGATCCACATCGATCCCTACGGCAACGTGCAGACCTGCTGTGGGGTGATCGTGGGCAACGCGAAGGAGACGCCCGTACCAGGGCTGATGGCGCGCGGCTTCCTGGGCCGCAGCCCGGTGGTCGACGCCATCTACCACGGCGGCCCGCCGGCGCTGCTGGAACTGGCCAAGTCGCTCGGCTACGAGGAGCGCGCCGGCTACCCGCAGAAGTGCGGCCTCTGCTGGGAGGTCCGCAAGTTCCTCCGCCCGCACTTCCCCGACGCCATCGGCCCGGCGGAGGTGTATGAGGAGGAGTAGGGGGCGCTAGGGGGCGGCGCGGGGCGTTGCCAGGCACCAAGGGCAGGGCACAGCATTCGCGCGGTAGGTTGTCGCAATGTTCGGCTATGCAAGCGAATGCTCTGCCCCTACGGGTGCGTGCCGGTCGTAGGCGTAGGAGTTAAGCAATCGCGTTGCGATCTTTCGGGCTGGCAGGACGTGGATGGCGATTGCTTAACCCTTCCCTTGGCGGTGCTACTGGTGGTGCTTTGTGGCGATGGCGGCGGACCATGCGGGAGGCAGCCATGGATCGGGTGCGTGTGGCGATGATCGGGGCGGGGAGCATGGCCAATGCCGTGCACTATCCCTCGCTCGCCTCGTTCGACGACGTCGACATCGCGGCCATCTGCGACATCGACGAGGGGCGGCTGAACGCGACGGCGGGCAAGTACGGGGTGTCGGCGCGGTATGCGGACTACCGGCGCATGGTCGAGGAGGTAGCGCCGGACGCCGTCTACGCTGTCGGCCAGCCCAACATCCTGTACGACGCCTGGGTGTGGTGCCTCCAGCAGAAGCTGCCGCTGTACATCGAGAAGCCGATGGGCGTCACGATGCAC
>CAZFLM010000047.1:48648-52349 GCA_964519955.1 uncultured Chthonomonadaceae bacterium | reverse complement strand
AATCCCCCGCCTGGCGGGCCTTCGGCCAAGCGTCCTGCGGACGCGTCGGAGGCGGCGGGCTGTTCCGCCCGCAGGGCGGTTGGCGGGACGCCCTCCAGCCGGGTACTTCAGTGCCCGGCGCTCTCCGCCTCTCCCAACCCCCACGCCTTGCACGCGGCGGCGGTCTCGTTGCGGTAGCTGTGCAGGGGGTTCTTCAGGTCGATCTGGTGGTTCTTCTCGACGAAGACGCTGTCCCAGTCGATGACGTAGCGGCGGCCCGGCGTGCGCAGGAGCCCCTCGACGATCTGCCCGCGTCCGTAGGCGCGTGTGTTGCGGGGCGGGGCGCCGGTGGCCTCGGCGATCTCCGCGTCGGTCGTCAGGCGTTGCACCTCGCCGGCTTCCTCAAGCCCGGTGAACAGGCTCTCGCGCGGGTTGATGTTGTGGTATTGCAGGTCGAGGCTCTGCATCACGTCGTCCTGCCAGGATGCGCGCTCCTCGTCGATGTAGCGCTGGTAGAGCGCCTTCTTCGCCGACCAGTCGAGCCGGTCCGCGGTCGACATCGGGTCGCGCTCCAGGTCGTTCAGGGTGCGCTCCCATTCGGCCAGCACCCAGTCGGTCTGGGCGTCGCGCCGGGCCGCGTGCTTCCGGGCCGCCGCGAGGAACCGCCGCTGCAGGTCGACCGCGCCGATCGTCTTCCCGCTCCGCAGCGTCACGATCCAGCGCAGATTCGGATCGCGCGACACGCTGCGCAGCGCCATCAGCGGCTCCGCGATGTCCACATCATCCGGCGCGCAGCCCTCCTCCAGCAGCTCCAGCACCAGGCTCGTGGTGCCCACCTTCAGCATCGACGCGTAGTCGCTCAGGTTCGCCTCGCCGAAGAGAACGTGGAGCCGGTGCAGGTTGCCGTAGGTGTAGTAGCTGTCCCACTTTGGGTTCAGGATGGCCCGGTTGAAGCGCACGCGCGAGGAGATGGCCTTCACGATGTGGTCGGCGCGCTGCGAGAGCTGGAAGTCGACCGTGTTGTCGATCTCGACCCCGTAGAAGTTGCTCACCCAGACGTAGTCGACTTCGTGCCGGCTCATCGTCATGATATTCGAGCGGCTGCTGGGGCGGGTGAGCCGATGGCCGCCGACGCGCCCGTTGCCGGCGAAGATCTGGCGCGTGACGAGGAAGGGGAGCAGCGTGCCGAGGGCCTCCGCGAAGAACTCGTCGTCGATGCGGACGAGGTAGTTCTCGTGGCAACCGAACGTGTGGCCGCCGAAGTGGTCGATGGCGTTGTTGTGGAAGCTGACGCGGTCTGCGATGCCGAGGTCGTCCAGGACGCGCTGGAGGATGACCCGGCCCGCGCGGTCGTGTACGACGAGGTCGCGCAGGTCGGAGCACTCCGGCGTGGCGTACTCCTCGTGGCTGCCCACCGCGTCGACGTAGAGGCGCCCGCCGTTGCGCAGGAACCCGCCCGCGTTCGGCGGCTCGAAGGCGTAGTCCCGCGCATGCAGGTCGATCACGCCGAGCCGCATCTCGTGGAACGCGTGGTCCTTGACGAGTTCGACCACGTCCTCGGACGACCCCAGCGCGGGGTCGTTCACGAAGCAGCCGTACTCAGTCTCGATGCCGTAGATGCGTGGGAACATAGGGTCCTAATGCAACCACCGATGAACACGGATGGACACCGATAACGGCGCACTGAAACCGCAGATGGACGCAGATGGACGCAGATCGGGCCCGACCGGGGTTGCCGTCCCCGCCGTCATCGGTGTTGATCTGTGTCCGTCGGTGGTTGCAGTCGTCCTTATCTGCGTCAATCCCCGTTCATCTGCGGTTTCAGTGCGCTTCTGGCAGTTCGGTGGCGCTCAGCAGGCGGAACTTCGCCTCGTTCGGCGTAGCGCGGTCGAGGAGGCCGACTTCCAGGCTGCCCGCCGCCAGTTCGTCGCGCACCAGGTCCTGGACGCGGCTGGCGCGCTTCTCCTCATCCTCGTCGGCCTCGTCGCCCGGGTGCCTGCGGCTTTCGTAGGCGCCCTCGGCCCAGGCCTTGAGGGCCAGACGGATCGCGTCGTCGCGCGTGGCCGGCGGCTCGCCGGCGCCCAACACAGCCAGCATGCGCTCCTCGGCCTCCGGCGTGCCCGCGATGGCGGCCCGGCGGGCGGTCTGCGAGTAGTCGCCGTCGTAGTTGAGCACGTAGAACAGGTCGTCATCGGGACTGGCGCCCAGCTCGGCGAAGAGGGCGCGCACGACCGCCGGTGCGTTGAACTGGTCGCCGAACAGCCGCTTGAGCGACGGGCTCAGCGCGAAGCCGACCAGCCGGTGCGCGGTCACGTCGTCCGGCGAGCGGCCGTAGCCCTCCTCGTGCGCCACCTTGATCGCGCCCAGGCGGATGTCCTCGATGTCGGACTGCCGGCCGATGGCGGAGTAGGCGAGGCGATCGTAGATCTCGAACACCTTGCGCTGCGTGCGCCGGACCGTCAGCAGGATGAGCCCGTCGGGGAAGCTGGCGCCCACGACCGGGCTGCCCTCGCGCAGGCCGTCCTCGACGTAGTCCTTGCGGTGCGAGATCGCCTCGTTGAAGTCGAATGGGGTGTAGACCATGTTCCGCTATCCCTCGCGCGCCGCGTCGATGCTGTCGACCGCCTGGCGGATCTCATCTTCCGGCACGTCGCGGATGCCCTCGGCGGTGATCGTCTTCGCCAGCGGCAGGTGCCGCGCCCAGCCGCCCGTCGCCGCGTCCAGATCGGCGGCGATGCCCAGCAGCGTGAGCGCCTCGCGCAGGGCGGCCTCGCGGGGCATGCGGTGGAAGGGGCCCCTGGTCCGCACGATGTAGTCGAACGCGCCGCGGATCTGCACGGAGCCCGAGCCCGCCGCACCGTACTCCGCGCTCTCGAACCGGGCGCCCAGGCCGTCGTAGAAGAAGATGCGCCCCTCGGCGGCCTGCTTGTCGAACGTGCTCAGGATCGGAATCACGCCGCCGGTGCCGTCCATCAGCCCGGGCAGGCCCGCCGCGACCAGCTTCGCCACCTCGGAGAGCTTGCCGTCCAGGCTCATCGGCTGGAGCTGGCTGCGCTCGAAGTAGCGGAACGAGTGCCGCAGGTAGCGCACCACCTCCATGGCCCGCGCGAAGGAGCCGGAGATGGCCAGCAGCGTGTGGTCGTCGAGCGCCAGCACCTTCTCCGCCTTGTCGTACATCACGGCGAAGTTGGCCGTCGCGCGCCGGTCGCCCACGTTGATGACGCCGCCGTCGAACTTCACCGCGATGACCGTGGTGCCGTGAACGTGCGGCACGTCGGCCGGCGCGGCAGCAGGCTCCGGCGCGGGCAGCCGCAGGTCGGCGCTCAGCCCCAGCAGCTCGTGCAGAGTGGTGGCCATGCGCTACTGCCCGCTCCGCTGCCGGTAGCGGCGCGCGGCGTCCGGATCGACGCGCTTCATCCGCTTCAGCAGGTCGTGCGTGTCCGGCCGCTGCACGTCCGGCTTGCCCGGCCCGCCCTCGTCCGGCGACTTGCGGTCGGGCGTCAGCGGCATCGGTCGGGTCGTCCTGTCTTCTGCTCTCGCGATCATGTTGCTACCTTCTCCCTGCATACGGCTTGCTTCTGGAACCACAGATGAACACCGATAATGGCTGATGCAACCGCTGATGAACGCGGATGGACGCAGATAAGGACTGAATGCGACGAACTTACGGTCGCACCGGCCTGTAGGGTGGGGCCTCCGCGCCCCGCCGGGTCCTTGACGTT
>CAZFLM010000047.1:44079-48548 GCA_964519955.1 uncultured Chthonomonadaceae bacterium | reverse complement strand
GCCCTCAGACGATGTACGCGCTGTCCCGCTTCGCCCTTGACACCTACATCCAACGCCGTACGTGCCGCTACGTTCCCGGCGCGCCGCGGAGGGCGCACCCCACGGGTTGGTGCGATGCGGCGGCTCGCCTGTAGGGTGGGGCCTCCGCGCCCCGCCGGGTCCTTGACGTTGCCCTCAGACGATGTACGCGCTGTCCCGCTTCGCCCTTGACACCTACATCCAACGTTGTACGTGCTGCTACGTTCCCGGCGCGCCGCGGAGGGCGCGCCCCACGGGTTGGTGCCGCAGACCCCCTCCGCGAGACTACCGCGGCTCCCTCCGCATGACCGCGACTACATCGTCCAGCGACGCCGCGTCGGCCAGTTCCTCGTTCAGCAGGCGGACGCCGGGGCCGACGAGCGGGTTCATGTCGAACACGTAGTCCTCGCCTGCGTGGGCGAACGCGATACCGTTCCACCCGATCGAGCGAACTGCCTGCCCGAAGCGGCGGATGAACAGGCCACGTATCGCGGCGCGCGTGTCGGGCGGGGGGCAGGCCATCGCCGCGTCGATCTGCTCGTCGGTCACGATCCGCCGCATCGCGCCTGCCTGCTCCAGGCCGGCATGGAGCCCCATCTCCGGGTCCAGGTCGTGGTACGAGAGGTCGAGCGCCTTCAGCACCTCGGCGTCCCACCCCACGCCCGCCTCGGCCATGTAGTGCTCCAGCAACTGCCGCTTGGCCACCCAGTCCACGCGGTCCGCCGTGGCGAGCACGGTGCGCTCCAGGTCGTCGAGCACCGCCTCCCACTCGCCGAGCGTCCAGTCTGCGTCCGCCGACGAGCCCGCCAGCATCTCCTTCGCAGCCGCGAGGTAGAGGCGCTGTACGTCCACCGCCGGCATCGTGCTTCCATTCCGCAGGCGCACCAGCCACCGCAGCGAGGCGTCGCGCGAGACCTCCTTGATCGCTCGCACGGGGCTGTCCAGCGCGATGTCCGGCCGCCAGCCCAGTTCCAGCAGTCCCGCCACGAGCGCCGTGGTGCCCACCTTCATCGCGGTGGCCCACTCGCTCATGTTCGCGTCGCCGATGATGACGTGCAGGCGGCGGAACTCGCGCGGAGTGGCGTGCGGCTCGTCACGCGTGTTCACGATCGGCCGGTTCGCCAGCGTGTCGACGCTCGCCTCGACCGACACGTAGTCGGCGCGCTGGCTGAGCTGGTACGACGCCGTGTGCGTCTCGCCCTCGACGCCGACCTTGCCCGCGCCCGCGTAGATCTGCCGCGTTACCAGGAACGGGATGAGCCCCGCGATCAGCGCGTCCGCGGGCACCTCGCGCCTGACCAGGTAGTCCTCGTGCGTCCCGTAGCTCGCTCCGTGGTAGTCCGTGTTGTTCTTGTACAGCACGACGGGCGCCCGGAGTTCCAGGCCGCGCTTGTGGGCGCACTCGAAGACGATGCGCTCGCCGGCCCGGTCCGCCGCCACCAGGTCGTGCAGGTTCGAGCACTCCGGCGTCGCGTACTCGGGATGCCCGTGGTCGTTGTACAGCCGCGCCCCGTTCGCAAGGATGCGGTCGCTTCGCTCCTCCGCGCCGGACATCGGCGGCTTGCCGGGCTCGTCGAACTGCGCGTCGTCCGCATCCGTCGACAGGTGGTCCACCGTGAACCCGCGCATGTCGCGCCGCGGGTCCTCGCCGCGGTAGTTCCACCCCGTGGCGCACGGCACGCCGACCGCCTGCACCACGCCGATGCTCTCGCGGATGAGGTCGGCCGCCCCGCGCCCCTCCACGCTGATGCCGTATTCCGTTTCGATGCCGAAGAGCCTGTACATGGTCGATGCGCGCTGCGCGCCGCTGCCTTTCAGCCCGCGGAGGCGGGCTTCGTGCCGTTCTGAGGCGCGGTTTCAACCGCCGGCCCTCCGGGGTCTCCGCAACCGCCGCCGGATTCCTCGCAACGTCGGCTCGGAATGACCGTAACGCTGCCATCTGCTCTCCTCAGATGATGTTCCGCCTTGACGCCGGGGCGGGGCGCTTGCTCTTGATCGGGCGCACCGTCGCGATGTTCTCCGGCTCGTAGTCCAGCAGCTTCAGCCAGTCCTCAACTGTGTCGCTCTTCGGGAAGATCTCGTTCTCCTTGTACTCGACCCGAATCGCCTTCTGGACATCCTCGAGCGTGACGCCCTCCGTGTCGGAGCGCCGCTCGATACTGCGCTTGATGGCGAAGTCCTTAGCGCGCTCGATCACCGACTTCAGCAGCGCGCCGCTCACAAGGTCCTTCCAGTAGAGCGTCTCGACGCCGCCGCTCTTGAGGAAGACCTCCAGGAACTCCGTCTCGGCCGCGCGCCGCCACAGGAAGTCCACCGCCAGGTCCAGCACCTCGTCGCGCGCGCCGGCGGCATCGCCTTTGTGCTCGCGGAGCAGCGCCGGGTCGAGCGGGATGTTCGGGTGCAGGTAGATGCCCAGGATGTCTCGCGAGGAGCGGCGGTCCGGGCGCGTCACCTTCACCTTGCGGTCGATCCGCTCCGGGCGCAGGATGGCCGGGTCGATGTAGTCGGGCCGGTTGGAGGTCAGCATCACCACCACGTTCTCCAGGCTGACCAGGCCGTCCATCTCCGCGCAGAACTGCGGCACCACCGTGTTCGAGATGTTCAGCCACCGCCCGGACGAGCGTGTGCGCAGGATCGACTCGGCCTCGTCGATGAACACGAACACGAGGTGCCCATCGGCCGCCTTCTGCCGTGCCGTGTTGAAGATCTCGCGGACCATGCGCTCCGTCTCGCCGAGCCACATGTTCAGGATCTTGGGTCCGCTGATGTACATGAAGTACTCGCGCACCTCACGCTGCGTGCGGTCGCGGTACTCGCGGGTCAGGTTGTAGGCGGTCGCCTTGCCGATGAGCGTCTTGCCGCAGCCGGGCGGGCCGTAGAGCAGGATGCCCTTAAGCGGGCGCTTCTCGAACCGCGTGAACAGCTCCGGATGCAGCAGCGGCAGCTCGATGGCGTCCTTGATGACCTGGATTGCCTCCTCCTGGCCGCCCACCGCGATCCACGGCAGCTCTGGGACCTCCTCTAGGAAGTACTCCTGAGTGTCCTTAGTGGGGAAGTGCTCCAGCGCGACCTTGAAGCTGGGCTCGACCCGCACCTCGTCGCCGGCCTTGAGCGGCGCATCCAGCAGGTCCGAGGCGCGGTAGATGATGCGCGACTGCATGCCCTGCGAGTCGAGGTTAACGCGCAGCCGCGTCTTGTCGACGATCTCGCCGATCCTCACGATGGGGCCGCCGGGGTGGGGACCCATGTCGCCGACGACTGCGTAGGCCTCGTTCACCTTGACGCGCGTGCCGACACGGAAGCTCTTGTCCTCCAGCTTCGGGTCGATCGTCGCCACGAACTCCTGGTCGCCCACCGCGATGAGCGCGATGTCGGCCTCTTCGTCCGCCCAGCCCAGGAACACGCCGATGCGGTTGGCCGGCGCGGTGAGCTTGGCGTAGGCCTCCTCGTACTCCTCCAGCACCTTGCGCGCCTCGTCGAGCTGGCCCTCGTCGGTCTCCAACTGGTGGCGCAGGAGCAGCAGGTAGTCGAGCCGCGGGTCGGTCCGCGGGGTCATGCGGATGATCTCGGTGAGGAGGCCGATAGCCCGGAGCTGCGTCTCGGGCAGCGCCCAGGTCTCGGGCTCCTCCTGCGGTTCTTCGAAGCGGTCTCTGCCGCGGTCGCGTGCCATGGTACGTCCTTCCGTCTCGTGCGTGCTTGCAGTCTACCTGAGTGTACGCGGGGCGCTCGGACGTTGTTTCGCACCGCGCCGCGAGGGGCAACGGCAACGGCTGGCTCACCACAGAGCCACGGAGATCACGGAGGGGGCACAGAGAACGGCAACGGCGAGGGGAACGGCGGCTCCGCCCACGGTACCGAGCCGCGACCGTGAGGGAGCGGTCTGCCGTCACCGCGATCACCTCCCGCCAACTCCACGACCGCCTGGCGACTGCAGCAGACCGGTCGCTCCCGGTCCCGGCTCGGCACGGTGGTGCGATGCGAACACGACCGGCCGCCAGGCACGACGTACCAGGCCGCGACCGTGAGGGAGCGGTCCGCCGTCACCGCGATCACCTCCCGCCAACTCCACGACCGCCTGGCGACTACAGCAGACCGGTCGCTCCCGCTCCCGGCTCGGCACGGTGGTGCGATGCGAACACGACCGGCCGCCAGGCACGACGTACCAGGCCGCGACCGTGAGGGAGCGGTCCGCCGTCACCGCGATCACCTCCCGCCAACTCCACGACCGCCTGGCGACTACAGCAGACCGGTCGCTCACGCTCGCGGCTCGGATGGTGGCCGCGATGCGAACGCCCATCGCTCCGCACAACGTTCCGAGCCGCGACCGTGAGGGAGCGGTCTGCCGTCACAGCGATCGACTCTTGCCAACTTCCACGACCGCCTGCCGACTACAGCAGACCGGTCGCTCACGCTCGCGGCTCGGCACGGTGGTGCGATGCGAACACGACCGG
>CAZFLM010000047.1:14062-43979 GCA_964519955.1 uncultured Chthonomonadaceae bacterium | reverse complement strand
GACCGGTCGCTCACGCTCGCGGCTCGGCACGGTGGTGCGATGCGAACACGACCGGCCGGGCACGCGGTTCCGATGCGCGAGATCCGCCAACCAGCGCATGTGCCCTTCTCTGTGCCCCCTCTGCGCTCTCAGTGTCTCTGTGGTGAGCCAGCCGTTGCCGTTCGGTCCGCGAATGGTCCCGCGCCGAAATGGGCCGAAAGTCCCATTGACCGGTAGGACCCCAACTGGTAGTCTATGCTCAACCCGGCAAGGGCCGGGTCGCGAGGACACCCACTGCGCGTGCTCCCCTCGCAGAGATTCGGGCCGCGTGTGCGGCCCACCCCGCCGTTGTCCTGTCCGCTGCGGCGGCTTGATCCGAAGGGCCTGGTCGGAACGGCTACTCGGCCGCTACGACCAGGCTCGCCGGATCTAGCAGATCCGCCAGAGCCCCCGCCAGGAATGCTGTGCAGAATTCCGCAGGAATCCGGTGAGAGGCTTGTCACGGATCAGCCCGTATCTCGTCCTATAGGATGAGCGCCATCGTCGCGGGAGGTGTCGGAACTGTGATAAACCTGATTCGCCTCCGACTCAACGGCATGCGGGCCCTCGACCTCCCGGGCGTCCGCGATCGTGATCGCGACGACGAGTTCTTCCAGTCGCTCGTCGAAGACCACTACCGTCGCGTCTACACCCTCATTTACCGCATCGTCCACAACGAGTCGGACGCCGCCGACCTCACGCAAGAGACCTTCGTGCGGGTATACAAGGCGCTGCCGCGTCTGCGGGCCGAGGGCGCCAGCGCCACGTGGATCCGGCGCATCGCGACGAACCTGAGCCTCGACTTCCTGCGCCGGCGCAAGGCGGCTCCGCAGTGCAGCTCGCTGGACGTGTCCTCGCCGGACGACGCCGAGCAGACGCAGGTTCGCGACATCGCCGACCTCTCTTCCGACCCCGAGAAGCTGGTTGCGAGCGACGAGCGGACCCAGATCCTGCGCAGCGCCGTCGCCGGGCTCCCGAACGACTACCGCGCCGTCATCGTGCTCCACCACATGGAGGAGATGCGCGTCGAGGAGATCGCCGAAGTCCTGGGCGTTCCCGAGGGCACGGTGAAGTCCCGCCTGAGCCGCGCGCGCAAGGCCCTCTTCCGCAAGCTATCGCCCTACTTCGACCCCGAGATTGCGAACTAGCCCGGCAGACGAAGCGGAAGGAGAAACGGCGGCCCGCCATGCGGGGCCGCCGTTGTTGTCTGTGCGTGCTGTAAGCCTGCGGTCATTGGGCCGTGCCCTCTGCTGATGGGGCCACTGGCTTCCGGTCCAGGCTCACGAGCCCAGTCGCGATGGCGATGGCCTCATCTACCCGCTTCATCGTCTCCCGGGAAACGCTGCCATAGCGGCCTATCAGCCGCGCCTGATCGAGGCAGCGGAGGTGCATGGCCATGACCTTTGACCTAACCGGCAGTCCGCCATCGGGCGGATCGAGGACAGCCTCGAACCGATACGCCGTCTCGACCTTGCGGCTGGTGATCGCGGCCACCAGGACTACGGGGCTTCGCTCGTTCAGGAAGTCCGGTGAGACAACGATTACCGGGCGCTCCCCGCCTTGCTCCGAGCCCTCGACCGGATCGAGGCGTGCTCGCATCACATCGCCGCGCCTTGGCCAGTCGCCACGCCGTTCAGAACTCGACCGTGCGGTGGAGCGCATCGTCTGTGGCCTCCCACTCGCGGGCGGTGTCCGCGTACACGTCCCACATCTCGCGGCAGCCCTCCTCCAGGTTTGCCCGCAACGCGAGCGTCTCTTGCTCCTCAAGCCAGGCACGCATCAGGGCGGCAAGCACCATGCTGCGCGAACCCACAGGCACCGTGGCCTCGAACCGCGCCAGTTCCTGTGTCGGCAGGGCATATGTACGCTTGGTCATACCCATGGCTGTACCTCCATATGTATCATCATACCATACCGTGCGGCGGTCTCCGACTGCTGCATGCCAGGCTGTTCTGCTCTCCTTCCCCCTTGACCTCTGACCTTTCACCTTTGACCTTGCACCTGCGCCCCAACTCACTTCCCCCGCACCCACACCGGTCCCCACAGACCCGACAGCAGCGAGTCCGGCTCGAACTGCAGCGCGCGCGGGTGGTAGGGGCCGAGTTGGTTGGGCTTCCAGCGGTCCAGCGCCTTGTTCCTCAGATACTGGTTCGCCATCGTGTTGCCGACCGTGATGCGCACGCGGTTCGCGCCGGCCTTCAGCAGCCCCTTGACGGGCACGGCCCATGGCGCCCAGCAGACCGAGCCGGCGGGCTGCCCGTTGATCTCGACCTGCGCCATGTACTTCACGGCGCCGAGGTCCAGCCATTGCGCCTTCCTCGCCTCGTCTACCGAGCAGACGAGTTCGGCCTCATAGACCGCGTGTCCGGAGTACGCCTCGCCGAGGGCTCGCGACCAGTCGCCCAACTCGCCCGGCTTTGCCGCCGCACCGTCATGCCGGACCCAGCGGATCTCCGTGCCGGTCAGCTCCACCGACGCCTCCGGCTTGACCGTCCACGGGCCTGGGATGGCGCAGATCACCTCGCCCGGGCGGCCGGTGTCGGGCAGCGCCTTGACGGAGCGCGACGGGCAGAGCAGCAGCAGCGAACCGGCGAACGGCAGATCGAGGGCAAGCTGCCAGCCGCCGTTGATGCGCTTCGCGTCCTCGATGCGATGGGCCTCTCCGGTGACCGGGTCGAGGCGGAGGGGCCTGGTCGACGACGGAACGGTGATCCGGCAGGAGTGGCCGGCGGTCTCCTCGTTGGTGAGGAACACCAGGCGCCCCGAGGCCGTGTCGCGGGTCAGGGCGCGCAGCCAGCCCAGCCGCTCGTCGGCCAGCACGCAGCGGTCGAGCCGCGCCTCGAGCGCCGGGCCGATGCACGGAACCACGCCATCGGGCAGGGCGGCGCCGCCTAGCGGGTTGAGCGCCAGCACGTGGCCGCCGGCCTGGGCCAGCCCACTCAGTCGCGCGCGGGACGCCTCGGGCATCCACCGGCACGGCGGGATCACGACCGTCTCGTAGCGCATCTCGCCGACGACCAGCGCGCGTCCGTCGATCCGCGTGCCGTCGCGGGCGAGCACGTCGTCGTCGATCAGGTCGAAGTCGCATTGGGCTTCGAGCAACTCGCGGCACGCCTTGTCGAAGGCCGCCCCCGCCGCTTCGGCCTCCTGCCCGCCCGACCAGATATCGCGGATCGGGAAGTAGAGGGCCGTGCGCGCGCCCGACTTGCCTGTGCTCAGCGCGTAGCCGAGGCGCGACGCGTAGGCGTTGTAGATGGGCATCCAGCGGTGCTGCGGATCTTCCGCGTCGAAGTGCGGCCGCTCGCCGCCGGCCAGCCAGTCCGAGGTGGAGTAGGGGTAGCCGACGACGTCGAAGTGGGTGATGCCGCGCACGAGCTGGTAGTCGGTCACCCACTTCATCTGCTCGGGCGTCAGCCCCGACCCATAGACCGCGAACGACTCGGACATGGCCCAGCGCAGCCCCTCCTGGTGCGCGACGGACGACGCGTGCTTGGGGAAGTCGCCGTTCGCCTGCCCGGGCCAGAGCTGCCGCCAGATGACGTCGACGCCCGGCACGTCCAGCCGCCGCATGCAGCGCATCAGGTTGCCGAAGCCGTACTTCACCGCGCCCATCGTCTCGTCTTCGCCGTTCAGGTGTCCGGTCGAGAGGATGCCGTGCGTGCGGCACCACTGCTGGATCCTGCCCAGGTAGACATCGGCGAATCGCCGCGACCACCAGTCGTAGTAGTCGATCCGGACGCGGCGGTCGTCGTCGGTCCTCTGCTCGAAGATGGACGGGATGCGCTCCACGAGGTCGTAGCCGTACGTCTTGCGGAAGTCCTCGGCCAGCCCATCCGTCCACGGCGTCGCGCTGGCCTGGGGCTCGTCCGTGAAGAACATCGGCACGGTCGAGCCGAACTTGCCGCCGACCGCCTGCAGGTAGGCGTCGTGCGTCATGTGGATGAAGGTGTCTACCGCGTCCGGGCTCAGCAGGTCGGTGTATCCTCCGCCTGCCGGGGCGCAGTAGACGTCGAGCACCGCGCCGCCCGTTCCCGCCTCCACCCTCTCGCCGGGCTGCACGCGCCGCTTCGTGCCACCGTCGGCGAGCCACGCCGCCAGCGCCTCGTTCGGCACCACCGCGGTCGCGCCTGCCACCAGCTTCTGCTGATCGTGGCGCAGGATGCGGCGCGCGAACTGCGGGTGCTCGCGCACGAGCCGGCCGCACACGCTGCCCGACGGCCAGCCGCCCTCGTCGTAGAGCCACACGCGCATGCCGAGCCGATCGCCCTCGTCGACCGTCGCCTTGATGAGGTCGAAGAAGCCGGGGCTCAGGTACTCCGGCTCGGTGCGGGTAGGCATCCACGCGGGGCGGAACTCCTTGGGTTCGTCCAAGGGCATCGCACCCATCATCCCCACGGCCGCCATGTCGCGGAGCTGCTCGCGGAGCTTCTGTTCGCTCAGCACATCGTTCCAGATCCACATGGCGCTCGGCGCGAAGAAGCTGTCCGGCTTGCGGAACGCGGGCATGCTGAACGCCGACATGTCACCACACGCGCGGTCGAGCCTCGGCGTGGCTGGCGGCGGCATGGTGGGGGCGGACATGGCGAGTGCGATGGCGGCGGTCATGAGCATCGTGTCCTCCGGGTGGCGCGCTGAGAGCTCGTCTGTGTGTGTCAGTGCGTCGGGGGTGCACCTAAGTCCTGCTCGCGCTCGCGCGCCGGCGTACCGATGGGCGCGACCTCCTCGCCCACACCGCCGTCGGCACTGCGGCGTGTCTGGCCTCGCGTACCACCTGGCGCTGCAGCGCGGGTGCCCGATCGACCAGCCGAGGAACCTGGCGAAGAGTGTTACGGTGGAGTAGGGAATCGGGCCTCCGGGGGCGGTTGCATTCGACCGACAACTATGGTAGAATTCGCATTGACCCGGAGAGGTGGCTGAGTGGTCGATAGCGGCGGTTTGCTAAACCGTTGTAGGTATAAAACCCTACCCCGGGTTCGAATCCCGGCCTCTCCGCAGGAAGTCTGCTCGCTCGTCGGCTGCATCTGCGGGGCGCCTCGCACGTCATGCGATACGCGCCCCGTTAGCGTTTACCTGCCCATGATAGTACGCACCGCCGTGGTATGCGCCGCCTTCGGCGCGTTGGCCTTCTTCGCCTACCCTCCATCGGTCGGCTCCATGCCGGTCGACGACTACCTCCGCACACGTCGTGAGCAGCGCTACGATCCCAAGGTCACGTACGCTCAGGTCGAGGCCGATCCCGGCGCCTATGCCAAGACCATCGTCGAGGTCCGCGGCGTTGTCAGCGGGTCCATCCAGCGCGCGCAGAGCGTCTCGTTCCTGCTGACGCTCGACGACGGCAAGTCGCTGCTCCTGCCCGCGCCCCAGTCCGAGGTGCCGGTGGTGACGAGCGCCACGCGGCCGAGGCTGCGCGTGCTCGCCCGGGTGACGACAGGCGTGGTGGGGAATGTGACCCCGCTGGAGGTCATCGCGGTTGCGTACGACGCGGATGTGCTGCTGCGCGAGGAGCAGGCGGCGGCCAAGGAAGCGGCCCTGAAGGAGCAGGCGGAGCGCCGCCGCGCCGCCCAGGCTGCCCAGGCCGCGCGCCCCGCATCGCCCACCGGCAGCGGCTACAGCGTGCGAGCCCTGCCGGTCGCGGGCCTGTCGGAGATGGCTCGCAAGTACCTGTCGCCGGAAGCACAGAACGTCTACCCGGCCTATCTGCGGTTCATCCAGAACCACAACAAGCGCCTGAGCGCCAAGCAGGCCGACGAGATCGCGGTCGGGTTGCTCTACTTCTGCGCTCGCCACGAAGTCGATCCGCGCCTTGCCGTTGCGCTGATCATTGCCGAGTCCGACTTCAACCCGAACTCCACCTCGCACGCCGGCGCCATGGGCCTTGGGCAGGTGATGCCCGATGAGGCGCGCGCCTTCGGCCTCCAGAACCCCTACGACCCCATCCAGAACGTCCGCGCGTCCATCAATATGCTGCGGATGAAGCTGGACATGTACCGCGAGCCGGGCGTGCCCACCAAGATGCTGACCTGGCGCCAGGTGGCCCTCGCGGCTGCGGCCTACAACGCCGGGGCCGGCGCGGTCAAGAAGTACGGCGGCATTCCCCCATACCGCGAGACCCAGAAGTACGTCCAGCGCGTCATCAGCCTCTACCGCGAACTCGCCCGCTAGGTTCGGGGGCTGGGGGCTGGGTGCCGGGTGCCGACGGCGGTTCGGTGGTGCCGGCGGTTGAAACCGCGCCTCGCGAACGGCACGAAGCCCGCCTGCGCGGGCTAACGGCGGGTCTGTGGGCCCAACCAACGTACCCCGTCACCCAACCCACAGTGCCCGACACCCGTCACCATACACCCACTACCCGTCACCCGACACCGAGCACCCGTCACCCGACCCCCAGTACCCAGCACCCAGCACCCGATACCCGTCACCCGGCACCCAGCACCCGTCACCCGTCCATCGCCAGCAAGGCCGCGCCGACCGCCGGTTCGCGGTGCGGTTCGCCGAGCGGCCAGGATCCCCCGGCGCGCCGGTCCAGGTCCTCGAGGAACCGCGTGCGGAGCATCTGCCCGGTGTGCCAGAGGCCCCCCAGCAGGTACACCTCGCAGCCGCCCGGCTCGATGCCCAGCGAGGCCGCGCATCGGGCTGCCGACGCCGCCAGATGCCCGGCCGCCTCCGTCACGATGCGAACCGCGTGCTGATCTCCCATCTCGGCGTGCGCGCCAACCAGGGGCGCCAGTTCTGCCATACGAGCGGGTTTGATCTCCGAGTAGACCCACTGGACAAGGTCGGGGCCGTCCGTGGCGGCGCAGTGCTCGGCCACGGCCCGCGTCAGGCCCGATTCCGGCGCGCAGCCGTGGAGCCACTCCAGCGTCGTCGCGGCAGCCTGCGCGCCCATCCAGTACGCGCTGCCCAGGTCCCCCATGATGAACCCGCGGCCATCGGTGCGGCAGGCTCGGCCCTCCGCGTTGCGGCCGAAGACCACCGCGCCGGTGCCCGCGCTCACGATGATGCCCGGCCGTCCCTCGGTGGCGCCCCAGTAGGCGATGGTGAAGTCCGACTCGACTCGCGTCCGCGCCGATCGGACGAGGCCGGGCAGGGCCGCCGCGAACACCGCACGCTTGCCCTTTGCGGTGTAGCCGGCCACGCCCGCGCAGGCACTCTCGACCGGGGTGTCGGGCGGCAGGCCGGCTGCGGCGCGCGCGGCGGCGCAGGCCGTCGTGACGGAGGCGGCAATCGCGTCGTCGCTGAGTGTGGCGATATTGCAGGGCCCGCCCACGCCGCGGCCCAGCTCGCGCCCGCGTTCGTCGAGGAGCACGGCCAACGTCTTGGTGCCGCCGCCGTCGATGCCAAGGAACGTGCTCATAGGGGGCTCCTCGGGTGCAGGTGGTCGCTAGCCTGACCCATTCATGGGTGGTACCGGACGGGCACGGAGGCCCATCTCACCACTGCACTCGTGCATGATCCAGGCTAGGCGATGAGGCGGAGGATGGCCTCGGCAAGGCGCCCAGGGTCGTGGCGCACGACGTCCGTCAGGCTGACGTAGTTGCCCGGCAGCGCCCGGTAGCCCATCTTCCGGATGCGGTCGAGGTCCGCTTCCACAAGCGTGGCGCCGGTCTGGCGGTACTTGTCGGTCAGCTCCAGGCTCGGCGTGCCGGTGTTCACCACGACGTATTGCACGACCGGCCGGCGCACGTGCGAGTCGATCGCCCGGAGGTGGTCCGATGCGGTGAACCCGTCGGTCTCGCCCGGCTGGGTCATCACGTTGCAGATGTAGACCTTCTTGGCGTGCGATCGGTAGATGGCGTCTGTAATGCCCTGGACCAGTAGGTTCGGGATCACGCTGGTGTACACGCTGCCCGGGCCGATGACGATGGCGTCCGCCAGGCGGATGGCCTCGAGTACCTCGGGGGGCGCCTGGGCGTCGGCGGGCTTCAGTGCGACTCGGCGGATGCGCTGCGGCGAGTGCACGATGTTCGTCTCGCCCTCCAGCGCGCTGCCGTCCTCCATCTCGCCGACGAGGGACACGTGCTTGAGTGTGGATGGCAGGACGCGCCCGCGGATGTTGAGGACCCGGCTGGTGCGCCGGACGGCTTCCTCGAAGTCGCCTCCCGCGATGTCGTGCATGGCCGCGATGAACAGGTTGCCGAACGCGTGGTCGCGCAGCCCCTCCCCGACGCTCTGCCCTCGGAAGCGGTACTGCAGCAGGTCGGTCATGGTGCCTTCGGAGTCGGCGAGGGCGACGAGGCAGTTGCGTATGTCGCCTGGCGGCAGGATGCTGAGCTGCTTCTGGAGCTTGCCGGAGGAGCCGCCGTCGTCGGTCACCGTGACGATCGCGACGATGTTGCTCGTGTACTGCTTCAGGCCTCGCAGCATCGTCGAGAGGCCCGTGCCGCCTCCCATCACCACGATACGGGGGCCGAGCGACAGGGTGCGCGACCGATAGACCGCATCGACTAACTGCGCGGGAGAGCCCGCGGGAGCAAGCGCGGAGGATATCGAGGCGGTGAGCCTGGCCGTGCCGAACACCAGCGCCACGACGCCGGCAACGGTGAGGGGGATGCCGACAGCGAGAGCTGTCGAGGCGCCGGAAGGCATATGGTGGACCGAGGCCATCCAGGCCCAGAAGCGGTGAGCCAGCGCCAGTAGGTCGATCGGCCTGCCGCCCATCAGGAGCGAGAGCCCCAGCAGCGCTGCTGCCAGCCCGGCGAGCATGAGCGCCACCCATCGCTTCACCCGGAGGCCCGGGAGGAACAGCGCGGCGAAGGCGGAGAGACGCATCATAGGCGTAGAGCCGGCGGCGCCGGCCTTTCAGTCCTTCTTCTTGTCTTTGATGAAGAAGTTCAGGAAACCGGCAATGAGCCCCATCAGGACCGGACCCACCACGGCGCCCAGCACACTGTCCACGTGGAAGCCGGGCACCACGAAGTGGACTGCCCAGAACAGGGCCGCGTTCAGCACATAGCCGAACAGGCCGTAGGTCGCACAACTGAGGGGGAGGGTGAGGAGCCCCAGGATCGGCCGTATCAGGGAGTTCACCAGGCCGATGACGAGGGTCGCCTCGAGCAGCGCGACGAAGGTGTCGCACGTGACGCCGATGCCGATGTTCGCGACGACGGCGAGCGCCACGCCGCTGCAGACCCAACGGAGTAACCAGTTCTTCACCGCAGCCCTCCTGCTGTTCAGTCTACCCTCTCTACGGATCAGGTTGCGGGACGGTTTGGCTGGTCTACCTGCGGCGGCGGTTGGATGACAGGATCTTCTGCGCTTCCCGGTACTTAACGACGGTCCGTCTGGCGACGACGATGCCACGCTCCGCCAGGATCTCCACGATCTGCTGATCGGAGACCGGGCGCGCCGGGTCCTCGGACGCGATGATCTCCTCGATGGCGCTCTTCACCGAGAGCGACGCATTGAAGAACACGTCGAAGGGCACGACCTCCTGGTTCGGAAGCTGCACGTACTTCTTGGCGGTGGCGCGGCTGACCGTGCTCTCGTGCATGCCCAGCACATCCGCCACGCGCGTGCGGGTCAGGGGCAGCAGGTAGGCGCGCGAGCCGGTCTCCAGGAAGCCCTGCTGCAGGTCGATGATGCACTTGGTGATCTGCTTCAGCGTGCGGCGGCGCTGGTTGAGGTTCTTGATGAACAGCTCGGCCCGCTCGACATACTCCACCACGTGCTTGCGGTCATCCTCCGGCATGTGCCCGTTGCCGGTCTGTATGGTGTGATAGGCCTCGCGATAGGTGGGGTTCACGCCCAGGACGAAGGGTTCTGCCCCGACCACTTCCACCTCGTAGCCGATCTCCGTCCGCCGGATGACGACATCGGGCCGCACTGCGGCCTTGTTGTTGCGCGGCCGGCTCGCCCACGGGGGACGGAATTGGCTCGCGGGGTAGGGGTTGAGGTGCTCCCGCATATACTCGAGCGTCTCTCGTGCCTTTTCCACAGTGACTCCCATGGCGCGTGCGAGCTTGGCATATCGGCGCTGGACCACGTCCTTGAAGTGGGTCTGGAGCATCCGCTCGGCCAGAACGTTGCCCACCCCCTCCTCGCGCAGGAACCGAAGCTGGATCTGCATGCACTCCCGCAGATCGCGGGCGCCGACCCCCGGCGGGTCCAGCGACTGGACCACCGCCAGGACGCGCATCACGTCTTCGACGTCTGCGCCCAGGTCGGCCGCGATCTCCTCGGGGTCGGTATCGAGCCATCCGTTGTCGTCGAGGTTGTTAACGATGTACTCGCCGATCAGGTAGTCGTCGTCGGGGACTGCTGCGCGCAGCAGCGAGCGCAGGTGGTCCTGGAGGGTAACCTCGGCCTCGATGTTGGCGACCACGTCGAAGTCGCTGTCGCCCTCCCAGAAGCTGCGGATGAGAGGATCGCCGTCGCCCTGGTACATCTCGCTCCGCAGCTCGTCGTCGGCCGTGTGCGTTCGGCGGCGGGAGCAGACGGGGCATGAGGCGGGATCGAGGCACTGGCCGGTGCAGATGGGGTCCTGGTCGACCGCATCCAGGGCGGGGTTCTCCAGGAGTTCGGCTTCGATGGACTGGGTGAGTTCGAGCGAGCTTTGCTGGAGGATGGCGTTGGCCATGATCAGCTTCGGGTCTATCCGCTGTGAGATGACCTGTCGTTGATCGTGTCGAAGCACCACGGCTCCATCCCCTAGTGTCGCATGGTCCGTCGTCACGGGACGGACCGCGTTCGCCTGTGATCGCTCTCAGGTATGGCCGCGATCCTCCGCGGGTCGGCGAGGACCCGGCGGTCGCAACCCATCGGGCGGCTTCTGGATTCTCGGCTGTTTGGCGCGGCGCCCGCAGGTTGCGAGGGAATGCACCGTGGCGGAATCGGAGTTGGCGAAGCCTCGATTCCAGTATATGTTGATATCTCTCCGGTGTCAAGGGAGACTTGGCACGGATCATGCAATAGCTCGCCCGCGCAGGCCGGCCGCTCGCTTGCGCAGGCTGGTAAAGATGCCGTGCACCGGTGCCGAGAATCAGCGTATAGTGTCTGTGTTGCCAGGGCGGACCGTTTGCAGGCGCCCGGCGGAGTAACGCACCATGTACGCCGATCAAGCAGAGGGCCTTCGGCTGCTCGCGCAGCGGGCCCAGCCGCGCCTGGCCGACGACGCCGCAGTCGTGGTCGAGCGCCGGCGCCCCGCCGTCACCGTGGCCGTCATCGGTCCGCGGGCGGGCGTGGCGCTCGGCTCGGCTTTCGCGCTGGCCGAGGGGCTGCACCGCGCGGGCCGCAAGGTGGCTGTCCTGAACGCGGTGTCCGCGAGCGGAGTCGTCGGGCCGGCGGCGGCGCACTGCCTCGATCCCGACCGCCTCGCCGCAGCGCCCCGGCGTCGCGACATCATCGCCGCGCGCATCCAGGCGGCGCCGCTCGTGCTGTCTCCGGCGCTCGACATGCTCTTCGACGGCGGTCTGGCTGCTGCGCTGCTCGCCGATCTGGACGAGTTGGTGGCTGTGGCGCTCGTCGCCGCGCCGCACGGAGCGGCCGGCACACTCCTGGCCGCGTCGGCCGACCAGGTCCTCGACCTCGTGGAGACCGAAACGCGATCTTCCTCATCACCGTACGGCGGAGTGGCCGCGGTGGCTCCCCGCCGGCATGAGTCGCTCGGCGGCGGGGGCTTGAGCGGGCTCTCCGCCCGGGCGCGCAGCGCCGCTTCGGAGCTGGCCGTTGCGTCCGCACAGGCGCCGGTCGTCAAGAACCTACCATGAACGTGAACGCCGTCGGGTCGCGACCATCCGGAAGCGAGCGACGCGGTCCAAGGAGATACGGATGGCATCACGCAAGCTGAAGATCCTGCTCGTCGCGGCGGAGGTCGCTCCCTTCGCGAAGGTCGGCGGGCTGGCCGACGTGGCGGGCGCACTGCCGAAGGCCCTGAAGGCGATGGGGCACGACGTTCGCGTCGCCATGCCCTGCTACCGCATGATCGAGACCAACCCGGCGTATGGCGTCACCGACGTCCTCGCGCCGTTCCCGGTGCACATCCATGACGGCTACACCGAGATGGCTCACGTGCGCAAGACGACCATCGGCGGCGATGTGCCCGTCTACCTGATCGGCAGCGATCGCTACTTCGTGGACGCGACGGAGAGCAAGAAGGTCTACAGCCTCTCTCCTGAGCCGTACGTGTTCTTCGACCGCGCTGTGACCGAGTTCGTGCCGCGCCTAAAGCCGGCCTGGACGCCCGACATCGTCCACTGCAACGACTGGCACACCGGCCTGGTGCCCGTCTACCTGCGGACGTTCTTCCAGGAGAACCCGACCTGGGCGAACGCGGCCATCGTGTTCACCATCCACAACCTGGCATACCAGGGCGAGTTCGGATTCGACATGATGCACTACGCCGGGCTGCCCGACTACCTCTTTACGTACGACAAGCTGGAGTTCTACGGCCGCATGAGCTTCATGAAGGGCGGCCTCACGTTCGCCGACTTCGTGAACACGGTCAGCCGCACCTATGCCGAGGAGATCCAGACGCCCGAGTTCGGCTGCCGCCTCGAGGGGCTGTTGCGTTATCTATCGGCCGAGGGCAGGCTCACCGGCATCGTGAACGGCATCGACTTCGAGGAGTACAACCCGGCAGCCGATCCTCGGATCGCCGCGAAGTTCAGCGCGGACGATCTGAAGGGGAAGGCGGCCTGCAAGAAGGACCTGCAGACGCTGAGCGGGCTCCCGACGGACTCGAAGGTGCCGGTCATCGGGCTCATCTCCCGCCTCGCCGACCAGAAGGGCTTCGACATCATCCGCGGCGCCGCCGACCAGATGATGCAGCTCCCCATCCAGTTCGTGCTGCTGGGCACCGGCGATACGTACTACGAGGCCTTCTTCCGCGAGCTGCAGGAGCGCTATCCGACCAAGATGAAGGCCCACATCGGCTTCGACGCCATCCTGGCGCAGAAGGTCTACGCGGGCTCCGATATGTTCCTGATGCCGTCGCGGTTCGAGCCGTGCGGGCTTGGCCAGTTGATGAGCCTCCGCTATGGCACGGTGCCGATCGTGCGCGCGACGGGCGGCCTCGCCGACACCATCTTCGACTACGACCCGGCGACCGGGAGCGGCAACGGCTTCTCGTTCTCGGAGTACAGCTCCGAGGTGCTCTATGCCACGGTCGAGAGGGCTGTCAAGGCGTTCAAGGACAAGGCGAAGTGGGCTGAGCTGACGAAGGTCGCCCTGAGCAGCGACTACTCGTGGGACGCTTCCGCCAAGAAGTACGTCGAGCTGTTCAAGCAGGCGCAGGCGGGGCTGAGGATCGCCTCGGCCGCCTGACGGCGATGGGCCGTGGCCGAAATCGGCCTCGGTCGTGGTACGATAGTAGGGCCAACCGTGAGGGGGGACACCGGCATATTGCAGGTGTTCCCCCATCGGGCGTCGTACTATCCCTCTACTGGTGCGGGCGGTGCGTCTGATGCCGCGTGGCATGCGGCTAGGGCGCGTGGGTTCTGGGAACGATGGATGAGTACGCTCCACGGTTGCCGGCCGTGCTGGGGGCAACCGCCGCGTTGGTTGCGGCCTGCGTCAGTCTCATGGCGCGCGTGCCGCCGCTGACGTGTGTGTTTCGTGCGGTGGCAGCGTTCGCGCTCTTCGCCGCCTTCGGTATCGTGATTCGCTACATTCTGGCCTCCGCGGAGGACGTGCCCGACGCAGGCGAGGCGGCTCCCGATGGGGAGTCTGGCGCCGAAGCCGGCGCTTCCGTCGAGGAGTGGATCGAGGCCGCCGAGGCGGACGAGCGCCGCAAAGGCCCTGGCTAGAAAACCGAGTTCTCCCATCCCGCTGCCCTGGTGGCCGGGATCGCTGCACGCGCGACGCCGGCGGCCCATCGCCGCCTCTGCACGTCGCCGGTAGGCCGCACGCCGTGCGCGGCCCATCATCCAGACTGTATCGACCGGGCGCTTCTGAACTATGAACAACTCAGGCAGCGGTTCCTCCAATCCAGGCGGCCTCGATCTCCCCGAGGCTTGGCGGCGGTACAAGGAGCACGGCGACCCGACGGCACGCAGCGCCATCATCAACCAGTTCGCCTACCTCGTCAAGATCACGGCCGGCCGCGTGGTTTCCAACCTGCCGCCGAGTCTGGAGCGCGAGGACCTGGTGAGCGCGGGCGTCATGGGGCTGATCAAGGCGGTCGACCAGTTCGACGTCACGCGCCAGGTCAAGTTCGAGACGTACGCCATCGCGCTGATCCGCGGGGCCATCCTCGAGATGCTGCGCGAGGAGGACTGGGTTCCGCGATCCGTGCGCGAGCGCGTCAAGCTCCTCGAGAAGACGTACATCGACCTCGAAACCGCTCTCGGGCGCCCTCCCACGGAGCACGAGGTCGCGCGCCGGCTGAAGGTGAGCATCGAGGAGTTCCACAAGATGCTCGTCGACACCGGCCGCACCACCCTCCTGTCGCTCGACGATATCCTCGTTGGCGGCGAGGGCAGCGAGAAGCTGCACCTGGCCGACGTCATACGGGACGAGGGGGCCGGCCCGGTCTCCGAGCTGGAGCTGCGCGAGCGCCGGCGCTCGCTGGCGGTCGCCATCGACCGGCTGCCTGAGCGCGAGCGCCTGGTCATCTCGCTGTACTACTACGATGGCCTGACGTTCAAGGAGATCGGCAAGATCCTCACCATCTCCGAATCGCGCGTGTACCAGTTGCATACGCAGGCGGTCGTGCGGCTTCGCGGCTACCTGCAGCGCGAGAACGCGCTCTTCCACTAGCCTGACCTATTCGTGAGCGGCACTGGACGGGCACGGAGGCCCATCCCACCACAGCGCTCGTACATGATCCGTGCTAGCCCTCCGTCTTGCCGAACCGCGCCTGCTCTCCCGCATGTCCCTCGACGGTCTCCCAGATGTGCCGTGCTGACGGCCGCCCTCCCCGCCGATAATACGGGTGTCTCTTGCAGGCGATCCTGTACGCTCGCCACCTTGGAGCCACCCTACACATGGCAGTAGCCGCGCCCAAACCTGTGGCAGCCGCCCCCTTCACCGGATCGGCGGTCGCCGTCGACTTCGCGGGCTATCTCGCCCAGCACGAGGTCGTCTACAACGCGCCTCCGCGGCGCGGCGTGGCGGCCATGCCCATCGGCGACGGCGACCTGACCGGGATGGTCTGGTGCCCCGACGACGGGGTGCGCATCCAGGTGAACAAGGCCGACCTGCTGCAGGATGTCACCGTGCAGGGAGCGCCCGCGCGGTTGTCGCAGGCGTTGAGCGCCGGCGCCATCGCCATTCGCACGTCGCCCGCTCCCCTCGCGTCGCCCGAGAAGTTCGAGCAGCGGCTCAACCTCTACTCCGCCACGGTGAGCCTGGAGGCTTCGGCCGAGCAGGGGAACTGCCAGGTTCAGGCCTGGATCGCGGCCAGCGCCGGCGTCCTCTGCGTCCACTACAGCGACAGCGTCATCAAGAGCAGCCACCGCTACGTGGAGGTGCGCGCGCCCAGGAACGCCCGCCCCTTCGCCATCAACGACCACATCGGCCTCGTGGAGGCGCTCCCGGATCGCCGCTGCGCGCTGGTGTGCCGGGTGGTCGGCGCCACGCCCACGCTCGGATGGTCAAACGCGGCTACCCCGCGCTTCGAGCTGCAGTCGGCCCGCGGCATGGGCTTCGGTCTGCTGGTCGCCGTGGCCGTCACCAACCGTGACGCCGATCCTGTCAGCGCCGCCAAGGCGCGCCTGTCTTCCGCCATGCGCTCCGGGTTCGATACGCTTATGTCCGAGCATCGGATGCACTGGCGCGCGTACTGGCAGAAGTCGTTCCTCCATCTCGGCTCGCCCGACGGCCTGGCATCGTACGTGGAGAACCTCTGGTATCTCAACCTCTACCAGATGGCCTCCTGCGGCCGTGGTCAGGTGCCCGTCGCGCCGGATGGATCGGCCTGGGCCACGGACTGCGACGATCGGCCTGGCACTGGCGTCTACCGCACGCGCAACACCCAGATGCTCTACTGGCCGATGTACGCGGCGAACCACCTGGAGGTGGCCGAGCCGTTCGCCGAGCATCTGCACCGCATCCGTCCTGCGCTGGAGCGGGAGACCCGGACCAAGCTGCGATCCGAGGGGCTCCGCGTGCCGGAGGTCATGGATCGCAAGGGCGTCGATGCCCGGCACGCACACGATGGGAGTTCCGAGGCACTGGTGTCGCTGGAGTGCGCCGTGCACCTCTTCTGGCGTTGGCGCTACAGCGACGACCGGGAGTTTCTAGCGCGGCACGCGTACCCGTTCCTGCGGGGATGCATGGCTCACCACCTGGCGTGCATCCGCAAGCGCGGCGGCAGCCTCAACCCCGAGGAGATCGCCCCGCTGCGCTTCGGCCTGCGCGCGCTCCTGGAGATGTCGGCCGACCTGGAGGCGGATCGCGACGCGGCGCTGCAGTGGGCCGAGCTGCTGAACTCGCTGCCGCGCGACTACCCGTCCATCGAGGTCGATGACGAGGCGTTCGAGCAGGAGGGCATCGCGCCCCCGCAGTCGGACGTCGCGCCAGTCTTCCCGTTTGGCGACGTCTTGGCGGGCTCGCCAGCCCACGAGGCAGCGGTCGACGCCTTCAGGCGCCGGTCCATCGAGTGGACCCTCGAAGGGTGGTCGGTGCTGCCGATCGTGGCGGCGCGCCTCGGGCTGCGCGACACGATCCAGGGCCTCATCGACGACTGGATCGAGCGGTTCCAGGCACACCCGCAGGGCTTCTTCGCGCTCGACCCCAGCGGATCGGCGACCGGTGCTCGCTCCATCAGCCTCGAGCCCGCTGCCATCCTGGCCATGACCGTGAACGAGATGTGCGTGCAGGGCCACGGCGGCGTGCTGCGGCTGTTCCCGGCGCTCCCCTGGGACTGGGAGGGCGTCTTCAGCCTGCGCACGGACGACGGCTTCCACGTGATGGCCCAGTACGGCGGACGCGAGCTGGCCTGGGCCGCGATCGAGAGCTACACGGGCAGGCGGTGCCGCCTCGTGAACCCGTGGTCCGGCGTCGCCCGCGTTGCGCTCGGCCGCGCCGACGTGGTTCGCTCGGCCGACCGCCTGCTCGAGTTCGACACGGAGCGCGGGGGCATCTACGTGGTCGACAGGCCGGATCGTCCGCTCGCCCGCATGGTGCGCGTGCGGATGACGGGACGCCACGCAGTCGGCACGCGCTCTCACGGTTCGCGCCAGCTCGGCATCGACTGAACCTCGGCATCCTCCCCCATTTGCACGCCTCGGCAGGAGCCCCGCGCACGCGCGGCGAAGACAGCCGCTGGGTGTACGCCTTTGTCTGGCGCCGCCCAATCCGTGTTCGGAGGCCACGACCGTGTCCGACAAGATCGGGATCGCCAAGCTCTCATTCGCCCACGTTCATGCGCAGGGCTACGTGCGCCAGGTCATCGATAACCCCAACGCCGAGTTGGTCGCTGTCTGGGACGAGGAGCCTGCTCGCGGCAAGCCGGAGGCCGACAAGCTCGGCGTTCCCTTCTACGCGAAGCTGGCCGCCCTGCTGGCGGACCCCAAGGTGCAGGGCGTGGTGTGCGACGCGCCGACCAACCTGCACACCGAGGTGCTGATCGCCGCGGCGGAGGCGGGCAAGCACATCTTCACCGAGAAGGCGCTGACCATCACGATCGCTGAGGCCGACGCCGTTGCCGCGGCGGTGAGGAAGGCCGGCGTGAAGTTCATGATCTCGCTGCCCTCGCGCGTGAACCCCGAGCTGATCCTCGCGAAGAAGATCATCGCCGATGGCTTGCTGGGCGAGGTGACCGAGATGCGCGCCCGCGTCGCGCACATGGCTGCCCTGGACAAGTGGTTCAACCCCGGCGACGGCCATTCCGGCAGCGCGTGGTTCGGCGACGAGAAGGCGGCCGGCGGCGGCGCGTTCTTCGACCTCGGCTGCCATCGGGTGGACGTGATGCGCTGGTTCCTCGGCGAGCCGGCGTCGGTCGTGGCCCGCATGAACAACTTCACGGGCAACTATCCGATCGACGACAACATGGTCGCCGTGGTCGAGTTCAAGAACAAGGCCCTGGGCATCCTGGACGTGTCATGGGTGCATCGGTGCGGCCCCAACCCGCTCGAGGTCTACGGCACGCATGGCTATCTCTCCATCGGCCTGGGATCCGGACCCAGCATGTGGCTCGAGAGCACGAAGCTGACCGGTGACATCCGCGGCGCTATCGCTCCCAAGGACCTGCCCGCCGGCCCGCCCATGCCGATGGTGCAGTGGGTCAATGCCATCAAGGATGGCACGCCGATGACCATCGACATCCAGGATGGCTGGAACCTAACCCAACTCATGGAGGGGTGCTACACCGCGGCCCGCACGGGGCAGGCCTATGTCTTCTGAGGAGCGCCCCGAGGCTGCTGCCGCCGTCTACGCGTTCGTGCGCACCGTCCCGCCGGGCAAGGTCGTCACGTACGGCCAGATCGCGGGCTGCGTGGAGGGTGTACGCGTGACGGCCCGGCAGGTGGGCGGCATCATGTCCATGTGCCCGGAGGATGTGCCGTGGCACCGCGTCGTTGGGGCCGGCGGGCATCTGCCCCTCGGCAAGCGCACGACCACCGGCGCGATGCTCCAGCGCAGCCGCCTGGAAGCGGAGGGTGTCGCGTTCCTGCAGAGCGGCCGCATCGATATGGCGCGTTGCCAGTGGGTCGATGTGCCCGGGCCGCAAGGGCTGTTCGGCGAATAGCATGCCGACGCCCTCTTCGTGGACGGTCTTCGCCTTCGACTGGACCCGCTATCGGGCGATCGGCCCCACGCTGCAGGCTGCGTGCGGGACCGGCGACTTCACGGCGCTGGGCATCGTCGGCGCCGATACGGTCCTTGAGACGATCGAGGAGGACCTGTCTCCGGAGACAGTCTGCAGCGTGCTGCTGGCGGAGCTGTGCGGGCGTGGCGAGCCTGCGGCGGTGCCCGGCACGATGCTCGGAGTGCTGCGCCACATCCGGCGCAACCGCGACTGCGAGGAGGCCGCCGATCTGCTGACGGAGTTGCTCGTGGGCGGGTCGAACGTGGCGCCGTGGTTTGCGTCGCGCCACGGCGTCGTCGGTCTGCTGACGCCGGATCAGACCCGCGACCTGGCGGCGCGTCTCGGCAGGTTCTGCCGGCGCGCGGAGCCCAAGGCGAAACCGGGCAAGCTGCAGTCGCTGTTCCGCCTCTTCTCGCCGTCGGCGGAAGACGACACGGTGCTGGAGGCGCTGCGTGAGTTGGTGGACGAGGCGGCTGCCCGAGGTGACGGCCTCGCGGCGGCTGTCGAGTAGGCGTACGGGAGGGTAGGGGGCGTATGGGGTCGGCTACTGCTTACCACGGTTTCCGCCTGGGCGATCTGGATGTCCTGGTGGTCTCGGATGGCGTGCTTGCACTGCCGGCGCGCAACCTCTTCGGCAACGCGCCGGATGAGGATCTCGGCGGCATCTTGAGGCGGTTCGGCATCTACGAGTGCCGCATCCCCACGCCCTTCAACGCCCTACTCTTGAGGGGGCGCGGCCGCACTGTGCTGGTCGATGCCGGCTACGGCGCCACGCCAGCGGGCACGACGGGCAGGCTGGCGGACAACCTGCGCGCAGCCCTCGTCGCGCCGGAACAGGTCGACGCGGTCGTCTTCTCGCACGGGCACGCCGACCACGTCGGCGGGGCGGTGGCCGCGGACGGTTCGCCGCTCTTCCCGCACGCTCGCTACATCCTCGTCCGCGAGGAGTTCGAATTCTGGATGACCGATGCGGCCATCGAGAAGGCAGGCGATCGCGGGCGCCAGGCTCAGGCGAAGCTGTCGGCGCTGCGCAGCCGCCTGGACCTTGCGAACGCCGGCGACGAGGTGCTGCCCGGCATCCGGCTTATCCCCGCGCCCGGGCACACGCCGGCGAACTGCATGGTCCGCATCGAGGCCGGCGACGCCACGCTTCTCTACGCCGCCGATGGGCTGGCGCACCCCATCCACCTCGAGCGGCCTGACTGGTGCCTCGAGGCGGACCTGGACCCCGACGCGGCGATCGCGCAGCGGAGGAAGCTGCTCGACGAGGCTGCCGACGCGGGCTGGCTGGTTGCCGGTGCCCACATGCCGCTGCCGTCGGTGGGGCGAATCGGCCGCGGGCGGCACGGCACGTACACGTGGACGGCGCACTGGCAGTAGGCTGATGCCGGTCGCCGGCCGGGCGGGAGCAGGACGATGGAGAGTCGGATCGCGCGCGATCTGAGGCTCAAGTACCAACCGGTGGCGGTGATCTTCACCAACGACAGGCCGGAAGGGGCGCTCCAGTTCGCGGAGGGCAAGTGGGGGTGCGTCGCGGCGATGCACACGGCGGCCGCCAAGGGGCGGACGGTGGTCTTCGACCGCAGGACCTGCGGCTGTCCCGGCGGCGGCATCGGCCTCGGACTGACGACGCGGCGAGCGCCGGATATGGCCGAGTTCCTGTCGACGGGGAGCGCCGCGCGCGAGGGGGAGGGCTACTGGAAGACCCCCGAGTTGGCGCAGGCGTTCATCGACCAGTTGCCGACGCGCGAGGTCCCGGAGACGTACGTCGTGTTCCAGCCGCTGGGCCAGGTCGACGCAGCGGCCGAGACTCCCGCGCTCATCAACCTGTACGCGAACCCGGATCAGTTGTCGGCGCTCATCGTACTGGCGAACTACGGCCGCCCGACGACGGACAACGTCATCGTCCGCATGGGCGCCGGGTGCCACACCGTCTGCCTCTTCCCCGTGCACCAGGCGGAGCAGCCCGTGCAGCGGGCCGTGCTGGGTATGTTCGACATCTCGGCGCGCCCGCACGTCGATCCGGACATCCTGTCGTTCAGTGTGCCGCTCCGGATGTTCGAGGAGATGGAGGCGAACGTGCCGGGCAGCTTCTTGGAGAAGCACGACTGGCAGAAGGTGCTCGCCCGAATACCCGACCCGGCATCGTGAACCCGACGCTGCGGCGTCGTGCGCTAGCCCTCCATCTTTCGAAGCTCGCTGTCGTCGGCCCCGGCCATGTCGCCGAGCGCCTGGTTGCGCGCGCTCGACCGCCGCCCGGGCTTCTCCAACGTGACCTCCGAAGCACTCACCACAACGATGCCGCCGTCCTCGCCCAGATCCACGTGCAGGTTCTCGTTGATGATGTTCAGCTCGATGACCCGCCCCGAGCCGCGAGCCGTCTTCACCGTGTCGTCCACCTGGGGCAGCCGGCGCTTCGCGTCCACGTAGGTGTCGTGCTCGTAGCGCAGGCAGCACATCAGCTTGCCGCAGACGCCGGAGAACTTGACGGGGTTCACGAAGAGGCTCTGGTCCTTCGCCATCTTCATCGAGATGGGCGCGAACTCCGTGAGGAACGTGGAGCAGCAGAGCGTGCGCCCGCAGGTGCCTACTCCTCCGGTGATCTTCGCCTGGTCGCGCGCGCCGATCTGGTAGAGCTGCACCTTGCACCGGAGCTGCCCGGCCAGGTCGCGCACCAACTCGCGGAAGTCGACGCGGGTCTCGGCGGCGAACGAGATGGTCACCTGGTTGCCCTCGAAGGCGAACTCGGCCATGAGGGCCTTCATCGGCAGGGCGTGGTGTTTGACCCGGTCGCGGCAGAGGCGCAGCGCGAAGGCGGCTCGATCCGCGTTTCGCCGCTCCTGGTCGACGTCCTTCGCCGAGGCAAGCCGCAGCACGCGCTTGAGGGGAGCCTGAAGCTCGCTCTCCGGCACGTCGCGAGGCGCAACGCGAACGATGCCCAGATCGGCGCCGCGGGTCGATTCGACGACGACGCGATCGTCCTCATCGAGGTCGATGCCATTGGGGTCGAACCAGTAGGCGCGAGCGACGCTCTTGAACGCAACTCCGACGGCGATGGGCATGTCGAGGGCCTATTCGGGCGTGGCGGGCCCCGCGAAGATCCGGCGCCGCTCCGCGGTGACGATGGACCAGAGCTGGTCGGCGGCTTCGTCGAGCCTGCCTTCGTGGTTGATTATCAGGTAGTGATAACGCGCCGCGATGCGCATCTCGTCCTCGGCGCGGCGCAGACGGCGAACGACCTGCTCGTCGGCCAGATCGCCCCGGCCCCGCAGACGCGCCTCGAGCACCGGCAGCGACGGCGGCGCGACGAACACGAGCACCACATCGGCCTCGTTCTCGTGGATGCGCAGGCCGCCCTCGACCTCGATCTCCAGCAGGACGTCGGTCTGGGTCTCCAGGTAGGGCACCACCTGCTCGCGCGGTGTGCCGTAGCGGTAGTCGACGTAGCGGACGTGCTCCAGGAAGTAGCCCGCTTCGATGCGCCGGACGAACTGGTCCTCCGAGAAGAAGAACCGGTCGACGCCGTCGGCCTCGCCGGGGCGCGTCGGGCGCGTGGTGGCCGTGATGGCGCGGCGCAGTCGTTCGGCCTCGGGGCGCTCCAGCAGCTTGCGGATGACAGCCCCTTTGCCGACCCCGCTGGGCCCCGACACGACGAACACGCGCCCGCGGGAGTGTAGAAGATGCTCGATCACCGGATACCTCGGACAGCAAGTAGTCGATAGCAGTTCCCCGCGCGCGGCCGGAATCCCTGCCACATGCGGCGGGGCCACCCCGTCCTGGGGCAGCCCCGTCGTGTTCCGTCGTGCAGCGGTGGCGACGGAGCGCCACCCTCCAGGACACCCTCACGCCATGGAGGGTCGGCCTCCGTGCCGACCGGCGCGGCCGGTCTACCGGACGCCCAGCAGCACCTCCATCGTAAGCTGGTCCAGCTTCTCGTACTTGCGACCGACCGCCGCGTGGGCGACGCGATCGAGGGGGAACGTTGCGATCTTCGCGGCCGCTGCCGCCGAATACCCGCCCGCAAGCGTCGGCGCGATGCCGTACGGGTCGGCGTTGATCTCGGCCAGCAGTCCCTGGATCTCCGCGTCGGCGTTGAACCGGTAGGCCTTCTCTTTCAGGATGAGGTAGGTACGCATGCAGCCCGCCGCGAAGTCCCAGGTGCCGTCCTCGTCCTCGGTGCGCAGCGGGTGCGCGTCGAAGTGGCGCGACCCGTTGTAGCCGGAGTCCTCCAGCAGCTTGACGAGGAAGAACGCGCCCTTGATGTCCTCCTGGCCGAAGCGGAAGTCCTGGTCGTAGCGGCCGAACTTCTGCGCGTTCAGGTCGATGTGGAACAGCTTGCCCGCCTCGATCGCCTGGCCAACCGCGTGCACGAAGTTGAGCCCGGCCATGCTCTCGTGCGCCAGCTCCGGGTTGACGCCGCACATCTCGGGGTGGTCGAGCGTGGCGATGAACGCCAGCGCGGAGCCGACCGTCGGCAGGTAGATGTCGCTGCGGGGCTCGTTGGGCTTCGGCTCCAGTGCGAACCGCAGGCCGTACCCGCGCGCGATGTTGACCTCGCACAGGAAGTTCATGCACTCCCGCATGTACTTGATGGCGTCGCGCGGGTCCTTGGACGCATCGACCTCGGTGCCCTCGCGGCCGCCCCAGAACACGTAGACCGACGCCCCCAACTCCGCGCCGAGTTCCATCGCCTTCATCGTCTTCTGGACCGCGTAGGCGCGCACGGCGGGGTCGTTCGCCGTGAAGGCGCCGTCCTTGAAGATGGGGTCGTAGAACAAGTTCGTGGTCGCCATCGGCACGATCATGGCGTTGTCGGCCAGCGCCTTCTTGAACTCGCCCACAATGGCATCGCGCTCGGCCGGCGTGGCATCGATGGGCACCAGGTCGTTGTCGTGCAGGTTCACTCCGCAGGCGCCGAGCTGCGCGAGCCTCTCGACCGCGCGGACGGGCGATACCCCTCCGCGCACGGAGTCGCCGAACGGGTCTCTCCCGCGGTTGCCGACGGTCCACAGGCCGAAAGTGAACTTGTCCGACTTCCGGGGCGTGTAGTCACTCATGCTGGGTCTCCTCCGGTAGAAGCGCTGACGAGATAGGTTGGTATTGGCGGGTGCGGCGAGATAGTCCTGCCGCCACCGCAGCAGCTCAGAAGTCGAAGGCGCCCTGGGCGGGCGGCGCGGCGATCGTCCCGTCGGCCAGGATGTGACGCACCTCGGCGCCCGCGCGCCGCAGGGCAGGGGCGATGAGCCGCTCGCGGTGACAGGCCATCGGGTCGGCCTCCGCGCACATTATCGCGACGCGTCGCCCTTGGGCCAGATCGATCAGGCGGGCGAGCGCTTGCTGGAACACCGGCGACGCCTCGATCTTGTCGTAGTTGGGCGTGCCGTCCGGTTGGATCATCGCGGGGTTGTTCGGCTTGCCGCCGAGATCGCCGAAGTCGGCGTAATCGAGGCCGGCCTCGGCCAGGGCGATGCGCAGGGGCGTGGCGTTGAACTGCGGGTTGTACTTGCTGAACGCGCTGCTGCGCACGTCCGCGAGGACGGCAATCTGGTGGGCACCGAGCAGCTCGACGAGACGCTCGATGGGGTGGTTGCTGTGCCCGATGGTGTAGACCGTGACCATGGTGTGCCGCGCCTCCAGTCCGGATACCGGTAGACGCACGTTCGGCGTCGCGAGGGGTTGTTCCTTCGCGACGCCGAACCTTGGTCGTCTAGGATAGGATCACTTGAGTGCGGCCAGCCTCTGCTCGAGCAGCGAGATCAGCTCAGCGAGACTGATGTGCGGCTGGTCCAGCAGGTCCGTCGGTGAGTTCAGCCCGGGCGAGCGGCCGATGCCACCGCCCATGCCCTGCATACTGCCGCGCGTGCCGCCAAGGGAGCCGGGGCCGTCGCCGGGGCCGCCGGGCCCGCCAGGGCCTCCCGGTCCCCCGGGGCCGCCTGGCCCGCCGGGCCCCATTCCGCCGCGCGCTTCCGGCGGACCGGTTCGGGCGCTGCTCAGGAGACGCCTCAGCTCGGCTGCCTTCACCGCCCCGATGGCTGTACTCATCTCGGCCCAGAGCTTCGTCTGTTGGGTGCGCAGCCTGGTCGCCTGGGTGCGGAGCGCCTCCGTCGGGAGCGGCGGGATCTGGTCCGGCGACGTGGCGGCCAGGAGGGCGCGCTTCTGCTGCTCCAGTGTCGCCACCGTCTCGGCCTGCGCCGTCGTCTCGGCCTGCTGAATCCGCCGCAGAATCGGCAGTGCCGCAGCGATGTCTGCCTTGCCGATGCGCAGTTGCACGATCTCGCGCAGCACCCTCACTGCGTCGAGCTGCTTGGCGATCTCCGGGCTCTGGCTGCTGCTGCGGCCAGGCGGATCGCCCGGCCTCGTCTGTGTTCCGCCTCTGCCTGGCCCACCGGGCCCGGGCGGTCCGCCGAACTGCGCAGCGGCCGGCATCGTGGCCAGCCCCAGCGCCAGGACGGCGGCGGCTACCCCGGTAGCGCCTACTCGTACCATCACGTGCCTCCCTTGCAGTATCGGTCCCGCGGTACGGCCGGGGGAACCATTCGTGTGCGCGTGCCTTCGGAGAGCGGCTCGCCCCGCGCGCCGGCTATCTGTCGAGCCGGAGCACCCAGCACAGCCGGGCAGCGTTCGGATCGACGGTCACCGCGAGCCGTCCAAAGCCGTCCCGCCAGGTAACCGAGACGAGGCCGCTGTCCAGCTTCTCGATCGCCGGTTCCGCCCTGAGCGCCTTGGGTCGGGCCAGTCCCAGGGCGGCGGCGTACTGCCTGGCCAGCCCGAGCGGGTCAACCGCCTGCCCGGTGGCTCTCGGCATGGGGCCCAGGGGCGTCAGCCTGTCGTTGGCGACGCGCACGACCGCTCCCGTATCGCCGTCAATGGCCAGCGAGCCAACGCTATTGCCATCGGGCCCAGAGCACTCAACGGACCAGAAGAGCCGGAGGCCCCCGTCGGGTCTGGCCATCGTTGTCGGCGTGGCTCGCAGATCCAGCGTGTCGGCGGATGGGTGCAGGTGGCAGAATACGGCGCGCGCCCGGGCTAGCGCTTCCTCACCGGACGTCAGCCCGTGCGGGGCGCGCTCCTTGTTCGACTCCGCTGCCCCGATCGCCTGCGACACGGCGAACACCATGAGCCACAGTCCCGCAGCCACGAACCAGGCATATCGTTCCATGCATGTGCGCATGGCCAGCTCCTCGCTTCAGTCCATCCGCCGGTCAGACGAGGCGCTCACCGCCGCCTGGTAGACGGCGCCGGCCGGAGGCCCGGGTTCTCGCAGACGGTACGCGCGCACTGCGAGCAGTCCGAGCACCATGAGTGCCGCTGCGGCCAGTCCGAGCGCCCATGGGGTTGTGGTCGCGCCCTTCATCGTGTGGCTCCAGGTATCCAGGCACCTGCGGCCTGGTTGCTAGGACAACCTCGCCTGAACGTGCGGCTGGTCGTCGTCAGGCGTTCGCATCGTGCCCTTCTGCGGCTGCGAGCCGTTCGATGGACTGTCCTCGAGCGCCTGGATGTAGTAGTCGAGGGCCGAACCCACGTCGCCTCCGGCCTCGGCGGCCCGTCCGGCCTCGAGGGCCAGGCCCGATCCGTGTGTGCGGTCCATCTTGGCCGCGCACCCGTAGGCGCGTGCGGCCCTGAGCTGGTCGCCGGATTCCGCGTAGTACTCGCCCGCCTCAGCCCACTGCTGCGAGGACGGCGGCTGCTGGGCGGACGCGGCCGGCGTCTTGGCGCTCGCGAGAGCGACCGGAGCCGTTGGCTGGACCGACCGGCGCCTGGCGCGGACTACTGCCGGCTGCGGCTTCGTCCGCTCGTGGCTTGCCCCGGCCTGTGCCGAAGGCGCCACGGGAGCCACCGGAACGTCCGGCGTGACCTTCGCCAGCGCCTGCTGGGGCTCGCCCGATCCTCCTAGCGGCTGCACCGCCATCTTGGGTGCGGCGGCCGGCCAGAGGATCCAGAGAGCCAGCGCGGCTGAGGCGATTGCCGTCGACCCCCACGCTGCGTGGGCGAACGACAGCACCGGACGCTTCGACGGCGTCCTGATCTCCAGGTTGGCCATGATCCGGTCGGTGAGTGACGGCAGCGCCTCGACCTGGGCGAGCGATGCGTCCAGGGCCTCGTTCAGATGGGCCAGGTCGGCGGCGTACGTGCGACACCGAGCGCAAGAGCGGAGATGCTCGGTGGTTCTGGCGTCCTGTGGCAGCGGCTGGCCAAGAGCGGCCGCTCGCTCCACGGTACGCCTCGTTCTGCTGCAAGTAATCATGATGGCGATCCCTCTACACCCATGCGTCGCCGAAGCAACCGGAGCGCGCCGGCCATGCGTCCGACGACAGTGCTCTCTCGCAGGTTCAGGGCTACGGCGATCTCCTTGTAGGTCATCCTGGACCCGTAGTGCATGCGCACGGGAACCCGGAACTTCTCGGGCAGGGCCTCCACGGCCCGTCGCAGTGCTTCTTGCTGCTCGGCGGCGATCAGCTCTTCCGCCGGGCTCGGACCGGAGTCCGGCAGCCGCGGGTCAAGCGGCACATCGCGCCGCACCATCCGCCGTCGCAGGGCATCTCGACACGCATTTCGGACGATCCGCATGATCCACGCTCCCCAGCATGCCGAGGTCCTGAACCGGTCCAGCGCCGCATAGGCCCGAACGAACGCATCCTGCACGACGTCCTCGGCCTGGTCCCGGTTGCCCAGGTGAGCCACGGCATAGCCGAAGGCCATCGGCTTGTACCGGTCGATTAGTTCCCGGTAGGCCTGATGGTCACCGCGCTGTGCGGCCGCGGCCAACTCCTCATCGGACCGAGGCGAGCCGGTCCAGCGATCTGCCTCGTTCCTCATCAGTGGCTCCGATCCGCGGTCTGGGTCACTGCACATCCCAACCATCCTACGCACATGCCTTCTGCCCAAAAACGGATTTGCGCCCGCATGCCTCGCGTGTGACGGAGTCCGCAGCGCCCAGCGCACTCCAGCCTTCGCTCGGCTTGTCCGATAATGCAGATGCGGGACTCCCCGTTCCGCGCGCCAAGGAGGAGGCCATGGGGGCGGCGAGCGCCAGATCCCAGGAGTTCGATATCAGCATCCGCGCCGGCGGCCAACGCTGGTCGGCCGAGGCTGTCGCACGCGACCCACGCCACCTGCGCGCTCAGGTGGCCCTGAGCCAGGAGGGCGCTCTGCCTTCTTGGAGCCCCGATACGGTTATCGCGTTTTCTCCGCTCGGCGCGCCGCGCAAGGAGGCCCGGGCTCGCGTCACCCGCCAGGTCGGCTCGACCGTCTGGATGGAGGTGCTCGCGCTGGACACTCCGGCGCTCCGCATCGCGCAGGGCGGCGGCAAGGGCTGCGCCCTCTCGGTCGGCTACCGCGTCGAGGGGCAGACCGGCATCGGCTATGGCAACCGGCTCACAGCCAGCGGGCTGCATCTCAAGACTCCGCATACCATCGACCCCACGGTACCACTGGCGATCCGGCTCGTCCTCCCTGGAGAGGCCCTGCCGGTGTCGCTCGAATCCGTCGCCCTGTCGGAGCGCGTCACCATCTCTGGCCAACACTGGACGCGCCTGAAGTTCGTGCGCCTGCCGGTCGAAATGGGCCAGCGCCTCGACGAGGCGGTGGCGCTCCGCAAGCGATCCGCCTAGCCTGACCTATTCATGAGTCGCACCGGACTGGCACGGAGGCCCATCCCACCACTGCACTCGTGCATGATCCAGGCTAGTCCATCGAATGCCGGAGCGCCGTGGTGGGATGGCCCCCCGTGCCAGTCCAGTACGGCTCGCGAGCAGATCAGGCTCTTCAGACACAGCCCCGTCGCCACCTACGGCGCGGCCTGCTCGCGGTAGCGCGTATGGTATCGTGAAGCCACCGATCCCGCTGTGACAGAGGTCACCGATGAAGTATATCCTGGTAGTTCCCGATGGTGCGGCCGATGAGCCGCTCCCCGAACTCGACGGACGGACGCCGCTCGAAGTCGCTCGCACGCCGTTCCTCGACGACCTTGCTCGTCGGGGCACCGTCGGCTTGGTCGACGTGACCCCCGCGGGCATGTACCCGGGCAGCGATTCGGCCAACATGGCCCTGCTCGGCTACGACCCGCGCGAGCACTACACCGGGCGTGGCCCCGTGGAGGCAGCTTCGCTGGGCATCCCGATGGGACCGCGCGACGTGGCGTTCCGCTGCTCGCTCATCGCGACGGACGGCGAGAAGCTGCTGGACTACAGCGCCGGCCACATCACGACGGCCGAGGCGGCGCCACTCATCGACCTGGCGGCCCGTAAGCTGTGTGGGCGGGCGCTGCGGCTTTTCCCCGGCGCATCCTACCGCCACATCCTGCTCTGGATCGACGGCTCCATCGAGGTGGAGTGCCACCCGCCGCACGAGCATATGGGCGAGGCGCTGAGCGGCATCCTGCCAACCGGCGACGGCGAGACGATGCTCCGTCAGCTCATCTGGGACTCGTATGAGCTGCTGAGCGAGCAGCCGTTCAACCGCCGCCGCCGCGACGAAGGCAAGCCGCAGGCGAACACGCTGTGGCCGTGGGGGCAGGGCCGCGCGCCGCGCATGCCGTCGTTCCTGGAGCGGCACGGGCGGACCGGCGCGGTGGTCTCGGCGGTGGACGTGGTGAAGGGGCTCGGCCGCCTGACGGGCCTCGAGATCGTGGAGGTGCCCGGCGCGACGGGGTACTTCGACACCAACTACGTGGGCAAAGGGCGCGCCGCACTCGACGCTCTGGACCGCCACGACTTCGTCTGGGTGCACATCGAGGCGCCGGACGAGGCCGGGCACGCCGCCAACATCGACGAGAAGATCAAGGCCATCGAGGCGGTCGACAAGCTGGTGGTGGGCACGATGCTGCACGGCCTGAAGCGGCTCGACGACTTCCGGATGCTCGTCGTGCCGGACCACGCGACACCTATCGCCACGCGGGGCCACAAGGCGAACCCGCTGCCCTACCTCCTGTTCGACTCGCGCCACGACCGCGCCAACAAGGTGCCCTATGACGAGCGCGCCGCCCATGAGCGGGTGCCGCACATCGAGGAGGGGCACCGGCTGATCGACGAGCTGTTCGGGCGCAGGGCGTAGGAGGGGCCGTCGAACGTCGAAGGTCGAACGGTGGCGTCGCACGAACCTGTGGGGCGCGGCCTCCGTGCCGCGCCGGGGGCCTTTCGCCCTGCACTGGCCAGCCAGCGTCGCACGAACCTGTGGGGCGCGGCCTCCGTGCCGCGCCGGGAGCCTTTCGCCCTGCAC
>CAZFLM010000047.1:0-13962 GCA_964519955.1 uncultured Chthonomonadaceae bacterium | reverse complement strand
CACGAACCTGTGGGGCGCGGCCTCCGTGCCGCGCCGGGAGCCTTTCGCCCTGCACTGGCCAGCCAGCGTCGCACGAACCTGTGGGGCACGGCCTCCGCGCCGCGCCGGGCGCCTCTCGCTCCGCACTGGCCAGCCAGCGTCGCACGAACCTGTGGGGCACGGCCTCCGCGCCGCGCCGGGCGCCTCTCGCTCCGCACCGGCTGGCGGGCGCCGCGCCGGGCGCCTTCCTTGACGGGCGGGCAGAAGGGCTAGTATAATCAATCTTACGATGGGGGATCGTCCAGCGGCAGGACAGCGGCCTTTGGAGCCGTTAACCCAGGTTCGAATCCTGGTCCCCCAGCCATCTGAGCAGGCCGGGCCGTCCCACATCGGGGCGGCCTTCGACGCATCTGGGGGAGGACTGCCGTGGACATCCTGATCATCCTGGCTCACCCGGCGCCCGGCAGCTTCAACCACGCCCTCGCCGAGGCGGCGGCTGACGCCCTCAAGTCCGCGGGGCACCGCGTCGTCCTGCACGACCTCTGCGCCGAGGAGTTTCGGCCCTGCCTCCCGGCGGTGGAGATCCCCGGCGATGGCCCCGTCGAGCCGGTCGTCGAGCGGCACTGCGGGGAGGCCGCCACGGCTGACGGCATCGTGATCGTCCACCCGAACTGGTGGGGGATGCCGCCCGCCATCCTCGCGGGCTGGGTGGACCGCGTCCTGCGCCCGGGCGTGGCCTATCGCTTCCTCGAGGGCGACGGCGGCGAGGGCGTGCCCATGGGCCTGCTGCGGGCGCGTTCGGTCGTCGTGCTCAACACCGCCAACACGCCGCCGGAGCGGGAGCAGCGGGTGTTCGGCGACCCGCTCGAGCGCATCTGGCGCGACTGCGTGTTCGACCTCTGCGGGGTGCGGGACTTCCACCGCCGGACGTTCGCCGTCGTGGTGACCAGCACCGATGAACAGCGCCGCGCGTGGCTCCAGGAGGCCCGCCACCTCGTCCTGGACTGCTTCCCACCAGACCCTCAGCCCTGACCTTCCTTCCGCCGCCCCTCCACCTCCTGTGGTCTTCGTCGCACCTCAGGTTCATCTGCGCTTCACGTTCGGGCCGTAGGCTGTTACAGGAAGACACGGCCAGTGTTGCGATGCGCTGACCCCCGCGTAGGTACAGGGGAATGGCCAACGGACCGGGAAGGAGTGTCGGCGATGATGTCCACAACGCTTCGGACGAGCCGCGAAGGGGTCGCCTGGACGGCGGCGGCCTGGCTGTCTGTCGTCGCAGCGGCGCTGTTGCTCTCCGTGGGGTGCAAGTCGCAGAACCAGTCGGGTGCATCGGCCGGACCGAACGTGGCGCAGGCCACCGCGAGCCAGCCAGGGGCGCCCTCGGCGCCGGTCACCGCGCAGTTGGGGACGCCCAGTGCCCCCGCGAGTCTGGTCACGAAGGGCTCGGCTGCTCAGGGAGGCCCGGGTGTACCCGGCGGAGCCGGCGCGCCGGGCGGCGAGGGAGGCCAGCCGATGGGGCCGCCGCCAGACGGCTTGGGAGGCGGGCAGATGCCTCCGCCTCCCGATGGCTTCGGCGGTGGCCGGATGGGGCCGCCTCCCGATGGCTTCGGCGGCGGCCAGGGAGCGCCCCCGGATGGTCCCGGCGGCGGCCAGATGGGTGCTCCGCCGGACGGGTTCGGTGGCGGGCAGGGCGCCCCGCCGAACGGTACTGGCGGCGGCCAGATGGGCCCGCCGCCAGGTGGCCAGGGAGGACCTGGCGGCCCGGGCGGTCCGGGCGGTCCTCCACCTGGCGGCAACTCGGCCTACGCGCTCTCGGGTGTGCTCACCCTGAGTGACGGCAGGGCGCAGACCATCGCCAACAAGGCGATCAACTCCAGCAAGACAGACAAGTCGGCCGTGTACGTCAGCAATGGCAGCACGCTGACACTGACGAACCCGAGCATCGTTACGAGCGGCAACACGTCGTCGAACGACAACAGCAGCTTCCACGGGCTGAACGCCGGCGTGCTCGCGGGGGATCGGAGCAAGGTGACCGTCAGCGGGGGCAGCATCTCGACGACCGGCTCGGGCGCGAATGGTCTCTTCGCCGCGGGCCAGGGCGCGGTGGCGACGATGGTGGGCGGCAAGATCCACGCGACGGGCGGCGGCGCGCATGGTGTCATGGCAACCAAGGGCGGCGCGGTGAACCTGACCAACGTGGCGATCGTCACGACGAACGAGCGCGGCGCACCGATCGCGACGGACCGGGGTGGCGGCACCATCGTGGTGAAGGGCGGCTCGACGTTGAGCGCGGGGCGCGGCTCCCCGGCGATCTACTCGACGGGGGCGATCACCGTGGCCGGTGCGACGATGCGGGCCACCGGCGCCGAAGGGGCTGTCATCGAGGGCGCCAACTCCATCACGCTCACGGACTGCAGCCTGACCGGCGAGGCGCTGGACGGTGTGATGATCTACCAGAGCTTCTCCGGCGACGCGGAGGGCCGAAGGGGCGTCTTCACGATGGCCGGCGGCTCGCTGACGGCCAAGACGGGCCCGCTGTTCTTCGTGACGAACACGAACGCGGTGATCACGCTCTCCGGTGTGCGATGTATCGCGCCGTCGGGTGTCCTGGTGAGTGCCGGGGCAGCGCGCTGGGGGCGAACGGGCAGCAACGGTGGGCATGCGTCGCTGACGGCCGACCGGCAGGCCCTGGCAGGCGATCTGGTGGCGGACGGTGTCAGCTCCGTCGCGGTCTCGCTGCGCAATGGCTCCGTGCTGACGGGCAAGGCCAGCCGCGCCGCGATCACGCTCGACGCCACGAGCAAGTGGGTGGTGACCGGCAACTCGTCGGTGACCACGCTCACGGCGCGCGCCTCCGGTGGCTCCATCGCCAACATCGTCGGGAACGGACACGCGGTTACGTACGACCCCTCGCTGCCCGGCAGCGCGTGGCTCGGGCGGAAGACCTATCGGCTCGCGGGCGGCGGCACGCTGGCGCCGAAGTAGCCTCCCGGCGACGATTGCGCCCCTCGGCGGCCCTGGCTTGACCTGAGGCTGCCGAGGGGCGTGTTAGCGTTCGGCGGCGCGAAGCCTGCTGTGGCGTATGTCACGAGGCGCGGCGGCTTCATTTTGGCTTCACCTGGCCCGCGTAGATTGGTGCATGACAGGACGATGACGTGAGGTTGCAGCCATCGCCTGCGGGGAGCGGCGGCGGATGTCGTTCCCGCAAGGAGGATCAGGACATGGGTGGGCGAACGCTGGCATCGCTGGTCGGGCTGAAGCAGTTGGCGGCGGCCGGGGTGGGCGCGGTTCTCTTCGCGGCCTTCGGCGTATCGATGGCGCCTGCCTACGCGCAGGGCGGCCCGGGTGGACAAGGCGGCGGCATGCAGTCGATGGGGCAGGGGCGTCCCGGCGGGGGCTCGATGGGCGGCGCGTCGGCAGCGCAGATGGTGGCGACTACCGACTACCTCTACGTGCTGCGCGGGAACATTCTCTATCAGTACTCGGTGCGCGACCTCTCCCAGGTGAGGAAGGCGACGCTGCCCGAGAGCGCGGGCTCCGGTCAGCAGCCCGGGCGTTCCGGGGCATCGCGGCAGGGCAGCCAGGGCGGGCGGCCGCAGATGCAGGGCGGCGGCTCGGGCGCCCCGTCAGAGGCGGGCGGCGGCCCCTCTTCCGGCGCATCGCTCTCCGCAACGAGCCAGTACGCCTTCGTCCTCCGGGGCAACACCCTCTACCAGTACTCCGCGAGCACGATGACGCTCGCCAAGAAGACCGCCTTGCCCGACGCCCCGTCGAACGGCATGGGCCAGGGCATGGGCGGTCCTGAGGGTATGGGCGGCCCGGGTGGTCCGGGCGGCGGTATGGGCGGTCCCGGTGGGGGCAGCAGCAACTACACGCTGAGCGGCGTCTACACCCTGAGCGATGGCAGCAGCAAGACGGAGGCAGACAAGTCCATCGGCTCCGACATGACAGATACCTCGGCGGTGTATGTATACAACGGCAGCTCGCTCACGCTGACCAACCCGACCATCGAGACGAGCGGGCGGTCCTCCTCGAACGAGGCGAGCAGCTTCCACGGGTTGAACGCCGGCGTGTTGGCCGGCGTGAACGGCAAGGTCACCATCAACGGGGGCTCGATCTCGACGACCGGCTCCGGCGCCAACGGTCTGTTCGCGGCTGGGCAGGGCTCGGTGGCCACGATGGTCGGCGGCAAGATCCACGCGACGGGCGGCGGCGCGCACGGCGTGATGGCGACCAAGGGCGGCACCGTCTACCTGACCAACGTGGAGATCGTGACGACGAACGAGCGCGGCGCGCCCATCGCCACGGACCGAGGCAGCGGCACGATCGTCGTCAAGGGCGGCATCACGTGGAGCGGCGGCAAGGGCTCCCCGGCGATCTACTCGACCGGCGTCATTACGGTGTCGGATGCGACGATGCTCGCGACCGGGGCCGAGGGCGCGGTTATCGAGGGCTCGAACTCGATCACGCTGAACAACTGCAACCTGACGGGCGAGAAGCAGAACGGCGCGATGATCTACCAGAGCTTCTCGGGCGATGCGGAGGGGCGCAGGGGCGTCTTCACGATGACCGGCGGCTCGATGACCGCCAAGGTTGGCCCCCTGTTCTTCGTCACGAACACTAACGCGGTGATCAAGCTCTCGGGCGTCAAGCTCTCGGCTGCGTCCGGGGTGCTGGTGAACGCCGGCGTGGCCCGCTGGGGGCGCACCGGCAGCAATGGCGGGCACGCGTCGCTCACCGCCGACCACCAGGAGATGGCGGGCGACCTCGCAGCGGACGAGATCAGCTCGATCGCGGTGTCGCTGACGAATGGCTCCGTGCTGACGGGCAAGGCCACCCACGCGGCCATCTCCATCGACGCGACCAGCAAGTGGATCGTCACCGGGGACTCCGCGCTGACGAGCCTGACGGTGGCCGGCGGCGCCTCCGGCAGCTCGATCGGCAGCATCGTGGGAAATGGTCATGCCGTGACCTACGATGCGTCGCTGAACGCCAACGCGTGGTTGGGCGGGAAGACCTACACGCTCGCCGGGGGTGGAACCCTGTCTCCCAAGTAGTACCATCCGCGGGACCTCCACACCGGCCTACCACCGGGCCGCCCTCCGCAACGAGGCGCGGCCCGGTGGCGCGTCTGGGGTAGGCTGATCGTGAGAGACGCCGTACCGGGTCCGCTCGAAGGTGGGGAGGGTGTGATGTCGCAGGGCAGTTGCGATCGTGCGGACCGGCTCTATGGGTGCCTGATGGGAACGGCGCTTGGCGACTCGCTTGGCTTGCCGATGGAGGGCCTCGCGCCGCGCCGTGCCAACCGCCTGTTCCCGGAGCCGCTGCGTCAGCGGCTGCTGCCGGGCCAGGGCGTGACAAGCGACGACACGGCGCAGACGATCTTCGTGCTTCAGAGCCTGTGGGACGCCGATGGCGATGTCGCGGTGTTCGAGGCTGCGCTCGCGCGGCGGCTCCGCCGGTGGTTCCTCTGGCTCCCGCCCGGCATCGGTCTCTCCACCGCCAAGGCGTGCGTCCGGCTGGCGCTTGGCTTCGGACCGCGCCGCAGCGGCGTTCCGTCGGCGGGCAACGGCGCGGCGATGCGCAGCGCCGTCATCGGGTGCTTCTACGTCGGCGACGAGGCGCTGCGCGTCGCGTTCACCGAGGCGTCCGCCCGCATCACCCACACGGACCCGCGCGCGATCGAGGGGGCGCAGCTCGTGGCGCTGGCCGCCGCCTGCTCCGCGACCGGGCAGCACGAGGGCTTCGAGGAGAGGGCCCGCCCGCTCGCGCCGGAGTGGGAGCGGATCGTTGGGCACGATGCTCCCGAGCGCGGCGTGTCGGGCTTCGTGCTGCACACCGTACCCGCCGCGCTCGCCTGCTGGCTTCGCCACCCGACCGATCTGCGGGGCGCGATCGAGGACGCCGTGGCGCTCGGGGGAGACACGGACACCGTGGCGGCGATCGTGGGCGGCATCGTGGGTGCAGCGCCCGAGCACGGCGGCGTGCCCGACGAGTGGCTGCGGTGGGTGGGCTGGCCCCGGCACGCCTGGCTGCGCGAACTGAGCCGAGGGCCGGTCGCGGGGCCATCGTGGCCGGCCATGGCAGCGCAGCACGCCCTCACGCTGCCGGTCGTCCTGGCGCACGGCTTCCGCCGGATGGCCCCGCCGTACTGAGGCGGCTACGGCGACTGCGGGTGCCGCGGCGTCGGCGGCTCGGCCTGGGCCGGCACCGGCATCGTGTAGAGCACCTCATCGAGCGCGAAGCTCAGCCGCTTGCCGTCGGGCATCCACTGCCAGTGAACCGGCGCGCCCTCGATGATGCCGATCGGCTTGGCCATGGCCTCCTCTGGCGTGCTGCAGACCCTCATGTTGCGGGGCATCTGGCCGATCTCCTCGCATAGCCAGCGCCGTAGATCGAAGGTGTACACGTGGTACTCGTGCGAGCCATGGGGCATGCGGCCGCACGTCTCCGGAAACGCCCCCACGATCAGAGCCAGTCTGTCGCCGGCGCGCGTCATGCAGCATTCCTCGACGTGGGCGAACATGCCTGACATCTTGGGCATGCTGATGCCGTAGTTGATCGTCGCGAGCTGCGTCTGGGTGGCGGGCAGCGGGCTCCCGTCGTTGTTCTTCCGATCGAAGCGGACGACGAAGAACGAATAGGTCTGATGGTGCTCGAGATCGGAGAGTGGCTCAACCGTGATGAGGTTGCCGGCGTCGGTGAAGCCGACAGGGTTGCCCCTCACGGCCTCGCTCAACACGTACTCGGCCGACCATCCGGGGTTGTCCACGTCGTGCTCGACGATGTGGCTGGACTCCGGGCGCTGGTACTTGTCGTTCAGCACGGTGACCAACTCCAGCCAGTGGCGGGAGTCGCGCTTCCAGATGACGGGGTTCGGCGTCTCGCCGGGCTGCTGCCACACGGCCTTGCGCGGGCCCGAGAGCGAGCCCACGATCCATGCGTGAGCGTCTGACTGGTAGAACAGCATCCACTCCCCGTTTGGCGACACAGTGCATCTGGGCGGCGAGTACCTGGTCTCTGGCGGAGCGATCTCCTGGTGCGGCGCCGGTTCGCGCACGTCGCCGTAGTGGTGCCACTCGTTCTGCTCGCCGTGGAGCAGGTCGGCGTAGCGGCCGTTGAGGTAGGTGGCCAACCGGACCGGCCCGTTCGGATAGTCCGCCAGCAGCGCCATGAAGTGCGATGGCGTGGTGACCGGTGCTTCCGGGGAGACCTTGTCGTCGGCGAGCACGTGCTGAGGGTTGTGCGTCAGGACGAGCAGACGGCTGCTGGAGAGCCAGAAGTACTCCTGCTCCCACATGTCGCCGATGCGCGGTCCCTTGGTCGCACGCAGGCACTTCGTTGGATCGTAGGACGTCGTCGTGGGCGCCTGCGCCGCGGCGTTCCCGCAGGCGGCCCCCGTGACGATCGCCGTCATCAGGACGCGAACGGCTGTGCTCGGCTGGAGTGGCAGCATCGTGTCTTCCCCCTTCGGAGGCGGCCCGCTGGCAGACGAGCCGCGGGTTCCGCGGCTCGGCCCGGGGATGCCTCCATCATCGGCGTCACGGCTGACGAGTGGCTCGCGGCGACGTTGCCGCTCCGGCGGCGAGTCGAGAGAACAGCGTCTCTCTCTAGTCAGCCATCGGCGCCGGAACTCCTGCTTTCCGTGGGCGCCTGCGTACGTGGTCGGCGGCAGCGGGGACGGCACAAGCCCGGGGCCGGCACTCGTCGGTGAGTGCCGGCCGCGTTCCGGGGGGGAGACCTCGATACCGGGGGGGCGGCGTTACTTTGCCTGGGCAGCGGTCCGGCCGACCTGGCTTTCGGCCGCCAGGGACCGCAGGATCTCGGTGTCTCTCGCTTTCTGCTCCGCTGTGCGGTTCGCGTCGGCGTTGATCTTGCCTATCTGCTGATCGAGCTGCGCCTTCCTCTGCTCCGGCGTCGTGGGCGGCGCGGGCGCGGACCCGGCATGGCAGCCCGCCAACAGCATGCACAGCGCGAGAAGACCGCACGCCTTGCCAACTGGGGTGGATCTGCGGACCACGGATCGACCTCCCGTTCTGTTGTGGGCGTCGCCTCGTTGGCGGCGGAGAACGGCGGGCGTCCGTCAGCCGCCGCCCTCCTCCGCGTGCGCATGTCGGGCTAGTCGGTGAACCAGGTCGTGTTGGTGTTGATCCACGCCGCCCAGTCCTGGCATGACAGGCCGTTCGCCGCTAGGCTCGGGTCGCGGCACCACTTCGCTGCGTCGGCGGTGCTCTTCGGCATGCCCATGACTCCCACGCCCGAGAGCACGCCAGCCTTGAACGCCACCGACTTGGCGTGGCCGTCGACGAATGCCATGTTCAACTTGCCGCCATGCCGCATCTGGCCGTTCGATGTGGCATTGATGTAGTACTGGAAGATGTAGTTGGAGCAGATCGTGTAGCGCGGGTTGTCGCCGGTATCGCCATAGGCGAAGGTGTCCGCGGGGGCCACCACCGCCGCGAGCGCCACGCCGGTCTCGATATACCCACCCGTGAAGTTCTCGCGGTGATCGATGAGGCCCAGGCGGGAGTTGGAGAGGATGCTCCAGTTGTAGCCATAGCCGATGCAGCGCTGCAGCGGGTTGAAGGTCGACTGACCGCCGCAGTCGTCGCCGGTCGGCATCGCCCATTCGGTTCGATCGGGGCAGTAGAACAACTGGACGTTCTTCACATAGGGCTGGATGATGACCCAGAAGTCGGGGTCGTCGGTGTGCCCGCTGTAGTGGATCACCGCGGGCGTTGTCTCGTCGAAGTCCTGGATGTACATATGCATCCCGGTGGCGATCTGCTTGACGTTGCTCAAGCACATGGTCCGCCGGGCCTGCTCACGCGCTTGGGCGAAGACGGGGAACAGAATGGCCGCCAAAATCGCGATAATCGCGATAACAACAAGCAGCTCGATCAGCGTGAACGCACGTCGTGACATCGCTTCCCTCCTCAGTGTGGGCCGCAAGCATCGTAGCTGCGGGCTCTTGCCGGTGCCACCTCCCGATGGCGTCAACCACGTGGCCGACGTCCCGCAGAGCACTGCCGGCCGGGCGTCATAGGCCCGACCGCAGGAACTCGAATCTGGGCGGACTGCATCACCTCCTCTGGGTACGGAGACTCGCCGAGCGGAGCAAGGCGCGCGATCCCTAGTCCTCGTGCGTCGGCGGCCCGCTTGAGCCGCGCACGACGACGGTGCACGGAAGCACGCGCCGCTTCACCGCGGCGTCGGCGCCCTGCGACACCAGCGCGAGCAGCATCGCGGCCGCCTCCCGGCCCAGATGCTCCATCGGCTGCCGGACTGTCGTGAGCGCGGGCTGCGTGAACTCTCCGAGCCGGTTGCCGTCGAACCCAACGATCGCCACATCATCGGGCACGCGCCGTCCATGGTCGCTGCAGGCGCGCAGCGCCCCGATGGCCGCCGGATCGTTGCAGGCGAACACCGCCGTGGGGCGCGGCGACCGAGCCAGCAGTTGTACCATGGCCCGGTAGCCGTCGGGCTCGGCGAAGTCGGCGTCGGCCACCAGGTCGGGCACGACGGGCAGGCCGGCGGCTCGCAGCGCAGCCTCGTAGCCGCGCTCGCGGTCGGCCGCGTTGCTCGACCCGACCGTCCCGCGCAGATGGGCGATCACACGGTGCCCGTTGGCGATCAGATGCTCGACGGCGTTGCGCGCGCCCGCCTCGTTGTCCGCGTCGACCCAGCCCAGCAGTGGGCCGCCGGTTGGGCGTCCGCCCACAAGCACCGTCGGTAGTCCTGCGCCCGACACCTGGAGCGCCAACCGGTCGGTGAGGTGGGGGGCGAGGACGAGCAGGCCGTCGACGCGGGCATCGAGGAACAGGTCCGGATCGGCCTCGGTGGCGTTGTCGCAGCTATACAGCAGCAGGTGCGTGTGATGGCGCCGCAGCTCCTCGGCAATGCCCCGCATGACCTCCACCGACCAGTCGTTGGCCAGGGCCGACTCCTCTGCGTGGGGCTCGTACACGCCCACCGTGTGGGTGCGGCCAGACACCATGGCCTTGGCGATGGCGTTCGGCCGGTACTTCAACTGCGCCGCGGCCTCGAGGATGCGTGCTCGCGTGGCCGCGCCGATCCGGGCGCTGGGGGCGGCCCCCAACACGTACGAAACGGACGTGACCGAGACGCCGGCGAGGGCGGCGACGTCTCGTATGGTGGGCGATGGTCCCCGTCTGGCTGGCGGTGGCGGCTGCGATTCCACGCGTGGTTCCTCAGTTCCCGGTCATGGTGATACGTTTCACCAACCGGTCACAGTATATCGGAGCCAGAGTGCGGTGTCAAGGGGGAGTATTGCGGGGCAGCGAGCAGGCGGGCACAAGAGCGTGCCCGCCTGACGCGGCGATGCGGCGGATCTGGCCTGGCGGTCTGGTTGGGCTACTCGGGAACGACCGCGCCCAACCCGCTGACGTCCTTCTTGAGAGAGGCTGGGTTGCCGCGGTAGACGATGCCGCCGATGCCGGAGACCGAGGCGTCGAGGGAGCCCGAGGGGTTCACGCGCGCTCCGCCGACCCCGCTCACGCTGACCTTGGCGTCCTTGACGGCCAGGTCGTAGGCCTCCAGTGCGCCCGCCCCCGATAGCGAGGCCTCGAGCTGTCCCGCGCGTCCGGTGGCCGCGATGCCGCCCACGCCCTTGATGCGCACATCGAGCCCGCTCAGGCCTATGCCGGCCGCGCCGGATGTGTCGACCTTCATCCGCTTCGCGCTGCCTGCAAGCAGGACGCCGCCCACGCCCGACACGTCGATGGCGAACTCGTCGCCGGTCACGCCCTTCACATCGAACGCGCCGGCTCCGGCCTGTTCGATGCCCACCAACTCGGGCGTGGTAACGGTTACGGTGATGCCGTGCTTCGTGCTGATCGACCTGCTCTCGCTGACGACCAGCGTCTCGCCCTGGACAGCCGTGGCGATGATCGGCAGCAGGTTGTCGTCGGCCTCAATCTGGAGCGAGACGGCAGGGCCAACGGTGACCTTCAGGGCGGCCACACCTTCCAGGCGGATGCGCCGGAAGGCGCCGACTGTGCGCGTCTCCGTTCGGAGCACGCCCGAGCCGGCGATCGGTGGCTCGTCCTTGTGGCCCACCTTGATCGTGGTCGAGCCGCTGGGCGCCGCCGGGTGTTGGGGCGTCACGGTGGCCTTGAAGGTGCATCCGGCCAGCAGCGGCACGGCGGCGAGCGCGACGAGGGGGTTCATGGCGTGTTTCTCCCGTTCGGATAGGTTCCGGCGGACAGACGGAGGGGAGGGGACCGGGGTTTCGAGGTGAGACGGAATGCACATCGCCCCGGCCCGCATGCGCGGGCCGGGGCGATGGGACTGCTTCGAACAGGCGCGGCTAGATCCGCTCGGCGGTCTTCTGGGCAATCGCCACATCGATGCCGACGCCGACGCCCATGGTGGAGCAGACGGTGATGCGCTTCAGGTAGCGGCCCTTGGCGGCGGCCGGCTTGGCCTTGATCAGCGCGTTCAGCAGCGTCAGCAGATTGGTCTGGAGCTGCTCGACCGTGAAGCTCGACTTGCCGATGGGGCAGTGGATGATACCGGCCTTCTCGACGCGGTACTCGGCGCGGCTGGCGCCCTTGATGTCCTTCACCACCTGCGCGATGTTCGGCGTGACGGTGCCGGCCTTCGGGTTCGGCATCTTCTGCTTGAGGATGCTTCCCAGGCGACCGACCAGCGGCATCATGTCGGGGGACGCAACGAACAGGTCGAAGCTAGTCCAGCCGGCCCAGCCCTTCTGGATGCGCTCGACGAGGTCCTCGGCGCCCACTTCGTCCGCACCGGCCTCGCGGGCCGCGTCGGCGCGCTCGCCCTTGGCGAACACGGCGACCTTGCGGGACTTGCCGGTGCCGAACGGGAGGTTAACCGTGCCGCGGACCATCTGGTCGCCGTGGCGGGGGTCGACGCCGAGGTTGACAGCGGCCTCGACCGTCTCGTCGAACTTCGCGCTGGCGAGTTCCTTGACCTTGGCGAGGGCTTCCTCGATGGGGAGTTCGGCGTCGCGGGTAACCTGCTTCGCGATGGTGGTGTAGCGCTTGCTGTGGCGCGTCTTGCCGACCTTGGCCTCGCGGCGCTGACGCGTGCTGTACTTGGGTCCTGGCATCTGCTATCTCCTGTGGTGCAAGCGGCGCCTGAGCGCCTCCCACGTGGTCCGTCCCCGGACGGCTCCGGGGCTAGCCCTCGATCGCGACGCCCATCGAGCGGGCGGTGCCGGCGATGACCTTCATGGCCGCCTCGATGTCGTTCGCGTTCAGGTCGGGCATCTTGGTCTCGGCGATCTGACGCACCTGATCGCTGGTGAGCTTGCCCACGATCTGCTTGTTCGGCACACCCGATCCAGCGGTGATGCCGGCGGCCTTCTTGATGAGGTCCGCGGCGGGCGGGGTTTTGGTGACAAACGTGAAGGACCGATCCTCGAAGATCGTGATCTCCACGGGCACGATGGAGCCGACCTGCGACGAGGTGCGCTCGTTGTAGGTCTTGATGAACTCCATCATGTTGATGCCGTACGGTCCAAGCGTGGACCCGACAGGCGGGGCCGGGGTGGCCTTGCCTGCCGCGATCTGCAGCTTGACGACGGCGGTTACTTTCTTCGCCACGAAGCGCCTCCGACTCGTATGTGCGCGGGAACCGGCTCTACGGCTCTCGCTACGCCTTTTCCACCTGGGTGAACTCGAGTTCCACCGGCGTCTCGCGCCCAAAGATGGAGATGAAGACCCGCAGCTTCTCCTTGTCGATGTTGACTTCCTCGATCTTGCCGGTGAAGTCGGCGAACGGACCGGAGATGACGCGGATGACATCGCCCTTGCTCCACTGGACGCGGGGCCTCTGCGGCGCTCCCTCGTCCGACTGGAGGAGGGCCGCCACTTCCTTGTCCTGAAGCGGAACGGGCTTGTTGCCGGCGGTCACGAAGTTGATGACCCCGGTGGTGGACTTGACGAGGTACCAGGTGTCTTCATCGAGCACCATGTCGATGAGGACATAGCCCGGGAATACCTTGCGCTTGACCTCGGTCCGCTTCCCTCCGCGGGTACGGACCTCGACCTCTTCCGGCACCTTGATGTCGAAGATCTTGCCGCGCAAGCTGCGCGCCTCCGCCTGGCGGAGGATGTTGGTCATGACCTTCTTCTCGTGCCCAGAGTAGGTGTGCACCGGATACCAGTGCCGTTGTGTTGACATCGGATACCTACTTGATCAGCCCGTAGTGACGGGTCAGCCAGGTAAGGACATAGTCGATCGTGCCGATGTAGACAGCCACGGCCACGATGACGCCGATCACGACGGTCGTCAGACGCCAAGCCTCCTTGGGTGTGGGCCATGTCGTCTTCTTTAGTTCGACGACGACCTCGTGGACAAAGCTTCGTCCACGCACCCAGGGCGCGGCGCCCTTGTCGGGAGGCAACGTTCCTTCGGCCATCTTCGCTCCTCGGCGACGCGCAGACGGCTATATCTGCGGAATCGCGCAACCGTCTGCGACAGATAGGGCGGACCCAGGGCCCGCCCTGTGTAAGCCGCCGGCACGGTGTCGCCGCCGTGCCGGACATGCTTCCTCACTGAGGCGCCTGCTGGCCTTGCTACGCCGACCGGCAGTTGCCCATTTGGCAGGGGTGGCAGGATTCGAACCCGCGACCTCCCACTTTGGAGGCGGGCGCACTGACCAACTGTGCTACACCCCTGTGCCGCCACGCTGGCAGAGCCAGCGGACGCTACTTCTGCTCGCGATGCGGCGTGTGCTTGCGGCAGGGCGGGCAGTACTTCTTCAACTCAAGGCGGTCAGGATGCTTCACCCGGTTCTTCGACGTGACGTAGTTCCGGGAGCGGCACTCCTGACAGGCCAGAGTGATCACAATTCGGGTTTCTTTGGCTGCCATCGACTCGCTCGAACGACAAAACGGATAGCGGGCCGGCTGAGCGCCGGCCCATTACCCTGGAAGTTACTGGATCACCTTGGTGACGACGCCGGCGCCGACCGTGTGGCCGCCCTCGCGG
>CAZFLM010000046.1:20474-53448 GCA_964519955.1 uncultured Chthonomonadaceae bacterium | reverse complement strand
AGCTACCTGTACTTCGGCGCCCGGTTCCTGGAGAAGGATGGCACGATCTCGCGCGACACCATGCCGGACTACCTGCACCTGACGGAGAAGGGTTACGCGATCTGGGCGAAGGCCATCGAGCCGTGGGTGGCGCGGAACGTGCCGGCGGAGCAGGCGGCGATGCGCGTGCCGGCGTTCGCGTTCGCGCGGTAGGGCGGTGCGTCCGGCGGCGGGGTGTCGGCGGACGAATCCCCCGCCTGGATGGCCTGCGGCCAAGCGCCCAGGCGGGCGCAACGGCGGGACGTCGTGGGATGAATCCCCCGCCTGGAGGGCCTGCGGCCAAGCGCCCTCCGGGCGCGACGGCGGGCGCGTGCGGGGCGCTGGGGTGGTCGGAGGATGAATCCCCCGCCTGGCGGGCCTGCGGCCAAGCGCCCTCCGGGCGCGACGGCGGGCGCGTGCGGGGCGCTGGGGTGGTCGGAGGATGAATCCCCCGCCTGGCGGGCCTGCGGCCAAGCGCCCTCCTGGCGCGACGGCGGGCGTGTGCGGGGCTGAGGCGTGAGGACCGGCTCGCTAAGTTCGGCGGCACGCACCCGAGGCGGGTTATTCAGAGCCCGATGCGCTGGTTGAAGGAGGCAGCACCATGAGGATCGTCGCGTTCGTCTTGCTCGTTCTGGCTGTCTCGCCGGCCCGCGCCGAGAGCGTCGTCGAGCCCGGGGCGAAGCTGGAGAAGCTGGCGAGCGGGTTCAGCTTCACGGAGGGGCCGGCGTGCGATGCGCAGGGCAACGTGTACTTCACCGATCAGCCCAACGACCGCATCCTGAAGTGGAGCGTGGACGGCAAGCTGACAACGTGGCTGCAGCCCGCCGGCCGCTCGAACGGGATGTGCTTCGACAGACAGGGGAACCTGTGGGCGTGCGCCGACGAGAAGAACGAGCTGTGGCGCCTGGACGCGAAGGGCGCCAAGAAGCTCGTCGTGTCGGGCTTCGGCGGCAAGCTGCTGAATGGGCCCAACGACGTATGGGTGGCTCCGAATGGCGGCGTGTACGTCACCGATCCTTACTACAAGCGCGGCTACTGGCAGCGGGGCCCTATGGAGCAGGCGAGCCAGGGCGTCTACTACCTGCCGCCCGCCGGCAAGGCGCTGAAGCTCGCCGACGCCGACCTGAAGCAGGCGAACGGGATCATCGGCACGCCGGACGGCAAGACGCTCTATGTGGCAGACATCGGCGCGGGCAAGACGTACGCGTACGACATCGCGGCAGACGGCGCGCTGACGAACCGGCGCCTCTTCTGCTCGATGGGCTCCGACGGCCTCACCATCGACAGCGAGGGCAACGTCTACCTCACTGGCAGCGGGGTGACGGTGTTCGACAAGGCGGGCAAGCAGACCGAGCGCATCGCGGTGCCCGCCGGCTGGACCGCGAACGTGTGCTTCGGCGGCAAGGACCGTCGCCTGCTCTTCATCACCGCAGGCGACAGCGTGTACGGGCTGCGCATGCGCGTGCGGGGAGTGGGCAGCCAGTAGCGCCTCGTACGGCCTCCTACCACAACGCGTTTGGAGGCCCACGCCATGCCCGATCGTCCGTCGCCCGAGGAAGTTGGCAAGTGGCACAGGTGGTTCGCCATCGAGTGCAACAACCGCGCCTGGACCCTGGCGGAGGCCGAGCAGCGCTCCAATGCCGAGGACGCCGAGCTGCTGGCGTGCGCCTACTCCGCCGCATACCACTGGTCGCAGGTTGGGACCGCGGAGAACGCCGCGCTTGCCGAGATGCTGCTGGCTCAGGCGCACGCGCTGCTCGGCCACGGCGACCTCGCCCTGCACTACGCCCGGCGCACGTTCGACTGGGTCGCCGCCAACTCCCGCCCGGACTGGGAGGTCGCGTTCGCGCACGCGATCCTGGCAAACGCGGCGCACGCTGCAGGTGACGGGGCTCTCCACGCGGAACACTACGCCATCGCTAAGCTTGCGGGGGATGCCCTGGGCGCGGAGGACAAGGCCATCTTCGACGCGACCTTCCGCCTGATCCCACCGCCGTAGACCCGGAGGACGACCATGGCCGCGCGTCAACGCAGTGTGCCACTCCATCCGCATCCGGCTTCCAGTCCTCCGGCCGGAGCGTCGCGGTGGCGTCGGCTGGGGGCATGGTGCCTCGACGCGGCGAGTGGCCTGCCCGCCTGGGCGATGGGCGCGTCGTGGGCGAGGGGGTCGCTCGTCATCGGCGGGGCGCTCCTCGTGCTGGTGATTCCGCGCCTGATGGACGTCCGCTTCATCCCCAGCTCCTGCGCGACCGCCCTCCTCACGCTCGGCATGGCCCTGGGCATCGGCGACGCGGCCCGCAGCGAGGAGCGGCGCGTTGGCGGCGTCCTGGGCTTCGTGCTCAATATCCTGGCGTTCCTCGCGTGGGCCGTGTCGAGCGTGATCCTAAAGGCGCTCTCCGGCGAGGAGCACTGACGCTGATCTGGCCGTCCGGAGGTGGTTGAGATGCGGTTGAGGATGCGCCATCGCGGCAGGCTGTACGATCTGCCGTTCGATCACGTTGTCATGGTGCAGGAGGAGCAGACCGGGGTGCTGACGCTCGGCGTGCCGGGCTCCGGCATCCGCGTGCGCTTCGGCGCGAACCTCACGCAGGACGAGCTGGACCTGATCCGCCGAACCATCGTGCGCAGCGCCGACGAGGGCCTCCCGTCGCTCGACCTGGACGAGATCGCCAAGGAGGCCCGCATGGGCCGGAAGGACGAGCCGCGCCGGTTCCGGTACACCGGCGTGTTCGTCACGCTCGGCACGCTAGCTGTCCTGTTTGTCGTCACCTCGTTTCGGAGCCCGTTCGAGCCCGCCAGGCAGTTCGTGGCGGGCCTGCTCGGTGGCTCGCCGGCCGGTGTGTGGGGAGCGGGCGCGCTGTTCGCGCTGTTCTGCGCGGCGGCACTCGCCTGGCACGCCTTCGCCTACTTCATGCTGAGCGCCGTTTGCGCGTTCACCGTGGACGAGTTGCGCGGGCGCGTGGCACGGTCTTCCGTGTGCGCGGGCGTGGCGGCTGCGGCCCTCTGCGCGTTCCTGCTGGAGTGGCGGTTCGCTTCTGGGCCTCTGCGCGTCGGCTTTGTCCGAGACTTGGGTGCGGACGGGGTTGGCATTGCCGTCCTGGTGGTGTGGCTGTCGGTATCGCGCGGCTACATCCGCCTGCCGAAGCGCGCCCGCCCCACAGAGGCCAACCCTCAGCCCTAAAAGGACCGCCTTCCATGCTCCTCATGCCCTTCCTTGCCTTCGCCGCGATGGTCCAGGCGCAGCCTATTGCCATCCCCAACGCCGGGTTCGAGGCGGCGGACGGGAAGGGGTTCGCGGTGGGGTGGGAGCGGGGGATCTCGCCGGGGACGAAGGGCAGCGCGGAGATCGACGTGGCCGTGGCGCACGGGGGCGGGTGGTCGCTGCGCATCGCGGATGCCACGCCGACCGAGGCGTACAAGTACGTGCTGGTCAACTCGGGCTGGCTGGCCGCGAAGCCGGAGACGACCTACGTGGCGCGGTGCTGGGTGCGCGGGCGCGGGGTGGGCAAGAGCTTCATCGGCGTGGGGTTCGACGGGGCTGGGGAGGCGCGCCAGGCGCTGCCGGCGGGCGACTACGACTGGCGGCCTATCGCGTTCCGGGTCACCGTGGCGGCCGGGTGCACGCGCGTGCGGGTGCTGCTCATCGCGGACGGCGTGGTTGAGGGCCTCTGGTTCGACGATCTGGAGCTGGCCGTGTCGGACGTGCAGCTCGCCAACATCGCGGAGGCGCGCGAGCCGCGGCCCTATGCCTCGTGGATGCCCCGCACGCCCGGCAAGGTACCGCGGCGCCTCGTCGTCGCGGACGTCTCCGCCGCCAGCCACGACACCGGCACGCTCCTCGTCGCGCTGCAGGGCCTGGTGAACCGCAAGGGGCCGCGCCTCTACCTGATCAACAAGACCAACCCGGGCCGCTACGACGAGATGTGGCTGAAGTACATGCAGGAGAAGCGCTACACAGGCCCCGAGGAGCTGCTGAAGGACCCGCTCGAGGCGCTGCAGCGGTTCCGCGCGGACTTCCGGGGACTCATCGTGTGGGACCCGGAGATGCCGGGCTCGGTCAACGCTGCGTGGATGCTGGCCGGGCTGGAGGACGCGCTGCCCGCCTCGCCGAGCCTGGCGGAGAAGCTGAAGCTGCCGATCGTCGAGGACCTGCGCGGGCGATGGAAACGCAACGTCGACGCGTGCCGCTACGTGTTCGACAAGTACTGGCCGCGCATGAGCCACCACCTGCTGGCGTGGGAGTACCCGCTCACCACCTCGCTCTCCAGCCGCGACGTGATGGTGCAGCAGAAGGTGTTCCTGTTCTGGGTCTCCGCGCCGACGGATCGCGAGAAGGGCGCCGATCCGGCCGCCGAGATGGAGTTCGTCGAGGAGCTGCTCGCGAAGACGCCCGGCAACGTGCCCGTCATGGGCTGGCCGATGTACGTCACGAAGGGCATCGAGGAGTACAGTGCGGTGCGCCTGCTGAGCGAGTACGGCAAGTGGGTGCCGGGCACGGGCTTCTCGTCGAACGTAACGGTCTTGAGCGCCATCGAGCCGCCGGCCGGCACGTTCCGCCAGCGCTTCCGGACACAGCCGCCGCCCGCGCCGAAGCTGGACCGCCAGAAGGTGTACATCACGACGAACATCATGGACAGCGGCGACTCGCACTGGTACTGGCAGTTCTACCAGCGCGGCATCTGGGCGGACCCGGCGCGCGGCGCCATCCCGATCGGCTACGCGATGAACATGACGCTCGTCGACGCGATGCCCCTCGTGGCGCAGTGGTACTACGAGCACGCCACGCCGAACGACTCGTTCTTCGGCCTGCTCTACATGAACGCGCCGGTGTATGCGTCCCGCTTCCGCAAGGAGGACCGGGAGCGCATCTGGGCGGAGTACGTGTCCTTGACCGGGCGGTACCTGAAGCGGCTCGATATGGACGGGCTGGAGCTGTACAACGGCGGCTCTTCCGGTCCCACCGCGCCCGTCGAGATGATCCGGCGGTTCACGCGCGGCATCAAGGGGTTGGGCTACATCCTGGCTGACCTGGGCCGCCACACGGACATTAGCGCGGCCAACGCGAACACGGTGCTGGACGGCGTGCCGGTCTTCCACACGCTCACGAACTTCCGCGTGTGGACGACGCCCGAGGAGACGCAGACGAAGAAGATGGAACTGGAGAACGCGTGGCTCCTCGGCGAGATCGCGGCCAACACGCCGAGGGAGCGCCCCGGCTTCATGAGCACGCTGGCGATCAGTTGGTGGTACTACCCGGCGTGGCTGAAGGACCTGCACGACCGCCTGCCCACTCGGTACGTGCCCGTCGGCCCCGGCGACCTGGCGCGGCTGTACCTGGAGAGCCGGCGGTAGGTCGCCGGCTCCCCTTGCCGCGCGCCGGCGTCTACTCCAGGTAGAAGATGCGGTCGGCGTTCTCGGCGAGCAGCTTCGCATTGCGCTCCTCGCCGCCGTCCAGGTTGGCGCTCACGTAGACCGGCGGCGTGATGCCCCGCGCTACGAGCCGCGCCACCACCTCCGCCGCGATGGCGTTCACGATGGCGCAGCCGGTGACGGTGCTGAGCGGGCTGACCTTCTGCGGGAAGCCGGGGATCTCCACCGCCGCGTCGCCGTACGGCGCGCCATTGTCGATGACGATGTCGCAGATGTCGATGACCTTCAGGCCCTTCGGGTGGCGGCTGGTCACGTGGTTCGTGTAGTCGAACGACGTGATGCCGATGACCGTGAGGCCCTTCTCCCGCGCGGCCGCCGCCATATCGATCGCCACCGCGTTGCGCCCCGATGTCGAGGCCACGATCAGCACGTCGCCTGGCTGGTGGGGCACGCTCTCCAGCAGTGTCGCGCCTAGTCCCGGCACGCGCTCGATCTGCGAGGTGACGGTGCTGGGGCGCACGAACAGGTTCATTCCGTGCGGGTAGATCGGGTTGACGAGCATCAGGCCGCCCGTGCGGTAGACCAGCTCCTCGGTCAGCATGAAGCTGTGGCTCGCGCCGAACGAGAAGATGCGCTTGCCGCCGACCACCGCCTCCACCAACGCCTCTGCCGCCTTGCCGATGGGCTCCGCCTGCGTCTCCGCGACGGTGCGGAGCGTCTCGATCGCCTTGTCGAAGTAGACCTGCGCCGACATGTCAGTACCCCCTCTTCTGGTAGTGCTCACGGTTCTGCTGGTAGCTCTCCATGCCGCCGGGCCGGTTCGCGCTGATGTAGGTGGTCGGAGCGTCGCCCTGCTCGGCCATCTTCTCCATCACGCGGCCCCAGATCATCCAGCCCGCCACGATGAACGCGACGCCGGATACGGGCAGCAGGTCGTTCTCATAGCCGGGGATCGCCACGGCCGCGTCGCCGAACGGAGCGCCGTTGTCGATGACGACGTCCGCCACCTCAAAGAGGCGCTTGCCGGACGGGTGCAGCGACTCCACCTGCTGCGTGTACACCATCGAGGTCATGCCGATGACCGTGACGCCCATCTCGCGGCAGGCCAGGGCCAGCTCGACGGGCTCCCGGTTCTTGCCGGACACCGACCCGACCAGGACCACGTCGCCCTTGCGCAGGTTGCTCGCCTTCACCGCGAACCGGATGGTCTCCAGGTCGCGCTCGAACGGCTCCGTGCGCGGACGGTTGTTCAGGCAATCGGCCACGGGATCGGTGATCGACAGGCTGTACGCGAATCGCTGCAGCGCCGCGAGCCCGCCGGCCCGGTTCAGAAAGTCGTCCTGGTTGCTGTGGCCGATGTTGCCGCAGAACACGGCGCCACCGTTCCGCAGCGCGGCGACGACGGCGTCGGCGGCCTGGTCGATGGCGGCAAGCTGCGTCTCCTCGAGATGGGTCAGCACCTTGCGGATGGCGGCTGTATAGAGAAGTGGAACCACGTTGTCCTCCTGGCCTGGCTTGTTCATGAACGGCACTGGACGGGCGCGGAGGCCCATCACACCACGGCGCTCGCGCATCATCCAGGCGATGTATGCGTGTTGGCGGTGGCTGGAAAGAGGGTATCGGGCAGATCCTCGGCGTTGGGCCAGCCCATCTCGCGGGCGGCCAGCAGCACGTATCCGAGCAGCGCCGGCTGGGTGATGCGGGTGGGCTGCATATCGGGCGCGAACGTCCGCACGCGCTCGCAGAGCGTCTCCCAGTAGCGATCCGAGCGGGCGATGACCGAGCCGGCTCCCACGAGGCGAAGTGGCACGCTCCGCAGGTCGAGGCGCTCACGCAGGTCCCACACCGTCTCGGAGAGGGCCCCGGCGGCCTCGTCGAGGATGCGCTGCGCCACGGCGTCACAGGCGCGCGCCTCGCGGTCCACCAGCGCGGCGAGCGAGGCGATCTCCGAGCGGTCGCGCGTTTCGAGCGAGTAGGGGACCAGGTGGAAGCTCGGCGGGGAGCCCGCGTTGGCGGCGCACGCCTCCGGGATGACCTTGGCGAGCGTCGTATGGTGGCGCGGGTGCCAGTTCGCCTTGGCAGAGGCCTTCATCGCCAGCGCGCCGATGTAGTAGGCGCTGCCGTAGTCGCCGAGGAATGGGCCGAGGCCGTCCATGTGCTTCTGCCGCCCGTCCGGCCCCCGCCCCACCAGGAGAGCGCCCGTGCCGACGAGCGCCGCGATGCCGGGGCCGTCGCCCAGGAAGCTCAGGCCGATGTCGCCCTCGCCGGCCGGTCTGCGGTGGATGGAGCACTCGACCCCGGGCGGCAGGTCGCCGGGCGCCAGTGTACAGTCGCCGACCAGCGTGAGGGAGTCGCCGTCCGTCCAGCCCGAGAGGGCCTGCCGCACGGCTCGCTGGCGGTTCGCCTCGGTACGGCCGGCGCCGCCGGTCCCGCGCCCGCTCTCCGGGTCGCTGTAGTCGCAGCGGCCCCATCCGGCTGCGCGGCCGTCCTCGCCGGCCAGCAAGGCCTCGCACTTCGTGCCGCCCCGGTCAACCGCCAGAATGTAGCGCAACACCCGGCTCCCGCGTGTTCCATCGGCTGGCGCGCCCAGCCGTCACCAAGAGGTTACCCCGATGCGCGGCTCGAACGGAACGCGGCAGCGACGAGTTGCCGGATCGCCTCGGGGCGGCAGCCGCGTTGGAGGCGCGGGCAGGTAGACTGAGGGCACATTCACCGCATACTGCGGCAGCAAAGGCCTCCGCTTCGTGAAGCGCTTCGACTTCTTCGCCATCCCGTTCGCCATGGACGTGGCCGTCGCCATGTCCCAGCTCATGGCCAACTTCCGCGCGCTCGATCTGGGGGCATCGGCCCTGTTCGTGGGCCTGATTCTGGGCGTCGGCTGGGGCGCACCCTATGTGATCGTGGCCATGTCGACCGGGAAGACCATCGGCCGGTTCGGCGCGCGCACCACGGCCACCGCGGGGGCGTTCCTCTTCGGCCTGGGCGCGATCGTCGCGGGCATGGCAACCAACCCGTGGATCCTGCTGCTCGCGGGGCCGCTCTCCGGCGCGGGCGGCGGCATCTTCTGGCCGGCGTTCCAGACCTGCCTGAAGGCGGGGACGCCGACTGAGACACGTGTCCGCACCTCGATCTTCAACGTGAGCTGGACGGTCGGCATCCTCGTCGGCGGCGCCGTGGCGGGGCATGCCTACCGCCTGGCCGGCCCGCACGCGGCGTTCTGGCTCGTGGGCGCTCTGGTGATGGTGATGACGGTCGTGGTCTGGTTCCGCGTCGGCCCCGTCGAGGGGGCGTCGACCGGCAGCGATTTGGAGGTCGCCGACGCCCACGTCGAGGTGTCCGCGAACCAGCGGATGATGGCCTGGGTGTCGAACGGAGCGATGTGGACGGCTGCAGCGGCCGCCGGCGCGATCTTCCCCAAGTTCGCCCGCGGCCTCGGCTTCAGCGACGGCGCGATCGGCGAGATGTCCGCGGCCGTGTGGGTGGGGCAGATCGTGCTGTTCGCGGTCCTGGCCTCGGGCCCCTGGTGGCAGTGCCGCAAGTGGCCCCTTCTGCTGGGCATGGCGGGCGGCGCCGTGTCGATGGGGCTGTTCGGCTTCTGCGGCAGCGCTGTCGCTTTCGTGGCCGCCTACGCCATCCTGGGCGCCTCACGCGCTCCGACGCAGGCCGGCAGCGTGCACTGCAGCCTCCACGCCGGCGACCGGAGCGATGCCTGCATGGGGTTCCACGAGGCGATCCTCGGCGGCGGCGGTGTGGTTGGGCCGGTTCTCGGCGGCATCCTGGCGGACCAGCTCGGCGTGCGCGCCCCGTTTGCGCTGGGCGTCGGCGTGATCGTGCTCGCGATCGCGCTCGTCGCCGCCGCGCCGTCCCACCGGGCGGCAGGCGCCCTGGCCTCGCCGCAGCCGGAGCCGGCGGACTGAGCGCGGCGGCTCATACGGCCTGCCTTCGGGCTCCCTCAGCGTGGAGGCGCCGCTCGACCAGCGCCCAGAACCGTGCGCGTTCCTCGTCCTGAGATCCCGTGCCGACCAGCGCGGGCGCGACCGGGCGCAGCAGCACGCGCCCTTCGCTGTCGTAGAGCACTGGCTCGACAAGCCGCTCACGGGTACCGCGGGTGCGTTCCTGGCGGAAGCTGGCCACGTCGCTCCATGCCACGCGCTTGCAGCGGAGTCCAACACGCTGCTCGACGCCCCTCTCGTCGGCCCTGAGGCGGTCGCGCTCCGCGCGCCACCAGAACCAGATGGACCCGCACAGGAGCCCGATGCCGCTCGCCAGGCCCAATGCTCGGTTGTCGAAGCCCTTGTGAGGCACCGGGAATCCCTGCGGCAGAGCGCCATCTCCGATCAACACGATCGCCACGAAGGCAAACGTGAGCCCAAGGACGGCAGCGAGCATCCGCTGCCAGAGCGAGCTTCTCACCTCAACCGGCTCCAGTAGCTGAACGTCCAACCCGCTGTTCCCTTCCCGTCGCAGGCGCGAGGCGCCCCAGCCCCAAGTCCCAAGTCCCAGGTCCCAGCATGTCCCACCGTCACCGCGACGTGAGGCTGAAGATGCCCTTGCTCGCGTGGTAGGGCGTCTCGATGAGGAAGCGCTCCAGGAACGCGGCGGGGTCTTGCTGGAGGAGGGCGATGGCCTCGTCGATCTCCGGCCACGTGGCGTAGGTGCCTGGCAGGCCGGTATTGGCCGCGACCTCCTCGCGCCAGTTCTCGCGGTCCGCTTGCAGGATGCTGAGCAGCTCAGCGATGGCGCCCTGCGTCGCCGCGTCGGCGCCACGTCCGCTGTGTCTACGGATCACCGTGGCAAGGTTCGTCTCGCGGAGGTGGCAGGCGTAGGCGACGGCGCGGCGGCGCAGCGAGGCCTGGTCGCGCAGGCAGTCGGCTACTGCGTCGCGCAGGCCTTCGGGGGCAAGGCGTGCGATCTCCGAGCCGAGCGCCTCTGCCTCACGCCATCTCGACGCGGCCATCTCGCAGCGGACCTGCACGTCCTCCAGCATCCACGGGTGCGGCTGGCGGTCGTCCACCTTCATGAAGACGGAGTGCCGCGTCGAGTCCCAGCTTGGCGTAGAGCACTGCTGGCCATGGATCATCGCGGCGGCCAAGCTGTGGTCCACGGCGCTGCGCCCGATCTCGCGGATGTACCACGACACCTCCCACGGGAACAGCTCCATGCCTTCGCTGCTCAGGCGCCAGAAGCGCTGAATCGCTGCCGCTGCGTCGCCGTAGGGCTCGGCCAGCTTCGCCAGCGCCTCGTCCTCGCCGATGCCGGGCTGCGCGAAGAAGATGCCGGCCATCCGCAGGTTGGGGTCCTCGACATCCGGCACCAGGCCGTAGTACTCTTTGATGCCGCGGAGGCCCCGCACGCCAGCCAGGGACCGCAGCGCGCGGAGCGTCACGAGCGGGTGCGCCAGGCCGGTGAGGGGTTCCGTCTCCTCGCTCTGTGCGCCGAGGAAGTACTCGCCTACGACGGGGATGCCTCGCGCTGCGGCGGCCGCCGCCATGTTGCGGAACCAGCGGTCGGCCACGATCGTCGCCATGCACTCGCCGGCGTTCACGTGCAGCGCCAGGCCGAAGCCCTCCGGGTTCACCGCGCCGATGCAGGCCAGGCTCTGTCCCGCCGACAGCTCCCAGGGCTCCCACCAGAGCCGCCCGTTCGCGTTGGCCGCGCGCCACTCGGCGGTCAGCCTGTCGAGGAACGGCGCCAGGCGCCGGGCGAGGGGGACGCCGGCGCAGCGCGGGCAGTCGCCGAACTCGCTGCAGAGCCACGCGTCCTGGTCGTACGTGTAGAGGTGGAGGTCGTCGACGCCTGGGAACTCGGCGGCGAACGCACGGACCAGCAGGGCGTAGCGCTCCGTGACGTCCGGGTCGGAGATGCAGTTCGGCGGGTTGTCGCCGTAGCGCGCGTGGGCGTTGTAGGGTGCGCCGAAGTGGAAGAGGGTGCGCAGCCCCGCCTCGCTGCAGAGGGCGATGCGCGCGCGCAGGTCGGCCCGCCGCTGCTCCCAGCGCCCCTCCTCGGCTGACCCGCGCAGAGGCACCGGCTGCGGGAGGCGCGCTTCCTGCTCGGGCGTCAACTCGACGACGTCCTCCAGGTTGAGCGGCTCGTCGCCGGGGCGGGCGCCCCACGCCACGTTAAGCTGGACCGTGTTGAACCCAAGCGCCTTCAGCCTCGCCAGGTTGTCGGCGGTCCAGTCGACGCGCGTCGTCCAGCTCCAGGGCTCCCACGATCCCGGCGTGCCCAGGTGCCCAACTCGGTATTCCAGCGATGCCTCGCAGCGTTGTGCGTTGCCCGTGCTCATCCCGTTCGCCCTCCTCATCGTTCCACGGCACAGCCTGGTGGTACTCGCGCCCCTGTCCGTCCGGCACCGCGCCCTCGTGGGATGGGCGTCCCTGCCCGTCCCGTGCAGCGCTCGTCCGGCGCGTCTGTTCGGTGCGCGGGGGCGGCTCTCCTGCACTTCGCGAGGTCGCAAGGACGTACGACGGCCCGCGCCGAATAGAGGGCCTGGGAGGACCCGCGATGAGACACCTGATCGGCCGAGCGGCCGCTGCCTCGGCGTGCTGCGTCCTGTTCGTATCCGTCCACGCTTCTTGTGCGCGATCCGTTGAGCCTGCCGCGAAGGCGACGCCATCCGACTTGGCATTCGACTTCGACAGTGGGGGTGTGCCAGGCGGCTGGAAGGTCACCGGCGACGTTAGGATCGACAAGAGCCGCAACCACGGCGACGGGGCAGGGGGATCGCTCAAGATCGCCCCGGGTGCCACGGCCATCCTCAAGGTCGCAGAAGACGACAGCGCCGGCAAGATCGAGTTCTGGGTGTACGAGGACGGCACCAAGCCCGCCGACCCGAAGGCGTATCGCGACGGTCCCGTGTGCGGCGTGAAGAACTCGGAGGGGGTGACCGAGGGGATCGGGCCGATCTACGCGCCCTACCTCGACGGCGGCAACACCTACGCGATCGGCTGGTCGGCGGATGGCAAGTACCTCTACCGTGAGGTCGTCTATCTCGGCATCAGGCGGACCGTAGGCTGGCACAAGTGGACCTACGTCTTCGACGATGCGGTGGGCTGGAAGGTCTATCACGATGGGAAGGACGTCGACGGGGACAGCCCGCTCATCGTTCAGGACAACGTGAAGGCGAGGGGATTCGTCTCGGTCCTCCTGGCGGGGGATACCGGGCCGGCGCCTGGCCAGACAATCTGGGTCGACGACATGACGATCAGCGTGACCGGCAAGCAGAAGAACACCGGGGTGCCCGAGAGCCGCATGATGGAGGCTACCACGGTGCCGCAGGGCGGCTACTACGCGGCGTGGCGGAACGGGCCGCCTAGGGACCCGAACTGGTTCCCGATCGGCGTATGGCTGCAGGACCCCAAGCGCGCGGCCGAGTACAAGGCGATCGGCATCAACCACTACAATGGGCTGTGGCAAGGGCCGACCGAGGCGCAGTTGGCCGCGCTGAAGGCGGCGGGTATGCCCGTCATCTGCGAGCAGAACGAGGTGGCGCTCAAGCACCTGAACGACCCGACGATCATCGCGTGGATGCAGATGGATGAGCCCGACAACGCTCAGTCCGACGGCAAGGGCGGCTACGGGCCCCCGGTCACTCCAGAAGAGATCGTGCGGCGCTACAACGCGATGAAGGCCGCCGACCCGACGCGTCCGGTCTACCTCGGGCTGGGCCAATCCGTCGCGTGGGACAACTACATCGGCCGCGGCCCCCGAACGCGGCATCCCGAGGACTACGCCGAGTACGCGAAGGGGGGCGACATCCTGTCCTACGACATCTACCCGGCGGTCTCGACGGATTCCGAGGTCGCAGGCAAGCTCTGGAGAGTGCCGTACGGGGTGGAGCGCCTCACGAAGTGGTCGGGCGGCAAGAAGGTGGTGTGGAACGACTTCGAGTGCACGCGGATCTCGAACCCGAACGTGAAGCCCACTCCGACCCAGGTGCGCGCCGAGGTCTGGATGTCGCTCATCCACGGGTCGCACGGTCTCGTCTACTTCGTCCACCAGTTCGAGGGGCCCGGCGGCTTCATCGAGGCTGCCCTCTTGGCGGACAAGGAGATGGCTGAGGCCGTCGGCAAGCTGAACCGGCAGGTGATGGCTCTGGCGCCTGTGCTGAACTCGCCGACGATCGGCGATGCCGCGACCGTTAGCAGCAGCAACCGGAAGGTGCCCGTCGACGTCATGGTGAAGCGCCACGGCGGCGCGACCTATCTGTTCGCGGCGGCCATGCGCGATGGTACCACCAAGGCCGAGTTCGTCCTCAAGGGGATCCAGGGGAACGCCGCGGTGACCGTGATCGACGAGGGACGCGAGCTGACGGCCGTCAACGGCAAGTTCGCCGACGACTTCGCCGGATACGGAGTTCACCTCTACAGGATCGCCGGCAAGTAGCGTCTCGAGCCCGGGTCGGCGGCCTACCGCAGCCAGCCCGGGCCTCCCGTCCCTTTCTGCCTGAAGGAGACCGCAGATGGCTTGTGTCAGCGCCTCACCTCACCGGCTGCGTGGGCATGTCCTACCGGCCGGCGCTGCCCTTCTCTTGCTCGGCTGCTCGCTGGTGCTCCTGGCGGGCTGCGGCTCGGGGCACGGATCGTCCGGCAAGACCATTGTCGTCAACTCCGCCGCCGACACCGCCAGCCCCGCGGTGGGCGAGGTGACGCTGCGCTCGGCGATGGCGGCGGCCAGCTCGGGCGACACCATCGCGTTCGACAAGGCGCTGAACGGCGCCACCATCACGCTGACGATCGTCGGCCAGGACCACAGCGTGCTGCTGGGCGAGACGTACTCGGGCATGACGTTCGCGGGCTATGCCGAGCGTGACTACGGCCGGTCGGCGCTCTATGCCCGCAAGAGCCTGGCGATCGATGCGTCCTCGCTAAGTGAGGGAATCACCGTCCGCTGGGGCGGGGACGCCTCTACTCCGGCGCGCGTCCTAGCGATCTACGGCGACCTGACGATGCGGAACGTGACGATCAGCGGCGGCGCGTCGGTGGCCGAAGCCATCACCGGCGGCACGCAGCCGTACACTCTAGCGCGCGGCGGCGGCCTGGCGGTTTGGGGCACCGCGACGCTTCGCCGGTGCACCATCTGGGGCAATCGGTGCGTCGGCGATACCACGGCCAGCCGCGACCGGGGCACGTACGGCGGCGGCATCTACGCGAACGGGCTGAACCTGGAGGACTGCGCCGTCAGCGGGAACACGGCGACGGGGTACGGGGCGGCTGGCGGAGGCATCTACTCCGTGGGCGGCGCCGATCACACGACCGGTCTCGGCAACGACGCCAAGCTCACGCGGTGCGCCGTCAGCGGGAACTGCGTCACGGCGCAGCACGCGTATGGCGGCGGCATTTTCACTCTGTCCGGCGGGCCCAGCAACCTGGCCACGATGTACCTGGCGAACTGCACGATCGCCCGGAACCTGGTGCAGGACAACCCGGACATCGCGAACGCAGGGCAGTTCTACTTCCGCGGCGGCGGCGTGTACATGGGGGGCGGATCGCTGTCGGTTGTGAGCTGCACCATCGTCGAGAATCAGGTGAACGGCGAGGCCACCTCGTTCAGTGGCAAGCCGAACGCTGGCGGTGGCGGAGTTGCGGCCACCATCGGCAACGCGCACACGGTGGAGACGGTCTGGCTGCGGCACTCGATCGTCGTGGGCAACACGCTCAACGGCGCGGCGGGGGACTGGTTCGCCGGGTCGCTGCTCGTGTTCCAGAGCTACGGCTACAACCTGATCGGCTCCCTCGACTTCTCGCAGATCCTGGTGCCCGTGCCGGACTGGATGGACCTGAACCGGAAGCACTACCCGAAGGTGGGCGATGCGGACGGCGTGACGCTCGCTCAGGCGGTGGACGCGGCAGGGGCGCAGCGCAGCGCCGTCGCCACCTCCGCCGGCACGGACGCGGGCCAGCCGGCCGTGCTCTGGTATCCGCCGGCCGGTCAGGCGCTGAACCGCATCCCCGGCGCGTCGTACACAGTGTCGACTGTGACCGCGGGCTACACGGGGTTCGGGTTGGCGACGGACGACTTCCTCAATCGGGCCATTCTGCAGGTCCGCTCGCAATACGGGGCTACGGTCGGGAGCGACTTCGGCTCTTCGCTGGGCGACCTGACGGGCGTGACGTGGTATGGGCCGCGGGTGACCTGGCCCTCCGACGCGAAGAACGCCGCGTGGATCGCCGCGTGGCGGAGCATCGACACCGAGATCGCCGGTCGCCTCGGAACGGCCGGCCTGAACGACGACTTCTGGGGCTCGTTTACCACCGGGTCGCTGGGCAGCGGTGTGTCGATCACCGTCGAGCGGGACAGCTCGCGCGTGCGCCTGGCCGGCACGGACCAGCTCGGCAGCGCCCGGCATGCGCCCGGCGACATCGGCGCCATCGACCAGTAGGGCCGAGGTTCTTCTAGAGCCCGACCGGCCGTGGGTGGCGCCTGACGGGCAGGGACGCCCGCCCCACCACGACACTCGTGCTAGCCTGGCTCATTCATGAGTGGTACTGGACGGGCACGGAGGCCCATCCCACCACGACACTCGTGCTAGGGCACGAATGCGAATGTGAACAGGCTGGCGTTGCGCAGGCTGACCCTCAACCGGATCGGCTTGCCCGCCAGCCTGTTCACGTTCGCGCCTGCCTTCCAGCGCACGGTCGCCCGCGTCGTGTCGCCTCGCACCGGTTCGCACGCATCGAGGGTGAAGCCGGGCAGGGGCCGTCCCTGCGCATCGAGCAGCGCGAAGCTTGCCGAGCCCTTCGCGGCGAGCACGTTCACCACCAGCTTGGAGCCTCGGAACCGCAGGGGCGGCGTGACGAACGAGCCGCCGCTCGGACCCGCGGTCGCGCTCACGAACCGGTCGAGGGGCGTCGTGGCGCGGAGGAACACGCGCTCGCCCTCCGGCTTGGTGAGCGTCTCCAGCTCCGCCTGCTCGTGGTTGATGCGCGCGCCGCTGTAGTAGAGCGAGAGCGTGTCGCCGTGGCGCAGCATGCCCTGGCCCATGTAGAGCGAGCCGCTGTCGAGCGTGCCGGGGCGGCCCAGCGGGATGTAGGGGACGCGCTCCGGGAACGACCAGTGGACGCCGTCGCGGCTCACGGCGAGGCGGATGTCCAGCGTGTGCGTCTTGTGCTCGTACAGGCTCGGGAACGCCAGGTAGACGCTCTCGGCGTAGGCGTAGCGCACTGCCGCGGGGTTGTAGAGGTCGGTATCGGGCGGGTCCTGCTCGTCGGTCTGCATCACCAGGGCGGGCGGGGCGAAGTGGGCGAAGTCGGCGCTCTCCGACCGGCCGATGGCGCGGCCCCTGCCACTGACGCGCCCATAGAGCACGTACTCGCGGAGCGCCGGGTCCCAGAACCCGCTGTACTGGCTGTCCGCGAATACGTCGCAGATGGGCGCGGGGAGACGCGTCCAGCGGATGCCATCCGGTGAGATCATGCCGGCGATGCGGTGCGGAGGAGTCAGGCCGGCGAAGATGCCCTGCGACACGGCCTTGTAGCGCTCGTTCGGGCGCGCGCCGGGGTCGACGAACACGTTGGCCCCGTGGACCCGCGATCGCGACGCGCCAGTGCCGATCTGCCGGAACAGGATGTTCGTGTGGGTGTCCGCCTGGTACGTGCAGATGCCGAGATCGGGCTTCGTCCAGTGGACGCCGTCGGTGGACTCGGCATAGCAGAACGACGTGTCGTCAGCGGTCGGCCAGCCCTCGGCGTCGTAGGCCTCGTACCACATGCGGCAGCGCTTGCCCTCTTGCAGCACCCCGAACCAGTTCAGCGTCGCGCTCTCCCACGGCTTGTCCCGCTTCAGCGCGATCTCGCCGGTCTTCCGTGGCGGATGCACGCGGAGCGCGACTCCGTTCGCCTCGCCGAGGAAGAGCGTATCGATGAGGAGCTGCTTGCGGCTGCCGATGTCGAGGACCGTCGGGCCGGCGGCGGGCGTGGGATTCCCTGCACTCGCTGGCCGCGCGGCGGCGGCGGCGAGTGCCAGGATCAGGCAAGGGACGGTAGCCAGGGTCAGCGGCGGGCAGTCCACAGACGGAGGTCTCCACTTCTCGCAGGATGTGCGCCTAGTTCGCCGGCGCGCACCGTCTCTCCTACCTGCGGCGTGCCGGGAGGGAATGCCCACCAGTCCGGCTAACAGGGCAGCGACGCGCAGCACACTGGGCCGGCGGGATCGAGCCGGCGGGGAGATACGCTAATGCCGAGCAAGCAGGACGTCGCGATCGTGCGGGAGTTGGCCGCGAAGGTGGCCGAGGTGGCCGCACTGCCCGTACAGGAGGAGAAGCGCCGGCTCTGGCGTGCCCTCAACGCGCTGCAGCCCGAGCGGCCGATGGTCACCATCGACCAGGTGTGCTGGAACGAGATGAACGTCGACGACGAGCTGACGCTGCACTGCGCTGACCCCGAGTGCCGCGGCCATGAGGACTACCTGCGGCGCACCCTCTTCCAGTGGAAGCGGTTCCCGGTCGACATGGTCGTCGAGCCCTTCGTGCGCGTGTACAAGGCGATCCACAACACCGGCTTCGGCGTTGCCGTGCACGAGCAGACGGCATCCATCGACCCGACGAGCGCGGTGGTCGGCCATGCGTTCGAGAATCAGTTCGTGACCGAGGACGACCTGGAGAAGATCAAGACGCCGAAGGTGTGGCACGACCCCGAGGAGACAGCCCGGCGAGCCGAGGTGGCGCATGAGCTGTTCGACGGCGTCATCGAGATCCGCCTGGAGGGCGCCGACACCTACCTGTCGCTGTGGGATCCCATCAGCACGTGGATGGGCGTGCAGAACGCGCTGTATACCTTGGTCGACAACCCCGACTTCATGCACCGCCTCGTGGGCCGCGTGACCGACGGCTATATGGTCATGCTCGACCAACTGGAGGAGCAGGGGCTGCTGTGCGGGCCGCAGAGCCTGATCCACTGCACCGGCGCCTACACGGACGAGCTGCCCGCGCCTGGCTACGACCCCGCGAAGCCGCGCACCAAGGACCTCTGGATGTTCGGCCTGGCCCAGATGTTCTCCACGGTCTCGCCGGGCATGTTCAGGGAGTTCGAGGTCGACTACGCCAGCCGCATCTGCGAGCGGTTCGGTCTCGTGTACTACGGGTGCTGCGACCCGCTGGACGGCAAGATGCGCGAGGTGCGCATGATCCCGAACGTGCGCAAGGTCTCGATGAGCCCCTGGACCAACCAGGAGCGCGGCGCCGAGCGGATCGGGCGCGACTTCGTGTTCTCGCGCAAGCCGAACCCGGCCTTCCTCGCCTGGGACGACTACCGCATCGACCAGGTGCGCGAGGACCTGCAGGCCACGAAGGAGGTCTGCGACAAGTACGGCTGCCCGCTGGAGCTGATCCTCAAGGACATCAGCACGGTACGCTACGAACCGCAGCGCCTGTTCGAGTGGGCGAAGGTGGCGATGGAGGTCGTTCAGGGGTAGGGCGGGGCCCGGCGGACAGGGTGGCGCGGGGGCAGGGCACAGCATTCGCGCGATACGTTGTCGCATTGTACGGCCCTGCACGCGAATGCGCTGCCCCTACGGTTGATCGCCGGGTGGTGCGGCTAGCGGGCGCGGGGGACGTCGGGGGAGGGCACCGCATTCGCGCGATAGGTTGTCGCATTGTACGGCCCTGCACGCGAATGCTCTGCCCCCTACGGTTGATCGCTGGGCGGCAGGTTTGGTCGAGGCGGACGACGGTATGGGCGACGTGGGGCGCAACGAGGGAGCCGTAGGGATGCTATTCACGAGACGCGACGTACTGACCGCGGCGACGGGAGCGGGGCTCATGGCACTCGGTTTCGACGCACACGCCCTCGGTGCGGGGGCGAAGGCTGCTCGCAGGTTCCACTACAGCGTCAGCATCGAGACGCTCGAGGCAGAGCCGGACCTCCTGGGGCTCGTGCACGATGCGGGCATCACGGACGTCTGGCTGGGCTGGTGGGTCGGCCCGCCGGTGACGGACGAGGTGCTGGCCAAGAACCGGCACTGGGTAGAGCGGATCGAGGCGGCGGGCATGGGGGCCCATCTCATCACCATCCCGCTCGGGCACCCGGCGGACGGGCCGGCGACGCCGAAGTTCCCCGTGGACGGCCACTGGGGTGTGCGGCCAGACGGCACGACGTACGCCGGCACGGCGTACCATCCGCCGCTGCTGCCCGAGAGCCTGGCTGCCCAGGAGAAGTTCCGCGGACTCGGCATCCGGCGCTTCTTCGTCGACGACGACTTCCGCCTGGCGCAGAGCCCGTTCGATATCGGCGGCTGCTTCTGCCCGCAGCACCGCGCGGCGTTCCTGAAGAAGGAGGGTTTCCCGGACTCCAGTTGGGCGGAGCTGCTCGACGCCGTGCGCGGTCGCAAGGTGACGCCGGTGCTGCGCGCGTGGATCGAGTTCATCTGCGACGAGCTGAGCGGCATGTTTCGCTCGCTGCGCCGGGGCCAGGACGGCGCGACTCAGGGCGTCATGGTGATGTACATGGGCTGCGAGCGAGCGGGCATCCGGCTGCCGGACTACCGGGGCGTGCCATTCCGCGTCGGCGAGCTGATGTTCGAGGATGCGGGCTTCTCGCCGCCGAAGGGCAAGACCGACGAGCTGTACAGCGTGCTGCTCCACCGCCGGTTCGCGAGCCCGGAGTTGGCCTTCAGCGAGACGACGGCCTACCCGCCCGAGAAGCTGTCGCCGCGCAACGGCATGGCGAAGCTCTGTACCTCGACCATCGCCGACGTGCGGAACACGATGTTCATGTGCATGAACCTGGCCGACTGGTCGCGCCGGGAGCCGGGCATCCTGCCTGCCGCCATCAAGAAGCACGCTGCCATTCACGCCAAGCTGGCCGGACACGCGCTTGTCGGCCCGTTCAAGCACTTCTACGGCGAGCACAGCCGGCTCGCGGGCGGCGACTGGCCCTACAGCCTCTTCCTCGGGATCGGCGTCCCGTTCGAGGTGACCCCGCAGCCTGTGGCCGACGGATGGACGTTCCTGTCCGACCACGACGCCCGGGCGCTGGCGGACGGGCATCTGCGCTCGCCGGGCACCGAGTTCGTCTACCGCCCGGCTGCCGCCAAGGCTCCGAAGGGGCGCGGCGTCGCCGACACGCTCCCGGACCTCTTCGCCTTCCGCCGCGCGATCCTGCCGGAACTGGCGGTGGTGCCGTACGTGGAGGAGGAGGAGCCGGTCGTCTGCGCGTGGTATCCGTCGGCGCGGGCCGTGCTGCTGTGGAACCTGCAGGAGCAGCCGGTCGACCTGACGCTCGTGGCGGGCACCGAGCGGCGGTCGGTGCGCGTCGAGGCGCGGGACATCGAGTTGGTCGAGGGCATCGCGCTGCCGGCGCCGCACGGCCGGTAGGCGCCAGGGAAAGGGACAACCCGTCGTGCGAATCGACTCGCATCAGCACGTGTTCTGGCATGGCCGCGATGACGCCGGCCTGGTGGCGGACATGGACGCTCACAGGATCGACAGGGCGTGGCTGCTCTCTTGGGAGGTGCCGCCGAGCGAGGACGAGGCTGTCTATCACGGCGCGATGAACCCGGCGCACCTGCGGCCGGACGGCACGCACCCGGGCATTCCGCTTTCCGACCTGATCGTCGCGCGTGACCGGTACCCGGATCGCTTCGTACTCGGCTACTGCCCGTGGCCGGGCCATTCGGATGCGCCGAAGTGGTTCGAGGCGGCCCACCGCATCCACGGCGTGCGCGTGTGCGGGGAGTGGAAGTACCGCATGCTCCTCGACGATCCGCGCTCGCTGGAGCTGTACCGCATGGCGGGGTCGCTGGGCTGTCCGGTGGTCGTTCACATGGACGTGCCGTATCTGGCGGAACGCAAGACCCGACGCCCGGTCTACCAGCGTTCGTGGTACGGTGGGACCGTCGCGAACCTGGAGAGGGCGCTCGCCGCCTGCCCTGCGACCGTGTTCATTGGGCACGCGCCGGGCTTCTGGCGCGAGATCAGCGGCGACGCGGACAACGACCCCGACCAGTACCCGCAAGGGCGCGTGACACGCCACGGGCGGCTTGCCGTGCTGCTCGAGAAGTACCCGAACCTCTACGCCGATCTCTCCGCCGGCTCTGCGCTGGGCGCGCTTCGGCGCGATCGTGCCCACGCGCGCGAGTTCCTGCGGCACTGGGCGGACCGCCTTCTCTTCGCGCGAGACTACTATGGAAGCGACCTGGTCGATTTCCTCGCCGGACTGGACCTGCCAGCCGACGTACAGGCGCGGATCTACTCCGAGAACGCGCTGCGGCTCGTGCCGCCTAAGTGAGGAGGGTACCCATGGGCACGGGGCACGTGCGCAGCATCGAGGTGTCGGTTGGGACGGGGGGCTCGGACTTCGCCGGCGGCGACGACCGCGCCATCCAGGCGGCCATCGAGTACGTCGCCGCGCGGGGTGGCGGGACGGTCCGCGTGCGTCCCGGCGTCTACGAGCTGCATAACACGGTGCGGATGCGCAGCGGCGTGGCTCTCATCGGGGCGGGCGAGGACACGCTTCTGCGCAAGGCGCCGTCCGCCACGGTGCCCCTCACCGAGGACACGGACTGGTACGAGTCGCGCGTCACGGTGGCCGATCCCTCACCGTTCCGCGTTGGCGGGGGAGTGGTGCTGCAGGCGAAGTGCCCGCACGGCGGCCTGGGCCAGGTCAGCGTCCACACGATCCTGGCGATCGAGGGCACCACGCTGTGGCTCGACAACATGGCCCGCGGCCCGGAGCGCCCGGCGCACCTCGGCAACTTCTGGGTGGGCCATGATGCGCACGCCTCGACGTGCTTCTCGCCGCTTGCAGGCAACTGGGTGGCCGATGTGACCGTGGCCGACCTGCGCATCGACGGCAACCGCGCCGAGAGCGGGTGCCTTAATGGCAACTACTGCGCGGCGCTCTTCTTCCAGGACTGCGAGCGCGTCACCATTCGCAACGTACATGCCGGCAACACGGAGAGCGACGGGCTCAGCTTCCAGGTGACGCACGATCTGGTTGTCGAGGGCTGCACGTTCGAGGACTGCGCCCTGGGGCTCCATCCGGGGAGCGGCGCGCAGCGGCCCATCATGCGCGGCAACACGGTGCGGCGATGCAGGAGCGGCCTCTTCTGGTGCTGGGGAGTGCGCGATGGTCTGGCCGAGGACAACCTGATCGAGGATTGCGCTGCCGGCATCAGCATCGGCCATCGCGACACCGACAACGTGATGCGTGGCAACACCATCCGGCGCTGCGCGGAGCACGGCCTGCTCTTCCGCGGCGAGCTCGCGCATCAGGCCGCGCACCGGAACACGGTCGAGGACAACCGGATCGAGGACATCGGCACGCCCGAGGTGCCGGGGGTGGGCATCGATCTCGTCGCCCCGGTCACGGACACGATCCTGCGCCGCAACCGCATCGTGTGCACGCGCGACGGGCTTATGCGCGCCGGCATCCGCATTGGGCGGGAGGTCGGCGCGTTGGCGATGGGGTGCAACGAGGTGATCGGCATCCCCGTTGCGGTGGAGGACCTGCGCAGCGCCTAGGAGGCATCGGCCCGGTTGAGCAGGAATGGCCGACCTGCGTGTGCAAGTTGGGGCCGACGATCTCTGCTGGATGGGTGACATGAAGCGTAGAAGGCGCACTCCGCGGCATCTGAATAGACCGCTGATCAAGGGACTAGTGATGGGCTCGCTCAGCGCCCCGATCGGCGTTGGCAGCGCCTTCACGGGCCTCGGCGCGCAGATCGCGGCCGCGCCGACGGTCGACTTCATGCTCGGCTACGCGGCGGACAAGATCGCCGGCACCGCGATGTTGGTCGCCCTATGCGCGGCTGTCGCGGGAGCGAGCGCCGCGGCTCTGGGCGGCACGCCGGTGCACCTGGGCCAGGCTCTGCTGGTGACGGTTGGTGCGACGCTCGGCGTCATGGTGTTCGGCGTGCGGCAGGCGGGGCCCCGCCTGAAGCGCTGGCGCCTGCTGGCGCAGAGCCTGATGATGCTGGTGCTGCTCTACACGATGAGCGCAGCGCTCCGCGGCGGCATGCTGGGGCCGGCGGCGTTTCACATGCCCTGGGCTCAGGGTTCCGCCGGACTGCTGGGCGTGGGCTTCGTGTGCGGCCTGCTTTCGGCCACCTTCGAGGTGTCGACCGGTGCGCTGCTGGTGCCGGCGCTGGTGTTCGCTTCGGCAAAGCGCCCGGACGAGGCCATCGTCATCTCACTGGTGGTCGTCGCGCTGGCGTCCCTGCTGCCTGTGCTGGGCCATCTGGCGGCCCGGCGACTGGAGCCGACGATGTGCGCCTGGATGGGCGCAGGCTCGTTGGGCGGCGGACTGCTGGGAGGGATGCTGGTGGCTCGCTGCGGCGAGGCGATGCATCCAGCCCCGCTGCTGGTGTTCGGCGCGCTGGCGATGTTCGCCGGCGCGTCCTACCTCCGCCGGGCAACATTCGAGAGTGACGATGAACCCGGTGATCTCGACGGGCCACCATCGGACGAAGACGCATCCTGAACTGCTCGTCCCCTTGGCGTGACGCATCGGAACGGGTATAATAAACCCCGTCGTATGGGCGAAATGTAGTATCCACTGCCCAAACCCGCCGTTCGTGACGAATCCAGGTCGTACCCACCGTCCGGTCCGCCCCGCGGAGATCTCCTCGGGTTCGAGACGCCACCAGAGGGAGCTGCTGCTGGGATGCGGTTCGGGTTTGTCAAGAGCATTCTCCAGCGTGTCGACACGCTGATCACCGGTCGCGGGCGCATCGACGAGGACCTGTTCGAGGACCTCGAAGCGGCGCTCCTGCAGGCCGACGTGAACGTCCGCACCACTCAGGCGGCGCTGGACGGCCTGCGCGCCGCCGTGACGGAGCATCGCCTCAAAGATGCCGCCGAAGTCCGCGCGCACCTGAAGGCATTCCTCTCCTCCGTACTGGACAAGCAGGGCGAAGCCTCGTACGCGCTCAGGACCGCGCCCAGCGGCCCGACCGTGTACCTCGTCGTCGGCGTGAACGGGGTGGGCAAGACCACGACGATTGGCAAGCTCGGGCGCCGCCTCAAGGCGCAGGGCAAGTCGGTCATCTTCGCTGCAGGCGACACTTTCCGCGCGGCTGCGACCGAGCAGATCGAGATGTGGGGCCAGCGGATCGGCGCGGAGGTGATAAAGCACCGCGAGGGCGCCGATCCGTCCGCGGTTGTGTTCGACGCGGTGCGTGCGGCGCGGGCGCGCGGCGTGGATTACGTGGTCGCGGACACGGCGGGACGCCTGCACACGAAGCACAATCTGATGGCCGAGTTGGGCAAAGTGCACCGCGTGCTGGAGAAGGAACTGGGGCGCCCGGCCGACGAGTGCCTGCTCGTGCTGGATGCGACCACCGGTCAGAACGCCATCTCGCAGGCCAAGCAGTTCCGCGAGGCGGTGCCGCTGACGGGCATCGTGCTTGCGAAGCTGGATGGTACGGCGAGGGGCGGCATTGTGCTCACGCTGGCCGACGAGCTTGGGCTCCCCGTGAAGCTCGTTGGGACGGGCGAGAAGGCTGAGCACCTGGAGGAGTTCGCGCCGGGACCATTCCTGGATGCGCTGCTGGCTTAGGCTGTGACGTGGCTGGGCTGGATCGACTGGTTCCGGCAGTTCTACCGGTGTTGCTGCGGACAAGCCGCCGGTATAATCGGAACACGACGCGGGCTGCCGATGGTGGCCTTGCCGTTCAGTGAGGCGTCCTCATGCTCGGTTGGTAGCAGGCTCATCCGGCGAAGGGTCGTCGTACATCGTTGCAGCCCCTCCGGGCTGTACGCGCTTCGGCGGCAGTCACCCGTCGTCAGACCTCTCTGACGGTGCGTCTGCCAGGAGGCGTGGAGCGGTCCCTCCTCGGCTCCTCCCAGGGGTCCCGCAGATGAAGACGGTTCGTGATTTCCTGCGTCGCGCGCCGGTATGGGTCGACCCAGATCATAGTGCGGAGACGGCCATCGTGCTGATGCGCGGCCACGGCATCGGCGGGTTGCCTGTCATCTCCAGTGGGCAGTTGGTCGGGATGGTCCTCTACAACGCGTTGCTGGGCATCGACCCAGAGCGCCGAGTGCGGGACGTGATGACCGTCGGCGTGCCCACTGTTCCTCCCGATACCTCAGCTCGCGATGCAGCTCGTGTCCTTGTGGAGGGCGGCATCGGGCGCGTGCCCGTGATGGACGGCGATCGCCTCCTCGGCGTCGTGACCAGCAGCGATCTGTTGCCGGAACTCGGCCGCTCCTACGATCCCCTAACCGGACTTGCCTGGGCCGACTCCTTGCGTCAGTGGGCCGTGGCGCAGTTGCAGGACGGCAAGGAGATCACGGTCCTCTTCATCGACCTGGATCAGTTCGGGCAGTTCAACAAGACCTACGGCCACATCGTTGGCGACGAGGTGCTTCGCGGAGTCGCGGACGCCCTGCAGGCGGTCACGAGCCCGGAGATCGACCATGTGTGCCGGTTCGGCGGCGACGAGTTCTGCGTGGCGACCCTGCGGAACGACGCCGAAGGGCTGGACCTGGCCGGGCGTATCCGCGCGTCCGTGGAGCGCATACGAATACCCGCCCTCGGCGAGGAAAAGGTCACCTGCTCGGTTGGCCGGCGCGGCGGCCGGCGAACGCGCGAACGTGAGGATATCCACTACGCGGCCACGCTGGACAACCTGATAAACCTCGCCAGCCGCGACTGCACGGACCACAAGCGGGCGGCACAGGGCATCACGGACGATGTGGCGGTGGTGCGGGAGCAGGCTGGCGATCCGCGGCTGAAGCTGGCGGGCGCGACCGTCCAGTGGGACGGGCGTGCCGCCACCGTGCAGGTTAACCTACACCTGCAGGCGGGGCAGGGCCACGGGCCGCAGCAAGGCGCCCTCATGCTGGAGGGGCTGACCTACTACACCGCGACCGTGACGACGCCGACCGATCAGGGCGGGCTTGTGCGCGTCGTGGCCGAGACGACCGTGGAGGCGGTGAGGCGGGTGCTGCCGGCGGGGTACAGCGTTCGGCTGTGCGACGTGTTCGAGAGTAAGCCGCCGTCCGGGCAGTCGCTGGTGACAGCGGTCGCCGAGTGGGTGAGCCCGGCTGAGCGGTTCCCGACGGCCGGCAGCGCCATCGTCGGGGCGGACCTGCATCGAGCTGCGGCCTGCGCGGTGCTCTCGTGCATCAACCGGCCGCTTGGGCCACTCCTCCCGAAGCGTTAGGCTCGCCAGACGCGAATCACATGGAGGGCGCGGGGTCTGCTCCCCGCGCCCTCCATGCATGGCTAGCCGCTAACGTACGCGATCGCCTCGATCTCCACGTCTGCGTCCATCGGCAGGCGCGAGACCTCGATGCACGATCGAGCAGGCTTCACGTCGCCCCAGACCGCGCCATACACCGCGTTGAGGCGCGGGAAGTTGCTCAGGTCCGTGAGGAACACCGTCGCCTTGGTCACGTCATCGAGCGTCGCTCCCGCCGCCTTCAGGACCGCCTCGACGTTCGCCAGACACTGGCGTACGCGATCCTCGAACTCGCCCGCCACGATCTTCTTGGTCTGTGGGTCGATGGCCAACTGGCCGGACACGAAGACCAGTCCGCCCGCCTTCGTGCCGGGCGAGTACGGTGCGCCGTCGACCTTCGCCCCGGTCCAAATCCCTTCCTTTGCCATGGCGTTTCCTATCCTCCGGTATCGGGTGCCGCCAAGCGGGCCCCGTGATGATCACGCTCTAGTTCGCCGCCTGCCGGGTGCGCACCTGCGCAGCCAGGAGCGCCTATCGGCTGCAGAAGCGCGCCGTCGGCGCCAACAACAGGGCTGAGCGAACTCGCAAGGAGGCATCGATGGGCAAGCAGCGGTTCGGCCTGGTGGCGGCCAGCGCCGCACTGGGCGGTCTGGTGGGTGCGGCGGCGGTGCTCATGCTGCATGGAGCGCCGGCGAAGGCCCAGGGGGCCGGACAGAGAGGCGACGTTCGAGACGCCGTGGCGGCTCGCGCGTTCGTGCTCCTGGACGGCGAAGGGAAGGAGCGCGCGAACCTGCGCGTAGGCGAGGACGGCGTCAGCAGGCTATCGATGCTCGACCCAGCCGGCAAGCCGAGGGCGACTCTGGGAGTCACCAAGTCCGGCGGGGCCTCGTTGATCCTGATAGACCCCAGTGGTGAGTCGCGCGCGACGCTGATGGGGCGCTCGGACGGGTCCCCGGTGATGGCCCTCATCGACGGCGGTGGACAGATCCGGGCGACCCTGGAACTGCGCCGGGACGGCTCGCCTGTGCTGCAGATGCGTGACGCGGCCGGCAAGTCATCATGGTCGGCTCCCTAGTGGGTTGCGCCCTTTGACAGCCCAAGGGGGCAGGTGCCATACTGGGCTGCAATGAACGACGCACAGTCAGGGAACGCCATGTATCTTCGCCAGATGCTGAAGAGCAAGATCCATCGGGCCACGGTCACCGATGCCAACGTCGACTATGTGGGGAGCATCTCCATCGATGCGGAGATAGCCGAACTAGCCGACCTGCTGCCGGGCGAGTTGGTGCACGTGTGGGACCTGGACAACGCGGAGCGGTTTGAGACGTACGTGATCATCGGCGCCCGCGGCTCCGGCACCATATGCGTCAATGGCGCCGCGGCGCACAAGGTGCGTGTTGGTGACAGGGTGATCGTGGCCGCGTTCGCGCTGACCGACGAGCCGGTAGAGGCGCGCGTGGTACTGGTGAACGAGGAGAACCGGTTCGTCTGCTACCTGCCCGGGGGATAACCCGTGGGGCCGCGTTGCCGAGAAGACTAGCGAAACGACGAGGGGTCGGATGGTGACATCCGACCCCTCGCTTGCCGTAATAGGCGTGAGACGGTTAGTCGCGGAGGTCGCTGCACACGGGGAGGTAGTCGCGCCAGACCTCGTTGTTGCGTCCCGCGATGTACTTCGTGAGGCTGATGTACGGCGTGTAGCGCGGTCTCCTGGGCTGGCGCATGAGCTGCATGCTGGTCTGATGCAGCAGCTTGTCGCCCTTCTTCATGTTGCAGCGGCGGCAGGCGGTCACGAGATTGTCCCACGAGGATCTTCCGCCGTGTCTCCTCGGCACCACGTGATCTACCGTCATGTCCTTCGATGTGGAGCCGCAGTACTGGCAGGTGTACAGGTCGCGTGCGAAGATGGTGCGCCTGGAGAGGCGCAGCTCGGGAACGGGACGCTTGACGTGATGTCTGAGCTTCACCACAGAGGGCGGCTCCAGAGTGCCTCCTGCATGGCGAACGAGGCCGGTGTGATGGTGCAGGACCTCGGCCTTGCCGAGGATGACCATCACGAGCGCACGGCGGGTGTTGCATACATTGAGCGGCTCGTAGTCGCTGTTCAGGACTAGCACTTCGGAGTTCATCGCGTCGGATGCCTTCGCGTCGGAAACAAACGACCCGCTCGGGCCGAAGGCCGCGGAGCGGGTCACATTGAGCAGGCGCTGGTTAGCGTTAGGTGCTCGTGGATGTGGCGGAAGCTGTCCGCGTGCATCCACAGCCGGTGTGACCCGGGTTGGCTGTGCCCCAGGCTCTGCCGTGGGGACCACGGGTGAGCCGATGCGGAGCGTATAGGGTTGTGGTGGTTGGCATATGTCATTCGGACACCTGTGTTGCTGGGAGACAACCAATTCTAGCAGACCGACATAGCGCTGTCAAGCGGCGCGTCTGCCCGCCCGAGCCGCCTTGACCCCCGCACAACGCACGGATTGACACGGCGGTAGCGCCAGGGTTATAATGCGCTCGGTGCGGGGGCGCGAGAGGTAGGCCACCGCCGTTTTTGTGCCGCGGCCCGCGACCGGGTCGGACACGCCCGCTTGTTCTCACGAGCGTTCGCAAGCGGCGCGGAGCATAGCGCCAGCGCCCCGGACCAGGGGCGACGCGCCTGCCTGGGCTGCTGCGTGGGCTAGACTGTACGCAAGCACGACGTATCATCGGGGCAGCGCTTGGGTTCCCCGACGCGTTTCCCACCACGTTCTACTAGGAGGTCGACCACATGGCCGCTGCTGTGAGTATCCAGGGCCTGACCAAGAGGTACTTGGACGTCTGGAACAAGGCAGAGATCACCGCCGTCGACAACCTCCAACTGGAGGTCGATGAGGGCGAGATCTTTGGGTTCCTCGGGCGGAATGGAGCGGGCAAGACCACCACGATCAAGATGCTGCTCGGGCTCATCTTTCCGACGTCCGGCTCTGCCACGGTCCTGGGTCACCCGATTGGCGCCATCGAAGCCAAGACCCTACTCAGCTATCTTCCCGAAGAGGCCTATTTCTACGAGTCGATGACCGGTTGGGACATCCTCGATTTCTATGCTCGCCTCTTCCGCATTCCTGAGCCTGAGCGCAGCAAGCGCGTCGAGAAGTGCCTGAAGGATGTGTTCCTCGACCCGAAGGCCTGGCGGCGACCGCTCCGCGGTTACTCCAAGGGCATGCGCCAGCGCATCGGCATCGCCCAGAGCCTCATCAACGACCCGAAGCTGCTGTTCCTCGACGAGCCTACCTCCGGTCTGGACCCGATCGCCCACGCGGAACTGCGCGACATCATCGTCAACGTGGGGCGCCAGGGGAAGACCGTGTTTCTCAGCTCGCACCAGTTGCCCGACGTCGAGATGGTCTGTACGCGCGTGGCGATCATCCATCAGGGCAAGCTGCTCGCAACCGGCAAGATCACCGACCTGACCGCCGGCGAGAAGGTGCGGATCGAGGCTTCCGGGCCGCTGGACAGCCTGGTCGAGAAGCTCAAGCCGATCGGCGGCATCGTAGAGAGCGCCGGGAACCGGCTGCGCATCCCGTCAGCCGACCCGGACAAGGTGAGCGATATCGTCGATATGATCCGCGGCGCGAAGGGCACCATCGTCGCGGTGATGCCGCACCGGCGCTCGCTTGAAGAGGTATTCGTGGACACGGTCATGAGTGCGGGCGGCACGGTCAGCCCGTCGGACATGAAGGAGGCCGAGGCGTAACATGGTCACCATCGCGATAGCCAAACAGACACTGGAGGACATGCTGCGGCGCAGGATCCTTCTGATCCTGCTTATCGTTGCCGTCGGCATGATCGCACTCGGTCCGTCGGTCGGCTTCCTCAGCCCGCGCGAGAGTTCGGCGGTCCTTCGCAGCCTCGGCTTGGCCGTCATTCTGATCGCCGGCCTGCTCATCACGATCATCGCCGGCATCCAGGTCATCCCGACCGAGATCGAGCGGCGCACCATCTACACGGTGCTCTCGAAGCCGGTGCAGCGCTACGAGTTCATTCTTGGGAAGTTCCTGGGAGGGCTGTTCACCGTCTTCGCAATGATCGCGGCGATGGGCGTCGTATTCCTGGGTGTGCTACGGTGGCAGGAAGGCTCCTGGTCGCTCGATATGGCCAAGGGCGTCATGATGACGTTCTTCCAGATGACCCTCCTCGGCGCGCTGGCAATCTTCTTCAGCACGTTCGTGACGCCGGTCGTGAACTTCTTCATGTCGTTTGCCGTGTTCATCGTGGGCAATCTGTCGACTGTCACCGAGTCTCTGCTGAGCAACAAGAACGCCGTCACTCGCATCCTCGCGACCGGTCTGCATTACGTCATCCCGAACTTCGGGAACTTCAATATGCAGAACAAGCTGATCCACCCCACGGTCACGATCTCGAATGAGGCGGTGTTTATTGGGACTAATGTTGTTTACGCGATCGTGTACTCGTGTGCGCTGTTGGTGTTGGCCATTCTGGTGTTCGATCGCCGCGAAGTGTAACGGAGGCCTTCCTTGAACGCTGCAACGCGTACCAAAATGAAGGCCGCCGTGGTCGTCTGCGTTCTACTGGCGGCCCTCGCTCAGAACAAGCTGGACCCGTTCGTCGCGCAGATGAACAAGGGGCAGAAGACCGCCCTGACGGGCCTGACCAACGAGTTCATCCTGGGGCCGCTGTTGGGGCTGCAGCAGGCGGTGGCGGGGCTCTTGTGGGTTCGGGCGGATGAGTTCTTCCACGAGGGCGACTACGACGCCATTCTGCCCATCGTGCGGATGGTGACGTGGCTCGATCCGCACAACCTGGATGTGTACATCACCGGTGGGTGGCACCTGGCGTACAACTTCACGGACCAGAACGAGCGGTCCGACCGGCGCTACCTGCCTGCTGCGCAGAGGCTGCTCGAGGAGGGGGACTTCAACAACGCCGAGGTCTACGACATCGCGTTCGAGCTGGCCTGGCAGAACACCGACAAGGTGAAGGACTACGAGAAGGCTGAGTTCTGGCTGAGGCAGGCGATCACTCGCAAGGCTGCCGACGCCACGGGCGCGGCGACGCTGCCGGTGCCGATGTACGTGTACCATCAGTTGGCGCACACGCTGGCGCGGCGGGGGCGGATTCCCGAGAGCATCGCGGTGTGGAAGCAAGTCCTGGCCATGAGCGAGGCGAAGCTGAAGGCGAACCCGAAGGACTTCAGCCTGAACGCCGTTCGGGACAGCGAGCTGCACAACCTGACGCTGACGCTGAAGCGGTACTACAGCCGCAGCGTGCACGAGATCAACTTCCGCGTGGATGCGGCTCGGACCAGGTCGATCAACATGGAGACCGGCGAGCCGACGCCCTCGGATGCTTATCTGGAGGCGAGCGGACCGAATGCGGGCAAGCCTCGGCCGCCGGCGACGGCCTCGCCGTTCGATACCGCCTTCGACGTGCGCCCGACGTTCGTGGAGCCGAAGGTGCTGGATCTGACGGGGCGTGGGCAGTTCAATGTGGCGGACGGCGCTCGCGTGAACATCCGGCTGCAGGACACGGCTCTCCGCCAGTTCCAGCCGACGCTGGCGATCAACGACGTGCTGGACTACCCGGGGCTCATCGCACGGCTGAAGGACGCGGGCGATCCGCTGAGCCAGTACCTGCTGAGCCGGTTCACGCCTGCCTGTGTTGAGATGCTGAAGGGCTACACGAGCGGGGCGCCGTCGACCGAGTTCAAGACGACGCTGGTGCAGAACATCAACCAGGTGATCGTTGGGCCGCTGATCTACGACCCGGCGAGGTTCGCGAAGGTGAACGTCTCCGAGGACACGAAGGACTGGATGGCTCGCAAGCCGTTCGGGGGCTACATGCACCGCGTGAACCGCCAGTTGCTGGAGGAGGCTTTCTCGGGCGAGCTGGTGCGCGGGCTTCGCGAGTTCTCGTTCAACCTGGATCAGAGCCAGACGCTGATGTTCGATCAGCACTCGGTGCGGAACGCGCTCTGGGGCCGCAAGATCGACATGAGCAAAGACCCGAAGATGTATAGCTTCAGCAGTGACTACTACTATCTGGTCTTTGACTTCAATCCGCGTGGCACGTCGCCATTCATCCAGGACCGGTTCGGATGGAGCGGCGAGGGGATGACGGACAAGAAGTACCTCTGGACGGACACGAGCACGGACCCGCCGGTGCGGATCATCCGCAAGGTGTACCGCATCAGCCGCGCCCAGGTGAACGGGGAGCCGATCACCGAGGCCGACGTGGTGTCGAACGCGGAGTATGAGCGGGAGATGCGGCAGTTGCCGTAAGCAGTAGCGAGTAGCGAGTAGCGAGTAGCTAGTAGAACGGCGGGTGGTGCGGGGCGGTGGGGTGTGCCTCTGGCCTCCGGCGTTGTGCGAGGCCGTTTCGGGGGCCGCGTGTCCTGTTCGTTGGGGCGCGCGGCTCCTGGGCGTCTGGGGGGAGTAGCGAGTAGCTAGTAGCGAGTAGCGAGTAGGACGGCGGG
>CAZFLM010000046.1:0-20374 GCA_964519955.1 uncultured Chthonomonadaceae bacterium | reverse complement strand
TGGTGCGGGGCGGTGGGGTGATCCGGACGGGCAGGGACGCCCATCCCACCACGGCTCTGGGGCATCGAGTAGCGAGTAGGACGGCGGGTGGTGCGGGGCGGTGGGGTGATCCGGACGGGCAGGGACGCCCATCCCACCACGGCCCTGGCCACACGAACCGGAAGTCGCGGGGGCCGCGTGTCCTTCGGTGGGGCGCGCGGCTTCGGGCTGTTTTGGGTATGATGAATGGGTGGCGGGAGCCGGCCGGTTGAAGAGCCGGCGGCGTCGGGTCCAGGCTCCGCGCATCGGCAAGCGTTCGAACCGTGTCAGGGCCGGAAGGCAGCAGCACTAAGAGCGACTTCCCGAGTGCCGCGGGACCGCCTGGGCCCGGTGTCGCCGGCTCTTTAACCGGCGGGCAGCTAGTAGCTAGTAGCGAGTAGGACGGCGGGTTCTGCGGGGCGGTGGGGTGTTCGCGGGGCCGCTGGTCTGCGCCCCATTTGCCGCGGGCTGGTCGTTCTGGTTGGGGTCGTGCGCGGCGTTCGGTGGATGTCGCGACGTTGGGACAAGGTGCATGGCCTACATCGCTCTCTATCGCAAGTACCGTTCCCAATCCTTCGACGAGGTCGTGGGGCAGGAGCACGTGACGACCGTGCTTCGCAACGCTCTGCGGCTGGGGCGCATTGCTCACGCCTACCTCTTCTGCGGCCCGCGCGGCTGCGGCAAGACCTCCACAGCCCGTCTCCTCGCCCGTGCGCTGAACTGCCTCTCCGCCGATGGTCCGACTCCGACGCCGTGCGGCGAGTGCGCGATGTGCAGCCGAATCCGCGACGGCGCCGCGATCGACGTGATCGAGATGGACGCGGCCTCCGAGACTGGGATCGACGACGTCCGCGAGAAGATCATCGAGAACGCGAAGTACTCGCCGGCGGAGGCGCGGTTCAAGGTCTACATCATCGACGAAGTCCACGATCTCTCGCAGAAGGCGTTCGACTCGCTGCTGAAGACGATCGAGGAGCCCCCGGCGCACGTGGTGTTCGTGCTGGCGACGACCGAGGCGCACAAGGTGCCGATCACGATCCGGTCGCGGTGTCAGCGGATGGACTTCCGGCGCGGCATCATGTCGGACCTGAGCGCGAACCTGCGCCGCGTGCTGGAGCAAGAGGACATCGACTTCGAGCCGGAGGCCGTGTCGGCGCTGGCCTCGGCGGCGGAGGGGTCGTTCCGCGACTCGCTGAGCCTGCTGGAGCAGGTGCTGGCCTACACGGAGGGCAAGCTGACGGCGGCCGCGGTGCACTCGGCGGTCGGCACGGTGGGGCCGGAGATGCTGGACGACGTGGTGCGCGTGCTGGCGGCGGACGACGCGGCCGAGGCGTTCCACAAGGCGGGCGAGATCGTTGAGGCCGGTAAGGACGTGAAGCAGGTGCTGGCGGCGCTGCAGGGACATCTGCGCAACCTGCTGGTGGCGGCGGTGGCCTCGGGGCCGGAGGCGCTGACCGAGGTGCCGGCCGAGCGGTTCGGCGAGCTGAAGCGGCAGGCCGGGCAGTTCCGCACCGACCAGTTGCTGCGGATGATGGACATTCTGGCGGAGGCCGAGCGCGACTCGCGGTTCACGAACCTGCACCGTCTGCTGCTGGAGCGCGCGATGTGGCGCATCCTGCCGCGGCACCTGGACGTGGGCCGCGTGGTGGTTCAGGCTGCCGCCCCGGAGCCGGCGCCCCGGGCATCGGAGGCGCCGCGCGAGTTCCGGCACGCCTCGAGCGGCGCCGAGCAAGCGCGTGCGCAGTTCGCGCCCCGACAGGCGGCGCCTGCCGCCCCTCCCGCGGAAGCGCATGCCGCCGCGGCTCCGCCTCCGCAGGCTCCGGCGCCTCGGCCCAAGCCAGTGGACCCGAACAGCCTCGACGTGGACGTGATCCGGCGCGTCTGGCCACGCGTGCGGGAGCGGGTTGCGGAGCGCTCGCCGGCGATGCGGGCCCAGTTCACGGCTGACGTGCAGGTGCTGGGGCTCGAGGGGCGGACTGTGGTGATCGGGTGCCCGAACGAGTTCGTATTGGGGCGCGTGGATCGGCCGGCGGGCCGCCAGTTCATCGAGAACGTGCTGTCGGAGGAACTCGGCCTGAAGGGGCTGAGCGTTCGCTGCACGCTGCACCGTTCGGAGGAGGAGCGCGGCGCGGCTGCCGGGGCCGGCACGACGTCGCCGCTGCCGCTCGACGCCGGCGCCGACGGATCGCCCGCGCCGGTCTCATTCGTGCAGCAGGTGGTGGACGCGTTCAACGGCAAGCTCGTGGACGAGTAGGTGGTTCTGGGCGGTGGGCCCGGTGGTGCGGAAGCGCCGGCAGGGTGGCGAGCCCGGTGGTGTGAAACCCCGGCAGGGTGGCCTTCGGCCGATCGTCCTCGCGGACTGGTGGGAGGCGTCGGGAGGCAGCGGGCGGGCAGCGGCGGCGCTGTTCTAGCGAGATCGAGCAGACATCATACCCACTCTATGGGAGGGAACCGATATGGCACGCGGGTTTGGCGGTCTGGGCGACATGGCGAAGCTGATGAAGCAGGCCCAGAAGATGCAGTCGGACATGGTTGAGGCTCAGAAGGAGCTTGAGGAGTCGCGGGTCGAGGCGACGTCGGGCGGCGGCGTGGTGAAGGCGGTGGTGAGCGGCAAGGGGAAGCTGGTGTCGGTCACGATCAACCCGGACGTGGTGGATCCGGCCGACGTGGAGATGCTGCAGGATCTGATCGTGTCGGCCATCCGCGAGGCGGAGGAGAAGGCCGAGGCGATCGAGCTGGACAAGATGCAGTCGATGACGGGCGGGATGAACTTGCCGCAGGGGCTGTTCTGAGGGGCAGAAGTCAGAAGGCAGAAGTCAGAAGCCAGAAGGCGCCATCGCGGCCCTTCTGGCTTCTTGCTTCCACCTTCGGTGGTCAAGCTACTCCGCGATCACCCCGTGGTACCTGCCCATCCAGTACGGCAGGAGCCAGGCGGCGCCGTCTTCTTCGCTGTTGGGGTTGCCGCCGTCGGGGGACCAGGGGTTGCCGTTCCACTTCATGAGGGGGCGCTCGCTGGCCGGGAGGACGCGGGTCAGCTCCACGCGGCGCTCGCCACGGGCCGTGCGGAGGGTGACGTCGGTGCGGTGCGAGTTGCGGGCCTCCCAGTCGACGAGTTCCCAGGGCCAGTCCTGGAGGGTGGCGACGGCCTCCTCGGTGCGGCAGGGGGCGCCGGTGCCGGCGGCGTAGATGAAGCTGTAGAAGGGGCTCTGCTCCTCGCGGAGGCCGGCGGTGCGCTCGCCGCCATTCCACGTCGAGGCGACGGTCTGGACGAGAATGGCGCGCCTGGCGGGATCGGTCTCCAGGCGCAGCAGCGGGTAGTAGACGCAGTAGGCCAGCTCATCGTCGGAGTGGTTCAGGTTGTTCCAGGCGATGTCGCGGCGGTAGTTCAGGCCGTTGAGCAGGTAGTGGTGCTTCCGGATGAGGTCCTCGTAGGCGTCCGCGTACTTCTTGTCGCCGCAGATGTGATGGGCGACCTTCAGGTAGCAGAGCAGCTCGGACGAGTTGAGGCCGCGCTCCTCCCACCAGAACGGGTCGTCGTTGATGAACCGCGGGCCGAACACCCCCCAGCGCGTCTTGCGCCCTGTGTGGCCGACGAGCGTGTAGTCGTGCGTGAGGATGTTGTCGGTCACCGCGGCAACGATCCTGGCGATCTCCCTCTTCTCGGCGTCGTCGGCGACCAGGTCGTGGTAGAGGAGCCAGGCGAAGTAGTGGCCGTCCAGCTCGTCGGAGGACGTGTCGCCCTTGACGAGCGTGTTCGCGTCGACGGGAGACTGATACCAGATGAGGTCCTTCTCGCTCTCAATGCGGACGGTCTCGGTGGGATCGTAGCCGGTGACCTCCTCGCCCTTGCGGATGACGGCGCGGGCCGGGAAGCCGGGGTGGCCGCTCAGTCGCACCAGGTCCAGCATCGCCTCCATGCTCTTCTTCGCGAGCGAGCGGGCGTCGGGGTCCTTCGTGACCGCGTAGCGGAAGCATTCGGCGCCCACGTAGATGGCGGTCCAGAGCCCGTCGTTGTCGCTCGCCTCGTGGACGAAGCCCCCCGCCGGATCGCCGGGCTTCTTGAGGCCGCAGCTCGTGACATAGCCCCGGCGGTTGTGGCGGGCGGCGGTGATCTGCTCGTAGTGCTTGGCCTTGCGCTCGAGGGTCATGGACCGCTCCTCGATGCGCGCGACGCCAGCGTCCGTGGCGAGCCAGACTACGCCCGACGGTTCCGAGGCGATGGCGTTGACGCGGTTGCCGGGGAGCCAGCGCAGGCCGTGGAAGTAGCGCCATTGGCCGGCTCTGAGACGCCAGGCACCCTGGGTCGTGCCGCCCCAGAGGTCACCGTTCGCGGCCAGGTGGAGGCAGAGCACGTCCTCGTACGGCATCCCGTCGGACCGATCGAGGGGGTGGAACCAATCCGCGCCGTCGGTGGCGAGGACGCCTCGGTTGGTGGCGATCCAGACATGGCCGGCCGGATCGGCGACGACGCTGGCGGGGCGCGCGTCGATGTTGGGCATGGCCTGGTGCGCCTTGTACGTCTTCGGGTAGCTAAGGGGCTCGGCCTTCCCGCTGCGGATCACGAGGGCGCCGTCGCCGGTTACGACCCAGACGGCGCCGTCGCGCGCCGCCGCGGCGCTGGCGACCTGCGCTCCGGCGGGCAGGACTCCGGCGGGTACGATATTGGGTGTCTCCGGAGCGTTCTCGCCGGAGCCGGGCTTGCGCCACTTGCCGCCGTCGTAGACGGCGACGCCGCCCGGGCCCGAGGCGTAGACGCGACCATCACCGATGGCCACGCGCGCGATGGCGCCGGCGGGGAGGCCGTCCTTGGCGGTGTAGCGGGTGGCGATGAGCTGCGGGTAGGGCTTGAGGCGGTAGGCTGCCTCGGGGACGGGCGCGGCGGACTGGATACCGAGCACTGGGAACATGGCGGGCCACCTCCGGGTGTGGTCGATGAGTGCGGCTATCGGTTCTGTACGAGGGCGGCGGTATCCTGCGTGCCTGTGCGGGCGGGGGTTGGGACTTGGGACTTGGGGTTGGGGGTTGGCCGATGTGTGTGACGTGTGAGCATGCGTTTAAATGATGGGTGGGCTGGTTGGTCGGCGGGGCAGGGCACCCACCCCGGCCTTCGGCCACCCCTCCCGAATCGGGAGGGGACGCGGCGGGGGCGTGTGCGGCGGATCGAGGGCGGGCCAGAAGTGACATATCGATGAGCGCTCATATGAGGGTCTGGCTGGTTTGGTGGGGCGTTCTCTGAGGGGAGTTGCGTGAGCGATGATCATCCGTGTTCATGAGTTGCCGGTGCGGAAGCGATATCCGCTGCGGATCAGCCGGGGGACCTCGGCGGGGTCGGACAACCTGCTGGTCGAGGTGGAGCACGACGGGGTGGTTGGGCTCGGGGAGATGGCGCCGTACTCCGGCGGGGCGGTGGCGCAGACGCCGGAGTTGGCGCGCGAGAGCCTGGCGGCTTGGGCGCCTCGGCTGGAGGGGCTTGCGCCGTGGGAGATGCAGGCGGTCGAGGCTGCGCTGGATGAGGTGGGCGGCGGCGTGGCGGCTCGGGCGGCGCTGGACCTGGCGCTGTACGACTGGGTCGGGAAGCGGCTGGGGGCGCCTGTCTACCGGATGCTGGGGTGCGACCCGGCGCGCATCGTGCCGACGACGGTGACGATCGGCATCCTGCCGCCGGAGGTGGTGCGGGAGCGGGTGCCGGAGATCCTGGCGCGGACGGGGGCGCGGGCGCTGAAGGTGAAGTTGGGGAGCCCGGACGGGCTGGAGGCGGACCGCGCGATGTACTCGGCCGTGCGCGAGGTGGCGCCGCCGGAGATACCGGTGCGGGTGGACGCGAACGGCGGGTGGACCGTGGACGGGGCGCGGTCGATGATGGCGTGGCTGGCGGAGCGCGCGGTGGAGTTCGTGGAGCAGCCCCTGGCGAAGGGCGCGGAGGCGGACCTGCCGGCGGTGGCGAGGGGGCGGCCGATACCCATCTACGTGGACGAGAGCTGCAGCGTGGCGCGCGACGTGCCGCAGTTGGCCGGGGTGGTGGACGGGGTGAACCTGAAGCTGATGAAGGCGGGCGGCATCCGCGAGGGGCTGCGGCTGATCCACGTGGCTCGGGCGCACGGGCTGAAGGTGATGATCGGGTGCATGGGCGAGACGTCGCTCTCGATCGCGGGGGGCGTGGCGCTGTCGGCGCTGGCGGACGAGCTGGACCTGGACAGCCACCTGAACCTGCTGCCCGACCCCTTCGAGGGGCTGCGGATGGTCGATGGCAGGCTGCTGCCGTCAGAGGCGCCCGGGCTGGGCGTGCGGCGCGCGCAGCCGGGCGAGGAGGAGGCAAACCGATGACGACGCCGAAGCTGACACCCGAGACCCGGCTGGCGCTGCTGATGCACGGCTGCGTGAACGCCGCGCACGGCAAGATGGGGTACGGGCTGATGCGGTACGGGCTCGCGCCGACGGTGGTGGTGATCGACCGGGAGACGGCCGGTGGGTCCCTGCGCGAGCTGACGGGCATTGCGTGCGATGCGCCGATCGTGGCGACGGTGGCGGAGGCGCTGGCGTACAAGCCCGACGTGATCGTGCCGGCCATCGCGCCGACCGGTGGGGCGCTGCCTCCGGAGTGGGTGACGGAGGTGAAGGAGGCGCTGGCGGGCGGGATGTCGGTGCTGAACGGGCTGCACAAGCCGATGGCGGACGACCCGGAGCTGGCTGCGCTGCTGAAGCCGCACCGGTTCATCTGGGACGTGCGGAAGGAGCCCGCGCACCTGGTGAACGGGCTCGGGCACGCTCGCGAGGCGCGGGCGAAGCGGGTGCTGGTGGTGGGCACGGACATGGCGTGCGGGAAGATGACGGCGGCGCTGGAGATGGACCGTGGGGCGCGGGCGATGGGGCTGCGGTCGCACTTCCTGGCGACGGGTCAGATCGGCATCGCGATCGCGGGAGAGGGCGTTGCGCTGGACGCGGTCCGCGTGGACTTCGCGACCGGCGCTATCGAGCAGATGGTGATGCGGCACGCGGACGACGACATCGTGTTCGTGGAGGGCCAGGGCTCGCTGTTCCACCCGGCCTCTACGGCGACGCTGCCGCTGATGCGGGGGAGCATGCCGACGCACCTCGTCCTGTGCCATCGCGCGGGGCAAGAGCACGTGCGCAAGACGCCGTGGGTGAAGCTGCCGCCGCTGCGCGAGGTCGTGCGGCTGTACGAGACGGTGTGCAGCTCGGCGGGGGCGTTCCCGCGCGCTCCGGTGGCGGGCATCGCGGTGAACTGCGGGCACCTTTCGGACGATGCCTCGGCGCGGGCGTGCGCGGAGGTGGAGGCGGAGACGGGGCTGCCCGCGGTCGATGTGGTGCGTTCGGGCGGGAGGCGGCTGGTGGAGGCCGTCGCCTGACGGCGGGACTTGGGACTTGGGGGCTGGGGCTGGGGGCTGGGGCTGGGGACTTGGGACTTGGGACTTGGGGATTGGGGCCGACTGTGGGAGGTGGGCTATGGCTGACGAGTTCAACCCGAGTGAGGATCTGGCCAGGCTGTTGTCTGACGCACTGGATCACGCCATCGATATGGTCGCGCGGGGGTGCAGCCCCTTCATGCCGTTCGCGATGGTGGAGCCGCTCGAAGGCCAGGGCGAGCCGATGGCGTTTGCCGTCACGCCGCCGGACGAACCAGTCGACTATGCGCGTGGCATTCTGGACTCGAAGGCGGCGGAGACGCGCATGTACGCGCTCGCGTGGGATGGGTTCCTGACCGTTGATGGCGAACGGACGGACGCGGTCTTCGTGGAGGCGGCCGACCGCTCGAACGATCGAGCTGTCGTGGTGGCAGAGAGGTATCGTCCCACACGCAAGGGCCTCTTGCGCAAGCGGTCGTGCGAGTTGGTCGGCGACCCGATCGTGGTGGAGCGGCCACCTTCGCGGCTGGCGGTCGGCGAGACGGGGGACCGACCATAGGCCAGGTGTGGGAGGATGCGTACGCCTCGATCGTCGCGCTCGCGGACGAGGACCACGATGCCATCGCGGCGCTGATCCCGGAGACACTGGACGACGAGGAGCGCGGCGCGGAGCCGTACGCGCGGTCGCGGGACGCGGTGGCGAAGCCCGCAGCGGAGGCCCTCGCGGAGTACGAGGCTGGGGAGACGCCGGCGGTCGATCCGGAAGCGCTGTGAACTCGCGAGCATCGAGAGGGTTCCGTGACGAGCTCGCCCAGCTAGCCCGCGAGGCGAGACAACAGCCCCTGGTCGTGACGCGAAGTCGGCACACGGCCCGCGCATCTCGCAGCTCCCGGCACGGGGCGGGCCACGGAGACACGTACGCGTGCGGCGGCTGGAGGCAGCCCGATGGACGAGGCCGGTTTCTGGGCACTTATCGATGAGAGCCACCAAGGGACACAATCGTGTGAGTCGCAGACCGAACGCCTGTTCTGCGCTCTGTGTGGGCTGTCCCCGGATGAGATCCGGTCGTTCGACGCACACTTTGTGCGCTTCCGGGATGCCGCGTATCGCTGGGATCTCTGGGGCGTGGCGCATCTGATCAACGGCGGATGCTCCGATGATGGGTTTGAGTACTTCCGACGCTGGCTGGTTGGACAGGGGCGGGCCGTGTTCGATCGGGCGTTGGCGGACCCGCAGAGCATCGGAGATCTGGTCAGCGGCGACGACGACGGGTTGGAGTGTGAGGAGCTTATGTATGCCGCGGATCGCGCGTACGAGCGCGTTACCGGCCACGAGATGCCACCAACTGAGGGCATCTATCCCCGCGAACCGGCCGGCGAGCCATGGGATGAGGATGACCTGGAGCAGCGGTTCCCGAGGCTCTGCCAGCGACTCTGAGCCAGAGTGCGGGCCGTGCTTCGCCGCGAGCCAGCCCCCAGCCCCAAGTCCCAAGTCCCAGCCGCCGCCGGGGCGCTCGTTGGGGTAGGCGCAGCCCTGCTTCATCTCGCAGACGCCGAGCATGACCGTCTGGTGTACAATAGTGTGACACCCAGACCAGGTCCGGATGTCGGCGTCAGGAGGATCGAACGGTGACCCAGTTGCTTGAGAAGGCATACACTCGGATCGCAGAGCTGCCGGTTGAGGACCAGGACGCGATCGCTAGCCTTATCCTCGACACACTGGATGACGAGGAGCAGTGGGCTCAGCGGTTCGCCGGGTCGCAGGATGCCCTTGCGAAGCTTGCAGCGGAGGCCCTCGCGGAATACGAGGCTGGGGAGACGCTCCCGCTCGATCCGGAATCGCTGTGAACTCGCGGACGTCAAGACGGTTCCGCGACGAACTCGCCCGGTTGCCTCTTGACGCGCGACACCAGGCCAAGCGTGCGTACAGGCTATTCGCGTCGGACCCGTACCACCAGAGTCTGCACTTCCGCAAGGTCCATGCCGCGGTGCCTGTCTACTCGGCGCGCGTCGGGTTGCACTATCGGGCCGTCGGCATGCTACGCGGCAGTGACATCGTCTGGTTCTGGATCGGATCACACGCCGACTACGACGCACTCCTGCGCGAACTCGGCTAACCAGCCAGCCCCCAGCCCCAAGTCCCAAGTCCCGCCCCCCGCCCTCAATACACGTGCGCCGAACCGTCCGCCCGCCGGACCAGCGGCATAAAGCCGAGCTGGTAGGGGTACGTCGCGGCCTTCTCCTCGTCGATGTCGATGCCGAGGCCGGGGCGCTCGTTCGGGTAGGCGTAGCCCTGCCTCATCTCGCAGACGCCCGGCATGACCTCGTAGGCGGGCTCGGGGAAGCGGGTCCACTCCTGGACGCCGAAGTTCGGGATGACGGCCTGGAGGCTGATGGAGGCGGCCTGGGCGACGGGGCCGATGTCGGCGGCGCCGTGGAAAGCGCTGCGCACGTTGTAGGGCTCGGCGAGGACCATGATCTTGCGCATCTCGGTGAGGCCGCCGGCGTGCAGGGGCTTCATGCGGATGAAGTCGATCCAGCGGTTCTGGAAGAGCGGCAGGCAGTCCCAGCGCGACGTGAGGATCTCGCCGATGGCCAGGGGCGTGGTGGAGGCGGCGCGGAGGAGGGGCCAGCTCTCGCGGTGCTCCGGCATGAGCGGGTCCTCCAGGAAGAAGAGGCGGTAGGGCTCCAGCTCCTTCGCCAGGCGGGCGGCCTCGATCGGGCTGAGCTGCTCGTGAACGTCGTGCATCAGCTCCACCTCCATGCCGAGCTTGTCGCGCAGGTGGGCGAAGAGCTTCGGCACGCTCAGCAGGTAGGGTGTCGGCTCGTACACGCTGATGCCGGGGGTGCCCGGGCTGACGGGTGGCTTCTCGCCGATGACGCCGGCGCCGCCGTAGGGGCCCACCTGGCAGCGCACCACGCGGAAGCCTTCCGCCATCAGGCGCCGGGCGTGGTCCTCGCACTCCACCGCGTCGCGGCCGCCGGCGTGGCTGTAGCACATCACCCCGTCGCGCGCCTTGCCGCCGAGCAACTGGTAGACCGGCAGGCCCGCCTGCTTCCCCTTGATGTCCCAGAGCGCGATGTCGATAGCCGCGAGGGCCGCCATGAAGACGGGGCCGCCGCGCCAGTAGCCCTGGCGGTAGACCACGTGCCAGATGTCCTCGATCTGCTGCGGGTCGCGTCCGATCAGCAGGTGGGCGATGTGGCGCAGGGCCTCCGCGACGATGGTCTCGCTGCCGGCCAGGGTCCCCTCGCCGACGCCGTAGAGCCCCGGCTGGTCGGTCATGATCTTGACGAGCGTGTAGTTGCGACCCGGGCAGGTGACGATGACGCGGACCTCGGTGATCTTCATGGCGTGGCCTCGATGGTGGGTTGCGGTCAGTTTCCGCGTTAGGGGGCGGGTGTCCTTCCCTGGGGGTTGGGACTTGGGACTTGGGGCGGGACGGCGATGGGTTGATCGCGATGGATGCAGGATGCGGCCGTGGCGGTGGCGAAGTGGCGGGTGGTGTTGGGACTTGGGACTTGGGGTTTGGGGGTTGGACCGAGTGGGGGAGCGGGATGACGCCTCTGCGGAAGCGGCTGTGGGTCTACGGCTCTCTGGGCGCGTTCCTGGCGATCGTCTGGGCCATTCTGGCGCCCATCTTCGCGGCGGCCAGGGACAAGTCGCGCCCCGCCACGTGTCTCTCGCACATCAAGCAGTTGGCATTCGGGCAGCTCCTCTACCGCGAGGACTACGAGGCAACGCTGCCGCCGGCGTGGAGTTGGGCGTCGGCGACCGAGGCGTACGTGAAGGGCCGCGACGTGTGGAAGTGCCCGAGCGCCCCGACGCCCTACGGCTACGGGTACAACGCTTCGCTGGATGGCATTCCCACGGAGAAGATCGGCCTGCCATTCGAGACGGCGCTGCTGTTCGAGGCCGACGCGGTGCGGTTGGACACGTACGGCGGGCCGGAGCGGCTGACCGGCGATGACCGGCACACCGGCGGCCTGATGTGGGCCTACGCCGACGGGCACGCCAGGTGGCAGAAGCGTGGCGCCGCGGTGCGGTGGAAGCCGTAGGTGCGTGTGTCGGGTGTCGGGTGACGGGTGCCGGGGCGATGGGTCGTGGGCCGGCGGTTGAAACCGCGCCTGAGAGAGGCACGAAGTCCGCCTACGCGGACTGGGGCGTGTACGCTGCGCGGGACGCCCCCTCTCCCGGCCTTCGGCCACCCTCTCCCGCGAGGGGCGAGGGCCGTTGACGGGGCGTGTGCGTTCCGGGCGAGAGTAGGTGGCACGGGAGGATCGGCGCGGCGGCACGGGGAATTGGGGCTACGCGCGGCTGCCCCCATGCACAGCGAACCGATGGGGCGGCAGCCCTAGTGCACGGAGCGCCGCATTGCTGACACGACGAGAGCTGGTCGCCGGGCTCGCCGCCGCCCCCCTGGCTACGGCGCAATCCAGTTCGCCCAGCCCCAACCCCCAAGTCCCAAGTCCCGCCGCTCCGGTGATCGACATCACGGACCTCTACCACCCGCACCAGGATGTCGGCGACAACGTGGACCTGATCGCCGCGTACGGGCTGCCGGATGTTGACCTGCGCGCGGTCATCCTCGACGTGACGAACCGCTACCGCTGGCCGTACAAGGACCCCGTTCAGCCGGAGTACGGCGACCCGACCGGGCCGCGCGATGCGGGTTTCATCCCCGTGACGCAGCTCAACGCCATCTTCGGCCGGAACGTGCCGTGCGCGGTGGGGCCGTACGAGCAGATGGCCTCACCGGACGATGCGATGCGCGATGCGCCGGCGTTCCAGCAGACCGGCGTCGAGCTGATGCTGAGGGTCTTGCGCGAAAGCCGCGAGCCCGTCGAGATCGTCTCGTTCGGCTCCGCGCGGCCGGTGGCGGTTGCGTACAACCGGGCGCCCGACCTGATGCGGCGGAAGGTGCGGATGGTGCACCTGTGCGCGGGGGCGTACCCGGCCGGCTACCTGGAGTGGAACGTGCGGCTTGACGTTCACGCGTTCGTGCGGGTGCTGCGGTCGGATCTGCCGGTGGCGATCTATCCGTGCGCGACGGAGAAGGGACCGTTCGACGTCGGGCGGCACAACTCGTTCTGGATGCTGCCCAACCTCGCGTTCGTCGACCGGATGGACGTGCGGCTGCAGCGGTACCTGGCCTTCGCGTTCGAGCGGACGGTGCGCATGGACTTCCTGAACGCGCTTGAGGACGACGTGGCGCCGGAGGTCCTTCGCGGGATCTGTGCGCGGCCGCACAACGTGTGGGAGACGGCGGTCTGGGCGAACGTGGCGCGTCGGAAGCTGGTCCGGCGGGTGGATGGGACGCATCGCCTGGTGCCGGCGCGCGAGGTGGCGAAGGGCGACATCGTGCTGCCGAACGACCTGCGCCGCTGCCGGGTGACGGTGCGGGACGACGGGCAGTTCGACGTGCAGTGGGACGCGAAGGGGCCGATGTGGCTGTACGATCGCGGCGACGCGAAGGAGAACGAGCGTGCGCTGCGGGAGGCGCTGCCGGCGCTGTACGTGGGGTTCCGTCCGTAGCGGGCAGGCGGCGTGGCGGGCGGCCTTGGGCTGGCGGTTGAAACGGCGCCTGAGAGAGGCACGGACTCCGCCTGCGCGGACTGGGGCGTGTGCGTTTGGGCGGGGCGTGCAGTTGGCGTGTGGGAGGTTAAGCGGGGGCGGGCGCTGAACTGGGTGCCGGCTGCTCCTACCAGAGGTGATCGGCATGCGCCTGGCTGTGTTTGGTGCTCTGTCTCTGTTCGTCGCGATGGCGCGGGCGGGGGCTACGCCAGTGAAGACGTTCTACATCGACTCCGCATCGGGGAATGACGCGGCGGCTGGCACTTCCCCGGCTGCCGCATGGAGGTCCCTCGCCCGCATGGGCCGCGCTGAGGCGGCGTCTGGCTGCCGCATTCTGCTGAAGGCGGGCTGCACCTTCCAGGGCTCCCTCGAACTGCCCGGCGATCACACGGAGGTCGGGCGGTATGGCAACGGGCCCGATCCCCGCATCGAATGTCCCTCCGGTCCCGCCGTCGCACTGCACGCCGTCCAGTTCTGCTCGGTGCACGATCTGGAGTTGGCGAACTCGGTGACCGGTGTCCTGGCGGTGAGCGGACAGGCCGGGGCGACGCGCGGGCTCTCGTTCCGACGGCTGCGGATCCACGACATTCACGGCGGGCTGACCGGCGACGACGGCGGCTTCCTAGTGAGGCGGGCGGCCGGGGCGGCGTGGTTCGACGACCTTCGCATCGAGGACTGCACGATCGAGCACGCCGATCGGAATGGCATCCTCGTGACCGACTGGCCCGCGAAGCCGGACGACCCGCTCAGCACGCGCGTGGTGATCCGTGGCAACAAGCTGCGCGACATCGGGGGCGACGGCATCTTCATCCTGGGGTGCCGCGGGGCGGTGATCGAGCGGAACGAGCTGCACTACGCGCACCAGCGGGTGGGGCGCGGACCGGGCGAGCGCGCGTGCGCCGGCATCTGGCCGCAGCGGTCCATCGGCACGCTCATCCAGTTCAACGAGGTGAGCCACACGGCGGTGGGGGGCAAGACGGTCTGGGACAGCGAGGCGTTCGACGACGACCTGAGCTGCCAAGGGACGGTGTTCCAGTACAACTGGAGCCACGACAACGCCGGTGGGTTCCTGCTGAACTGCGGCGGCGCGGGTACGGTGGCGCGCTACAACATCAGCCAGAACGACGGCACGGCCATCTTCACGATGGAGTTCGACGGCGTACACGACGCGCTGATCTACAACAACACGATCTACGTGGGGCCGGGGAACAAGGTGCTCTTCGCGCGGAACACGATGGGCTCGCCTGCGCGGGCGCGGTTCGCGAACAACATCGTGTATTCCGACGGCGAGATCACGTTCGACTTCGGCCACATCCGCGAGGCGAAGCTGGAGCGGAACTGCTTCTGGGGCAAGCAGACGTCAGGGTGGCCGGATGGTGGGAAGCGAATGGACCCGCTGCTGGCGCGCCCCGGCGGCGGCAGTGCTGCGTGCTACAAGCTGCGGCCGGGGTCGCCGTGCCGGACCGGCGGCGTGTCTCTGCCGGATGATGGTGGGCGCGACTTCTTCGGTGCGCGGCTGGCGAGCGGCGGGCGGCGGAGCATCGGGGCGCACCAGCGGTAGGTGGGGCGTGGGGACCGGGTGTCGGGTGTCGGGGCGACGGGCGTGGGGCTTTAGGATCGGCGGTTGAAACTGCGCCTGAGTTGGGCACGAAGTTCGCCTGCGCGGCCCGGGGGCCTGCGCGTTTGGGCGGAGCGTTGGAGCGAGAGAGGGGCCGGGCTAAGCAATCGCGAGTTGGGTCTGGGGTCGAGGTAGTCTGGCGACGCGATTGCTTAGCCCCTACGTGTGCCGGGTGCTGGGTGCCGGGTGTCGTGTGATGGGTGACGGCGGGGCATGGCGATCTGGCGTGGAGGGGATTCCGGATGCGGTGGTTCTGGGTGGCGGCGCTGGTGGTGGTGAGCGCGATGGGGTGTTCGGGGCAGACGCTGTATGTGGCGCCGAACGGGCGTGACACGTGGTCGGGGCGGCTGGCGCAGGCGAACGCGGCGAAGACCGACGGCCCGCTGGCGACGCTGACTGGGGCGCGGGACGCGGTGCGGGCGCTGCGGGCGAAGGGCGCGGTGACCGGGCCGGTGCACGTGGTGGTGGCGCGCGGGACGTACTACGTGACGGGGCCGGTGGTGTTCGAGGCGCAGGACGGCGGGACCAAGGACGCGCCGGTGGTGTACGAGGCTGCCGCCGGGACGAAGCCGGTGTTCAGCGGCGGGCGGGTCATCACGGGGTTCAAGGCGCGGCCGGACGGGCTGTGGGAGACCACCGTGCCGGACGTGGCGGCGGGCAAGTGGTGGTTCGACCAGCTCTGGGACGGCAAGGGGCGGCTGCCTCGCTCGCGGCTGCCGAAGCGCTTCTATTACTGGATGCAGGGCAAGGTGCCGTACGGCATCGACCCGGTTACCGGGCGGGAAGCGCAGCTCGGTGGGCGGGCGTTCGTGGCGAGGCGCGAGGACGTGGCGCCGGTGGCGAACCTGACGCCGGAGCAGCTCAAGGCCATCACGTTCGTGGTGTACCACTCGTGGGAGGTCTCGGAGCACCATCCGGCGGCCGTCGATGCGGCGACCGGCAAGGTCATCTTCCATGGGCCAGGCGCGCCGTGGGCGTTTTTGGAGTGGGCGCCGAACCAGCGTTTCCACATCGAGAACGTGCCGGCGGCGGTGACGGAGCCGGGCGAGTGGGCTCTGCAGCCGGACGGGGTGCTGCTGTACAAGCCGCGCAAGGGCGAGGAGCCGGCGACGATGGGTGTCATCGCACCGGTCGCCGAGGATTTCGTCAGGATCGCGGGTACGGCAGACAAGCCGGTGCAGTACCTGACGCTCCGCGGGCTGTTGTTCCGGCACGGGCAGTACGTGGTGCCGCTGGCCGGGCACGGCGACGGGCAGGCCGAGGTGAGCATCGGGGCGGCCATCACGGCGGACTACGCGCGCAACGTGACGGTGCAGGACTGCGAGGTGCGGCACATCGGCGGGTGGGGCGCGTGGTTCCGCAAGGGCTGCCGGGATTGCCGGATTGAGCGCACCTATCTGGGCGATCTGGGCGCCGGCGGGATGCGGATCGGGGAGACGGAGATTCGCGCCGAGGGGCCCGACCGCACGGGCGGCATCGTGTTTGACAACAACATCGTGCGGTCGTTCGGGCGCATCCACATGGGCTGCATCGGCGTGTGGATCGGGCAGAGCGGCGGCAACCAGGTGACGCACAACGACATCGGCGACGCGTTCTATACCGGCGTGTCGGTGGGGTGGACGTGGGGGTACGGTGAGAGCCTGGCGTCGGACAACCACATCGACTACAACCACATCCACCACATCGGGTGGGGCGTGCTGAGCGACATGGGCGGCGTGTACACGCTGGGGAAGCAGCCCGGGAGCACGGTAAGCCACAACCACATCCACGACGTGTACTCGTACGACCGGTATGGGCGCGGCGGGTGGGGGCTCTACAACGACGAGGGCAGCACCGGGATCGTGCTGGAGGGCAACCTGGTGCACGACGTGAAGACGGGGATGTACCACCAGCACTACGGCGAAGGGAACATCATCCGGAACAACATCCTCGCGTTCAGCATGGACGGGCAGCTCCAGCGGTCGCGCGTGGAGGACCACCTGTCGTTCACGTTCCAGAACAACATTGTGTACTGGGACCAGAGCGAGCTGCTGAGCGCGAACTGGAATGACGCGAACGTGAAGCTGGACCACAACCTGTACTGGAACGCCAGCGGCAAGCCGGTGAAGTTCGGGCAGTTGGACCTGGCGGCGTGGCAGGCGACGGGCAAGGACGAGGGGTCGATCGTGGCGGACCCGCTGTTTATGGATGCGAAGCGGCGCGACTTCCGGCTGAAGCCGGGCTCGCCTGCCGGGAAGATCGGGTTCAAGCCCTTCGACCCGAACCAGGCGGGCGTGTACGGCTCGGTCGCGTGGAGAGGGCGTACGGTGCAGAGCGAGTGGCCGGCGCTGGAGTTTGCGCCCCAGGCGCCGCCGCCTCCGCCGATGACGGTGGACCAGGACTTCGAGCACGTGCCGGTCGGGCAGCCGTGCCCGGACGCGCAGAACAACGTGGAGAACAAGGGCGACTCGATCACGGTGACCGACGAGACGGCTGCGACCGGGAAGCGGAGCCTTAAGATCACGGACGCGCCGGGGCTGCAGTTCGACTACGACCCGCACCTCGTGTTCACGCCGTCGCACCGGGCGGGAGTGACCAGGGCGAGCTTCGCGATGCGCTGCGAGGCGGGGGTGGTGATGTACCACGAGTGGCGCACGTGGCCGGCCGGGATGCCGTACAAGGTTGGGCCGAGCTTTTCGGTGAGTGGTGGGAAGGTGCACGTGGCGGGGAAGCCAGACATCGACCTGCCGGTGGGGCAGTGGGTGCGGTTCGAGATCGAGGCAGGGCTCGGCGCGAAGGCGGGGAAGTGGTCGCTCTCGGTGACCCTGCCAGGGCAGGCGACGGTGCGCTACGCGGACATGGCGACGGATCCGGCGTTCAAGGCGGTGGATTGGTTCGGGTTCTCCAGCTCGGCGAGGGAGAAGACGGTGTTCTACCTGGACGACCTGAAGGTGCAGAACGAAAGGTAGCGAGGGATGATCGGAGCATTGTTGTGGTGCCTGGCGCTCGCGGGCGTGCAGGCGCAGGGGCCGGCCGACGTGGTGAAGGAGTGGAAGCTCGACACGGCCGAGGCTGCGGCGCTGTGGAGCGCGAACGAGCAGGTGAAGGACTGGGGCGTGGTGGATGGAGCCCTGCACTTCCGGTGCGAGGGGGCGGACCCGATCCTGTTCCTGAAGCCGAAGTTCGACGTGCCCGCGACCGCGCGCCAGGCCATCGAGATGCGCCTGAAGACGGACCGCAACGGCATGTACGAGCTGTTCTGGTCCGGCACGAGCGAGGGTAAGTACGGCGGCTTCGATGGGGAGAAGTGCTCACGCTTCCTGGCGAAGGGCGACGGGAAGTGGCACACGTACCGCGTGTTTCCGTTCTGGCAGCACGAGGGCAAGATTGTCCAGCTTCGCGTGGACCCGTACGATGCGGCCACCGTGGATATCTCGGACATCCGCATCGTCTCGCTGCCGGGCGCGGATGTAGAGAAGCCGGTGTTCGACTTCGCCAAGGGGATGGCCGACTGGCAGGGGATGAACCACGTCGCTCTGGCTCGGGTGGCGGGGGGGCTGCGGGTGGTGCAGCAGGGCGCGGACGCGTTCTGTCTGAGCCCGTCGTTCAAGGTCGAGGCCGAGACGAACCCGGTGGTGTCGGTTCGCATCCGCAGCGAGAAGCCGACGCGCGCCGCACTGGTGTTCGCGACGGACGCGGCGTTCGGGCTGAAGGAGCACACGTTCGACGTGCTGGGCGGCGGCAAGGCCGTGACGTACAACCTGGACGTACTGGATACCCCTGGCTGGATGGGGAACATCGTGGCGATCGGGCTGCGGCCGGGCCCCGAAGCGGGCGCCGCGTTCACCGTGGAGCGGCTGCAGATCGGCGAGAAGGCGACGGGGTCGGCGGAGCTGCGCGTGCTGAGCTTCGGCGTGGACGACGCGCTGCCCCGGGCGGGCGTGCCGGTGAGCGTGTCGGCGCGCGTGACGAACATGGGGGGCGGCGCGGCGAAGGGGGCTCGCGCGCGGCTGACCGTGGCGGGCGGCAAGGCGGTGGGCGGCGGCAGCGGGACCTACGACCTGGTGTTCGGGCAGGAAGAGGAGTGGAGTTGGAAGGTTGTGTTCGCCAAGCCGGGCAAGCACTCGCTGCAGCTCGCGGTGGGGAGCGGCGGCCGGCAGGTGACGGCCTCGGCAGTGGCGAGCGTGACGGCGCGGCTCTCCTCGACGAAGGCGTCGTACGTGCCGAAGCCGAAGCCGGTGCGGCCGAAGATCGACGTGGGCGTGTACTACTTCCCGGGCTGGAAGAACCCGTCGCAGTGGGAGCCGATTCTGCGGTACCCGGAACGGCGGCCGGTGCTGGGGTGGTACGCCGAGGGCAGCCCGGAGGTGGCGGACTGGCACATCAAGTTCGCGGTCGAGCACGGCATCACGTTCTTCGCGTACGACTGGTACTGGTCGCAGGGGGCGCGGTCGCTGGAGCACGGGCTGCACGACGGGTACCTGAAGGCGCGCTACCGCAACCTGCTGAAGTTCTGCCTGCTGTGGGCGAATCACAACGCGCCGGGCACCTCGTCGGTGAAGGACTCGATCGAAGTGGCGCGGTTCTGGATCGACAACTACTTCAGACTGCCGGAGTACTACCGGGTGGATGGGAAGCCGGTGGTGATCATCTTCGCGCCGAGCCGGTATCGCGACGACATCGGCAGCGCGGAGACGCACCGGGCGTTCGACGCGATGCGCGAGGAGTGCCGCAAGGCGGGGCTGCCGGGCATCTACCTGATCGCGTGCGTGGGCGGCGTGGGTGACGCGAAGGCGTGCGTCGAGGACGGGTACGACGCGGTCACCTGCTACAACTGGGCCGGGCTGAACATGGAGGGCTCGACGAAGTGGTCGCCGTACGCGCGGCTGATCGAGGGGTACGCGGACTGGTGGGCGCAGCTTGCGGAGCAGGTCTCGCTGCCGCAGATGCTGCCGATCTCCGGCGGGTGGGACAATCGCCCGTGGGCCGGGGCGGCCGCGATGGTGCGCTCGAACCGGACGCCGGCGGTGTTCAAGAAGCACCTGCAGGATGCGCGCAAGTTCGTGGAGGCGCACCCGGACAAGACGATCCCGTCGGTGCTGATCGAGGCGTGGAACGAGCTGGGTGAGGGGTCGTACATCGAGCCTGTGCGCGAGTTCGGGTTCGGGTACCTGGACGCGGTGCGCGACGTGTTCGTGGGGCCCAAGGCGCACCAGGACGGCATCCCGGCGGACTACGGGCTGACGGTGCCGCAGGTGGAGCGCGTGGTGCGTACGGCGTCGTCGTGGGACTTCTCGACCGGGGCACACGGTTGGCAGTCGATGATGGGGATGACGACGGGGAAGCTGGAGGGCGGTGCGCTGGTGGCGGAGACGAACTCGAACGACCCGGCGTTCACCGGCCCTCCGATGCAGCTCGAGGCGTCGCGGTTCACGAAGCTGCATCTGCGGGTGCGGCTGACCGCGCTGGATGGCGCGGCGTTCAGCGAGAAGGCGCAGGTGTTCTGGAGCACGCGGTCCGGCGGGATGGGCGAGCCGACGAGCGTGCGTTTCGACGCCGAGGGCGACGGCCAGTGGCATGATTACGTGCTCGACGTGGCTGCCAATCCGCGGTGGCGTGGGCTGATCACGGGCCTTCGGTATGACCCGGTGAACCGTCCGGGAGTGCGGGTGGAGATTGCGGCGGTGAGGTTGGAGGCTGGGACTTAGGACTTGGGGGTTGGGGTTGGGGGGCGATGCGGGCGGGCCGTGGGCGGGGCGTGAAGGGCGGGCCGTGAACGACCCGCCTGGTGGGCCTGCGGCCGGGCGGGCGGGCGGGCGCG
>CAZFLM010000045.1:0-54489 GCA_964519955.1 uncultured Chthonomonadaceae bacterium | reverse complement strand
GGCCACGGTCAGGCGGTAATCGCCGTCGCGCTCGGACGCCACATTGACGATGGTCGCCGTGATCTTCCAGAGCGTCGTCTCGATGGGGTCGAGCCGGTGCGTGCGATACCACTCCGGCGCCGTGCCCACGAGCGGCAGGTCCTTCGGGCGCTTGTAGGTGATGAGTTGCTCGATGGTGGTCGGCTTGGGGCTGCCCTTCACCTTGGCGATGTCCGGATCGACGGCCCAGCTCACCTGCCAGCGCGCGGACTTCGGCGTGCCGGGCTTGGCGGCGGGGGCGGCACCGGCGGCGGGCTGCTGAGCGAGAGAGCTGGCCGCGCACGCGGCGGAGAGGGCGGCGCACAGGCAGGCTGCAATGAGGCGGCGGTTGGTGGGCATGATGCGCTCCTTCTACGGGTAGGTGAAGCCGTTCGCGGCGGACGGCGTGCAGATGTTCGGCGTGGCGGCACTGCTGCTCGGCGTGTAGACGGTCGGGGTGGTCGTGCCCGAGTAGTCGGCGAACGGGTAGCGGTAGATCAGGTTGCAGCCCGACAGGTCCTTGCTGTGCTGGATGGCGCCCGCCCGCGTCAACTTGGCATGGCCATCGAAGAAGGCGCAGTTGATCTGGCCGCTGTGCCGGTTGGCGGTCACGTACATCTTCGACGCGTCGTTGGGATCGGGCCCCATGTTACCCAGCCAGGGTTCGATCCAGCTATCCGTGCGGTCGGACCACTTCTCGGTGATGATGATCGTGTCGACCGGGCTGTCGAGCTGGGCCAGCCCGAGGCTCTCGGCGCAGGAGAGAGCCATGTAGGACCGCGGAATGACCTTCTGGCTCTGGGCGTTGGGGCTGGCCGTCGGGGTCGAGTCGCTGGCGCAGCGGAACACGTCGCCGCTCTTGAGGTACGGCATCAACTGGTTCCACCAGCGCAGCGAATCGGCAGTGGCGATGTAGCCGGACCGCGAGTTCTTCCAGCCGACACGGAAGAAGATGCGCTCGTCGTAGTCCTGGGTGTACATCATGATGCCCGTACCGATCTGCTTCATGTTGGAGAGGCAGGAGATGGTGCGGGCCTTCTCGCGGGCCTGGGCGAACACGGGGAACAGGATGGCTGCCAGAATCGCGATAATCGCGATAACAACTAGCAGTTCGATGAGGGTGAATGCTCTACGCTGTGGGCAGTTCATGCGGTCTCCTCACATCGCGGTGGTGGTGTGTGGGCCCCGTCACGAGGCCCACACACATCAGGATACCCGCTGTCCGGCTTGCGCGGCAGGCTGCTGGGTGAGGTTCCGTCCTACTGCTTCTTGCGCAGAACGAGCTGCTCGACGTCCGCCTTGGCCGGCGCCTGGAACGCGGCCCGGACCGTGGTGTAGTCGGATGCAGCGGCCCTCCCCGGCTTGTAGTGACCGGTCGACGAGACCACCACCGAGCGCCCGTCGGCAGAGCGGGTGGCCGTTCGCGTGTAGTCCAGCAGCGCCGACGACACACTGACCTCGCTGGGAAGGCTCATCACCTCGTAGCCCTCCGGCAGCGCGATGGTACTTGTGGCACGCATACTCATCTCGTAGTAGGACACGAGCGGCAAGACCCGCTTCTCGTTGGCGAGCGAACTGGCGTCCGCTGACAGGGCCGGTGTGCGCAGTGGCACGATCAGCAGGTCGCCGCTCTTGGTCGCCAAGGCGGGCGTGTGCACCTCGAACGACATGCGGAACGGATCCGTATTCACTTTGGGGTCCGATTCCCGATGGGATAGGAGCTTGGAGCCGGCCCCCAGCGCCTGCGCCAGCCCATCGGATGCCTGCTGCACCAACTCAGGCGTCAGGCGCCGGTAGGCGGCGCGTGCGCCCTCGCCGTACATTCCGGTCATTTCGATGACGATGCGGCTGTCGCCGGCGCCGTCGGTCGCTAGCTTCAGGTCTCGCGTGATGCTCACCCCGGTCTCGCCGGGCTTCGATGCCGGTACCGTCCGCAGCTCGCTGCCGGCGTCCGTGATGACGAGAGCCGACGTGCCTCGGTCGGCCTCCGGAATGGCCCCGTACGCGCACGAGTCGGCGGTCGCGTCGAGCCATACGTCTCTGCCACCGACGTGCGCCAGAGCGATGCAGTGGTTGAACCGGCGCGGCGCGGGAAGCTGTTCCGCGAGGGTCAGGTGCTCGTTCGCCGGCACGAGGACCGGGTCCGCCTTGATGCCCGCCTCCGCGAGCATCGTGATCAGCAGGTTGGCCTTGTCCTTGCAGTCGCCGTACAGCTTGTCGTACACCTCGGAGGCCTTGTGGGGCTGGAACGCCGACATACCAAGCTCGACTGCGACGTAGCGCACCTTGCTGGCCACCCAGTCGTAGAGGGCCTTGGCCTTCTCGTCGTCTGTCTTGCACCCGGCGGTCAACTTGGCGACCGTGGCACGGATCGCCGGTGTCGCGACGGCTTGCGGCTTCTGGAGATCGCGAAACCACTTGCCGACGGCGCCCCACGAGTCCGCCGACGACACCTCCATCCAGGGGCGGAACTCCTTGATCTCCGGCATCATGGGCTCTGGGTCGACCGGAGGGATCTTCGACATCTGCCAGGTGTAGGTCTTGAGCGCTCCGTCAGCCGACGTCGTGACGGTCTGCTCCACATTGGCGGCATTGTGCACTTTGTACTTCGGCACGATCGCGGCAGGCAGCGTCATGCGCAGCCGGCTGACCTGCACCGGCTGGTAGTTGGTGAAGCCCCAGTTCACCGCGTGTTGGCCCGGCATCAGCTTGGCGAGCGTCTTCCGCCGGCTGAGGTACTCGATCACGCATCCGTCCTCGACGGCGGGCATCGAGAACTTGACTGCCTTGGAGTCATCGTAGAGCGGGTACTCGGCGAACACTGAGGTCCGGTGGACCTCGGAGGGCTTCACATAGACCACCGTCCCGTTCTTCTTGATGGTGCGCGCGTAGACGAGGTCGACGCTCTGATAGCTCGAGGCATAGTAGAGCGACACGTCGGCCAACTGGCGCCCGCGCTCGTTGAACACCTTGTACGCCTCGCGGTGCGTGCCAGTGACCGTGCCGTCGGGCAGAACCTTCACGTCCGCCACGTCGAGCAGCGTGGCATAGTCGCTGTTCGGGTAGTCCTTGGCCGACGGCGCCGCCTTCAGCGCGGCCTTGATCTCATCGTCGAGCGGCGGCTGGACCAACTGCGGGCTCGCCTGGGCCGCCGCAGGCTTGGTCTTGGCCGCATGCGCCTTCTGGGCGGCGCAGAGTGGGCAGGCGCTCAGCAGCAGGCCAGCGACGGCCAACACGCTGCCCGCGGTTGCGCATCTGGGTACAACCGTCATCTCATACCTCCGGGGGGATGTCGCGCAGGCACCTGCGCAACGTTCAGTGCTCAGGAGCGCCGCGTGCGCCGGCAAAGGCGGCCGGACGCATCGGCCCACAGCTACGCCTACTGCTTCTTGCGCAGCACGATCTGCTCCTCGTCGGCCTTGGCCGGGGCATTGAAGCAGTCTCGGATGGCCGCGTAGTCGCTCGCTGGAGCGCGCCCGGGCTTGTAGTGGCAGCGCGCGGTCACCTTGAGCGACTTGCCGTCCGGCGACTTCGTGATGGTCCGCTCGTAGTCTAGAAGCGCGCACGAAGCGTGAACCGGCTCAGGGATGCCGATTGCCTCAAACCCCTCGGGCAGGTTGACCGTGCCGGACATATCGAAGACGACGTCGCACTCCTGTACGATCGGCCACACGCGCTTCTCCTTCGAGAACGGGCTGCCGGACGACGTGGGCGCGATCATGCTCACGGTGAGCATCAGCATGTCGCCGCTCTTCTTCGCGAACGACGGTGCGTGGACGGCCAGCATGTCCTCGTATGGATCGACGTTCACCTTGGGATCGGACTCGTGATGGGCCTTGAGCGTGGCGCCGGTGGCGATCTGCTGGACCTGGCGCTGGATGTACTGATCCAACTGGTCGGGCGTGACGTCGCGGAACCCGCGACGGTATGCCTGTGCGTAGTTCCCGCGGTTGGCCGAACGGTACTCCGCGTCCGCGCTACCGTCGGCGGCCAGCGTGATGGTGCTGAAGTGCTCCGCGCTGTCCTCGCCGGTCTTGAACGTAGGCACGGTAACGAAGGACCCGCCGTCATCGGTCACCACCAGCGCCTCGGAGCCGCGGTCGGCCTGGGGGATGTCGCCATAGGCGCACGACGTGGCCGTCGCGTCCAGCCAGACGTCCTTGCCGCCCACGTGCGCAAGCGCGATGCAGTGGTCGAAGGCGTGCGGCGAGGGCAGGGCCTCGGAGGTCTTGTCGGTATCGCCGGCCGACAGCAGCACCGGGTCTGCCTTGATGCCCGCTTCGGCGAGCATCGTGATGAGCAGGTTGGCCTTGTCCTTGCAGTCGCCGTACAGCTTCCCGTAGACCTCGGAGGCGCGATGCGGCTGATAGGCCGACTGGCCCAGCTCCACAGCCACGTAGCGGACCTTCGTTGAGACCCACTCGTAGAGGCGCTTCGCCTTCTCGTCGTCGTCCTTCGCGCCCTCGATCAGCTTGGTCACCGCAGCGCGGATCGCCGGCGTCGAGGCGGCCTGCGGCTTCTGGAGGGCGCGGAACCACTTGCCGACGGCCTTCCACGAGTCCAGCGAGGAGATCTGCATCCAGGGACGGATCTCGCTGATGCTGGGCATCGAAGGCTCTGGGTCGACCGTGCCGAAGTCGCGCATCTCCCATGTGTAGGTCTGCGTGTCCCCGGGCCCCTGCGCGATCAGCGGCTTGAGCTTGTCGGCATTGTGAATCTTCGTCTTCAGCACGGCGCCCTTGGGCACCGTCATCCTCAGGCGACTGAGAAGCACCGGGTTGTAGCTGGCGAACGACCAGTGCTCGAAGTGGTGGCCGGGCATGACCTTGGGGCGCGTGACCTCGCGGTACGCGTACTCGATGACGCAGCCCTCCTCGACGGCCGGCATCGAGAAGCGCAGCACCTTCGAGTCGTCATACAGCGGGTACGCCGAGTAGACCGATGTGCGCTTCACGTCCTTCGAATCCACGTAGACGACCGAGCCGTCCTTGCGGATGGTGCGGGCATACACGAGTTGCAGGTCCTCATAGCTGCTCGTGTAGCTCCGTGCCACATCGCCGTAGCGCTTGCCGCCTTCCGTCAGCACCTTGAACGCATATCGGAACGTAGCCGTCGTGGTGCCATCCGGTGCAACGGTCACGTCCTCGAGGTCGATCAGTGCCGCCCAATCGTCGTTCGGGTAGTCCTTGGCCGACGGCGCCGCCTTGAGCGCTGCCCTGATCTCCGCGTCTAGCGGCGGGCGGGCCGCGGTCTGCGCAGGCTTCGCGCCGGATGCAGGCTTGGGCGTCGGCCTCGGCTTCTTCGCGCCCTGCGCCAGGGTCGACGGGCAGACCAGCAGCAGACCGGCCATGGCGAGCAGAGCACCAGCAGTTGTCCATCTGGGTACGGCCGTCATTCGGTTCCTCCAGGGGGGTGCGCGGCAGGCCCGTGTTGGCCCGAGAGCGCGGATGCGACATCTAGCGATAGTGGGACACGGTCACGGCGCACTCGACCGCCCATGCCCCGCGTTGGCGCTGTGGTGGGGCAGGCGTCGCTGCCCGCTCGGCACCGTCAACCGATCGATCGGGCTACGGCGCCTCCTCGTAGTTGGCCAGCCAGGCGCGCGCCTTGCCGGCCACCTCTTCGTCACCGAGGGCGATCGCCTTCTCGAACTCGGCTCGCACAGTCTTCGGACTCGCGTGCCCCCACAGGACGTACCCGAGGTGGGCGTGCGCAAGAGCGCAGTCCGGATGGTCGCGGATTACCTGACGCAGCCATCGAGCCGCCCGGCGATGCCCGCAGCGAGCGTTCAGGACGATGCCCAGGTTCGCCTGCGTGGCCGGCTCTTCCGGCGCCAGACGGATGGCCTCCCGCAGTTGGCGCTCGGCTTCCTCGCGGTGACCCAGCTTCAGCAGGACGCATCCGAGGCCATGGTGTGACTCCGCGTGGTCGGGATCCAGCTCTATCGCGCGCAGATACAGGCCCGCAGCGGCCGCCGGCTGGTCGCACCTGGCGTGCTGGAGCGCCAGGCGGTAGGCGATGTCCACATCGTCCGGCGCGAGTTCGGCTGCCTTGCGCAGACACGCGATGGCCTCGGGCTTCTCGTCGCGCTTCCGGTGCGTGACTGACAGCGAGACGAGCCGCCCCGGGCTGTCCGGCGCAAGGCGCACCGCCTCTCGATGGCAGCGGAGCGCCTCGTCGAGGTCGCCATTTCGGGCCGCGTCACAACCGAGGGCATGGTAGGCGCGGGACTGGTGCCAGCGCGTCCACTCAGTGTTGTTGCCCATGGCCTGGATGGCGATGGCGCGGCGGGCGGTGTCCATCGCCTGCTCGTGTTCGCCTGCCAGGCTCTGGACCTCGGCCAGGTCCACCATGGCCGCGGCGCGATAGTCGAGGGAGTCCGCCTCGGCGGCCGCGTCCCGCAACAGGAGGGCGGCTGCGTCCAGGTTGCCCCGCTTCTTCTCCAGCACGCCCCGCCAGTACCGGGTGGGCACGTAACCCGGCTTGAGGCGATCAGCCGAGTCGAGCCACGCCTGGGCACGGACCATGTCATCGGCGCGCAGAGCCCGGCTACCCCGGTGGCCGAGGTAGTAAGCAAGGCTGGTCACCCGACGCTCCGTGATGCGGCCGTTCGGTGGCCGGGCGTACCAACGCCCCTGGTAGTCACTCATCCCGGTTCCTCCCACCTGGCCAGCGCTTCGCGGGCACTTCGGCCGGTCTCGCCATCCGGATCCAGGTCCAGCGCCCGCTGTAGAGAGGCGCACACCGTCTTGCGGCTCGCGTGGCGCCAGAGGACATAGGCGAGGCGGAGGTGGGCCTCGGCGCAGTCCGGATGCGCGCGGATGACCTGGCGCAGCCAGCGCGCGGCGGGACGGTGCCCGTGGCGATCCTTCAGGACGACGGCGAGGTTGGTCTGCGTGCGCAGGTCGTTCGGGTCGAGCCGCACCGCCTCCCTGATCTGGCGCTCGGCCTCCTCGTGGTAGCCGAGCCTCGACAAGGCGCACCCCAGCCCGTCGTGGCCGCGGGCGTCGTTCGGCGCCAACTCGATGGCCCGCAGGTACTCCCCGGCGGCGGCGGCGTACTCCGCCAACTGCGCATACCGGTTGCCGACGCGGCCGTGGATCTCGGCGTCGCCCTGCGCCAGATCGGCTGCCTTGCGGAGACACGCCACGGCGTCGGCCCTCTCGTCACGCTCCATGTGCGCGTCGGCGAGGGCCAGCAGCGCGCTGGGTGAGTCCGGTGACAGGCGCGCGGCCTCCTTCTGGCACCGCGGGGCCTCGTCTGCATCGCCCCGCTCCGCCGCGTCGCGACCCAGCCTGCGGTAGGCGCGGCTCTGGTGGTAGCGAGTCCAGTCCGTGTTGTTCCCCATCGCCTGGACGGCGATGGCGCGGCGAGCAGCCGCCAGGGCCTGGTCGTGCTCACCGTCGTCGTCGAGGGCCTCGGCAAGGTCGACCAGTGCGGCGGCCCGGAAGTCGTGTCGGCTCGCCGAGGAAGCGGCCGCCTGGAAGAGGCGCCTGGCCGCGTCGTTGTGCCCCTTGGCGCGCGCCAGCTTCCCGCGCCAGTAGAGGGTGGGCAGGTAGCCCGGGCTCACGCGCTCGGCCGCGGTGAGCCAGGCCGCCGCGCGCTCCAGATCGCCGGCTTCCATCGCCCGGTTGCCGCGCAGGCCCATGTAGAAGGCCAGGTCGATCTGCCGGTTGCTCGCTCGTCGCATGCTCTGTGCCCTCAATCCACTACCAGTGCCGGACCGCGTAGGCTTCGGCGAATTGCTCCATCACCCGCGTCGACGGCCGATCGATCAGTCGCTCTGCCTGTCTCTGTCGGTACTGCACATGATGCCCCACCTCATGCGCGACGACGTGGCGGAGGATGAACCGACGCAAGTCGTCTGCGTCCCAACGACACCACCACCGGCTGCCCACCTTCTCGATGCGCATGCCAAAGTGCAACTCGACGGCTTGCCACAGCTCCAGGTGATGGCGGTGGGTGGCTGGCTCACGCCTGTATGCGAGCGTGGCGGGATACGAGTACACGATGATCGTGGATTTCGGCTCGTGCCAGTACCGCGCGTTGGTGGCCCAGTGCTTGCGGGTGGAGGCGGCAAGGCCGGCGGCGTGCAGGCCGCGCAGGTCCTCGGCGTGGAACTCGGCCAGGCGAGCGTGCAACTCGTCGAGCGTGCAGGGGTAGACCCAGCCCTCGGGGATGGGCTCGGCGAACCGGCGAATGGCCGGGGAGGCGGCATCGGCTTCTGGGAGCAGCGTGGATCCCATGCGTCCATACTCTGGGGCCGCGGGCAGATCGGCGGGATGATGCGGCGCGAGCTGCATGCAGCATACAAAGCGAGCGGGCGAGTTGTCAAGTTTGGTACGGCAACTTCCACGCATCTACGCCTGCAGGACACCGCGCGCCGCATGCAGAACTCCGCTGACGAGGAGGATCGCTATGGCATCCGGGAAGACGAAGAAGAGCAAGACCATCCGCGGCGCGGTGATCGGATATGGCGCTGCTTTCAACATGGGCCGGGCACACGCCGGCTGGATGAACGCGGCCGGGTTCCAGACCGTCGCCGCCTGCGACATCGACCCGCCGCGCATGGTGGCCGCTGCCGAGGACTACCCCGGCATCCGCACCTACCCGTGTGTCGAGAAGCTGCTGAAGGACGACGAGGTCGACCTCTGCGTGGTCGTGCTGCCGCACAACATCCACGCCGAGATCGCGATCCAGTGCCTCAAGGCCGGCAAGCACGTCATCACCGAGAAGCCGATGTGCACCTCCGTCGCCCAGGCGGACGCGATGATCGAGGCAGCGCAGAAGGCGAAGAAGATGCTCTCGGTCTTCCACAACCGGCGGCATGACGGCGACTATCTGGCCATCAAGGAGGTGATCGACCAGGGCCTCATCGGCGACGTGTTCCATGTGGAGGCGTACGGCGCCGGCTACGGGCACCCGGGCACCTGGTGGCGCGCGGACAAGGAGATCTCCGGCGGCGCGATGTTCGACTGGGGTGCGCACTTCGTCGACTGGATCCTCAACCTGGTGCCGAGCGAGGTCGTGGGGGTCGACGGGTTCTTCCAGAAGCGCGTCTGGACGGACGTGACGAACGAGGACCACTGCAAGGCGGTCATCCGCTTCAAGAACGGCTGCGCGGCCGAGTTGGAGCTTGGGAACTTGGCGGCGGCGGGCAAGCCGCGCTGGCGCATCCTGGGCACCAAGGGCGCCATCGTGGACAGCAACCGCGACCCGTTCACGGTGAAGGTGGAGCACGCCGGGCGCATCGCGACGCTGGAAGTGCCGTACAAGCGGACCGATTGGCAGATCTACTACAACGGCATCGCGGCGCACTTGCTGCAGGGCGCGGAGCTGGATGTGAAGCCCGAGGAGGGCCGCCGCATCATCTCCGTGCTGGAGGCTGCGGAGAAGTCGGCCAAAACCGGGAAGACGGCGAAGCCCGCGTACGCGTAAGGTGGGGTAAGTGGTTGGGGGAGACGAGGCGCACCCCTCCCCCAACCCCCTCCCGCAGTGCACCGGTGGTGTGAAACCACCGGCATCGTGGCCTGCGGCCGACCGTCCTCCCGGACGGGGTGCGGTCGCGGCCCAGTGGGTGGCGGCTGGAGTGGGGCAGAGCCGCGCGTGCGAGCAAGCGGTGCCGTTGGTCCTGCACCGCGGTGTGGAGTGGCCGGACGTAATGAGCAGGCAGGGCCGTAGGCTTCAGCGTTGGGTGTGCGCCGCGCTTGCCGCCGCTTTGGCGGTGTTGGCGGTGTCGCCTGGGCTCGCCTGGCGGTGCGCGGACGGGCACCTCTGCGATGTCGCCTGCACGATGCCGCACGGCGCGCTCGCCCCGGCCCGTCCCGCGCGGCCCGTGGTCGCTGCTCACTCGTGCTGCGCAGGGCGCTTCGCCGCGCTGGCCACCGCCTCCGCCACGCCCATCGCCCGCGACGGCCGCCGCTGCCACCTGAGCCAGGAACTGCGGCCCGCCGCATCGTTGTCATCTGACGGATCGGTCGGATCGGACCTATCGGACGGATCGGCCTACGTTGCGCTCCTTCCTGCTTCTGTCGCGCTCCCGGTTCGCGCGCCGGCCTGCCCGCTGCCGGAAGACCCGGTGCGTCCGCCAGGGCCCGGGTTCGCCTCCTCTTCCTCCTCTCGCGCTCCTCCCTCGCTGGGCTGACCGCGCGCTTCGTCGCGCCTGCCAGATTGTCACACGTCGCACCGTTCGTGTGTCTGGCGGCCGATCCGCGCTCGCCGTGCCGAGCCGCTCCGGCCCACCGAGGAGTAAGCCATGAAGAACGCCGCTCGGCGCCGCGCCGGTTACCACCGAAGTCGTCCACGCGCGCCCGTTCACGCCCACCGTGACCTACACCGGCACAGTCGCCGCGTTCACCGAGGAGGAGGTGTACCCACGCGTGACGGGCCGCCTGCTCTCGCTCAGCGCCTACCCGGGGCAGCGCGTCGCGGCGGGCCAGGTGCTCGGGCAGCTCGACGCGGTGGAGCTGTCGTCCAGGGCGCGCGAGGCCGACGCGGCTCGGATGGCGGCGTCGCAGGCCGCCCAGGCGTCGCAGCAGGAGTTGGCGCAGACCCGCGCGGCCCGCAGCGCGGCGCAGGCCAAGGTCGCGGCGCAGCAGAGCGCCCTCCGCGACGCCCAGCAGCAGCGCGCCGCCGCCCTGGCCATGCGCGACCAGGCGGAGCGGGAGATCGAGGCGGCCGAGGCCGGGATCAGCGACGCCCAGGCGAGTGTCGCCGCCGTGCAGGCAGATGCCGACTACTGGGCGCAGGAGTTGGTCCGGCAGAAGAAGCTCTACGACGCCAAGGTCGTCTCTCGTGAGGAGTTCGACCGCGAGGACGCGCAGGCCAAGGCCGCCTCTGCGAAGCTGGCCAGGCTCAGGCGTCCGTCCGCGAGAAGCGCGCGGCGCTGGGGGCGGCGGAGGCGAAGCGCCGCCAGGCGGATGCCGCGCTCGGCAGCGCCGAGACGAGAGCGGAGCAGGTGCGCCAGGACATCGAAGGGGCGAAGGCCGACCTCGCATCGGCGTCAGCGGCAATCGGCGTCAAGGAGCGGCAGATCGCGCAGAGCCGGGCGCTGACTGACCAAGCCGCCGCGGGTGCCACCACCGCCCGCATCGTGCGCGACTACATCGTGCTGCGTGCCTCGCGGGCCGGCGTGGTCAGCGAGCGCCTCGTGAGCCCCGGCACGCTCGTCCAGCCCGGCATGCCGATCCTGCGCATCCAGGATGACAGCCAGGTGCGCCTGCAGGCCAACGTCGCCGAGGCCGACCTGGCGGCGGTGCGGGTGGGCTGCCCGGTCACCGTCACCACGCAGCGCGCACCGGGGCTGGAGATCCACGCGCGCGTCACCTCGGTCTTCGGCGCGGCCGACGCCCAGGCGCGCACCACCGTGGTCGAGGCGCTCGTGCCGAACCCGGGCCGCCGCCTGGTCGCCGGGCAGTACGTGGTCATGCAGATCGCCACGGACGTACCGCGAACGGTGCTCACAGTGCCGCAGGCCGCCGTGCAGCGCAGCGGGGACGCCGGCGCCTACGTGTGGACCATGGTCGCCGGCAAGCAGGACGGCAAGACCATCTACTCCTGCGTGATGCACCCCGAGGTCCAGTCCGACAAGCCGGGCAAGTGCCCGAAGTGCGGCATGGACCTGGTGCCGACGAAGGAGGGCGGCAAGTTCGTCGCGCACCGCGTCGCCGTGACCCTCGGCCCAAGCGACGGCCGGCGGGTCGTCGTCGAGAGCGGCCTGCAGGACGGCGACGAGGTAATCGTCGCGGGCGGGCAGGCGCTGAACGCCGGGGATGCGGTGAGGGCCGGGGATGGGGGATCGGGGATGGGGGCTGGCCCGAAGCCGGCTGGTGGCGCGGCGCAGGCTGGCTCGCCGGTCCGGGAGACGGATGCCGCGGCACGACCGCCACGCACCGCAGCCCCCCTCTACGTCTGCCCGATGGACCCGGAGGTGCGCTCAGCGAAGCCGGGGAAGTGCCCGAAGTGCGGGATGAACCTGGAGTTGGCCGCGGGAGGCACTGGCCATGGCGGACACTGAGCGCCCGGTGGGGCGGCACTCCGGCTCCGGGTTCAACATCTCCCGCTGGTCAATCGAGCACCCGTACGTCGTAGTCGCGTTCTACACGGCCCTCGTGCTGCTGGCCGTGATCGCGGTCGGCGGATACATGCCGAGGCGGTTCATGCCCTACGTGCAGAGCCCGATGATCGGCGTCGTCTCGATGATGCCCGGGCTCAGCGCCGAGGAGATGGAGACCTACGTCTGCAAGCCGATCGAGGAGCGGCTGATCAGCATCCCGAACGCGCGCTACATCCGGTCTACCTCGCAGGAGGGCTTCAGCATCGTCTCGCTGGAGTTCAACTACGGAACCGACATGGACAAGGCGCTCGTCGATGTCCAGGCGCTTCTCAACGTGATCCAGGCCGACCTGCCAAGCACCGGCGCGAACCTGAAGCCGTCCTGGGTGCTGAAGATCGACCCGATGAACCTGCCCGTGCTCTCCCTCGCGATGACCGGCGACCAGCGCTGGGACATGAAGCGGCTGCGCGAGCTGGCGGACAACCAGGTCGCCAACCGCATCAAGACCTCGTCGGGGAGCATCTACACGGTGCAGGCCTACGGCGGCTACCGGCGGCAGATGCAAGTTACCGTCGACCGCAAGAAGCTGGCGGCATACGGCGTCTCGATCCTGCAGGTGCGCGATGCGGTGGATGCCAACAACATCGCCAAGCCGGCCGGCACGCTCACCTCGGGCGCCACCGAGATCGCGATCCGCACCGACACCCTCGGCCGCGACCCGGAGACGATCGCCAGCTACCCCGTGGCGAGTGTCTGCGGGCGCACCGTGTATGTGCGGGATGTCGCGCGCGTGGTGGACGACGTCTACGAGCCGCGCAGCGGGTACCGGCGCTTCTTCCGCGCGGGCGGCCAGGCGCAGTCGCGGGAGGCCATCGAGGTCAGCGTGCTGCAGACCCCGGAAGCACCCTCGCCGGTGGTGATCTCGGCGGTCATGGCCGAGGTGAAGCGCCTGGAGAAGGACTACCCCGGCGTCCGCTTCGACGTGGCGTACGACAACAGCGAGTTCGTCGGCGTGCTGATGCGCAACATGTTCGACGAGCTGGGCATGGCGATTCTGCTGACGGGCATCGCGATCCTGCTCTTCCTGGGCAACTGGCGCGCGACGCTCATCGCCATGGTGGACATCGCGGTCTCGCTGGCGATAGCCACGCTGGCGCTGATCCCGATGGGCATGACGCTCAACTCCAGCACGCTCATCGGGCTCCTGCTCTCCATCGGGCGGCTCGTGGACGACAGCATCATCGACGTGCACGCGGTGGAGCGGCACCTGCGGATGGGCAAGTCGCCGCACGACGCCACCATCGACGGCATCACGGAGGTGCGCACCGCCGTCGCCGCCACCACGCTCATGCTCTGCCTGGCGCTGCTGCCCCTCGTCTTCTGCGGCGGCATCGTGCAGGACATGTTCGTGGGGCTCGTGTGGCCGATCATCGTCGCGCTGCTGGCCTCGTTCTCCGAGTCGCTCACGCTCACGTCGCTGATGGCCGCGCACCTGCTGAGGCCGCACGACGACCCGCGCGTGCAGCGGGAGATGCGCTCCTGGTTCTACCGGCGCGTGCTCGGACCGTTCCAGGCCGCGCTCGACCGCCTGGAGCACGGCTACGCGCGCCTGATCGGCTGGATGCTGTGCAACCGCTTCGTGAACCTGGCCCGCATCGGCGCGACGATCATCGTGGGCTTCGGGTTCTACTACTTCATCGGCTCCGAGATGATGCCGCTCGCGGATGTCGGGCAGGCCTACCTGAACCTGGAGATGCAGCCCGGCGCGAGCTACGCCGCCACCGACGCCGCGGTCCGCCGCATCGAGGCGATCATGGCGAAGTACCCCGAGTTGGCGCGCGCGAGCGTCGAGATCGGTACCGAGGGCGGGCCGGGCTACTCCACCGGGGCGTACTTCAACGGGTACTCGATGGGCCTGACGAACGGGGCGCAGGCCATGCTCACGTTCACGGACAAGGACACGCGGAAGCGCAACATCTGGCACGTGATGGACGGCATCGTGGCCGAGGCGAACGCGACGATCCCGGGCATCCGCCGCCTGCAGATCTAGGAGATGAGCTCCGACGTGATGGCCTCGTCCGCCGCGCCCATCCAGCTCCTCGTCTACGGGCCGGACCTCGCGCAGGTCTCCAATCTGGCCGAGCAGGTGGCGGCGATCGCGCGCAAGGACGTGCCGGACGTCTACCAGGTGGCGACCTCCTGGGCGATGCAGAAGCCGACGCTGGAGCTGAAGGTCGACCCGCGCCGCGCGCTGGAGCAGGGGCTGACGGTCTCGTCCATCGCTGACCAGGCCTACAACGCGATGCGCGGCGGCTTCACCACGGAGTTCCTCCGCCCGGTGAACAAGCGGCAGTCGACCGTTCTTGTGCGCTACGAGCAGGCCGATCGCTCCAGCCCGGCGGACCTGGAGCAGATGACGATCACCGCGCCGGACGGGCGGCAGGTGCCGCTGAAGTCGGTAGCGCGCGTGGAGCCGCGCCTGGCGCCCACGCTCATCGAGCACGACAACTTCCGCCGCGTCGTGAGCGTGATGGGGTACTACCGGAAGCCGGACTACCGCGGCCCGCTCTCGGCGCCCAACCGGACCGCGCCGAACCGCCCATCGATGGACGTGGCGATGGACGTGATGATGCGCGCGCAGACGAAGCTGAACTGGCCGCCGGGCTACGGCATTGAGGTGCGCGGCGACATGACCCAGATGATGGACAGCTTCCGCCGCCTGCTGATCGGCCTGCAGCTCGCGATGGTGTTCATCTTCCTGGTGTTGGTGGCCCAGTTCCGCGGCTTCGGGCAGCCGGCGCAGATGATCTTCTCGCTGCCGCTGGAGCTGTCCGGCGTGTTCGTGGCGCTCTGGCCCGTGGGGCAGGCGTTCAGCACGGTCTCGGTGATGGCCATCATCGTGCTGACCGGCATGGACATCACGACCGCGATCCTGCTGATCGACCTGGTGATGCGCTACCGCGACGAAGGCGTGCCGCGGAACCGCGCGGTGGTGGAGGCGTGCCCGCAGCGCCTGCGCCCCATCCTGATGACCTCGATCATCACCATCGTGGCGATGGCGCCGGTCGCGTTCTGGCCGAAGACCGGCATGGACGCCTACCAGCCGCTGGGCACCGTCGTCATTGGCGGGCTCGTGGTGGGCACGGTGCTGAGCCTCCTGGACATCCCGATCATGCACACGCTGGTGGACGACGCGATCCGGTGGTGGCTGGTGCACGTGAGGCGGCGCGACCCGGCTTCGCTGCCGCCGGTGGAGTAGATGCGATGAGCAAACGAGGCAGGAGCGCCGCCCCGCGAGGTCCCAGGATCGGGCCCGCCACGACGGTGGCACTGGTCATCTGCGGGGTACTGGTGGCATTGGGGCGGGCGACGCGCCGGCCGCACTACCTGGGCGAGCACGCCTGGCGCGAGCGTCCGGCGTCGCACGCAGCCGCGAGCGTGCCGGTCGCGCCCGAGCCGCCGCCACTCATCAAGCCGGACCCGGGCTACGTGCTCGCCCGCGCGGACATATTGAAGCTCACGCCGGCGCAGCGCAAGGCGGTCACCGCCGCGGACGCCGCGTGGTGCACGGAGCGGGAGCGGCTGACCCAGGCGATGGAGACCGCGGCGGCGCCGGCGAGGACCGAACGCGCGGCATCGGCGGAGGAGGTCGCGGGCAAGCTGGGCGGCTACTCCGACCTGTCGCGGGAGTTCGACGCGCGCCGCCGCCAGGCCTGGGACGAGGCGCGCCGCGCGCTCACGCCGGAGCAGATCCGTGCGCTCGACGCGACGCTGCCGGAGGGAGGGGCCAAGTGAGGAGCGCTCATCTTCTGATCTATGTTGGCCTGTGGCTGTTGCCTGGCCTCCTGGGTGGTTCGTCAGCCCTGGCCCAGGCGCCTGGGCCGCTCTCGGTCGCCGAGGCGGTGCGGATCGCGCTGAAGCAGAGCCCGGCGATCGCGGCTGCCCGTGCCGACCTGCGCGCCGCCCAGGCGGAGACCCGCGGCGCGCGCGCGATGGCTGGCCCGCAGGTCTCCGCCAACACGTTCGTGACCGCAGGCGACATGGAGAGCATGGTCGGCTCGGCGCCGGACGTGACGCCCGCGTTCTCGCGCGACGTGCCGGCCAGGGGCTTCGTCGTGCAGAACGTCTCCGTCATGGTGCCCATCTACACGGGCGGCCGGCTGAGCGGGCAGGTGCGTGCCGCATCCTCCGACGCCGACAGCGTGCGCCTGGACGTGGCGCTGGCGGTGAAGGAGGCGTACTACCGCGCGCTCCTCGCCGCCGAGTTGGCGAAGGTCGCGCAGGGACGCCTCGATGCGGACACCGGGGTGGTGCGCACCACGCAAGCCCAGCTCGACGCCGGGAAGGGCATCGAGGCATCGGTGCGCCGGGCCGAGGCGGAGCAGGCCGACGCGCAGCGCGAGCTGACGGCCGCGCGCAACGACCAGGCGAAGGCGCTCCTCGACCTGCAGGCGGCGACGGGCGCGGACATGAGCGAGGCCATCGCGCTGACCGACGGCCTGGCCTCCGCCGCACCCGCCGGCGACCTGAACGCGGCGCTCGCCGAGGCCGCCAGGCTGCGCCCGGAACTCGCCGCGGCGCGCGCACGCGTCTCGGCGGCGGGCGCCCAGGCCGGTGCGGCCCGCGGTTCGCTGCAGCCCCAGGTCTATGGCGCGCTCATGGCCGACGCCTTCGCGGACCACGACATGAACGCGGCCACCGGCTACACGGCCGGCATCGCGGTGGGCCTCCCGCTCTTCGATGGCGGGCAGCGCAGAGCCGAGGTCGCCCGCGCCACAGCGATGCGGGAGCGCGCGGAGGCCGACGCCCGCGAGGCGGCCCTGCGCGTGGAGAAGGAGGTGCGCCAGGCCTGGCTTGACGTGCGCACAGCCGAAGCCACGTACGCCAATGCCCAGGCAGCGGTCCGCGCAGCCCAGGCCGCCTACGACGTGGTGGCCCTGCGCGTGCAGAACCAGAAGAGCGTGCAGGTGGAGCTGCTCGACGCGCTGGCAGCCCTCACCCGCGCGCGCGGCTCGGTGGCGCAGGCCCTCTACGACGCGGCGGTAGCGGCAGCCCGGCTGGAGCGTGCGGTGGGGCGGTGAGGGGGAAGAGCGCGGTGGGGCCGACGACGACACCGATCTGGCCTCCAGCCCGGCCGCGGTAGCCACCGCGGGCGCAGGCACCTTGAGGACTTCTCCGCATTATTACCAACTTGGCACGGATCATGCGTTGGACACTATTGCCACTGCTCGACGCGTGCAGCGATCGCCCGATCGCCAGAAAGGAGTGCCTGGATGCCTGCTCCAACCTCAACTCGGGACATCGATCTCCGTCCGCCGACCGGTAGGACCTACTTCTCCTGCACTCGCGAATGGCGCGAGGAGTTCATCTACTTCGTCCTGGTGGACCGCTTCCATGACGGCAGAGCGCGCCCAGCGACATCGCAGGCGGCTCGGTCTGTCGGCTTCCCGGCCGGCGGCGGGTTCTATGGAGGAACGCTGCGCGGAATCGCCGGCAACCTCGACTACATTGCGGGCCTCGGGTGCACCGCGATCTGGCTCTCGCCCGTGTTCGAGACGCGCGCATACCACGGCTACGACATCTGCAACTACCTCGACATCGATCCGCACTTCGGCACCAAGCAGGATCTCATCGATCTCGTGACTGCGGCCCACGGGTACAAGAAGGGCGGCAAGGCCCTTCCCATTCGGGTGATCCTCGATGTGGTCATAAACCACTCCGGCGACAACTGGGAGTACCACGGCGGCTGGAAGCCATACTGCGACGACCAGCCATACGCCTTCGGCCGCTGGCGCGCGGAGGACTATCCGGTGCCCACGGAGCTACGGAACCCAGACTGGTACCATCGCCGTGGGCAGATGTCCAACTACGACGCCTACCCCGAGTTGCAGCACGGCGACGTCTGCGGCCTCAAGGACTACGCCAACGACGACGACGCGATCGGATCGGCTGTGATCAACACGCTCATCGCGGCACACTGTTACTGGATTCGGGAGGCCGATGTGGATGGCTTCCGGGTCGACGCCGTCAAGCACATGGGCGAACTGGCCTGCTCTCGTTTCTGCTCCGCCGTGCGCGAGTACGCGTATGCCCTGGGCAAGCGTGGCTTCTTCCTGTTCGGCGAAGTGGCCGCTCGCAGCGACGACATCTATGATCGCTACATCGGTCAGAACACCTCGAGCCAGGATGGCGCGAAGACCGTCTTCTATGGCCTCACATCGGTGCTGGACTTCCGCCTGGCCGAGGGGCAGTCGGATTGCAGCGGCCTTCGCGACGTGCTCAAGGGCTTCGCCTGGCCACAGTGCCTGTTCAACCGCCTCCAGGCCCAGCAGAACCGGGCCTTGAACCGCGGCGAGATCGGGCGCTACCTCGTTACGTTCCTCGACAACCACGACGCCTTCTGGCAGCGCGCGGGCCGATTTGGCGCAGGCGCTCCTCAGGAGCAGATCATCGCTGGAGTCGGCTACCTGCTCTGCGCCCTCGGTACGCCGTGCATCTACTACGGCACCGAGCAGGGGTTCGAGGGGAAGGGCGACGATACCGATATCCGGGAGGCAATGTACGACCAGGCGGAGGGCGGCAGCAGCCTGCTGAACACCCAGTGCACGATCTACCAGGAGATCGCCAAGATCGCCGAGGTTATGCGCGGCAGCGAGCCGCTGCGCTTCGGGCGCATGTACTACCGCGAGATCTCCGGCGATGGTCGGAGCTTCGGCCTGCCCTATGGCACCGACTACACGCTGGCGTTCTCGCGGATCCTGTACTCGGAGGAGGTACTCGTCGCCTACAACGTCAGCGGCAAGCCGCGAGAGGACTGCGTCATCGTCGACGCCTCGTACCACAAGCCTGGCGACACGATGACCTATCTCTACTCGCCACAGGGCGCCGGAGGCAAGGTACCCGTCGAGGCATCGCCGGGCGCCGCCGCGTTCGTCCGCCTGAAGCTGGGCGGGAACGCCTTCGCAATCCTGCAGTAGGGCCCGCCCAACTCGATGCCAGCGAGAGCCCAGGCACCATCGAGGCCGCGGACCACGCCAGGTTCGCGGCCTCGAACGCATCCCCCTCGCCCTGCTAGTCCGTCGTCTTCAGCACCGGCGTGGGGCCGAACTCGATGAGGAAGTGGCAGGTGCCCTCCTGCATCTGCTCGCTCATCGTGAAGCCGTGGCTGAGGAGCAGGCCGATCATGCGCGTGTTGTCGGCCTGCACGTAGGCTTCGAAGCCGGCCAGGTCCTTGGCGCGGCCCACCTCCATCAGCTTGCGCATCAGCAGCGTGCCGTACCCCTTCTCCTGCCAGTCGTCGCGCACCACGAAGGCGACCTCGGCGATGCGCGTCTGCTCGTCCACGTAGTAGCGCCCCTCGGCCACGATCTCCTGGCGCGGGCCGTCCGTGCGCACCACCACGAACGCCATCTCCAGGTCGTAGTCGATGTTCACCAGCTTCTGGCGCTCGCGCATCGGCAGCGACTTCAGCACGCGGCGGTAGCGGCGGGAGATGGTCTCCTCGGAGAGCTGATAGTGGAACTCGCGCAGGATCGTGTCGTCGGTCGGCTGGATCGGGCGCACCAGGACGGGCGTGCCGTCGGCGTCGTCGGACCACGACTCCAGTTCCTCCGGGTAGACCGGCAGGAGGCCGCGCTCCGACTGGAAGGGCATCACCAGCTTGCGCTGCTTGGCTGCGTTCACCAGGTCGCCGCGGAAGTCCGGGTGGGCGATGCGCGCCAGGGCGAGGGCCCGCTCGCGCATAGGCTTGCCGTGGAGGTAGGCGACGCCCCATTCCGTCACGATGTAGTGCACGTCGCCGCGTGAGGTGACGACGCCCGCGCCGGTCTTCAGATCGGCCACGATGCGGGAGATCGGCTGGTCGCCATGGTTGGGCGCAGTGGAGGGCAGCGCGATGATGGGCTTGCCGCGCAGGCTGCGGGCGGCCCCGCGCACGAAGTCCACCTGCCCGCCGATGCCGCTGTAGAAGTACTCGCCGATGGAGTCGGCGCACACCTGGCCGGTCAGATCCACCTCGATCGCGGAGTTGATCGAGACCATGCGCTCGTTCTGCGCCACCACGAACGGGTCGTTCACGTATTCGGTGGGCCAGAACTCGATGCCGGGGTTGTTGTCCACGAAGTCGTACAGCTCGCGCGAGCCCATGCAGAAGCTGACGATCATCTTGCCGGGGTGGATCGACTTCCGCCGATTCGTGATGACGCCCGCCTTCGCCAGCGCCATCGTGCCGTCGCTGATCATCTCCGAGTGGACGCCCAGGTCCTGCTTGTCGGTCAGGCTCGCGAGCACGGCGTCGGGAATGGAGCCGATGCCCATCTGGAGCGTGGAACCATCCTCGATCAGGTCCGCGATGTACCGCCCGATGCGGTGCGCCACGTCGTCGGCCTGCGCGGCGGGCGGCTCCAGGATGTCGCGGTCGCTCTCGACGAACGCCTCGATGCGGCTGACGTGGATGAAGCTCTCGCCGAGCGTGCGCGGCATCTTGGGGTTGACTTCGGCGATGATGTGGCGCGCGCTCTCGGCCGCCGCCTTCACGATGTCCACCGATACGCCGAAGGAGCAGAAGCCGTTCTTGTCCGGCGGCGTCACCTGGATGAGCGCGTAGTCGATGGGAAGCTGCCGGCGGCGGAACAGCTCGGGCAACTCGGACAGGAAGATCGGCGTGTAGTCCGCGCGGCACTCGTTCACCGCGTCGCGCACATTGGGGCCGATGAAGAAGGCGTTGGTGCGGAAATGGTCCTGGAAGCGCGGGGCAGCGTACGGGGCCACGCCCAGCGTGAGGATCTGCACGATCTCGGTATCGGCGAGACGGTCCGCGCGGCCCACGAGCGCCTCCACGAGGACGGTGGGCTCGGCGCAGTTGCTGCCGACGAAGACTCGCTGGCCGGACTTGATGCGGGCGGCCGCGCGCAGGGGCGTGGTGAGCCGTTCCTGGTAGAGCGCCTTCGGGTCCAATGCTCGATCTCCGCGGTGCGTGCAATGGAGACGCCCCGGTCTCCGGGCGTGCGAGCCGGGGCGCCTCTGCTGTTCGGTGCGTCTCTGCGGCGTACTGCCCGGCGGTGCACGGAGGCCCCACCCCACCGAGGCCGCGTACCAGCCCGTGGGGCGCGACCTCCGCGTCGCGCCGGAAACGCCGGATCGTGCGACGCTAGCTCTCGTCGCTGGTGTACTTGTCCTTCAGGCCCGCCACGATCGTCGGGTCGGCCAGGGTGGTGGTATCGCCCAGGACGCGGCCCTCGGCGATGTCGCGCAGCAGGCGGCGCATGATCTTGCCGCTGCGGGTCTTCGGCAGGTCGGCCGTAAAGATGATCTCGTCCGGCCGGCAGACGGGGCCGAGCTTCCCGCCGACGAACTTCTTGAGGTCCGCCGCCAGCGCGTCGTTCGGCTCGTAGCCTTCCTTCACCGTGACGAACGCCACGGGCGACTGGCCCTTCACGTCGTGCGTCTTGCCGATGACGGCGGCCTCAGCCACGGCCGGATGCTCGACGAGCGCGCTCTCCAGCTCCATGGTGCTGATGTTGTGGCCCGCGACGAGCATGATGTCGTCGACGCGGCCCATCAGCCAGAAGTAGCCATCGTCGTCGCGCACGGCGCCGTCACCGGTCAGGTACATGCCCCGGAACCGAGCCCAGTAGACCTGCTGGTAGCGCGGGTCGTCCTGCCAGAGGGTGCGGAGCATGCCCGGCCACGGCTTGCGCATCACCAGGTAGCCCTTCTGGCCGTTGGGCATGGGGTTGCCGCGATCGTCCACCACGTCGGCGGAGATACCGGGGAACGGGCGGGTGGCGGAGCCCGGCTTGAGGGACACCAGTCCCGGCAGCGGGGTGATCATGATCTGGCCGGTCTCGGTCTGCCACCACGTGTCGACGATCGGGCACTTGCCCTTGCCGATCACGTTGTAGTACCACATCCACGCTTCGGGGTTGATCGGCTCGCCGACAGACCCCAGGAGGCGCAGCGAGCTGAGGTCGCGCCCGTTCGGGAGCTGGTCGCCCCACTTCATGAAGGTGCGGATGGCCGTCGGAGCGGTGTAGAGGATGGTGACCTTGTGCTTCTCGATGACTTCCCAGAAGCGGTCGCGGGCGGGCGTATCGGGCGCGCCCTCGTAGATCACCGTGGTGCCGCCGTTGGCGAGCGGGCCGTAGACGATGTACGAGTGCCCGGTCACCCAGCCGATGTCCGCCGTGCACCAGTAGACGTCGGTGTCCTTGATGTCGAAGATCAGCTTGTAGGTGGTGTAGACACCGGTGAGGTAGCCGGCGGTGGTGTGCTGGATGCCCTTGGGCTTGCCGGTCGAGCCGGACGTGTAGAGGATGAAGAGGGTGTCTTCCGCGTTCATCGGCTCGGGCGGGCACTCGGGCGCCTGCTTGGCGACCAGCTCATCCCACCAGAAGTCGCGCCCCTCGGTCATGTTGACCGCGCACTTCTCGGCGCCGATGCGGCGCACGACCAGCACCTTCTCGACGGTCGGGGCCTCGAGCAGGGCCTCGTCGGCCACCTTCTTCAGGCCGACCACGCCGCCGCGCCGCCAGCCGCCATCGGAGGTGACGAGCACCTTGGCGCCACTGTCGTTCATGCGCTCGCGGAGGGACTCGGTGGAGAAGCCGCCGAAGACGACCGAGTGCGGAGCGCCGATGCGCGCGCAGGCCAGCAGCGTGATGGCCAGCTCGGGGATCATGGGCAGGTAGACCGAGACGCGATCGCCCTTCTTGACGCCCAGCTCCTTCAGCGCGTTGGCGGCGCGGCAGACTTCCTCATACAGCTCGCCATAGGTGATCTTGCGGACGTCGCCCGGCTCGCCCTCGAAGAGGATGGCGACCTTGTCCTTGCGCGCCCCCTTGGCATGGCGGTCTACGCAGTTGGCGGATACGTTGATCGTGCCGTCGCCGAACCACTTGGCGTGCGGGGGGTTCCACTCCAGAACCTTCGTATACTTCTGGATCCAGTCGAGCTCGTCGGCGTACGCGGCCCAGAACGCCTCGGGGTCTGCGGCTGCCCGGTCATAGATGCCCGGATCGTTGGCATTGGCCTGCGCCTTGAACTGCTCACTCGGCTCGAACGCCCGGCTTTCCTCATGGAGTGCTTGCGGCGTGCCGGTTGCTTCTGGTCCTGCCATTGATTGCTTCCTCCATTGGGTAGTAGTACGGCTGCGACTGCATCATGGGGCGAGCTGCTTACGGAAGGTTAGAAGGGTGCGGAGATGGCGCCGAATTCATCGGTGGAACGCGCTCTGGCAGATCCGTGCGCCGCGTCCATTATACCAAGGATTCCCCCGTAATAGGACCGGATATTCAGTGCTTAGGCCATAATTGCCCGTCTGCTTGCGCGAGGGCCCGCATCGACCTCTGCGGCCGGCGCTGGCGAGGATTCCGCGCGGCCGGTGGGGAAGCGGAGTATGCTTGTGGAATACGACCTATCAGATGATGCGAGCGGCCCGATCTGCCGGCTCGTCACGAGGAGATGCACGTGAGCCACTCGTCCTACCACCCGTCGAACCACACCGGAGGCGCCACGCCGCCCCGACGCCGTGCCACGCGCCCGGGCGCTCCCACCGAGGACGAGCGCCTGCTGCTCGCGCCTGCCGAGCGCCCCGAGCAGTTCACCGAGACCGACCCGTGGCGAGTCCTGCGCATCACCTCCGAGTTCGTCGAGGGCTTCGACCGCCTGGCGGACCTGGGGCCGGCGGTGACCATGTTCGGCGGGGCGCGGGTGAAGCGCGAGGACCCGCTCTGGAACGCGGCGTCGGAGGTCGCGCGCCTGCTGGGCGAGGCCGGCCTGTCGATCATCACCGGCGGCGGCCCGGGCATCATGGCTGCGGGGAACCACGGGGCGCGCGAGGCGGGGGCGCACTCGGTCGGGCTGAACATCGAGCTGCCCTTCGAGCAGGGGCTGAACCCCTACGTCGACACGGGCATGGAGTTCCGCTACTTCTTCGTCCGCAAGACCATGTTCATCAAGTACGCGCAGGCATTCGTCATCTTCCCGGGCGGCTACGGCACCTTGGACGAGCTGTTCGAGTCCCTCACGCTCATCCAGACCGGCAAGGTGCGCAACTTCCCGGTCATCCTGTACGGCAGCGCGCACTGGCAGGGGCTCATCGACTGGATGCGCACGGCGCTGCAGGACCAGGGCCGCATCAGCCAGCACGACCTCGACCTGCTGATCCTGAGCGACTCGCCGGAGGACGTGCGCGAGATCGTGCTGCGCTCCATGCGCGAGGTGGACTGGCGGCACTCCCTGGAGGAACCCGCCCGCCGTGCCACGCGCTGCGCCTACTGCGGCGAGAACGGGGAGCAGGTGTAGGTCTGGAGTTCTCTGGCGGCCCGGCGCGTTTCGCGACAACCGGGCCGCCCAACCCGTTGACAGCCCCCCTGCCCCACCGCTATACTGGGCGCAGACAACCGAACCAGCCGTACGTTGTGGGAGTCCGCGCTGTCGTGGCGCGGCGCCGGGGTGGGTCTGGCGACCCGTCTCGGAGGGGGAAGTCCGGTGAGAAGCCGGCGCAGTCCCGCTGCGGTATGGCGCGAACGGTCCATCGCACGCGTAGGAACGCCGCTTGCTGCGTCCCCCTCGCCCGGCGATGCCCCGCTCCGCGCTGAGCCCGAATGCCCGCCCGCAACCCATCACTCAGGCCCTTCGCGAGGAAAGGGTGTGATGGCGCCGCGCGGACACCCTCGGCCGAGCCGAGCCCCGACGGTCCAATGACACCATCCGGCAAGGATGGTGTTTTTGTTTCCGGCCGCGGTCCATTCCTCTACTCGTGAAGCCCGGGCTACCCACCGCAAAGGAGAAGAACGTGCGGACCGCTGCATCCCGAGGCTCTACGCTGATCGAACTACTCGTTGTTATCGCGATTATCGCGATCCTCGCCGCCATCCTGTTCCCGGTCTTCGCCTCCGCCAGGGAGCGGGCGCGCCAGGCAAGCTGCGTCTCCAACCTCAAGCAGCTCAGCCTCGCCACGCTCATGTACGTGCAGGACTACGACGAGACCTACCCGACCTACGCCAGCGACTGCGCCGGCTCCGGCGGATGCGTGCAGTACTGGTTCGCCCGCAAGGTCGGCACAGCGTGGGACAAGACCCTCGGCCTCATCTACCCGTACATGAAGAACCACCAGGTGCAGAAGTGCCCCAGCTTCACCGCCAGGCCCCGCTTCGGCGACGGCAACGGGTACGGCTACAACTGGGGCTACGTCGGCTCCGACTACTACGTCTCATACGCATGGCCCCCGTCCAACCCGGCCTCGCTCGCCTCGTTCTCCTCGTCCGCGGACAAGGCCATGTTCGCAGACGCGGCGTTCTACGATGCCCCATGGTACGGCGGCACGGGCCAGATGACGGAGACCGCAGGCATCGACCCGCCCTCGCAGTGGTGGGGCGACCCGACGGTGGACTTCCGCCACGTGGACGCCAGCAAGGACATCAACGCCTCGGCCATGACCGTGACGCACCGCGGCCTCGCCGACTTCGCCTTCGCCGACGGCCACGTCAAGGCGTTCAAGCAGACCGCCGTCACGGACGGGATGTTCACGCGGGAGTAACAGAACCGTATCGGGAGAGAGGGTCGACCTTCGCCGCACTCCAGTCCGGAGGACGGCCAGCCAGAGGCTTGCTTGCCGGTGGGCTTGTCCCACCGGAGCACCGCCCCGGCCTCGTCGCCCCGGTCCAGCAGCGAGCCGTGGTGGGACGGGCGTCCCTGCCCGTCCGGTGGAGCCCCGCTCGCGTAGCCCCCGCCCCTTGCGGGAGGCGCTGGGCTGTCACCGGGAAGCCCCCGCCCCTTGCGGGAGGGGGTTGGGGGAGGGATAACCGCTTAGCCCTGCGCCAGCGCTGTGGTCGGGCCGAGCCTCCCGATCGGGTACGCTAGCCGCCATGAGCGAGACACCGGACCTGGACCGACGTTTCGACGCACTCGTGGACGAGGCGCGGGCCTGCACGCTCTGCCCGCGCCTTGCTGCACGCCAGCCGGTCCTCAGCCGCCTCAACGGCAGCCTGCGCCCGGCCATCCTCTTCATCGCGGAGGCGCCCGGCCGCCGCGGAGCCGACCGAACCCGCATCCCCATGGTCGGCGACGCCTCCGGCCGCGCGTTCGACGCCCTGCTGGAGCACGCCGGCCCCACACGCGAGCGCATCTTCATCACGAACGCGGTGATGTGCAGCCCCCGCAGCGACACGGACGCGAACCGCACGCCGCACCGCTCCGAGGTCCGCAACTGCAGCGCCTTCCTGGCTCGCACCATCGAGATGCTCGACCCGCCAGCCGTCGCCACGCTGGGGGCCACGGCGCTCGCCGCACTCGCCCTCATCGCGCCGCACGGCCTCTCGCTCGCCGAGCGCGCCGGGCAGCGCCACGAGTGGCAGGGTCGCGTCCTCGTCCCGCTCTACCACCCCAGCCCGCAGGTGCTCATCTCGCGGCGCAGCCTGGAGCAGCAGAAGGCGGACTGGGAGGGGCTGCGCCGCGAGGAGGCGGAGGCCGGAACCCGGCAGCGCGCGCCCACGTCGTAGTTGGTTGGGGAACCAACGCCCCTCTATACGCCGTACTAGGCTCCAGCCCGTCTGCGCACCCAAGGAGACGACACATGCGGCCGCGATACTGCCTGTCACTCGTCGGACTGCTCGCCACCACCGCCGTGCCTGCCCTGGCCGCCGATACCCCGGCCGAGGCGCTGCTCAAGCAAGTCACCGTCTACCGCTCCTGGGCCGGCCCCCTCCAGGCAGACGTCCTCTTCACCAAGGTTGGGAGGGACGTCCGCTGGTCGCAAGGAGGCACCCTCACCCAGTGGCGCAGGAACACCTACTCGATCGGCGCGAGCCCCTTCGCGTGGCAGTGGCAGTCGACCATGCCGCAGGGAGGCGAGATCGGCTACTGGCAGGTCGGCCAGGCAAAGAGCCAGTGGGACCGCCTCACCGCCCCGCGCCCAGCCACGTATGGGGACTGCTGGCGGTCGGAGCCGATGATGGCGCTCGCCACCGGCCCAACGGCACTCCAGGCGCTCGCATCTCGCGGGGTGCTGTCGCTGTTGGCGCCGGAAGAGGTCGATGGGACCGTGTGCCAGGTGTTGGAGCACGTGGTCCAGGGGCGAACGGGCGGGGACGAGCCGAAGATCTCGATCCGGCGCGTCTACATCGACTCATCCTACCGCGTGCGCAAGTACGTCCTGGAGATCAGGACGCGCTCCGGAGTCGACAGGCAAGTCGCCGAGATGAGCAATCTGCGGTTCGGCAGCGACATCATCCAGGAGCCGACCGGCATGCAGTATGACCGCCTGCGCGCCGGCCGAGCCTCGGGCGACGGGATCTGGCTGTAGGCCGAACCTACCCTACCCCTGGCGGGCGACCGCCTCGCGAGCGCGGCGGATGGCGTCGGCGAGGGGGCGGTCGTCGCCTGCCTCCTCCCCTGACAACGTGGACCACAGGCGCCAGAACGCCTGCGAGATGGCCTCGATGGCGTCCAGCAGCGTGGCCTGGGTGGGCGAGCCGGGCACCGCGGGCAGCAGCGAGTCGTAGGGCTCGTCGGGCCGCCCGCGGCGATGGTGGTCGGTGCCGGTCTGGCGGTCGCGCAGCAGCATCGCGGCGAGGCAGCAGTCCATCGCCAGCCGGTGCGCCAGGTCGCTGGCCATGAGCAAGTCGCTGCGCACGATCCTACCGACCGCGAGCAGGGCTCTGAAGCGGAAGCCGGCCGCCAGCGTCGCCAGGTCGGGCTCCGGGACCAGGCCGTCTGCGGGAGGATGCGGCGGGCGGCCGAGGAGCCCATCGAGCGCGGCCGAGCGCGAGAAGACGACGCGCACATCGGAGCGCAGCATCCAGCCGATCGCGCGGTCGCCCGAGTGCAGCACACGCTCGGCAGCCAGGACCACGTCCACCCTGTGCCCGTCCGCCAGGTAGGCCCGCGTCACCCAGCCGCCGGCCGCCGGGGTCTCGTGCGTCTCCCACCCGTAGAGCGGCGCGACCCGGCCAAGCCACTCGTGCGCGGGCGGGTACGGCCAGTGGGTGTCCGCAGCGATCACCAGCAGATCGAGGTCGCTCCACTCGTCGGCGAGCGCGCCATCGCCGGCCAGCGAGCCGACTACGGCGAGCCCGAGCACCCGCGCGTCGGCCACCAGATGTGCCCGGATCGCCCCCACCAATCGCTCGTGCCACGGCTGCTCGGCCATGTCACTCCCCCCCCGGCCCTACCAGATCGACGCCATCCTCCACGCGTTGACCGCGACCTCGGCTACCTCGCCCTCCGCAACCCGGATGCGGAAGGCGTCGTCGCCCGGCTGCGGGTAGGCGCGCAGGCTCATCGGTTCGCGGTTGGCGGCATAGACCTCGATCACGGAGCGGTCGACGATCACGCGCAGCGACTGGTCCCGTTTTGCTCCCAGGGCAATGGTGCCGGCGTGGTCGCCACAGCGCAACTCGCCGGTCCGCAGGTCCCACCGCACAGTGGTTCCGCGCTTCCCGTCCGGCGACGCCAGCACCTGCACCTCGACGCACCCAGACGATACCCCGAGGCCGATCTCCACATCGAGCTGCGTCCCCTTCGCGACATCCAACAGGTCGCCCGCTTTCAGCTCCCGCAAGCGGAGCCGCGCAACACGCTCCTCGCGCAGCGACTCGACATTGCGCACCGGCTTGAGCAAGAGGCAGTCGTCGGGACCGAGCTGCAGGTAGCGCGGCATCGTGAGGAGGCCGTCCCACATCGAGCCAGGCGAGCCGCCGCCCATCAGCCAGCCCCACAGGATGCGCCGGCCGTGCTCGTCGACCAGGCTGTTCGGCGCGTAGAAGCAAGCCGGCCCGCCCAGATCGAGGGGCCGCCACGGACCTGGCTCGAATCGCGTGCCGTCGTAGTCACCCACGGAGTACTGCACCATGCCCCGCAGCGCGGGCTCCGAGTGCAGTAGCGGCGACACGATGAGCACCCACTTGTCGCCGAGCTTGAAGAAGTTGGGACACTCCCACTGGAAGCAGTCCGGCCCCATCCCGGTGGCGAGCGGTCCCACGAACTCCCACTTCAGGAAGTCGCGCGACCGGTACATCAGCACGGTGCCGCCGACGCCCTTGATGCCGGAGCCCGCGACCAGGCGCCACTCCCGCCCCTCGCGCCACACGAACGGGTCGCGGAAGCCGTCCTCCAAGCCGGGCATGGCGGGCTGCCGTGGGATGACGGGGTTGTGCGCATAGCGGCGCCAGGTGCGGCCGCCGTCGAAGGTCCGCGCCAGCGACTGCGCCTGAGGCGGCACGCTCGTGTAGAGGATGGTGGGGTGCCCGCCGACGACCGCGCACGCCCCCGACGCGATGCCCGCCTCGTCGTACGTGCCCTTGACCGGCATCAGCGCGATCGGCTCGTGCTTCCAGCGGATCATGTCGCGGCTGGTCGCGTGCCCCCAGCCCGGCACGTAGGGCCCGTTCGGCTCGCCCCAGTACGGCAGGTGCTGGTAGAACATGTGGTAGACCCCGCTGTGATACACGCAGCCATTGGGGTCGTTCATGAAGCGGGCGGCGGGGTGGAAGTGGAACGCGGGGCGCAGCGGATCGGCGGCCGCCTTCGCGACGGCGGCCTCGACGCTCTTCTCCGCGGCGGCCAGCTCCCGGTCGTGCTCCGGCGAGGTCAGCCAGTCGCGCTCGTCGGCGGCGGGTCCGGCGTTCCCAGCCATTGCGGCACCTCCGATGGTCGACAGAAGCGCCCCGGCAGCGGCGCGGCGCAGCAGCGTTCGGCGATCGAGTAGCTCCACGGCGTCTCCTCCGGCGTCCAGCGGCCCAGCGCCCCCTCCCCCAACCCCCTCCCGCGAGGGGCGGGGGCTCCATCGCCACGCACCCGTCCGCGAGGACGGACGGCCGAAGGCCACACTGCCGGTGGTTTCACACCACCGGACCGCGGTGGCGACGGAGCGCCACCCTCCAGGCCGGCACGCGCCCGCAGACACCACACGCCACACGACCGGCGCTTCGCTCGGCGCCCGTCCGCGAGGACGACCGGCCGAAGGCCACACTGCCGGTGGTTTCACACCACCGGACCGCGCGCCGCCCTACTCGTCCAGCTCCTCTTCGTCCTCCGCCTCGTCCTCGGCCTCAGCAGCCTCTGCCGGCGGCGGCGCGTCGTCCTCCTGCAGCCCGGCGGCGATGCTCTCCGCGGCGGCGGCCATCAGCTCGGCGGTCTCGCTCTCGTCCAGCGGCGGCAGGTCGGCCAGGTCGTTCAGGCCGAAGTAGTGGAGGAACTCGGGCGTGGTGGCGTAGAGGATCGGGCGGCCCACCGTCTGCTTGCGCCCGGCTTCGGCGATGAGGCTGCGGTCCATCAGCGTCTTCACCACGCCGGACGAGCTGACACCGCGCACCATCTCGATCTCGGGCATCGTGGTGGGCTGGCGATAGGCGATGATCGACAGCGTCTCCAGCGCCGCGCGCGAGAGCTTGCCGGAGCCGCGGTCCAGCAGCCGGCCGATCGCCTCGACATGCTCGGGCCGCGTGGCCAACTGGTAGCCGCCGACGATGCGCACGACCTGCAGCCCGCTCTCGCGCTCGCGCAGGGCCGCATCGAGCTGGTCGACCAGGCTCGGGACCTCGGCCTCCTCGCACTGCAAGGCGTGCGCGATCGACTTGCCGTCCAGCGGCTCACCGGCGACGAACAGCAGGCACTCCAGCGCTGCCATCTGGCTCATGCGGCTTCCCCTTCCGCGGGCGTCAGCACGATCTCGGCCATCGGCCCCTCCTGGGCGGCGCTCAGCCTGCCGAGCCGCAGCAGCTCAAGCAGCGCCAGAAACGTGAGGACGATCTCGTACAGGTCGTACGGCGGCTCGAACAGCGAGTCGAAGCCCAGCCCCGACGGGTGGGAACGGACACGCCGCAGCACCTCGACCATGCGCATCTTCAGGCTCACGCGGCGGCGCGGCACGACGGCGGAGACAGGGGTCTCGTCCACGTCCGCGGCAGCCAGCACGCGCTTCAGCGCCTTCAGCAGCGCGTCGGCATCCAGCGCCCCCTCGGCCACCGGCAAGCGATAGTCGTCCGGGTCCTCCAGCGCGTTGCGGAAGAAGATGCGGCGCCGCATGTCCTCCCACTCCTGCAGCGACTCCACTGCGCCGCGGTAGCGCTGGTACTCCAGCAGCTTCTCGACCAACTCGGCGCGCGGGTCCTCGTCCGCCTCGTCGCCCTCGGGCGGAGGCGGCTGGGGCAGCAGCAGGCGCGACTTGATCTCCACGAGCGTCGCCGCCATCACCAGGTACTCGCCCGCGATCGCCAGATCGAGCGCCTCCCACGCGGCCAGGTACTCCAGGTACTGCCGCGTGATCTCGAAGATCGGGATGTCGTAGATGTCGATCTGGTTGCGGCGGGTGAGGTGCAGCAGCAGATCGAGCGGCCCCTCGAAGGCCGGCAGCGTAAAGGTGGGCGCGGGGTTCGTGGAAGGCACGGTGGTGGTGGCGTCCTCGGCGCGGGGGCTCGAGGGCGTCCGCGTCCGGCGTCATTCTACCCGGGGCGCTCGGCGGGGTGTCAATCGCGGGCGACGCGCACACCCAGCCGGTTCGAGCTGCGCACATGCAGGAGTGCGCGGGGCGGTGTCGAACTACGCGGGCGAGGGCGGGCAGCGAGCCGCACCCATGGGAATGAGGTTAACCATGCGCTTGTCGACGACTGCCGGTGCCGTGCTGGGGATGTGCGCGCTGACTGTCTCCTTGGGCGCGTGGGCGTGGAGGGCGCAGGCGCCTGCGCTGCCGCACGAGGTCGCGCCTGTGGTGGCAAACCCGACGGAGCCCGAGACGCGCACGCTCACGCCGGACGAGGCCGATGCGGCGCTCGTGGCGGACTGGCTCTTCCAGGCCGAGGGGCGCCCGCTGGCCCGGCGTGCGCGCCAGGAGCTGCAGTGGACGCGCGACCTGGCCGCCCGCATCGCCCGGATGAATGGCGCGCCGGACCTGGCCGCAGAGCTGGCGGAGCTGGAGCGCATCGAACGCCAGTACGCGAACCTGGCATCCGAGCCGCCGATGCCGACCGCACGCGACGCGAAGGGCGTCCCGGCCGGCCTCCTGGCACGCTGGACGTTCGACGGCGACGTGCGGAAGAGCATCGCCGACGCCTCGGGCAGCGGGGCGGACGCCGCGGTCACCGGTGCGCCGGAGCAGGAGGCAGGCGTGTTCGGCGCGGCCCTGGCGGCGGACGGGGCGACGACGGCCGACACCGACACGCGCCTCAAGCCCTTCATCGCGGGCAGCTACACGATCAGCGCGTGGATCCAGACCACCTCGCAGGAGGCCGACATCCTCGGCACCGGCGTGGGCGACGGGCACTTCCTGCTGATGGCGTATCGCGGTGTCATCCGGGGGCACCAGTGGACCTCGAGCAGCGGCAACGTGATCGACGGCGCCACGCGGGTCGACGATGGCAAGTGGCACCACGTCGCCGAGGTCGTTAGCGACCGCGCCATCTCGCTCTACGTCGATGGCCGGCTCGACGCCACGCTGCCGATGGCGGGTGAGCGCGTCGTGGCGAAGGCGCCGGTTCTCATCGCGGGGCGGCAGAAGAGCGGCGGGCCCAGCTTCACCGGCCTGCTCGACGACCTGTGCGTGTACGGTAGGGCGCTCTCGGCGGAGGAGATCGCGCGGGAGGCCGAGGCCGGGCGGGCGGCTCTCGCGCTGTCGGCCGCGCCCCCGAGCGACGAGGCGCGCGACTTCTACCTGGCCGTTCGCCGCGTGAAGCGCCGCATCGCGTTCAGGAACCCCACCGTCGACTTCGACCGCGTGCTGTTCATCGACCAGCCCTACCCGCAGGGCTCGGAGTGGGCGCACGAGGCCCGCCACCGCAACGGGATGATGGCGATGCCGGGAGGGCGCTTGCTGGCGCTGACGGGGCTCGGCCCGGGCGGCGAGGTGAAGCGCGTGCCGACACCCGTGCCCGGCGCGTTCTGGCGGCCGGACATCTCGTTCGACGGGCGCAAGGTGCTGTTCTGCTGGAAGCCGTGGAACGAGAAGAGCTTCCACCTCTACGAGGCCGACGTAGATGGGACGCGGATTCGGCAGTTCACCGATGGGCCGTACGACGACATCGACCCGATCTACCTGCCGGACGGGCGCATCATGTTCTCGACGACGCGGTGCAACACGTATGTCCGCTGCATGCCCTATACGTTCTCCTACGTTCTGGCACGCTGCAATGCGGACGGGAGCGACGTGTACCTGGTCAGCCAGAACAGCGAGCCGGACTGGTGCCCCTCGCTGATGAACGACGGGCGGGCGATCTACTCGCGGTGGGAGTACACGGACAAGGCGCTCTGGCGCATCCAGAGCCTCTGGACCACGAACCCGGATGGGACCGGCACCGCGACGTTCTGGGGCAACCAGAGCGTGTGGCCGGACCACCTGGCGGAGCCGCGCGCCATCCCCAACAGCCGCCGCGTCATGTTCACCGGGCTGGCGCACCACGATTGGTTCGCGGGGTCCATCGGCATCATCGACCCGGCGCTCGGGCGCAACTACCCGGACGGGCTGACGAAGGTGACGCGCGAGGTGGCGTGGCCGGAGTGCGGCGCCCCGCCCAAGGACCCAGGCGAGGCGGAGGACTACCACTCGTCCGGACGCTTCGGGGCCTACAAGACGCCGTACCCGCTGAGCGAGGAGGACTTCCTGGTTTCGGCGCGGCGGAACGGCAAGTTCGTGCTCTACCTGATGGACGTGCACGGCAACCGCGAGCTGATCTACGAGGGCGCGTACAACGTGTGGCATGCGATGCCCCTGAAGCCGCGCCCCGCGCCGCCCGGCGTGCCGGACCGCGTCATGTGGCCGGGCACGGGCGCCGCTCGCCAGCCCGCGCAGCCGGGCACCTTCTACAGCTCGAACGTGTGGCAGGGCGTGCCGCAGCTTCGCGGCAAGGTGAAGTACCTGCGCGTCATCCAGATGGACCCGAAGACGTACTCGCTGTGGACGCGCGACGCGCGGTTCTCCGGCCCATCGATGTCGGCGTTCCAGGAGGACGGCATCAAGCGCATCCTGGGCACCGTGCCTGTGCAGGCGGACGGCTCCGTCAGCTTCCGCGCGCCGGCGGGGGTGGCGCTGCACTTCCAACTCCTCGACGCGCAGGGCCGGGCGCTGCAGACGATGCGCTCCTTCGCGGGCGTGATGCCGGGGGAGAAGCGCGGGTGCGTGGGCTGCCACGAGCAGCACTCCATCGCGCCGGGCAACGCGAATGGCAAGGCGCTGCACCTGGCTGCCGCCGACCTCACCCCGCCGCCGTGGGGCAAGCAGTCCATCTGCTACGCTCGCTTCGTCCAGCCCACCCTCGACCGGTACTGCGGCTCCTGCCACCAGGGCGCGGGGGCAGCCCGCAAGGCGTACGACCTGACGCTGCGCCCGGCCGGCGTCTACGTGGAGCCCTACGTCTCGCTGGTGAACTCGGGCATGGCCGGGGCGATCCTCTGCGAGAACTACGCCCAGTCCGACCCGGCCAGCTACGTGACGCTGCCGCCCATGACCTACCTCTCGCCGAAGAGCAAGCTGGTGGAGATGGCGTCGAGCGGGAAGCACTACGGGGTCCGCGTGGATGCGCTCAGCCTGCGGAAGCTGACGGCCTGGGTGGACGCCAACTGCCCGTACCGCGGCGAGGAGGACGTGCGCTCGCTGCCCGACCCCACCTACCCCGGCCTCGCGAGCCTGGGCGTCCACCCGCTCTGCAAGAGCGCCCCGACGATACCTCGGCCGTAAGGGGGGCAGGCGGTACACCAACACTGGAGCGGCTCGGGAGGCAATCCGGGCCGCTCTTGGCGTGTCTGTTGACACCACCGGAAGTGGCCTGGACTGCTTGACAGCCCGGTAACGCTGCTGTATCCTGAGTGTGTTGCTCATACCCTGTCGTATGACCGTTGGTAAAGGAGATTGCAGCATGTACCGTCGCAAAGATGGCACACCCCCTCTGTCTGCGCCTCTCTCTCTCTCTCTCTCTCTCTCCGTCTGGCTCCTGGTAGCGGTCCTGGTGGCCCTGCCGCGTGGGGCACTCGCGAACGGAACGCACTGGGAGGTCACGTGGCCCAGTAGTGGGTCGGTCCACTTGCCGTCGCCGCCGTCGGTGTTCAGTGACATCGACTGGAGCGAGGACCCCTGGGGGTACCTGCCGCTGGATGTCTTTGCGGATGGCACCTACACCGTGTCAACCAGCGGAACCACGACGGTCACTGCCACGTGGTGCGACGCCAACCACAACCCTGATCCCGGCAATGCGCCGGCGTTCGTTGTCCTGAAGATCACGAGCGTGGCGTCGGTCTCGGTGACCGAAGGCGATCCGGCGCCGACCAGCGAGACGTCGTCCGTGGACAACGGGCTAGGCTGGCCCGCGTCTTCTGTCACGCACGAGAACGGCACGTACAAAAACGAACAGGCGGGGAGCCGCGTTGTGCGTGTGGCCAGCTCCAATGGTGTGGCAACCTACGCGGTGTCCACGAGCGCGTCTGTCACGTGTACGATCGGGCCTAACACGTGGGCAAGACTCAGCGTCTACGCCGGAACATCGGCCGCCGTCGACGATCGGCGCGCAGTAATCGGATCTAGCATCGACCCCACGTACTACTGCGGCGGCGCACCCAACCATGATCGGTTGGCGGCCGTACAAGACGCCGATAGCACCACGCACGCGCATTCGGCCAAGCTGACCGGGAACAACACGCTCGCGATTGACTTCTGGGGATACTGGCCGGGCTCGTGGGCCCAAGGCTCCAAGTACCACTGGTACAGCCAGGCGAAAGACTACGCCTTGTCTGGGTACTTCAACCCCTGCGACATCGGAACGCTGACCAACACTTACACCGCATCCGACAGCAGCGCGGGTGACGAGCGCATCCATCTGCGGCTAACCGATTCGCGGAGCAGTGACCCCACCACCTGCGAGACGCAGTACTTCATCACATGGGAGGACCGCGTACAGCACTGGAACCGGGATGGCGACACGGTCTTCCATCCCCTGCCGCACACGATCACAAGCGAGAAGGACAACGGTGAGTGGACCAAGTACTCATGGGAGTCGAACAGCAAAGACACCCCGCAGGAGGTCATCGTCACGGTGACGATGACCACCGGTTGGTCTGCGACCAACACGGGGACGATCGGCGGCAGCCTGACGATGTCGGCTGCGGACATCCAGCTGGCGTTCCAGACGAATGAGAGCATATCGATCGGTACGACGTACCAGTGCGCGACATCGTATACGCACCCCTTCACGGTGGGGGTCGGGAAGACGGGGTTCTTCTACTGGGGGAAGCCTGTGGAGGAGCGCAACGGACACTGTTGCCCGTTTGGGCCCAGCGGTTTCGCAGGGCGCTCTCCGTGGCAGGCGATGGTGCCCGGGGTTGGTCCTGGCAACACCGCTGCCATCGCGTGGAACTACTACGAGAAGCCGATATGAGGCCACGCACAATCGCCCTCTCGCACCTTGGCGCGGTCCTTCCTGTGCTGGTACTCCTGGGTACCTTGGCTGCCCTGCCGTGCAGGGCGGCAGGACCCGACCCAGCACCGGGCCTGCTAGGTTACCTGGGCACGCCGCTCGAGGTCTTCGCGACGTCGCCCAACACTCGGGCTGCGTGCCGCATGCTCCGGCAGGGAAACAAGGCTGACGGCGTGCAAGCCCTCAGCCGAGTCGTCAGCGAACACCCAGAGGACCTGGTTGCGGCTTTCGCGCTGACGCAATCGGCAGCCCTGGAGGAGCAGCGCACAATGCTGGCGGAGCGCAAGAGGGCGGTAGCAGCCAAGAACACGCCGATCCGGCAGTTCAGGTTGGCGGCGGCCGCATGGTGCCTTATGGCCAAGGCCAAGTACGGCGGCGGTGTCCATCCGTCCGAGGAGGCCACACTTGCCCAGGTAGCGGGCACCGCACTGGCGAGGGCCAGCCGGGGCTCCCGCGACCCGTTTCTGTGGTACTTCGTTGGCGTCGCTGCCAGCGATGTACCGGGTCTCGACCAAGCTGCCGCGTTCGACAAGGCCCTGGACATACTCCTGGGCGCGGCCGAAGGCGCGAAGTACCAGAAGGCGGCGACGTCCGGCTGGCGCGGCCCTGCGCCCGACCTGCCTGCGGGGAAGGACAGGCTGGCTCGTATGCAGTACATCCTGCGCGACTGCACCTGGACGCGCTGCCAGCCGAAGGTTCATCTCGACGTGACCGTTGACAGAGCAGGGCGTAGCACGACGAAGAGACGCGAGGAGCCGCTGCGTCCGGAGCAGGCTGCGGCGCGGCAGTACTTCGATGCTCTCCTGTCGAGGATCAAGGACCGCATCGGTCGGCCTGACTGAATGGCGCGGTGAGGACCCGTATCGGCCGGCCCAGACGACCGGGCCGGCCATGTTCCTGCCAGAAGGGAAAGCGACAACATGGTCCTCTCAACTGCGCGCAAGGTGCTCCTGACCGCCTGCGCGCTGGCATTCGCTCTGCCCGCCGCCGGCCAGGGCAGTTTCTCCCCCGCGTACTTCATGTGCGTGCGCCCGATGACTGACGCCGCGCCGGCAGCGGACATGCCTGCGTTTCGGCTCCTCGAACAAGCGAAGATGGCGGAGGCCGCTTCTGCGTTCCGCAAGCGGCTGGCCGCGCAGCCCGAAGACCTGGCCGCCTACCTGGGCCTGCTGCAGTCCGAGCCGCGCGTGGTCGAGGGCGAGGCCCGCGCGAGGCGCGGGAGTGCGTGGACCGATCGGGCCAAAGGGGCGCTGGCGGTCTACAGCCAGTGGCGGCTCGCATGGGCCGGCAACAAGGGGCGGCGCGGCGAAGGGCAGCGGGTGATACAACTGATGCAGAAGGTGGCGACCAAACTGGCCGACGCGTGGAAGGTGAAGCGCCACCTGGTCGTGGGCTTCGCGATGATCGACCTGCAGACCGACGGCGGCGATCCGCTCGGGCCGCGCCGCCGCATGATGAACGAGCTGATCGGCAGCGCGGCCACCGAGGTGTACAGGAAGGGCATGCTCTCGTGGGGCAAGGCCGCGCCGCCCGCACAGCGCCTGACCCCCAAGCAGAACCGGCGGCCCCTGCGCGGGCTCTTGGTGCTCGAGATGCTGCAGCACACGCGCCACCCCACGCACGAACTCACCCGGAATGGCAAGTTCGTCCGCCTGGTCGAGGACCCGATCCCGCCGCGCGAGCAGGCGATGGCCAGGTACTACCAGAAGTGGATCGCGCTCCTCGACAAGGACCTGGGCGACAAGGCCTTCGTGCCCAACGCGAGCGTCTGGCCGCCACCGAAGGCGCGGCGATAGGTGCTGCGGCAGTCAGGGGCCGGCCCCATTTACCCGGGCCGGCCCTGCTCATGACGGAAGGGAAGACACCAACATGGTTGTGTCGGCTGCGCGCAAGGCGGTACTGGCTGCCTCCGCGCTGGCGTTCGTTCTGCCGGTCGCCGGGCAGCGTATCGGCGATCTGCGGCCGCCCCGGTACCGCGTCTCGCCAGGTCGTGTCTCAAGGGCCCCCTTGGCGGACTTCGCGGCAGACAAGGAGACCGCTGCCGCCTGTCGAGACCTGCTACACGATGGGACCATGGAGGCCGCCGCACGCAAGCTCGAGAAGGTGCACCGCGAGCACCCTGGCGACCTTGCTGCCTTTGCCGGTTGGGCCCAGACCCACTCGAACGCGCTCGCGGCCGAGGCGGCCCGGTGGCAGGGCGACACCTCGCAGGAGGGCCGGTTCAAGCTGGCCGTGCTGCTGTTCTACCAGTGGTCTGCTCTGGCGCGGCCCGCCGTGGGCCGGTCGTCGGACTACGATGGCTTGCGCCGCCCCGTGACGATGCTGTCGGATCTGTGGCGGCGGCAGCGTGTGCCTCTGGCGGGCATGATGCTGCTGGAGATCGCCGAAATAGCCGGCGGCGAAGTCAAGGTCGATCGGGTCGCCATCCGCGACGACCTGGTCCACGCGCTTGCGGGCGAGGAAGCGTACCAGCAGTACAAGAAGGCGGCGAAGGATGGCTGGCGAGGCGCCGTCCCCGCCGCGGCGGAAACGGCGGCTGCCAACCGCGGCCCATTGCAGGGCGTTCTCAAGGAGTTGCGGATCGTGGCAAGTGGCAGATGGCGCCAGGCCACCAACGTCGGGGGCAAGCTGGTGTGGGGCCCCTGGCATGACGGAGGTCCAGACAAGGCGCGCGAGGCGGACTACGTTGGCCGATGGGTCGCGGCGCTGAAGGCGGCTTCGTAGAGGCTCGTTGCAGGCTGCAGTTCGGGGGCCGGTCCGATCACCATCGGGCCGGCCCTTCTTCACGCCTACGGTTTCCACTCCAGGCCGAAGCCGACGCTGAAGTCGGGGCCGATGTTGCCGAGGAGCGGGGTCATGTAGCCGGTGTAGTCGCCGTTCTCGGAGAACGAGGCGCTGAGGAGGAGGTGGCGGTCCAGGACGCGCTTGTAGCCGAAGCTGAGCGCAGTCTGGTCGCCGTCGAGGAAGGCGTTGCCCGTGCGGACGGGGAGGCTGCTGCCGTCGAGCTGCAGGTAGAAGCTGTCGCGCGCGTTGGGGGCGTACTCGATGCCGGCCGAGTATTGCGTCATCAGGCGGCGCGCGGTGGGCAGCTTGGTGGCGGGCAGCATCCAGACCTCGCCGAGGCCGGCATAGGCGTAGACCTCGCGGCCCAGGGCGAAGCGCGCGTCCAGCGTAGCGCCGAGGTCGGGCGCCCCGCTGCCGAGTATCTGCATCGCGTTGCCGGTCGGCAGCTTCAGGCCGAGGCGCGCGGCCAGAGCGGTGCGGCTGCCTTCGCGGGAGAGGCGCTGCTTGAGGAAGAGCGACACGTCGCCGATGCCGAACGCGTTGCCCTGGTTCACGATCGTGTTGCCGGCCGCGTCGGTCAGGCGGAAGATGCTGACGTAGTTCGGATAGCGGCTGCGGTTGTCGGGCGCGTCCGCGTTGCCGGTCATGCCCCAGATGCGGTGCCACGCGTCGATGATCCCGGGCATGATGCCGCCGTTGCGGTAGACGATGGGCACGCCCAGCGCCAGCTCGCGCCCACCTTGAAGCCCCCAGCGCGTGGTGAAGTTGAGGCGCTGCACCTCATGGATCTCGGTGACGATGGGCCGCACGTTGGCGGCGGTGGCCAGCCGGATGCTGTGCAGGTCGAGGTGTAGGTCGTAGGCGGTCTTGCGGGCGGGAGTGGCGTCGGGCGCCTCGGGGTTGAACTGCAGGAAGATCAGGTTGTAGCTGCGCCCGTCGCGGATGGCGAGCGGCCCGTGCGCCTGCCCGTACAGCGGGTTGTCGGCGAAGGTCTCCGCGGAGCGCCCCCCGCCTGGCGCCGGCCGCTCCCCCAGAATTGGGGGCTGGGGGGCTGCCGTAGCTTGCCCCCCAGCCAGACTGAGTACGGCGGCTGCCGCCAGAACGGAGGCCGGCTTCACGGTCACTTGGCGGACTCCAGAATGCGGATCTGCGTCGAGAGGGTGAACTGCTTGCCACCGATCTCGTAGGTCGCCTCGCCGAAGATGGCCATGTTGCCGGATGAGGGCTTCTGGATGCTGCCCGCGAACCCGCCGGCCGCCGCTGCCATGGGCTCGGAGGTCCACTTCGAGTCGCGGAAGTCCTTGGAGGCGGACGCCGCGCGGAACAAGCGGGCCGAGACTGGCTTGACGTCGCTGGCGATGGTGAGGTTGGTCGTGTCGCCGGCCGTCTCGTAGTTCCACTTCATCTGGGGCCACTTGGCCTTGGTGCCGGTCTTGCGGATGAACGCGGAGAGCGTGGCGAAGACGCGCGCGCGATCCTCCAGCCCATGGCCGCTGTTCGGAGTGTAGAGGACCCACTTGGGGCCCTTCAGGTCGTCCCAGTAGATGTTCAGGGCATCCTGCGCCCAGTAGCGGTCGTTCGTCCCGTTGATCAGCAGCTTCGGCAGCGTGAGCACGTCGCGATACGAGTACGGGTCCTCCAGCTCCAGCAGGCGCTGCGCCTCGGGCGCCTGGAGCATGGGCAGGATGCCGGCCTTCGTGTAGTCGTCGATCTCCTCGCTGGGCGAGCCGGCGTACATTTCCAGCATGTGCGGAAGCTGCTTCTTCAGGTTCAGCGTGTCGATGACCATCGGGGCGATGGCGATGACGCGCTTGTCGCCGCTTGCGCCCACGAGCCAGGTCGTCCACCCGCGCTTGGACGCTCCGGTCACCACGAAGCTCTTGATCGGGGCCCACTTCGCCTGCGCGGCGTAGGCCTGGACGACGTCCATACCCTTGATGACAGCCTTGGCCATCGGGAAGTGCAGAGGCCAACTCTCGTCGCGGGTCTCGAGGAACTTCTTCCACGTGTAGACGATGAGGGCGTCCTCGACGAGGCCACCGTACAGCGGCTGCTTCGGATTGTTGTGGACGATCGCGAAGATGCAGCCGCTGGCCTGGGCGACCGTGAGCCCCAGGGCATCGTCGCCCGCGCCGCCGCTGCCGCCGGTGTTCATCAGCGCGCAGATGCCGGGCATGTCGATCTTCTCGGGCACGTAGATGCGGAGGTTGTGCTCCCAGACGATGCCCTGCCACTCCTGCGACACGAAGTGCAGCTCGTGGACGGTGCCGCCGGGCGCCTGGCGCTCGCCGGTCTTCTGCCACGTGAACTTGGGCTCGGGCTTGGCGAGGTAGGCCTTGAGGTCGGCGCGGGACGGCAGGCTGGCGAGGGCGACGAGCGTGAGTGCGAGCAGCATCCGGAGCGAGCGAGAACGCATATTCCCCTCCCGAGTCGGGTGTGGTGGGCTGCCCCCCGAGCAAGCCGGCGGGCTTCGCCTATCTTCCGTACGACTGGCCGCTTGTCCTCCGCACCGCCGAGCGGCCGGCGGGACGACTGGACAGGCGCCAGGACCTCCCGCCGGCCCTCTTCGCGAACCGGTGCCCGCTGCGGGCACACGACCGAGCGCCGGCGCCTGCCCAACCGAACCTACGCTGCGCGCGCCGCGCCTTCCGCCAGCGCGAGCAGCAGGCCGACATCCGCTCCGCGGCTCCTCAGGACGCGCAACTGCCGCGCACACGCGGCCGCCTCGGCGCCTGCACCCGGCCGCGCGCAATGGCGCACCACTCGCTGCAGCGCCAGCCGAGCGGCCCGCGCCACAGTCCGGTCGTCATCGCCAAGTGTCTCGCCCAGCGGCGGCACCATTGCCGACCCCACCAGCACCGCCCGCCGCACGGCGCCATCGCGCGCCGCGCGGTCGCCGTACCGGAGCGCGGAGACGAGCGTGACGGCATCCGGGTCGGCGCGCCAATCGCAGCGCCCCCGCGCCGCGACGCATCGGCGCGGCGCCTCCGCCGCGCGCCCGATCGCCGCCGGCACGGCCGCCAGTACCGCCGCGCCCACGAACTGCCTGCGTGTCAACCTTGCCGCTGCTGCCATCAATGCGATCCCCTTCTCTGCTGGCGGCCGCCCGCACACAGTAGAGGGGTCGGCACGCCCTAGAAGCCCAGTATGGTCTCCGCCAGCTTGTAGACGATGGCGGATGTCGTCAGCCCCTTGAAGAACGTCTCAATCTCGCTGGAGTGCGATTGGAACCGCTCTGCCAGCACCTTCGTCGGCACCAGGATCAGGTCGCCCGGCTCCAGAGCCTTCACCCTGGCCGCCGGCATCAAGCCGCCGCCGACACGAATGACCATGATCCGGTCCTTCGCCGCGTCAACCGCGTATCCGCCGGCCCGTGCGATGTAGTATTCGAGCTTCTGACCGGGTCGGTAGACGACGGCCCGTCCGTCGATAACGGCTCCGCCCACGCGAATCGTGGTGGGCAGCTCCGGCACGTTCACCACGTCGCCGTCCGCCATCTGGATGTCGTCGTCGCCCTTCGGCCTGCGGAGGGCCGCGGCCAGGTCGACCGCCACATTCCCCTTTGGCATGAGATCCGCGTTGCTCATCGACCGCGCCGGCGACACCAACTCGCGGTCCTTCGGCAGGACCGACGCAGCCGCGGCGGCAACCGTACCCGCGCCGCTGTCCGACGACGAGCTAACGCCGGGTATGGTCGCCTGCGCCCCGCCCTTGGAGGCCGCCACCACCATGCGGATCCGCTCGACCTCGGCTCTGCCCAGGGCCCGCACGTACTCGCTCTGGTTCAGCAGGTCGCTCAGCGCGCTGATCACGGCGGCGATCTGGCGCTGCCCTGCCGATGCCAGCAGATCGGGCTGCCGCTCGAACGACGCGCCCTGCGGGTAGGCCTCGGGCTTGATGCCACCGGCCGCCTGGATCGCCTCCGACAGCCGCATGCTCCCGCTCGTTACGATCACCGGACCTGGCTTGTTGACCTGTCCCGTGATCGTGACGACCCACGGCTTATCCTGGTACGTCCCCCGCCCCTGAATGGCGATGATGTCGCCGTCGTTGATCTCCGGGTTGGGCACCGGCTCCAGCCCGGCCGCGGACACCGTCGCCTCGACCGCAGCCCTCGCCGAGTCGACGCGCGCGCTCCCGATCCGCACCGTCGTGCCAGCCTTCGGCGTCAGGCCACCGGCAAGCCGCAAAGCATCGCTCAGCCGCATGCCCTGGCCACGCGGGTAACTGCCGGGGGCCGTCACCTCGCCGCGCACCTCGAACGTGTGGTCGGGCGTGAACCGCGTCTCGTCCTTCCGATAGATGGCCAGTACATCCTGGTCGCGGACGAGCAGGTTCTGAGCCGGGTTCTCCTTCACCACCTCGGCGACGTCGGCGTAGTCGTAGGAGTAAGTACGGTCCGGGCTGCGATGCAGCACCACGATCTCAGCGGCATCGGGCAGTGTTCCGCCCGCCAACTGAAGCACATCCTTGATGCGCGCGTTCTCATTCCGTGTGTAGATCCCTGGATGCTGAACCGCGCCGCGAACGGTCACCTCCCGCCGTCCGGACCACGCCACCTCCTCGCGGGTGTAGATGCGCAACCGGTCCCACCTGCTCAATACGACGTTGGCTGCCGGATCGCGTCGCAGCGCCTTCTCGAGTTCGACCGGAACCAGCGCCAGCGTGTTGTCAGGGTTCACGCGGTAGAGGTCGGCGCGTGTCGTGTACGCCTCGCTCAGCAGGCCGCGGGCGCGCTCGACCAGATCGGCAACCGTCATCCTGTCTGCGATGGCGTACTCGCCCGGCTGGTCCACAGCCCCCTCAACCGAGACCTTGTTGGCCAACTGCGTCCGCACCGAGAACACCTCTACGCTGTCCCCGTCATACAGAACGGCCTCGCGCCCAGCATCTTGCTTCGTCCAGTCCACTTCCTTGAGCACACGCGTTGCGCCAGGCTGCACGGTAGCTATCTGCACATGCTGGGCGACGCCGGACGGGTTGATGCCACCGGCGTAGCGGACTGCGTCCGCCAGGGTCTCCTTGTCCGCCAGCTCGTACAGCGCGGGGCGACGCACCTCGCCGCGGACCGCCACACGAGCCATCCGAGGCGCTATGAACAGGACATCGCCAGGCTGGAGGCGCACGTCATCCACCGCATCGCCGGTGAGGAGGAACTTGTAGAGGTCGATCGAAGCGACAACGACACCATGCCGCCTGACCTCGATGCGCCGCAGGGTTCCGTCCTCGGTCGGGCCGCCCGTGGCATACAGCACGTTGAACGCGGTGGCCACCGCAGGCACCTGGTACGTTCCGGGGAAGAACGACTCGCCGTTCACGACCACCGGCATCGTGCGCAGCTCCTTGAGCTGGACCGACACCTCCACATCGCGGTAGAACCCGCGCATCCTCTCGCGGAGCGCCTTCTCGGCCTGCGCCGTCGTCTGGCCGCGCAGCACCAGCCGGCCTACCGTCGGCAGATCGATCGCCCCTCCCGAGTCCACCACGAGGCGCAACTCGGCGGGTTCCATGGTCGGGCTCCAGTAGCGCACCACCAGGACATCGCCGGCGGCCACCTGGTAATCGGCCGGCGCCGACGGCGTCACCCTCTGGAGTATGGTTGCCAGCGGATCGGCGATCTGCCGGAACGCATCCACGTCAGGCAGCGCCGATCCCCCAGCGCGGGTTCCCTGGAGTGCCGGGAGCGTGGCGCCCTCCACGTTGGTCACGCCGGCCGGGGCGGCTTGCGCGGCCTGAGCCGCCACATCGTCGTCGGCGAGGATGGGAGCGTACCTGCGGATGTCCTCCACACTCAGCTTCTGCTCGCGGTGCCGCTTCCTGATGTCGGCCTTCTCGACGTCGGTCAAACCCGCCAGCACATCCACTCGCGGTTCGTCGGCTCCCTTGGGGGCCGGAGGCACGGCCGCGCCGGGCGCCGTCAGACGCAGGAACCAGCGGTACTGCGCCTTCTCGGCATCGGTAAGCGTGCCCGCACGCTGTCTGTCGCGCAGGTCGGTCTTCTGAGCGTCGGTTAGGGCAGCTACGAGGGCCAGATCGCTGTCGGTGGGAGCAGCGGCCTCCATCGTCGCGCCCGGGGCCTGCGGAGCCGGGACGGTCGCCACGTCCTGCGCCAACAGGCGACGCAGGAAGGCCGAACGGGCCGTGATGACCTGGCGGGCCGGCTCGAAGAATGCGTAGCCGAACGGTACGAGTTCACCTCGTGCCGAGCGCGGCTCGCGCTGGGCCGAGACGCCCGCGGCGCGCGTGTAGTCTGTCAGCCGCTGCCCATTCTCCAGGAGCGGGTTGGCGGCAGGCTTCGCGGGTGGTGTAGCCCTGCCACTCAGCGGTCCAGCCGCCTGGGACCACCCAAGCTGAACAGCCAGAGACAACCCCACTGCCAAGAGCGCCACGTGGCGCCACGATCGCATCGTCATATCGATTACCCCCTGCTACGCGCGCCGGACGTCGTTGCCGCCATGCGCCTTCACGTCCGCAACCGCCTGCCCTGCCCTCGCAAGCATCTCGTCGACGGTGGCTCCGTCCTCGGGATAGGCTACGACAACCACAGACGCCGTGGCCCGCATGCTGCGCCCGTCCGGTGTCACCAGGTCGGTGCTGGCGACCATCTCCCCGAGGCGCTTCGCGGTATGCACCCCATCGACCCACGACGTCTGCGTCAGCAGCACGGCGAACTCGTCGCCGCCTTCACGGCCCACGATGTCCGCGGCGCGCACGTTCGCTCGAACCGATCGCCCAACATGGCCGAGCAACTGGTCGCCTCCCGCCGTGCCGAATCGCAGGTTCAGTTGCTCCATGCGGTCGATGTCAAGCAAGAGCAGCGCTGCCGATAGGCCGTACCTTTCCGCGCGCCGAAGCTCCTCCTCGAACCGCTGCCTGAAGTGCCGGTGGGTGAGGACCCCGGTCAGGGGGTCCGCGATGGCCGCCGTCTCGTCGCGGCTCTTCGCGTCGGCGTCGATCACCGCGAGCGCCACCTGGCCGGCAACCGCTGCCGCGAGCCGCGTGTCCTCCGCCGAGAACGCGCGCGGGTTGGAGTGGCTCAGGTTCAGCACGCCCAGCACCCGATCCTGGATCATCAGCGGAACCGCGACGAACGAGCGTACATCGGGCGGAATCAACTCGGCGTTGAGCAGACCCGGCTCCTCGAGCACGTCCGGTATGGCGAGCACCTTCCGCTTCTGCGCTACCCAGCCCGAGAGCCCGTTGCCGGCCTCGAACGCGACATGGTCGATGAGGTTGACGGCCTGCCCGACGGTGGCGGCCGGCAGGAGGCGGCCGGCTCGGGAATCGAGCAGGAACAGCGTGGCATTCTCGAAGGCGATGTAGCGACGCGCCACGTGCAGCGCCCGCTCGCAGGCAGCGTCTAGGTCCGCGGCGGCACGCGCAATGCCCGCCAGATCGTGCAGCAAGCCCACCTCGCGCACGCCCTGCCGCAGCCGCGTACGCTCGGCCACGTTGCGGAGGGCGAGCGCCACGGTCTCCCGCATCTCGTTCAGGCTCGCAACCTGATCGTCGGTGAAGCCGCCCCCCTCCGCGCCGCACAACGCGACGACGCCGATGAGTTCCTCTCCCTCGCGTAGCGCCAGGCCCGCCACGTCGCGCCGATCCGCGGACACCAGTTCGGCGACATCGGCGTGCGCGGCCCGCGCCTCGGCGCGCCGCCCGCGCTTCCCCGGCGCCGACAGCCGCAGGCGCTCCTCGCAGGCCTTTCGCGCGTCTCCCGCCTGCATACCCGTGAAGCACGGGATGGGCGACTCGGCGACCACCGGGGCCACGGTCCCCCAATGCGCCCGCACGCGGAGCATCGTGCCGGTCGGATCCACCAACCAGAGGACAGCGCCGCGAGCATCCTGCGCACGCGCGATCGCCTGCAAGACGCGCTCGTACAGGGCCGCCTCGTCATCCGCGTCCACACTGGCCGCCAGGATCGCCTGGCCCGCGTGCACTTCCTGAAGCCGCTCACGCTGCTCGCGGAAGGCCGCCGCCAGATCGTGATGGGTCCCGCGCAGGCGATGATGTTGCTCGCCAAGCTCCTGGAGCTGCCGGTCGAGTTCCTCGACCGTCCGCTCCTTGAGGATCGTGCGGCTCGGCTGCTGCCCCGTGCCCGCCAGTTGCAGGAGGAGGGCCGACAGGACGAGCAGCCCGGCCGCGAAGCCGAGCGCGAGGGCAGCCTGGAGCCCGACGCCGGCGCGCAGGTGGACCAGCCCCAGGACCGCCGCACCGATCGCCACGCCAACGCCGCCTGCCGCGCCCTTCGCCGCCACTCCCTCCGCGATGTTCAGGAAGTAGAGCGCGGCGAATGGGCTGCTCCACCCGCCCGTCAGTGAGATGAGGAGTGTGGAGCCCACAAGCGGGAGGGCGAGGTCGACGGCCATCACAACGCGGCCGGCCGGCAACCGCTCGGCGAGCGCCGCGCGCAGCCCGACGTAGGCAGCCACGCAGAGCGGAACGCACCATGCCCAGGGGGAGGTGTCGCGGAAGCTAACAAACGCGATCGAGACGACGCCGGCCCAGGTCAGCAGGCGGAGTGCCGTCACGCGTGCCGCGCCCGACGGTTCGGGGGAGGCCGCCTCCTCAGAGGAGTGCCGGCCCAAGAGGCCCATCAATGAGATTCGCATTCCGGTATGGTCAGCCGCGCTGGCACGAGCATCGATGCTGCGGTACGGCGCGTGAGGAGATGAGATAGGTATGTGTCGACTGCGCCGCTCGCGATGGGCGGCCCTGCTGCCCCGCGCCCGCCTGGAGGCGAAGGCGCCTCACACTCCGGCCCGGGCGAGCCAATACTCGACCGTCTGTTCGGGCCGGTAGTCCAGCCACAGCACCTCGGCAGCGCCACATGCTCCTAGCGACACCAAGGGCACGAGTCCGATGAACTCGCTTCGATGTAGGTTCACCGCATGGCGGCCCGCTTCCTGCCGCACGAAGCCCAGAACCGCCGGCACGACCCCCTCGCGCACCTCGGTGACGTTCAGCGACACCTGGGCACAGCGGCGGCGCGGAAGCCACAGGCCGAGAGCGCGCACCCCGGCCAGCACCGGGTCATGGTCCCGTTCCCTGCGGAGGGCCGCCGCGATCGCCCTCGCGGCCGCTGGGTCGCCTGCGTCGAGTTCCACGTTCCACGCAACGAGCGGAGGGCGGGCGCCCACCACCGACGCACCAGCGGTCATATGCGCCCGGCGCGGCCCGAAGTCCGGCGTCCGGTCGCCTGCCAACTCGCCGGCGCGTATGGTCTCGAAGCCGCCGCGGCGCAGCACCGGCAGCGCCGCGGCCCTCCCAGCCTGCGCCGAGCGCTCATAGAGGTACACGGGCACCCCCAAGGCGCCGAGGCGCTCGGCAACGCGCCGCGAGACATCGACGCACTCCGCCATCGTGACGTCGCGCAGGGGAGTGAAGGGCACGACGTCCACCGCGCCGAGGCGGGGATGGACGCCCTCGTGCCGCCGCAGGTCTATGCGCTCGATGGCCGCTCGGGCAGCAGCGAGCACCGCCTCCGCGACGCCGCCGGGTTCGCCGACCAGCGTCAGCACCATCCGGTTGTGGTCGGCATCCGCGGACCAGTCGGCGACGACTGCGCCCGGCGCCGCGGCGGCCCCAACGATCGCCGAGATGGCCTCCGGGCGACGGCCCTCGCTGAAGTTGGCTGCGCATTGTACGAGAGAACGCGGCATCGTGTGGTTACTGGTACGATCGTGACCCGCCGATTTGACACGCGGGTGGAGAGTCCGTATACTGGGCATCTACGACGGAACGACGGCGCCGGCAGGACGCCCTGGGCACCGGTATATGGCCAACGACGCAGCCAGCACTATCGAGCGAATCGCGAACGGCGTGAAGCGGCTGGGAGCCATACGCGGGGTCAAGACATCCGCCAGGCTCTTCGGCCCGCTTCTGCTCGCCTACCTGCTGATCCTATCCGAGCCACTGCTCGCCGCCCTCGTGCGCGACCGCCCCGGCATCCTGCCGGTTGCCATGGTCGCCCTCGTCATCGGCATCGTCATCGCCCGTGTCCGTCGCTGGCTCATCGTCACCCTGTGCTACGGCATCGGGCTGCTGGCACTCGGCGACCTGCAGCACCTCGTCCCACTGCCCCCGGAGATGGACTACGTCCTCGTGGAGCAGGTGTACCCGTACGGCTGGGCGCTCCTCGCCATCATCGCGCTGGTCGCCGGCGCCGCCGAAGCCCTGTACCCCGCCTCGATCTGGGCGCGCCGCGCCTACTTCGCCGCCGCCGCCGTCTACCTGGGCGGCCACGGCCTCATCGGCATCCTGACCCGGGCCAACTACAACGACGTCATCCTGTTCCTGACGGGCATCTTCGCCGCTGCAGGCGTGTTCTACGCCCCGAAGATCGTGGCCCGCGAGGAGCAGGACGAGCGCGACGACGAAGATCTCCGCGCCCTGCAGGAGCGTGCGGTCGAGCGCAAGAAGTCGCTCAGTCGCCTTGAGTGGCAGGAGCGCCTCGATGACGCCCAGCGACCCGCCGAGCTAGCAACCCGCGAGTCCCTCTAGCCTCGCGCCCGCCATGACCACGTTGCGCGGCCGCCTGCCGCGCCTACCCCCCGCAGATCGCGCCCGCCACCACGTTGATGACGCGCCGCCGCACCGACTGGATGCCGGTGTTGTCCGCCGGGTTGATCACGCGGTTCGTGAGGAGCACGATGCCCACGCCGAACATGGGGTCGCACACCACCATCGTCCCCGTGTAGCCGGTATGGCCGAATGCCTTGTCGCTCAGCAGATCGCCGCGGGGCAGCATCGGGTTCGGCGAGGCGAACCAGCCGATCGTGTGTCCACCAACCGCCTCCGGCACGCACGAGTGCTCGGCCAGGTCGAGAGCAGGCCGCGAGAGCACCGAATCCCCCGCCCGCCCTTCACGGCTCAGCATCATCGCGACCACAGTCGCCAGATCCGGCGCGGTGCCGAACAGGCCGGCATGCCCCGCGACGCCGCCGTAGAAGTGTGCATTCGCGTCGTGCACCTCCCCGACCAGGGTCTGCCCCTCGCGCGCCGGGCAGTTGGCACAGGGCGCGATGCGCGGGCGCAGCGAGGGATCGGGCAGGAAGCCGGCGTCCGCCATGCCCAACGGCTCGAACACCTCGCGGCGCAGGAACTCGGCAAGGGACACACCCGACACGCGCTCGATCACCTCGCCGAGCAGGATGTAGCCGAGGTCGCTGTAGGCGTAGCGCTCGCCCGGCGTCCGCTCCAGCGGCGGGGACAGGATCTCGCGCAGCATCGCGTCCTTGCCGGCACCTGCCTCGTAGAGCGGCTTCCACGGGATGAGCCCCGACACGTGCGTCGCCAACTGCCTCAGCGTAACGCGCGCCAGGCCCGGCCGCGCCTCCGGGAAGAACTCGCCCACCGTCTGGGAGAGGAGCACCTCGCCCATCTCGACGAGCCGCAGGAGCCCGAGCGCTGTGTGCGGCTTCGTCACCGAGGCCAGGTCGAAGATGGTATCCGCCGCCGTCGGCACACCCTCGCCGATGGTCCCGTGTGCGGAGAGCCAGGCGACCTTCCCCTCGCGCACCACGCAGAGGACTGCCGCGGTGTACACCCCATGCTCGACGCCCGCATCGAGGATCGGGGCGACGCGCGCGAGCCGCCCGGCGTCCAGCCCTGCCTCGTTCGGTGCAACCTGCTGCAAGCCCATTCCCTCGCTCCTTGCCAGCCGCCATGCCCGACCCGCCACTCACGCCCACCCGAGCGCGGCCGCGGTCGGCACGGAGGCCGACCCTCCAGGCGCGGCCGCCAGCTCCGGCCAACGGCTGCGGTTCGCAATCCGTGACGCCCTTGACGGCGGGCGGTCCGTATACCATAATGATGATGGGACGCGGCCGGGTTAGCGGCGCGATCCCGTGTGCCACCCGGGGGTGATTGGCGTCGACCTGGGCGATGGCATTTCTGGTGGCGAGCCGAGGTGCCGCTGGCCTCGTTAAAAGCGGCAAAAACAATAAACGCGAACACTAACCAGTACGCGCTCGCGGCTTAATGCCGCGCGTCCGCCCGTCTCCTGTCAGCCGAGACGGCTTCGGGCGTAACCTAAGCTGACTTGCTTCACCGGGCGCGTCCGCCGCCCGGTGCGGGACTCCCAGTGGACTGGCGGAGGCTGATCCTGTCCGTGGGAAGCAGCCCTGCGAGAATCAAACACGGAATACGCTCGTAGAGGCCAGGGATGTATCTCCGGGGACCGGGGTTCGAGTCCCCGCACCTCCACAAACGCAGGGCGCTCCTCACACAAGGGGAGCGCCCTGCTCGTTACTTACCCCTTCTCCAGCGCGTACCCCACGATCTTGTCCAGCAGTTCCCCGAACCCGATGCCGGCGGACCGCGCCGCGTCCGGCAGCAGGCTCGTCGGCGTCATGCCGGGGATCGTGTTCACCTCCAGCACCACGGGCTGGTCGCCATCCACCATCATATCGACGCGGCACATGCCCCGGCAGCCCAGGGCCAGATGCGCAGCGGCCGCATACTCGCACGCGCGGGCCGTGGCCAACTCGGAGATGCGCGCCGGAATGACGTGGGCGCTGCCGCCGGGCGCGTACTTCGCCTCGAAGTCGTAGAACCCGTCCTTCGGCACGATCTCGATGAGTGGGAGCACCTGCGGCTCGTCATTGCCCAGCACCCCGGCGGTGATCTCGATTCCGGGCAGCAGCGGCTCGATCAGCGCGACCGGGTCCTCCGCCAGCGCCGCGTCGATGGCGCCGGGCAGCGCCTCCGCCGACCGCACGATGGTGCACCCGATCGTGCTCCCGCCCTCGTTCGGCTTCACGATGACCGGATAGCCGAACGTACCGGCGATCTCCGCATCGACATCGGCATCCGCCATGCGCTTCCGCCGCCGCACCACGATCTCGTCCGGAACCGGCACGCCACTCGCCCGCAGGACGCGCTTGGCCATCGACTTGTCCATCGCCAGGGCGCTCGCGAGCACGCCGGAGCCGGTGTACGGAATGCCGAGCACCTCCAGCATGCCCTGCACGGTGCCGTCCTCGCCACCCTTGCCGTGCAGCGCCAGGAAGACGACATCCGGCCGCGCGTGCGACGCCCCGGCGGCCAGGTCCTGCACGCTCATCGGCGCGAGGTCGGCAGGCTGGTCGGCAGGCGCTGACCCGATGGCAGGCGCGGCAGGCGCTCCAGCGATGGCAGGCGGCCCGTGCAGCGTGGCCGGATCCAGCGCCTGCGTCTCGTAGCGCTCGGGGTCGAGGGCCACCAGGATCTGCCGGCCGGTGGAGATGGAAATGGTGCGTTCGGAGGAGACGCCGCCCATCAGGACGGCCACGCGGAGCTTCGACACAGGAAACCTCGGTCGTGGAATGTGGGGATACGCATCATCTTAGCACCGCCGGACAAGCCCTGTCCACAGCGGGTAACCTAACGGCGGGGGCTGGGTGACGGGTGTCGGGGGCTGGGGCTGCGCCTGGACCCGGAGGGAGAGGGTGACTTGCCTACGATAGACGTTGGTGCTGCCGCCGGGGCCATGGGCGCACGGCCGACCGGGCCGCTCGAGGGGCTGAGCTTCTCGGGGATCTGCACGGACACGCGTGAGGGGGCGGCTGGGTCGCTCTTCTTCGCGCTGGTCGGCGAGAACACCGATGGCCACGCCTACGTCGCGCGCGCCTTCGAGCTGGGGGCCGTCGCCGCGGTGGTGGCGCACCCTGTGCCGGAAGCCGCTGGGCCGCAGTTGGTGGTCGACGACCCGCTTGCCGCGCTGGGCCGCCTCGCCGCCTGGCACCGTTCGAAGCATCCGATCCCGCTAGTGGCGATTACCGGCAGTGTGGGCAAGACCTCGACGCGCGATATGGTCGCCTGTGTGCTATCGGCGACCAAGGCCGTTCATGTTTCGGCCAGGAACTACAACAACGAGATCGGCCTGCCCCGCACCCTCCTCGCGGTCGAGCCGCGCCACGAGCTGATCGTTGCCGAGATGGGCATGCGCGGCCCCGGCCAGATCGCCGACCTCTGCCGCATCGCGTCGCCGCAGGCGGGCGTGGTCACCAACATCGGCGTGTCGCACATGGAGCTGCTCGGATCGCGCGAGGCCATTGCCGCCGCCAAGGGCGAGCTGCTGCAGGCCCTTCCCGAGGACGGCTGCGCCATCCTCCCCGCCGATGACCACTTCGCCGCCTACCTGGCCGCCCTCTGCCGCTGCCGCGTGCTCACGTTCGGCCTCGGCGCGGCCGCGGACGTTCGCGCGACCGATGTGGCGCCCGGCACGAACGGGTGCGCCTCCTTCCGCATCGACAAGGTGCCCTTTGAGCTGTCCGTGCCCGGCGCTCACCACGTGGTGAACGCGGCGGCTGCGGCGGCAGCCGGGCTCGCGTTCGGCGTGACGCTGGAGCAGGCCGCCGAGCGGCTCCGCGCCTACCAGGCCCCCTCGATGCGCACCCAGGTCCGCCAGGTGCCGAACGGGGTCACGATCATCGACGACGCCTACAACGCCGCGCCCGACTCGATGCGCGCTGCCTTGCGGACTCTGGCTGCCATGGGCGCGGGCCGCAGGAAGGTCGCCATCCTGGGCGACATGAAGGAGCTGGGCGACGAGTCCGGCGCGGCCCACCGGTCGGTCGGCGAGTGCGCCGAGCAGTCGGGCGTGGACCTGCTCCTGACGGTTGGCACGCTGGCGGAAGACATCGCGAGGGGCGCGACGGGGGTGCAGGCCCGCTCCTTCGCGGACACCGCGGCAGCAACGGAAGCAGTGGCCGGCCTGATCGAGCCAGGCGACATCGTGCTGGTGAAGGGCTCCCGTGCCATGGAGATGGAGCGCATCGTCGCGCGGCTGATGGAGGAGTAGTAGGCCAGTAACGGCCGCCACGCACGACGCCGTGGCGGGATGGGCGTCCCTGCCCGTCCGGTACAGCGTGGCAAGACGATGGGCCGTTGCCTCTCGCCACGCACGGCGCCGTGGCGGGATGGGCGTCCCTGCCCGTCCGGTACAGCGTGGCAAGACGATGGGCAGTTGCCTCTCGCCACGCACGACGCCGTGGTGGGATGGGCGTCCCTGCCCGTGCGGTACAGCGTGGCAAGACGATGGGCCGTTGCCTCTCGCCACGCACGACGCCGTGGTGGGATGGGCGTCCCTGCCCGTGCGGTACAGCGTGGCAAGACGATGGGAGGTTGCCTCTCGCCACGCGCGACGCGGTGGTGGCATGGGCGTCCCTGCCCGTCCGGTACAGCGCCGTGGTGGGATGGGCGTCCCTGCCCGTCCGGTACAACGCCGTGGTGGGATGGGCGTCCCTGCCC
>CAZFLM010000044.1:0-56174 GCA_964519955.1 uncultured Chthonomonadaceae bacterium | reverse complement strand
TGTGCGTGGCGGCGGTCGTGCTCGCATCGCACCAATGTGCCGAGCCGGGAGCGTGAGCGACCGGTCTGTTGTAGTCGGCAGGTGTTCGCGGTGCCGGCGCACGCGCTCCATGACTGTCGCGCCTCGGAACCGTGTGCGTGGCGGCGGGCGTCGTCGGGCTGTGGAGGGTGTACAATGAGGGCGATGCTCCATTCGCCGGCAGCCTCGCCGGTGCGCGTTCCGATGGGAGGGTGAGATGATACGGACTACCTTCGCGCTGATCAGTGCATACGTATGCCTCTGCGCCGTCGCAGCGTTCGGCCAGGCCGGGCCGGTCGAGGTGAAGGTCGTGCACGGGGAGAAGGGGTGGCAGCTCCTGCGCGACGGGAAGCCCTACTTCGTCAAGGGCGCGGGCGGCTCCGGATCGCTGGAGGCGCTGGCCGCGGCGGGCGCCAACTCGGTGCGCACCTGGGATGCCGAGGGCACCGAGAAGCAGCTCGACGAGGCGCAGCAGCGCGGCCTCACCGTGTGCCTGGGCATCTGGCTCGGGCAGGAGCGCCAGGGGTTCAACTACAACGACGTGGAGCAGGTCGCGAAGCAGAACGCGCGGGTCCGCACCCTGGTCGAGCGGTTCAAGGGCCATCCGGCGGTCCTCTGTTGGGGCATCGGCAACGAGATGGAGGGGGAGGGCGCCAATGCTGCCATCTGGTCGTCCATCCAGAACCTTGCCGCGATGATCCACAAGCTCGACCCGAAGCACCCCGTCATGACCGTGCTCGCCGAGGTCGGCGGCAGCAAGGTCGCCAACCTGCACAAGCTCTGCCCGGACATCGACATCGTGGGCCTCAACAGCTACGCCGGCTGCGCGTCGATCGCGAAGCGCTACGTGGAGGCCGGCGGTACGAGGCCGTACATCGTCACCGAGTTCGGCCCGCCCGGCACGTGGGAGGTGGGCAAGAACGCCTGGGGCGCCGTGGCCGAGCCGACCAGCACGGAGAAGGCGGATTGGTACCGCCGTGCCTACGAGCAGGGCATCGCGAACCAGCCGCTCTGCCTGGGCTCCTACGCCTTCGTGTGGGGCAGCAAGCAGGAGGCGACCGCGACCTGGTTCGGCCTGCTGCTGCCGGACAGCTCGCGCACGAGCCCCGTGGACACGCTGACCGAGCTGTGGACCGGCAAGCCCCCGGCGACCCGCTGCCCGGCCATCGCCTCGCTGAAGGTGGAGGGCGCGGACCAGGTGGATCCCGGCGCGCCGGTGAAGGTGACGCTGAAGGCCAGCCACCCGGACAACCTGCCGCTCAAGGTGACCTGGGTGCTGCAGCCCGAGGCCGAGCGCTACCAGACCGGCGGCGACGCGGAGAAGGCGCTGCCCACCTACCCGGAGGCCATCGTCAAGTCCGACGTGTCGGGCGCCGAGCTGAAGATGCCGAAGGACGGCGGCGGCTACCGCCTGTTCGCCTACGTGCGCGACGGGAAGGGCGGGGCGGCCGTCGCGAACGTGCCGCTGCTGGTGAAGGGGGAGAGCAAGGTCGCCGCCGGGCCCGCGGTGAAGCTGCCGTTCGCGGTCTACGACGACGCCGGCCGCGCCGATCCGCCCTACTACCCCTCGGGCTGGATGGGCAACGCGAAGGCTGTGAAGATGCAGGAGGACTGCCCGACCAACCCGCACTCCGGCAAGACCTGCCTGCGCTTCGAGTACACCGTGCCGAACGACTGGGCCGGCGTCATCTGGCAGCACCCGGCCAACGACTGGGGCGACCAGGCCGGCGGCTGGAACCTGGCCGGCGCGAAGCGGCTCACGTTCTGGGCGCGCGGCGAGAAGGGCGGCGAGGCGCTCTCGTTCGAGTTCGGCCTCCTCGGCCGCGACCAGAAGGTGTTCGACACGGCGAGCGGGAAGCTGGCGGACGTGAAGCTCACCGCCGAGTGGAAGCAGTACTCCATCGACCTGGCGGGCAAGGACCTGACGCGCATCAAGACCGGCTTCGGCTGGGTGGTCGCGGGCCAGGGCGCGCCGGTCACCTTCTACCTGGACGACATCCGGTTCGAGTAGGGACGCGGGGCGAGATCAGGGGAAACTGGGGCAGCCGAGCTTGTCGAGGTCGGAGAGTTCAGCATGCCGGGCCGCCAGGGCGTGCAGCTTGTCCGGCGTGACGTGGTCCCAGCCGTGGTTGCAGCCGCACTGGTTGTTGATCGCGTCGATGCGCTGCTCCCGAACGCTGTAGTCGATGTCGTCGGTATCGTCATCGAGGAATGAGTCGAGCGTCCACCTCCGCACGGTAAGGTGGAACTCCGTGCGGTTCGGGTGTGCGTGGATCTCGCGCGAGAGCCACTCGACGGCTGCCTGGTCGGTCGACCTACTCGATGCGAAGACCGTACCGCACTGGCGCCCGCTGCCGCAGGCGTATGAGCGCGCGATCGGTGTCGCGCCGACCATGCAGAGCAGGGCCGCAGCCGCCAGAGCGGCTCCTGCAATGCGCCAGAATATCCGGCCGGCACGACTCGACCTCGCCATGGTCTACCTCGGCATCCGGCGTCGCAGAGGGTCTCGCGGGCGCCACTACTTGTGACGAAGGCGGCGGCGCGCGGGTGTCGCAGAAACGCGCGCGCCAAGGCCCATATCTGCCGCGGCACCCTGTGAGACGTGCCTCTGCAAAGGAGCAGACGCCCCGATGAAGATCCTCTTCGTGCAGACGAACACCTACTCGCTGCTGTACCCGTTGCCCGTGGGCCCGGCGCTCGTGGCGCGCAGCCTGGAGCAGGAGGGGCACGAGGTGCGGTTCGTCGACCTGATGGGGGAGCGCGACCCGGTGGCCGCCGCACGCGCCGCCGCCGCCGAGTTCCGGCCGGACCTGGCGTGCTACTCCATCCGCAACCGCGACAACCAGTCGGCCAGCAAGTACTTCGACCCGATGCCCGGCATCCGCGCGGTCGTCGAGGCGGTGCGAGGGGCCGCGCCGTGCCTGACGCTGCTGGGCGGCACCGCGTTCACCACCTTCCCGCGCCGCGTTATGACGGAGCTGGACGCCACCTGGGGCATCGCCGGTGACGACCTGGCGCCCATCACGCGGTTCGTGCGTTCGCTCGACGCCGGGACGCCTGACCTGGCGACACCGGGGCTCGTGTACCGCGCGGCAGAAGGCGGCATCGTCGAGAACCCCTTCCGCATCGTTGGCTACCGCGACGTGGCGTTCGACCACCACGCCTTCGTCGACCGCCAGCGCTACCGCAAGGGCTACTGGCAGGCGGCGGTGGTGACGCGGACGGGCTGCCCCGAGGCGTGCGCCTACTGCGACACGTTCTATACGTTCGGGCGCGACTTCATCCTGCGCGAACCGGGCGCGATCGCGGAGGAGATGCTGGCGCTCAAGCGGTCCGGCAAGGTGCGGGCGGCGTGGTTCATCGACGCGGGCTTCAACCGGCCGCTCGACCACGCCAAGGAGGTGCTCCGCGAGGTCATCCGGCGCGGCGCGCAGCTCCAGCTCTACTGCGTCCTCGACCCTGGCCCGACCGACGCCGAGTTCTTCGACCTGTTCCGGCGCGCGGGCGGCATGATGACCACCGTGTTCGCGGAGAGCCTCGCCGAGCCCGTGCTGCGTGAGCTGGGCAAGTCGTTCGGCGTCGACGATGTCTTCCGGGCGGCCCGGGAGATGCGCGAGGCCGGCATCGGCTTCATGTTCATGCCCACGCTCGGCGGGCCGGGCGAGACGCGCGATACGGTGCGGGAGACGCTGCGGCGCGTACCCGAGCTGCAGCCGACGTACCACGAGTTGAACATCGGCTGGCGCATCCAGCCGCGCACGCCGCTGCGCGACCGGGCCGTGCGCGAAGGGGTGATCTCGGAGGACGACGACTGCTGGAAACCGACGTTCTACATCTCGAACGACACGCCGAGGGAGTGGCTGGAGGGCGAGGCGAGGTCGTACAAGCGGCGTCACCCGTTCCGCATGTGGCCGATGATCCGCTTCATGGTGCGGGCGTCCCGGTCGCGCCCGTGGACGTGGCAGGCCGAGGGGACACCCGAATCCTAGCATTCCTACCTTGACGGATGGCCGATGTCGCGTTACAATGACTGTGTCGCGAAGGGTGTGTGCCATGCGTTCTGGCTTCATGCAGTTTGCAGGCACGGAGGTCCGGTAAGTTCCTCCTGGTTTCCCCTTAGTTCGTGCAAGCCCTTGGTATGTCCCCGACGTCTATGTTCGGGCGGCACCGCGACCCGCCGGTGTCGGACCACCGTAGGGTCGCCCTCCTCGCTGGGGTGTCAGCACGCCGCGCACGATTCCTACCGAAGGGAGAAGTCATGCTGGGCCAGCTCTCCGCACGGCGTCATGCCGCGCGAGGTTTCACGCTCATCGAGTTGCTAGTTGTAATCGCCATCATCGCCATTCTCGCGGCGATTCTGTTCCCGGTCTTTGCCAAGGCGCGCGAGAAGGCGCGGCAGGCCTCCTGCACCTCGAACCTCAAGCAGGCCGGCCTCGCCGTGATGCAGTACATCCAGGACTACGACGAGCGGTTCCCGATGGTTCGGTCATACAACAGCAGCAACGGCCACTACTATGACTGGCGCATGGAAATCCAGCCCTACATGAAGAACACAAAGGTGCTGGCGTGCCCATCGAACAACAACTCGGACACGTACTACCAGGGCGACTGCGTCGATGCCAGTGTCAGTGACGAGTCTCCGTATGTGCCGATGTCCTACGGTTGGGCAACGAACACCGGCGAGGGTTCTCCGACGAACGGGTTCAGCTACGGCCCCGGCGCGTCCGGGCCGAAGCAGGCCATCATCCAGCAGGTATCCCAAACGCTGACCATCGTGGAATCCAACTCGACCTGCACAGACGACTGCGCTTGGTGTACCGGCAATGCCCCGTGCCTGCACAGCGGCATGGACGACTTCGCGTTCGCCGACGGCCACGTGAAGTCGATGCGGTGGGCCGCTACCTACACCCCATACTGCATGTGGGCCTTCAACGGCCAGTGCTGGGATTCCACGCAGAACGAGGCCCGGGTGAACTGGATCCCGAATCTTCCTCAGGCGTGCCGCCAGTAAGTTGGTGGTTCTCGCCCGGCATGCCGCATGGACCTGCGCGGCATGCCGGGGCCGTTCCCCAGTTCACCCCTTCTCTCCGTACCCAAGTCTCTAGCTCGACGCACACGCCGAGCTTGGCACGCCGCTCCGCGCAAACGCCGTGTCGGAATTCGGGCATGGCGCGCGATCGAGCGTACGTGCGGAGATGGGGAGCAAGGCGAGGGAGAGATGGGCCAGAGACAACTTTGGCAAGGCGCTCACCCATCAGCCAGCAGGAAGCAGCAGCGAAACAGGGCGGGAGCGCCTTGCCATCAGCTTGATAAGCCGCCAAAAGCGACGTCACGTAAGCTTAGACGCGCATGATCCGAGGTGGTTTCACCTTTCTGGCGGAACCTGGTAATTGATGCAGCATCAGGGCTTCGCCGGGATGCGGACGACGGGCGATGCCTGCAGCGTCACCGGCCCGAGCAGGCCGGACGGCAGCAGCGGCGAGCCCTTGCGGAACAAGCGCCACGATGTGAACGTGTAGCGGCCCGTCGGACTCGGTTTGCCGTCCTGCAGCCACTTCGGCCACTCGCGCAGCGTGCCGTCCGGGTTCCGGGCGCTGTCCTCCGCCAACTGCTCGTCCCCGATCATCCGGTTCGGCCACAGGTTCGTTACGCGGATCTCGAGGTCGTTCTTGCCGGGCTTCAGCGCGCTCGTCACATCGACGCGGTAGGGCGTCTTCCAGAGCGTGCCGAGGTGCCTCCCGTTCACCGTCACGTCCGCCATCACCTCGACGCGCCCGAGATCCAGGTAGATGCGGAGCGGCATCTGCGGTCGCTTGCCGGGTCTGGGCCGGAACAGCCCAGGCAGCAGCGTCACGTCGGTGCGGTAGGTCGCGGTGCCCGAGAAGTACTTCACGCCCGGGTCCGTGTGCTCGCTCCAGGAGATCAGGCTCGGCAGGACGATAGAGGCCGGCGCGCCCCAGCCGGGCGTGAAGGCGACATCCCATGGCCCCTCCAGTGCCCCGGACTTCCACGCGGCGGGCGCTTCGGCGTGGTACGTCTTGCCGGATCGCGTCCGCAGGGCGAGCTCGCCGACGGTGGTCGCTTCGATCTCCAGCGAGCCATCCGATGCGCGGCGCACCGCAGCAGGCGGCTCGTCGTCGCCGGGCATCTCGAACGCGATCTCCTCCGGGTCCTGAGCGGATGCCACGAGCTTGCGGCCCTCCACCTCGTACTCCACGCGCAGCGTCTTTACGACCATCGGCACCGGGTCGCCCTCCGACACCAACTCGGCCACCTGGAAGCTCGTGAGGCCGCCGGCCACCTTGCGCTGCACCTGGTCGGTCACGTCCTTCATGCCGCTCTTCTCGCCGGGCGGGCCCCACGTGGCGCGCACGATCTTCACCGGCTTCCGCGCCTCTTCGGGCGTCCCGAGGCGCAGCGTCTCGAAGTCGGCGCACGTGGCGGCCCGGTCCTGTCCGTCGATCTGGTACTCGACGCGGAGCTGCTTCGCGACGCCCGACGCCGGGTCGCCCACGCCCAGCTTCGTCGGGGCGAACTCGCGCTGCCCCTCGTTGGCGAGCTGCTGCATTGCCTCGGTCACGTCGGCGATGCGGCCGGTCGCGCCCCAGGTCGCCTTGATGATGTAGGGGATCGGCGCCTTCCGGCGCGTCCAGACGTCCTTGCCGCCGTGCGTCATGCGGACGATCGGGTCGCCCACCTTGCTTCCCGGCCGGAAGACGACGAACACGGAGCCGCTCGCGTCGAAGCGCAGGGGCACCTTCGTCACGCCGCCCTTCTGGGTGAACGCGGCGACCTGCTCGATCCGGCCGGTGTCCGGGCGCCACAGCTCCGGCGCGCGGCCCGTCACGCGGAACTCGCAGTCCACGTTGATGGCGCTCCGGCCCGGGTTGGCGACGAAGTAGACCTCCGCGCCGTCGATGGTCTTGTGGATCCAGTTCAGGTTGCGCGGGCTGCGCATGTCGGGCGCGACGCCCTTCGCCGCCAGCACCTGCTCCGGCGTCTTGCCGGTGATGATCTTGCCGGAGCCCCACAACTCGGCGGCCAGCTTCGCCACCTCGTCGTCGCAGGCCGGGTAACCCGCGAGGCTCGGCGACTTCAGCGGCTTGGGGCCGATGACGGTGGCGCCCTGCGCGACCAGCTCCTTCACGCGCTTCAGCAGCTCCGGCGTCATGGTCTCGGAGGTCGGCAGCACGAGCACGCGGTAGCTCATGCCGTGTGGCAGCACGAGGCGCCCGTTCTTCACGCTCAGGCGCTTCAGCACGATCTCGGCGGGGCAGCCATCGGCGTGGTAGCCGGCGCGGAGGGTGGTGGCCGGCGGGTTGTAGCTGCGCGGCGCGCCCTCGGGTTGCACGTACAGCGCGTCGACCACCGGCAGGCCACGCTGCAGGAGGTACTGGCAGCGCGACAGGTACTGGTGCCACGCGCCGGACTGCTCCCACCAGGTGTTGGTGCGCTCGTAGTGCAGGCCCCACGGGCCCATGGTCATGCCGGGCTTGCGCTCGGGCACCCACGGCTGCAGCGCATAGCGGTGGAAGACGAACCGGTTGATGCCCGCCGCGAAGGCCCAGTCGCCGAGCATCTTGATGCTGCCGGGGTGCAGCAGCCAGCGCTCGCGGTCGTCCGCGGTGAACGCCTCCGCGCCCACGATCGGCTTGTTGTAGAGGTGCGCCGACGAGGACATCTCGATGAGCGTGTTGCCCGCGCCGAACATGGCGGACGACCAGAACTCGCCCATCGGCTCGTCGGCGCGGCCCCCGTAGGCGATGTCGTCGACCGTCGTGTCGCCGTACGCCTCGATGGAGAGCGCCATGCCATGCTTCTTCGCCATGTCGCTGAAGTGCTGGGCGTAGTTCTCGATCAGCAGGTCGGATACCGTCAGGCGCATGTCGTAGAGGAAGCGCTCGGACACCTCCAGGCTGTCCACGACGCGCCCGGTCAGCACGGGGAGGTAGGGCGTCATGTCGTAGCCGCGCAGTCGCTTGAACTCCTCGCGGAAGCGCGGCGTCCAGTTCTGCGACCCGTTCTCCCAGCTATCGATGTGGGTGCGGACCAGCGTCTTGCCGGCGAGCGGCCCCACGTCGGCGATGAGCTTGCCCATCAAACCGTCGAACGCGGCCTCGGAGCCCTCCTTGCTCAGCTTGTCGCACTCCAGGCCCTGCCCGGTGAGCGGCGCGGGCGCGTTCACAGCGCCGGTGAGCGTGTGCCCGATGCGCACGACGGTCCAGTTGCCGGCCGGCGCGTCCCACGTGAGGCGGCCATCGGCGCCCACCTTGGCGGTCAGGTCGACGATCTTGCCCTGCGCGATGGTCTGCTCGACGGGGAGCTCCGGGTAGTTGGCGGGCGAGGCCATGTCGCCACGCGTGCGGGCCGTCTTGCCGTCGAGCCCCTGGATGCGGTACTCGGCGGGGGTGGGGTAGGCGAGCACGGCGATGTCGCGGTAGTAGCTGCGCACGGTGGGCGGCTGCGGCAGAACCGCGTCGAACCGGCTGCCGCCCGTCACCGCGGTCTCGGACCACGTGATGCGCTGCATGGCCGTGTCCGGGGTGATCCATGGGCCGCCGCTGCCGTTCCACCCGGCGTCGTCGTTCATGTTCACTTCGATGCCCAGGCGGTGCGCCTCGGACACCATGAACGCGAACAGCTCGCGCCACTTCGGGCTCGCGAAGTCGACCGGGCCGACCGGCGCGCCCTGGTCCACCTCCATGATGAGCACGCCGCCCACGCCCACGCGCTTCATGGCCTCCAGGTCCGCGGTGATGCCCTCGCGCGTGATGTTGCCGTTGAGCCAGAACCAGTACACCCAGGGGCGCGCCGATGCCGGCGGGGTGACGAAGCTTGCGCGGAGGCTATCGGATGGGCCGGCCGAGGCGGCGGGCGCCAGAACCGCAAGGAGCGCGGCCACTGCGAGCAGACAGGGACGACGGATCATGTGGTTCTCCTGGGACCGCGGTGCGGCTGACGGTCGGGTACCGTATGGTGCGAATGAACGCGGCCGATTGGCGCATCTCAGGATCGGCCGTCAGCGGGAGACAACATGGGTACCGGCGATGCGGGCATCTGGGACGAGCGCTATGCGGCCGAGGACGACTGGTTCTTCGGGCGCGAGCCGAGCGAGCTTGGCCGGCTGACGCTGCACTTCTGGCGGTTACTTCGAGGCGAGGCGCGTGGACGCCTCCTTGACCTGGGGTGCGGCGAGGGGCGGGATTCGGTTCACTTCGCGTCGAGTGGCTTCGAGGTGACCGCAATCGACCTGGCGGAGGCGGGTGTGCGGAAGGCGGCGCGCCTGGCGGAGGCGTGCGGCGTGTCGCTCGCGGACCTCCGCTGCGGCGACGTGCGGACCGCCCCGCTGGAGCAGGGCTTCGATGTGGTCTTCTCGGGCAACTGCATCCAGGCGCTCGGCGAGGAGTGCCCCGCGTTCCTGGCGCGCATCCAGGCCGCCACGCCCGCCGCCGGCCTGAACGCCATCCGCGTGATGACCTCCGAGACGGACGCGTTCGCCGATCGCCGGGACCTCTACCGCTTCGCGCCGCGCGCCCTCCTGGCCGCCTACGACGGCTGGCGCATCCTCTACTACAGCGAGGACCTCCTGTACGTGCCCCACGCGGGCGGCCTTGCCTCGTTCGCCGACATCATCGCGCAGCGCGAGGGGTAGTGGGGGGCGGTTCCGACCTCGACGCGTCGCCTCGATCTCGCACCATTCCGGCATGACGCGGGAACCAGCAGCCCCAGTTCGCCTCGTAAGCTAGGTATCGAGAAGGGAGGAACCCGTGACCACAACGCGATCACGCCCTCGATGCGTCCGGCGGATGGTAGCGGGCTTCGTCGCGCTCCTCCAGCTCTACTTCGGCGCGGTGGTCGTTCTGCATCATCACGACTGCTTGCCGCCGTCCGACCGGTTTGCGGTCGCGACGCCAAATGGGGGCACTGCCGCCCATTGGGCCGCGACTACACCCGCCGAGGAGTGCACCGCCTGCTCCTTCCTGTCGAACCTGGTGGCCTGTGCGGCGCCGGCCATCGTGCCGCAAGTCACAGCCGCACCCAGGCCCAACGACCACCCGTCCGCGGCCGTTCGTCGGCCGCTCATCCTCGCCCATAGCTCCACCCCAAGGGGTCCCCCGATAAGCTGACGCTGCCCAGACTGCCGTCAAGGCCGCGCCCGCAGAACAGCGTGCGTGCAGGCTGCGGCGTCTCGCCTGCACCCAGGGCAAACCGCGTCTCACCACATCCAGCCCGTTAGCCGCGCCACCCCGAGACCGGCGCCGTGCGTCCACACCAGGCAGCTGCCGACCCTGTTGGCGGCGCTGCCTACTGGATCGCATCCGTGTTCCCCGGTGGATGGCAGCGCGTGGTCCGACCACTGCCCGTGAGCACGTCTGCGGCGTTCGGGCCAGCGGCGCGGTTGTCGGCTGAGTTCCCCCACAGCACAAGGAGACAGAGGCAATGCCACGTCAACCCAAAGCGTTCACGCTCATCGAGCTGCTCGTTGTAATAGCAATAATCGCCATTCTCGCCGCGATCCTGTTCCCTGTTTTCGCGCAAGCACGCGAGAAGGCCCGGACCGCCAGCGATCTCTCTAACGTCCGCCAGATCTCCATGGCGATCCTGATGTACACCCAGGACTGGGACGAGCGCACCTGCAAGACGCACCACGATCTCGAAGAAGGGGAGACCATCGCGAACCTGTACACCTACGCCATGCCCCTTCAGCCGTACATCAAGAGCACGGCCATCTTCCGCGACCCGTCGCTGAACGACACGCCGACGATCTTCCCGTACCCCGTCACGCTGGCCAACTGGATGGCCTATCGCACGGACTACCTGATTAACGGGTTCTTCGCGCACGGGGTGTTCATCGGCCAGTTCTCGCAGCCGGCCTCGCAGATCATGATCAGCGAGCGGCACGCAGGCATCGCCTTCTTCGACTATCACCCCTGGCCTTCGGCGCCGGACGGCAACTGGGAGCGCGGCTTCCTGGATGGCTCTGGCTACCAAATCGGCGACGTGGACTCCGACTCCCAGGTGCTCGACCCGGCGAACGTCGGGCGTCACACCGGTGGCAACAACTACGGGTTCTGCGACGGCCATGCGAAGTGGTACCGCTTCACACAGACACTAGCCCCCGGACTGCCCGCGGATGCCGTGGCGAACTGGGGACAGCACAACATCGACGGCTTGCCGGCGAACGAGTAGCGAGATGCGTGGGGCGGGAGCGCAGCATACCCGCCCCACGCACCCGCGTGGCCAGGAGGGGCACCCATGCAGAGCAGAACGTCGGCGAGTAGTAGTCACAGGCTGTCCGCCGTCGCCGTTGCTGTGGCGTTCGCGGTCGTCGTCGTGTGCGCGAGCATTTGGTGGTATGCGCACATGGCGTCGTCGGGCAGCGGCTCGATGTCTGGCACGGTCCACCAGATGCGGCCCGGCACGCGTGGGCACAGACACGCGCCGTAGCCGGCAGTGCCCGGTTCAGGGGCACTGCCGGCCCTTCCCGCTCCAGGTCGTCCCCATATCCACCTCGCCCAGCCGCCGCAGGTCGTCCAGCGCGTTGGCGTAGACGGCCAACGTCGCGGCATCTGCTGGCGTGTCGTTTGCGCCCAGGTTGCCGAGCAGGCTGAGGCGAACGGATGGCGGCAGGCTCGGGGCGAGGCGCGAGTTGTAGAAGAAGCACCCGGCGATGAGCAGGTTGCCCACCGAGGCGGCGCCGGCCACGACCTTCGCCTCCTTTGGCTCCAGGTAGAACTCGTTCTGGCCGTAGTACAGATCGCCGTGGTAGCCGCGCAGGTCGATGACCGGCTGCTGCGTGTTGAGGTGCGTCTTGGGGCCCTGGATGGTGACGCGGCCCGCCGGGAGCTGCGCGCTGCCTTCGAGCAGCAGGTGGCTGTCGGACTGCTCGTCGTAGAAGTCGCTCATCGCAACGGAGCGGTTGTCGCGCACGTGCAGCGTCGGCCCGGCGATGGTATCGAGGCGCGTCAGGAAGCCCAGCAGACCGCTCGCGCCGGACTTCGTGCCGGACACGGTCACCGTGCCCTCGTAGCTCGTCTGGAAGAGCACCGTGGCGTCGCCGCAATCCTCGATGCGCAGGTTGCCCTGGACGTGCGGCCCGTCGATGCGGCTGCCCTTCGGCAGGTTCGAGAAGCGGATGCCGTGCTTCTCCGGCGCCTTCTGGTAGAGCCCGTACGCGTAGACCTCGTCCAGCACGAGGGAGCAAGGCTTGCCGGAGGGCGCGGTGACGCGGATGTCGTCGCCGTGGGTCATCGGGCCGAGGTCGTGATGGCCGATGGCGAGGTGCTCGATGGTGACGCCCTTCGGGTCACGCGCGTCGAGCAGCGTCTCGCCGTCCGCCCCGCGCCACACCAGCCCGCTGCACAGCCCTCCGCCGCCGAACGCGTAGCCCGCGCCAGTCATCCGCAGCGTCTTCGTGACGATGTACTTGCCGGTGGGCAGATAGGCCAGCGCGCCAGGCCCGGCCTTGCGCGCCGCGTCGATCGCCTGCTGGATGGCCTGCGTATCGTCGGTCTTGCCGTCTCCCTTGGCCCCGAAGTCGCGCACGGCGTCGAAGATGCGGCTGGGCACGGAAGCCGTCGGCCGCAGGAAGCTCTGCCGCGTCGAGGTCAGCACGCCGCCGCGCTTGCCGGGCGGCACGACCGTGGCCTCCGCCCCGGGCGGCGCCGCGACGAGGCGGTCGGCCGCGAGTGGCTCGTTGTGGCAGATGGCCAGGCGCTGGTCGGCGCGCAGCATGCGGATGGGCGGCGCCGAGGATGGGGGCTTCGTGAACACGCAGTCGAAGACGAGCGCCGTGCTGCCATTGAGCTGGATCGCGCCCTCGGGGTCCGTCCACGCCTCAACGCGGCAGTCCTGCACGGTGAGCGGCGCGATGGTGCCGCGCTGGACGATGAAGCGCTTCGACCCGTAGGAGGAGCAGCGCCGCACCGAGTCGCCGTGCTCGCTCTGCGTGCTGATGTCGGCGTCCGTGCTGCCCTCGAAGTGGCAGTTGCGTACGTAGAAGTTGGCGTGCAGGTCGTAGAGCGCCGTGCCGCACTTGCGGAACTCGCAGCGGTCGAACGTGTTGTCGTAGTCGTTGAACTCCAGCATCGCCACGCCGGTGCTGCAGTTCTCGAACAGGCAGTTGTCGTACAGGATCTCCGCGCTCGCGATCTTCTGCTGGTACCCGACGCGGATGCCATAGCCCGTGAAGTTGCGGAACGCCTCGTGCTGGTGCGTGACCTCCGTCTCGAAGCGCAGCTCGGAGGCGTGGTCGAAGCCCACCGCCGCCTTGCCCGCGCCATCCCACGCGATGCCCTCGAAGCGGGAGTAGGCCAGGCCGTTGCACCTGAACATGGTGCCGCCCGCCGGCCCGTCCCACACGATGCGCGTGTCGCGACCATGGCCGATGAGCAGGAACCCGTGCCGCGGCCCCTTCACCTCCAGCGTCGCGGTGATCCGGTACGTGCCGGCGGGCAGGTAGACCGCGCGTCCATCGCCGGGCACGCTGAGCGCTTCCTGGATGGCGCCCGTGTCATCCGCCCGCCCGTCGCCGATCGCCTTCACCGGCCCGGCCGTGCGCACGTTCACCCAGTCGGAGCGCTGCTGCCAGCGCAGGGCGGGGATGTCCGCGGGCGTGGGCGTGCGGGCCGGGCTGGTGGGGAGCAGCGCCAGCAGGATGGCGAGCGGAGTGAAGTTCAATGTTGGGGCTCCTGTGCGTCGACACTACCGCATGGTGGGCTGTCCGATCGGCCTCCACGTCCAGCGGCTCGCATCGCTGGCCGACTTGATGAAGCCGTACTCCCAGACCTTGCCGTTGGTCGTGTCGATGATGTACATTCTGTCGCTACTGCCCGAGCGTATGCCCACCAACTGGTACCTGCCGGCCTGGCCCCCACCGGCCGGCGAAGCCTGGGCTCGTCCCTCGAACGCCCCGCGCGCCAGCACGCCGCCCGCCACGCCAACCAACAGTGCGACCACCACTGCAACGTTCAGTCTCCGCATCTGCCTATCCTCCAGAGTGTATGGGTGTGCCTCGCACGCGGCGGGCTACTCCCTCGCCGGGCGTCGTGCGGCGCCAGGCGCTTCCGCTTGCTTGCGCGCGCGGCTCTGACCCCTCGCCAGGCAGCGCCACCCTCCAAGGGGCAGCTACCCAGGCTCCTACGAACGAGCGACCTAACCTGGTTCACCCGATTTGGCCCCGACCCCTTGACCCTCCTGTAACCGGAGGCCGTATCCTGTTCCCGTAAGCTTACGAACGCACCTCCGGAGGGCGCGGTGTTTCGCATTGGAGACTTCTCGAGGTTGGGCCAGGTCACGGTCAAGACGCTGCACCACTACGACGAGTTGGGGCTCCTGCGGCCCGCGCGCGTCGACGAGGAGACGGGGTATCGCTACTACTCCGCCGAGCAGCTCAGCCGGCTGAACCGCATCCTCATCCTGAAGGCGCTGGGGTTCTCGCTCGACCAGGTCGCCGGCGTGCTCGACGACTGCCTCACGGTCGACGAGCTGCGCGGCATGCTGCGTCTGCGGCGGGCAGAGGCGATGCAGCGCTTGCGGGAGGAGGAGGGGAGGCTGGCGCAGGTCGAGGCCTGGCTCACGCGACTACAGGAGGAACGGACATTGCCTGAGTTCGATGTGGTGGTGAAGGACCTGGACGTGCAGCTTGTCGCGTCGATCCGCGAGGTTGTGCCGGACCTGGACGCCCTCGCGCCCTTCTTCCCGGAGATCGAGGCGCACTTCGCCACGCACGGCGCGCAGGCCTCTGGGCCGGGCATGCTCGTGTTCTATGACAGGGAGTACCCGGACGGCCAGTTCGATGCGGAGGCCGCGTATCCGGCGCCGAAGCGCGTGCCCGACGGTGGTCGCGTGCGCATTCACGAGATCCCGCGCTGCCAGGTCGCGTGCGTCGTCTACCGGGGCACCTACGAGGGAGTGGGGCGCGCGCACCAGGCGCTCGGGGAGTGGATCTCGGCGAACGGGTACCGCCTGGCCGGGCCCAACCGCGTGGTATTCCTCGAATGCGCGGACCCCAGCGACGCGGACGGGACGGCGGTGGTGGAGATCCAGTACACGGTGACCAAGTAGCAGAAGCGCATCGGGGCGCCTCGCGGAGGGTTGAGGCGCCCCGATGGGATTCGTCCTGTGTTTCGTTCACGACTACGGAGCGGGCGGGCGATAGGTTACACGTTCTGCTACTTTGCGTCGCCGGCGGGCAGCTCGCCGAGCTTCACGCGCCACAGGTCGGCGATGCGCTTCGGGATGTCCGTGTTGTCGTAGACACCCGAGAATCGCTCGGCGCCGGGACCGTCGGCCAGGAGCGGGACGGCGATCGCGGAGTGCCCCTTGGTGCCCCAGGCGCTGTGGAACTCGGCCTTGCTGGTGCTCGGCGGGCTGACGAGCGAGAGGCCACCCGTCTCGTGGTCGGCGGTCACGAGGACCAGCGTGTCGCCGCGCTCGCGGGCGAACTTCAGCGCGACGCCCACGGCCTCGTCGAAGTCGAGCGTCTGCTTGAGCACCACGGCCTCGTTGTTGGCGTGGCCGCCGCTGTCGATCTGCCCACCCTCGATCATCACGAAGAAGCCGCGCTGGTTGCGCGCGAGCATCTCGATCGCCTTCGACGCCATGTCCGCGAGCGACGGCTCCGGCGGGTTGGTGGTCAGGTACCCCAGTTCGAAGAGGCCGAGCAGGCGCTTGCCGTTCGCCTTGGCCAACTCGTCGGCGGTGCGGGCCACGGTGTAGCCGGCCTTGCGCGCTTCGGCGAGTAGGTCCCGCTCATCCTTGCGCTTGCTGTCCTTGGCCGACTTGGGCAGGAAGAACTGCTCTCCGCCGCCCAGCAGCACGTCGATGCGCTTCGCCAGGTACTGCGGCGCGATGGCGTCCTCGTCGCCGCGGGCGGCCTCGTGCGCGCCGAACCCAGCCGGCGTCGCGTGCGTTATTGTCACCGTGGTCACCAGGCCTACCGACTTGCCGATGCCCTGGGCGGCCTCCAGGATACTCCTGACCGGCTTGCCGTCCGGCAGCACGCCCAGCATCCCGTTCTTCGTCTTGTAGCCCGTGGCTAGCGCGGTGGCCGACGCGGCCGAATCCGTGATGATGCCGCGGCCCTTCTCCGGGTCCGCCGACTGGGTCTTGACGAACGCGGCGTAGCGCATGGAGTCCATCTGCAGTACCGTGGCGGGGTCGCCGGACGAGAGCCGCGCGAGGCTGACGTGCGCGAGGCCCATGCCGTCGCCGATGAGCAGGATGACGTTCCTCGGGCGCGGGGCGGCCTGGGCGGACAGCGTGGCGAGGAGCAGAGCGGCTGCGAGGACGAGCCGGAGCTTCTTGGCAGTAAGCATGAGACACACCTCCTGCCCTATGATGGCACACTTCAGCGGCGGGCAGGCGGCCGCTGAAGTGTGCCGGGGGCGGCTGCGGGGGCCTTGCGCGGCTTCGCGTAGAACGCCTTGAGCACGTCGAGGGCCGGCTTCCCGCGGATGGTGTAGCCGTGGTCGGCGGCGGGCTCGGGGCGCGGGTGCACCTCCCAGAGCCACCAGTAGGCGCCCGCGAACCAGGGCTCGTCCCAGAACGTCTCCAAGGTCGCCTGGTAGAGGTGGGCCTGCTCGTCGAGGGAGACCGGCTGCGGCAGCGCCCACTCCCACGGCTCGATGGCCGCGCGGGAGCTGCTGCGGTAGCCGATCTCGGTGAAGAGGATGGGTTTGCGGAAGCGGGCCTGCAGGTCGCGGAGGCGCTGCAGGTGCGGCTGCCAGCCGGCCTTCAGCTCCTCCACAGTGCGCCCGCCGGTCTGCGCCAGGGGGTAGTAGGCATCCACGCCGATCGCATCGAGCGCGTCCCACCAGGCGATGGCGTGGGCGCTGCTCCAGTTCGCCGCGTAGGTCAGCGGGCCGCGGTACCGCTTGCGCACCGACGCAATGACCGCGCGCCACTCCGCCTCGCGTGCCTGGGTGCGCTCCAGCTCCACGCCGATGCAGAGCTGGTCCACCTTCTCCCGCGCGGCCAGGTCGGCGTAGTGCCCGACGAACGCGCGGTACGAGGCGAACCACGCCTGCCAGTCCGCCTCCGCGCCGAACTCGATCTCGCCGCGCCACTTCCCGTCCGCCAGGTCGACCTGCGGCTTGAGCATGACGCGCAGGCCGAGCCGGTGTGCCTGGCTGATGGCGTGGCGCAAGCTCTCGTCGGTCGGCGTCCAGGGCGGCGCGGGATGGATATCGGTGGCGGTCGTCGTCGCCTGCTGCCAGAGCGTGACGAGCGACACCCAGCGCACGCCCGCGGCCTTCATCTCCGCCAACTGCTCATCAGCGTCCGCGCTCAGGTAGCCATCCGCGGTCCACGAGGCGAAGCTGAACCCCTTCTGGAAGGGGATGCGCCGCTCCGGCATGGCATGGGCGCCCGCCAGCATGCCGGCGAGCGCCCAGAGGGTGAGGACGAGCGCTGCTGCTGGGCGCATCGGGTGTCTCCGAGCGAGGCTGAGCGGATGCTGCTACCGGCCGTCCCTTGCTGAATCGCCTGCCCCCGCCTCAGGACGGATCGCGTCTTCGGGGTCTGTGGCCGGCAGGTACTGCCGTTCCTTCGAGATGGTGAACCTCTCGATGCTGGACTTGTAGAACTGGCTCCACGGGAAAGGCATCAGCGAGTCGGGCGCGAGGGCCGAGTAGTGGCGTATGAAGCAGGTGATCGAGTTGCCGACAGGCCACCCGATCTCAACAGGCACCCAGCCCACGCCGCCGATGTACACCTCGTGCCACGAGTGCCACGCGAGCTGCGTACCCTCCTTAAGTATCGAGAAGCCGCGGACCTCTCTTGCGGGCACTCCTGCGGCACGGTGGAGCGCGACGGCCGCTCGGGCGGTGGGCATGCAGACGCCTCGGTGCGTCTTCAGCATCGCCTCTGAGTCGTTGACGATCGGGTCCGTGCTGGGGTCGTAGGTGAAGCTCTCCTTACACCAGTCGAGCACGCTCTGGATGGTGTGGAGGAGGGTTGACCTTTTGAGCTTGGACGCAACCGATCGCGCCAGGTCCGTTGTCGGATCGACGCCAGACGACTTGCCCAGGTACGGCTCGATGCTCTTGGGTATCGTCCATCCGCCCCGCTTGCGGATTAGGGGCATGTACGTCAGTGCGTGCCGCTCGACCTGGCAGACCACCTGAAACGGGTCACGTCCGCGGGGCGTGACCAGAAGGTACTTGATGTCGCCGGCCTGCTTGATCTCATGCTTCAGGCCGTTGCGCACCTCCCAACTAACCTTCTGGTAGGGCACGTGATCGGACGGCAGGAACGCCGGCACGACGCCGGCCGCGTACCCCTGCGGGTAGCGGACGGCGTCAAACTCGTAGCTGATCTCATTCGCGCGTGTGATCACCTTGTCCCTGAACAGGTTGATCGCATTCGCGAACTCGCCCCAGTCGGCCTTATGCTCGTCCAGTATGCGCAGGTGACGCCGGGCGGCGGCGAAGTCCTGGTAGTCGATGGATGCGTCCACCATGTTGGCGTAGCTGGCCACGCACGGGTTGGCGCGCGCGTTCTCGGTCGCCGTCGCGAAGGCGGCGTCGAAGTGCTTGGCGCGCAACTGCGCGAACGTCAGCGCGCGGAGCTGGCCTTCATCGAGGCGGCGAAGCCGGCGGGCACTCAACAGCGCTCGCTCGCACCCTTCCCAGTCCTGGCGATCTCGGCACTGCCACGCGGTCTGTAGCCAGTTCTGGAACGCATCCTGCCCCTGGCCCAGCGCCGGCACGCAGGCACCGAGTCCCCCAGCCGCTACACCCGCGGCAAACCGGGCGGACCGGCAGAGCAAAGCGCGTCTCGTGAAGTCGTGCGGCATCTTGTGGCTCCTGTGTGTCCGCTGGCGCCTCTACAGATGCCAGGGCGCGCGCATCGGGCGGGAGACCAGGCGCGTGGCCTCCGGGTCGTTCACGAACTGCTCCGCCTTCGGGTCCCACTTCACCGGGCGGCCCAGCTCGTAGGCGATGTTGCCCAGGTGCGACACGCTGATGGAGCGCGCGCCTACCTTCGCCGGAGCGCTGACCGCGCCGCGCGTGCGGACCGCGTTCAGGAAGTCGGTGTGGTGGTTCTCGGCGGCGTGCAGGCGGATCTCGTTCGGCCCCGTGGGAACCTTGCGGATGCCGTCGGGCCAGGTCATGAGGTCGTAGCGCCAGACGGCCACCTTGCCCTTGGTGCCCACGAAGAGCACGCCGTTGCCATCGGGCGACTCGCGGCTCATGCGCTCCGGGTCCCGCGTGGCGATCACCCCGTTGGCGTAGTGGTAGGTGAGAACCTTCACGTCCTTGCCGTTGGGCGGCACGATCTCCACGGGGCCGGTCTCGTCCGCGCCGATGCCCCACTGGGCGATGTCGAAGTGGTGCGCGCCCCAGTTGGTCATCTCGCCGCCGGAGAAGTCGCGGAAGGCCATCCAGCCGAAGACGATGTTCTCGTTGTATGGCCGCCAGGGCGCGGGGCCGAGCCACATGTCGTAGTCCAGCCAGTCCGGCACGGGCTGCTCCGGCAGGTGGCAATCGCTGAGCGACGGGCCGCCGGATACGCCCACCACGACCTCGCGCAGGTCGCCGATGCGCTTGTTCCGCACGATCTCGCAGGCGAAGCGGAACGCGTGGCTGGAGCGCTGCTGGGTGCCCATCTGGAACACGACGCCGCAGCGCTTGACGGTCTCGCGCACGGCCAGCGCCTCCTCGATGGTGACGGAGAGCGGCTTCTCGCAGTAGATGTCCTTGCCCGCCTTGGCCGCGGCGATGGAGATGAGCGGGTGCCAGCGCTCGCCCGTGGCGATGAGCACGGCGTCGATATCCTTGCGCGCCAGCAGCTCGCGGAAGTCGCGGTAGGTGGCGCAGTCCTTCGTGCCGTAGCGCTCGTCGACCTTCAGCTTGGCGTTGTCGAGGCGCTGCTTGTTCGCGTCGCACACGGCCACGACCTGGGTGTCGTCGCGCCCGGTCATGCCGCCGGCCTGGGTCCACGGGCCGCCGATGACGTGCTGCATGCCCTGGCCGCCCACGCCGATGTGGCCCATGACGATGCGGTTGCTGGGCGCCAGGCGCTTGCCGCGGCCGAGCGCGCTCGCCGGCACGACAGTGGGCAGCGCGACGGCCCCCGCGGCGAGGCCCAGGAAGGTGCGGCGCGAGACGACGGCTTTCTCCGGCTTCGGCTGCTGCTTCGTGGTCATGGAACGTGGCTCCAGGGACAGGTTGCTTGGTGCAGCGTTCGGCACGGAGGGGGCGATTACCTTCTGGGCGGGGGGAGGCGGGGCAGGAATGGGGCGGGGCGATACCGAACACCGGTAGCGGAGCGCGCCACGCGCCTCCCCATGACACCCAGTCCCTGAGGAGAGCCCCGATGCTCAGCGACGCACCCGCCGTTCGTGACGAACTCGACCGCAGCAAGCTGGTGCGGGCTGTCGGCGACCGGATACACTCGTGCGCCATGCCGCAGGTGTTCGCGATCTGTGGCGACTGGGGTAGCGGCAAGACAAGCTTCCTGCGACAGCTTCAGCGGTATGTGTCTGGCCGTTGTGCGGCTGCTCCGGAATGGCGACCCGGGCCTCGGGAGAGCCATCCGCACTGCGAGCGAGCCACCGTCGTCTGGTTCGAGGCGTGGCGCTACCAGGACGAGGCTCAGCCCGTCATCGCGCTGTTGCACGAGATCCGGCAGCAGTTGTCTGCGTGGCTCCGGTCTCTGGACGAAGCGAAGAAGATCACTGATGTGGCACTTCGTTCCATGTTCGCTTGCTTTGACGACGCGGCGAAGCAGGTGCGGTTGGGTGGCCTGTCCAAGGTCCAGGAGATCGGGGAGAAGTACGAGGCGGGGCGCCATGAGACGCTCTTGGGAACGGAGTCGTTACGCCGGTACCTGCAGGAGGCGATTGGCAAGCTCGTGAGCAGCGGCGCGGGCGGGAAAGGGCTTCATCGGCTCGTGATCCTCGTGGACGATCTAGATCGCTGCAATCCCGAGGCTGCGTACAAGCTCCTGGAGGGCATCAAGGCTTTCCTGAACCTCGAGAACTGCGTGTTCGTGCTGGGCATGAACCCGGAGATTGTGGAGCAGGGGCTCTCCAAGGTGTACAAGGACATGGGAGTCGATCACCATGTTGTGGCGTGCGAGTACCTGGAGAAGATATGCCAGTCCATCTGGCACCTGCCTATCCCCCCGGAGCCTGCGGAGTACCTGCGCGGGCAACTTGCGCTGCTCGTGGGTAATGGCGCCGACCAATCGAAGCTGGCGCAGAAGCGGGCGTTCTTCGACAGCGTTGCGGACGCTGCGAAGGCGGAGCGCTGCCTCGCGCCGAACCCACGGCGTGTGAAGGCCCTCGCCAACCTGCTGGAGCGCATGTACGAGCGGCGCGTGCCGCCGCCTGAGGGCGACAACCCGTTCCGAGACCCCAGGATCGCGCTGGTGTACGCCTACCTCTACCAGGCGTGCCAGCCCATCTACCGCATCTTGCAGGTCGAGCCTGGCTTCTACGAGAGCGTGCTGCTGCCGTGGGCCAAGAACCCTCCACAGGAGACCGCCGGGCTGCACCCAACGTTGGCAAGTCTGAGGCCCGTCGCCCGGGCCAAGGCACAGGATGACAAGGAGCCCGGCCCGTCGAGTGCCCAACTTGCGTCGACCTACCCAGACCCCTTGCACGAGGGGTACCTTCGGGTGCAGAATCTTGTTGTCGAGCTTGGCCGACTGACAGATACCGAGCTCGCCCGGTACCGATCCCTATGACGCAAACCATATCCGGTGACATCCTGCCCGAGGGCTGGATCAACCCCTTCAATGACCGCCGCATCCTGCGCTACTTCACCAGCGTATCGGATTGGCACGGCTACATCCGCTTCCTCGGCCTCACCGCCATCTGGGACACGCCGGACCTGCCCATCGAGCGCCTGTTCGTGGCCCCGCGGCTCAGCGAGCGCCTCATCGAGCCGAAGGCCGACAACGATACGCTGCGGGACACGTTCGAGCTGCACGCGTACCTGAAGGAACACCCGCGCCTGGTCGTTCTGGGCGACCCCGGCTGCGGCAAGAGCACGCTCGTGAGCTGGCTTGCCTACCGGCTCACCTTCCACGACAACGGCGGGCTATCCGACGCCATCGGCCGCCTCGTCCCGTTCCCCATGGTGCTGCGCGAGCTGGACCTGTCCGAGGTGAAGGACTGGGACACGCTCTGGCACGCCTTCATGCAGCACCCCGTCGCCGAGCCGCTGAAGGATGTGGACTGCGAGGCGCTTCTGCGCAGCGGCCAGGCCCTCGTCATGCTGGACGGGTACGACGAGATCATGCCCCTGCGGTTGCGGCGCCGTCTGCGCCGTGCCATACAAGCGGGCATGATCCGGTACGGACGGTGCCGATGGCTGCTGACCTCGCGCATCTTGGGGTACCGAGAGGCGCATTTCCGCGTGCTCGGTGCGCCGGGCCTGCGAGAAGCCGGCGACGAGGTCGGCGATGAACTCCCGCTAGAGCCTGACGAACCAACTACTGAACTGGCGACGATGGAGGCGGACGACGATGAGGGCAGAGTCATCCAGCGCCCAGCCCGCTCCTCCGGCTGCATCTGGGACCGCCGCCTCATCATCAACAGGGGAAGTCAGACCGAGCGTGAGCTAGAGCGCATTGGGGAGCATCTGGAGGCGCTGGTCCGCTCACACGTCGAGGGCCTGCTGTCGGTAGGGGAGGTCTTTATCGCGCCCTTCAACGATGACCAGGTGGCCCGCTTCGCCACCAACTGGTACGCCATCCGCGACAGCCGGGCGAAGGCCGACGACCGGAACGCGGCGGACTTCATCAAGGCGGTGCGCGGCGCGCCGGACACGATGGAACTGGCGCGGGTGCCCAACCTGTTGACGATGATGGTGCTGGTGCACCGCAACCGCACGGTGCTGCCGCATGGCAAGGCGTACCTGTACGAGGAGATCACCAAGGCGTACCTGGGCGGCATCGACGCATTCCGTAAGCTGGATGCGCTGGAGGAGTACACCTACAGCGAGAAGCGCTCGTGGCTGGCCCGCGTCGGCTACGACATGCAGAAGCGCCGCACCAGAGACGATGCCTCCGTCCTGGCAAGCCGCGACGAAGTGCAGGGCTGGCTGGAGGCCGCTGCCCGCCCGAGGCACGGCGACGCTGCGCCGGACATCGCGAAGCGCTTCCTGGACTACGTGGCGCGGCGCAGCGGCCTGCTCCTGCCCCGCACGGAGACGCACTTCGCCTTCGTCCACCTCTCGTTCATGGAGTACTTCGCGGGCGCCTACTTGCACGCGCATGTCACCAAGCCCTCGTGGTTCAGGGGCACGGCGACCGACCCCAGCCGCGCCGACCTGCACGAGTGGGCCGGGCACGAGGAGTGGGCCGAGCCGATCCTGTTCCTGTTCCAGCTCCTGCGCGAAGAGGACGAGTGGGACGAGACGCTGCTGGACACGCTGTTCGGAGATGTGCGCGAGCGCGATAACGGGGACGCGGTACTCGGTACGGCGGTACGCGTCGCCACGAACCCGTATTCGCCTCTCGCGGAGGAGCAGCGCCGCAAGGTCTTTCAGCAGGCATGGTGGTGGGAGTCGGTGCAGTATGGCGCAGACCAGGACGCGGGCGACCTCTCTCGGGTGATGGTGCAGAGCGCTGAGGTCGATCTGGCACTTGGTGCGCTTATCGAGGTGATGCGCACCGAGCCGCGCTCGGCCGTCGTGCTCCGCTCAGCGTCGGCGCAAGCCTGTGCGCGTGTTGCGTCGCTTCCGGGGATCCGGAGCCTCTGCCTGCGGGGATGCCTGATACGCGACGCGCGGTTTCTGGAGGCGGCCTCGGCCCTGACCGATCTTGCTCTCACGTCATGCGCCGTCACAGACCTGTCCCCCCTCAGTGGGATGGCGGGGCTGAGGTCACTCAATGTCACTGGGACGTCGGTCTCCGACCTATCCCCACTTGGCGGACTGGCTCAGTTGCACACTCTGTTTGCCGATAGCACATGGGTCTCGGACCTATCTCCGCTGGCTGGACTGACGGCCCTCCAACGCCTGTCGTTCGACAGCACGGACATCACCGATCTGTCGCCGCTAGCGGCACTGGAGGGCATTACCTACCTCTCGGTCGATGGCACCCAGGTCCGTGATCTGTCGCCGCTGGCGCACCTGACTGCTCTCCAGCGCGTGGGGTTGATTGGCACGCAGGTATCGGACGTATCGCCCTTGGCGGGCGCTGCCGATATGCTCTCGCTCTGGCTCACGAACACCCCGGTCTCACAGCTCGCTCCCGTACGGGCTCTATCTGGTCTGATCGAGTTGGCGCTCGCGGCGACGCCGTGCTCCGATCTGTCGCCGCTCAGCGGACTTGCCCGCCTTCGGTGGCTCTGGCTCGCTGGAACTCCCGTCACCGATCTCTCGCCGCTCGCGGGTCTCCATGGTCTGCGCATCTTGGACATCACCGACACCCCGGTCACCGACGTGTCCTGCCTCGACCACCTCACTGAGCTGGAGATAGTGGGTGGCCCCAAGCCGCGGAAGAGGAACCGTCCAGCCTCCTCCTGACCCCCGCCCACCATCTGCCTCCCCCGGCATCATCCCGCTACCATCAGGCTTTCATCGGGCTATCATCGCTGCGATGATACCGGGATGAAAGCGGGACGACAGCCTGAAGATGCCCGGCGGGGCGGCCGACAATGGGGGTATGGCACGCGCTGCGACGGGGATGGCGTTCGAGAGGGTGGTCGGGCGGGTCGGCGACCTCGTGGTGGTTCAGCTCAAGAGCGGGCCGGCCGTGCGGCGGCGCCCCAGCTACCGGCGCGGCTCCTCGCCGGCGCAGAAGGCCGTGGCGGGGCGCATGCGGCAGGTCAGCGCCGCGTGGAACAGCATGACGCCCGCGCAGGCCGCGGAGTGGCACCGCTACGCGGGCACCATCGAGCTGCACGACCGCATCACCGGCAAGGTCTACTCGCCGGCCGGCTACAACGCCTTCACCGGGCTCTCCACCCGGTTCCTGCAGGTCAACCCCACGGGCGACGTGCCCCTGGCCCCGCCGACCGCTTCGTTCACTGGCGACAGCGTCGTCGTCACCGCCACTGCCGAGGCGGGGCAGATCACCTTCGCGGCATCGGGCGCCAACGCGCCGGGCGTCGTCACGGAGCTGATGCTCCAGCGTCTTGCCAGCCCGCGCCGCCTGCCCTCGGGCCGCTACACCAGCGCGGCGTTCGCTGCCTATACTCCGGAGCACCTGACCGAAACCGTCACCGTGGAGCCCTCCGCCTACGCGTGCGCGGTCCGGTTCGTGCTCGCCGCCACAGGCCAGGCCGGCGCCGTGTTCCCCCTCGGCGTCGTCCTGGCCTGACGCGGCAACAGGCGCTCAGCCCTCGAACTCGCCGAGGAAGCGCGCCCTGATCTCCTCCACGGCGTAGAGCCGCGCCTTCTTCGCGCGGATGCCGAGCGCGTCGAGCGTGGGGGCCAGGGCGACCTGCAGTTCCTCAGACTCGATGCGCAGTTCGGAGGGAACCCGGCCCTTCTCGTCGATGGCGTCGAGCAGGACGCCCGGCAGCCCGTCCGGCCATTGCGTGCAGTCCAGCATCCGCAGCGCGGCGCAGTCGCCCGTCGCGGCCTCCATCACCGCCACCGCTTGCGGAACCATCTGCCGCGTGCCCTCCTCGCCCACCCGCACGTTGGTGTGGAACGCATCCATCTCCCACGGCTGCTTGGTCCGCGCCGCGCTGTTCAGGGCCGCGTCGATGCGCTCCTGCGGGACCGGCGCCGCCCGGAACTCGCGCGGCGGGAGCGCGTCGAAGCGGTGCCAGGTCAGTTGGATGTCGGTATCGCCCACCAGGGCGACGAGTGGCAGCGCCTCGTCGTCGAACGACCAGTTCGGCGGGCGCTCCGCCGTGAGGGCGCACAGGTGGAGGGCGCACTCCAGCCCGCAGCGCATCTCCGCGGCCTCACCCTCGGTGAGCGCCCAGGATGCGTAGCCCGGCCGCTTGCTGGCGAATGCGGGCCATTCGGGTGGTTCCCGTCCATCGCGGCCGAGGCGGCTGATGAGTTCCCACTGGTGTGGCTCCAGTTGGTCGCGGGCCTCGAACGTGAGCGTCAGGCTGCGGACGTACGGCATGGCCGCGAAGAACTCCGCGTCGCTGTCTCCCAGGAACGCTTCCAGGGTGCGGTGGCCCTCGATGCCGGGGAACATCTCCAGACCGTACGCGAGACCGTCCGCGCCGAGCACCGAGCAGATCGTCGGCTCCGGCTCGATCGTCGACGGGATGCAGAACCCGTTCTCGTCCGTGAGCGAGTTCCAGGGCTGCTCCTGCAGGAACCGCTCCGCGAGGTCATAGAGCCCCGCCATCGTCTCGTCGCTTGCCGGTACGTCGTGTTCCGCCATCATCCTGTGTGCCTTCCGCTCCTGGGTTGTGGTTCGTCCAGCCTACTCCATGTTGTCCAGGTGCCGCATCAGGCCCTCGTGGACGTCCTCCACGTGCAGGCACTTGGCACGCCTCAGGCGGATGCCCAGCGCCTTCAGCGTCTGCCCGGCAATGGCTGCCACCGTGTCGTCCGCAATGCGCACCTCCGCGGGGATCGATCCGTTGTAGTCGATGGCCTGCGTGAGCGTGTGGAGGATGCCGTCGGGCAGTTCGGTCGGCTTCAGCAGTTGGTTGTGCAGGATCAGGTGCTGCTCGGCGTCGACCAGGAGGGCGATGGTGGTCATATATGGGCGCTGGCCGCGCTCGGCTACCACCATCTCGCTCGCAAAAGCGCCCATCTCCCAGATGCTGGACGCTTTGCGGCAGTCCTTTCGCAGGCGCGCAACGAGCGCCTCGTCGGCGGGCAGCATCGGCAGTGGGCGCGGCGGCGGATGCGGGGCGAGCGGGCGCACATCGACCTTCATGCCGCCCTTGCCGCCGAACGTGACGTGCGGCACCCGCTCGTCGTCGTCCTCCGGCACCGGCTTGCCGCGGACGCCTGCGAGGGCAAGATGCACCGCCGCCCGCATCGCCAGGCCGAGATGGTAGGCGTCGTCCTCGGTGAGGAGCCACGGCAGGTAGCCCGGGATGTAGCTCTGGAAGTCCGGCCACGCCCCGGCGCCGCGGTAGGTGCGGCCCAGCCGCTTGATCTGCTTGAGCGCGTCGGGCGAGAGTTCCTTGCGGTCGGAGAACGTCAGCGACGCGGTGCGGATGCGGTGCCGCTCCTCATGCACCAGGCCGACATCGCCCGTGCGCATCCACTCGAACGTGCGCCGCCCGTCCTCGTCCGGGTAGATGGCGATGCCGAACACGTCGCCGCCCGCGCCCATCGCCACGCAAGGCACCGGCTCGGCGCCCGGTTTGGCGCACACGCAGAAGGGCTGCGAGTTCGAGAGCGTCGTCCATGGCGCCGCGAGATCGTAGTTGTCGGCTATCTCGAACAACGGGGCCATGATCTCGTCGGACGCCGCCGGGTAGGGCAGTTGCATCTGGTGTCTCCATGTGTTGGGCGCTGGCGCCAAGTTCGATGGCGGGGGGGTAGGCACCTCCCACGGCACGCGCCGGTAGCGAGGCCTGCCACCTTGACGCCGCCCGGGCGCGGTGCTACAGTGGGCGTGGGGCACAACCTGGTCGTTCTGTCGGGGAGGCCCAGTCCTTCGGCGCGGAGGATGCCATGTACGGAGTACGACACGGCGGCCGCATGCTGTTGGCGGCGATCGCACTGGCGTGGTGCATATCGCCCGCATTGGCTCAACGCTATCGTCCCATCGACCTCGGCACGCTGGGCGGCAACTACAGCCGGACGAGGGGAGTGAACGCCTCCGGCCAGGTGGTCGGCGGCGCGCGGGTGCCCGGCAACTCGATGCACCCCTTCTTCTTCACCGGCGCCGCTCTCCTCGATCTGGGCACCCTCGGCGGCACGTCCGGCGAGGCAATGGGCCTGAACGACGCCGGGGCCGCGGTCGGCAGCGCCGGCACGACCCGCTTCTCCCACGCCTTCCTCTGGACCGCGGCCGTCGGGCTCACGGACCTCGGCACGCTGGGCGGCTCGACGAGCTGCGCGAATGCCGTCAACAGCGCCGGGGCCATCGTCGGGCGCGCGGCCCTGGCGGGCGACTCCGTCGTGCTCGCCTTCGTTCGGAGCGCGGCCGGACAGATGACCTCGCTGGGGCTGCTGCCGGACGGCTCGTTCAGCAACGCGACCGGCATTAACGACCTGGGCGTGGTCTGCGGCATCGCCAACACGTGGTCCGCCCTGTGGGGCATGTGGCCGAACCGGGCGTTCCGCTGGGATGCAGCGTCCGGCATGCGCGACCTGGGCACCCTCGGCGGGCCGGGCTCCTACGCGTATGGCATCAACCGCAGCGGCCTGATCGTCGGCGAGTCGGAGACCGCGAGCGGCGACTCGCATGCCTTCGTGTGGTCGGGCGGCCGGATGAAGGACCTGGGCGTGCTCGAGAAGGGGCGCTACCTCTACAGCGCCGCCTACGCGCTCAATGACCAGGGGTACGTGGTCGGCTACTCTGACATGAAGAACGGCGGCACGCACGCCTTCCTGTACAACGGCAGGCGACTCGTCGACCTCAATGCCACGCTGACCGAGACCGTGGGCTGGGAGATCAACTACGCCTACGGCATCAGCAACACCGGCTACATCGCGGCCTGGGGGCGCACCCCGACTTCCTCCGGCCTGGCGTCGCGGGCGATCCTGCTCGTGCCCGTGCCGTAGCCGCTCCCACGCGTACCGCATCGGGCCTCGCCGCGCTCGCCGGCGGGGCCCGGTTGGCATGCCGCTGTGCCGCCGCCTCTCCTCGCCTGGCAGGTTCCGCCCCGTGCAGCGGCGAACTAGGGACCGGGGGACCGCTGCGCAACGGAGGATGAGCGTGTTCAAGTTGCTGATAAAGGCGGCGCTGAAGAAGTCGAAAGCCCGTGTGGCCGGCGGCAGCCTGGAAGGGCAGTTGGCGGAGCTGGCGAAGTGCGGCATCCGGCTGAGGCGCGGGATCACCGTGGCCGACCTGCTGCGGGACAACGAGCGTGTCGATCTGGAGCGCGACGCGATCCATCTGCTCACGATCGTGGGGAACGGGCGCGAGGCGGAGCCGTTCGACCCGTTCTGCGACGCCCTGCGGCACTTCGACTCGGAGTGCATCGAGGACCACGGCGACTACGCGTGCGTCGCCGAGATGATGCGCGACCTGGCGGGCGACGTGCTGCCCATCACGGACATCGACGACTACGTGGACGTGGAGGCAGGCGAGGCGCGCCTCTCGTTCGTGCTCTACGGGGATCGGTTCGACTGGGAAGCCGAGGTGAAGGATGACTGGGCCGACCCCACCATCTTCTCGCGGTTCGCGGACCTGCTCGACGCGCAGCACCGCGACGTCCATTACACCTTCCTGCCGCTCGGCCAGGACTGCCTCATCGGGTGCTGCACGGCCGAGGAACTGAAGCGCCTCAACCGGACCACCGGGCTGCACTTCGTGTGGCTGACGTAGGCGCGCCATCGGGGGGCCGGTACAATGGATCTGGCGGCCTGCCGGCAGGGCCGCATCCAGCCCGATCGTGTGACCACTGGTACCGGACGGGCACGGAGGCCCATCCCACCGCGGCGCTGCTGTCCTCGTCGGGCCGGGCAACTCGACCAACTGCCGGGATAGGGAGAGACGATGACGGTTTCGGTACGGCTCGCGCGGCGAGCGGGTGTGCTGGCGGCTGCGGCCGGGCTTCTGGCATTGGCGGCGGCGGGGGCGGGCGCTCAGGACAAGGCCTCATCGCCCATCGTGACGGATGCCAGCCAGGTCGAGACGCTGGCCAAGTTCGCGAAGAAGGCGGACGCCGTCGCGAAGGAGTGGTATCCGAAGATCGGCCAGATACTGGGTGTGGAGAAGCTGTCCACCGAGAAGATCACGATCAAGATCGACCTCGAGGCGGGCGGCGTGGCGGCGACGGGCGGGCGCAACATCGGCGTCTCGGCGCGCTACGTGGCCAAGAACCCGAACGACATCGGCATGATCGTGCACGAGCTGTGCCACGTGGTGCAGGGCTACCCGAAGTACGACCCGGTGTGGCTGGTGGAGGGCATCGCGGACTACGTGCGGTTCTACTGCTTCGAGCCGGTCTCTGCCCGCCCGCACCCGAACCCCGCGAAGGCGAGCTGCCGCGACAGCTACCGCACCACCGGCTGCTTCCTCGACTGGGCGTGCGGCAAGTATGACAAGGACCTCATCAAGAAGCTGGACGCCGCGCTGAAGGCGGACAAGTACACCGAGGACATCTGGAAGACGCTCACCGGCAAGGACCTGGACGCGCTGAACACGGAATGGCTGGAGACGCTGAAGACGAAGTAGACGCACCGACCGCCGGCCCGGGGAACTGGGCCGGCGGTGTTGTATGGGAGTGCCGGCCCGTGCCGAAGGCATTGCTCGGCGATGCACCCCAGTCCCCGCAGGGGACTTCGCTCGTGGCAGGACCGGGTTTCAACCCGGGTTCGACCCGCTCGCTTGTGCGCCGCCGCGCCGTTGCTCGCCGTGCACCCCAGTCCCCGCAGGGGACTTCGCTCGGCTCAGGACCATGTTTCAACCCGGTTTGGCCCGGTGCAGGACCGGGTTGACCACGCTTGGAGCGCGGTCGCGCCGGCAAGCCGGCACGTCCGGTGCATTAGGGGAGGACAACCCATGACGCTCGTCTCCGCAGGGATGCTGATGGTGGCCGCCGCGCTGATGGCCGCCGCGTCGCCCGCCACCGAGGCCGCCGACGTGTTCCAGCCCTCCGATGAGGACGTCGCGAAGCTCGCCGCCTCGCTGCCCGCCTCGCCCGGCGGCTTCGGCCCGACCATCGCCGACCGCGCTGCCTGGGCCAAGCTCGCAGCGGGGGAGGGGATGCGCGCGGCCATCCGCAAGGCAGAGGGGCTGCTGACCGCGCCGATGCCCGAGCTGACGGAAGACCTCTACCTCGACTACTCGCGGACGGGCAACCGCACGCGCGGCCAGGCGGTCATCGGCGCGCGCCACGGCCGCCTGCAGACGCTGGCGCTGGCGGAGTTCCTCGAAGCGAAGGGCAGGTTCGTCCCGGCGCTGGAGGGGGCGCTCAAGTCCATTTGCGCCGAGAAGTCATGGGTGCTGCCGGCACACGACAGCGGCCTCACCAACTTCCACGACAAGCTCGTCACCATCGATCTGGGCTCCTCGCTGCTCGGCTGGGATGTGGCGACTGTCCTCTGGGTGATGGGCGACCGCCTCTCGCCCGAGGTGCGGGCGCTGGCGCGGAAGGAGCTGCAGCGCCGCATCTTCGAGCCCTACCGTCGCATGGTTTCCGGCAAGCAGAAGGAGTGGTGGCTAACCGCCAAGATGAACTGGAACTCGGTCTGCCTCGCCGGGGTAACGGGCGCCGCGCTGGCTGCCCTCGACGACCCCAAGGAGCGGGCGTGGTACGCGCTCGCTGCCGAGCACTACTCCCGCTACGCGCTGGAGGGCTTCGGGCCGGACGGCTACTGCGACGAGGGCGTGGGCTACTGGAACTACGGCTTCGGGCACTACGCCGGGCTGGCGGAGACCGTGCGCCGCGCAACCAACGGGGCCATCGACCTGATGGCGCGCAAAGAGGCGGTGATGCCCTCCGCCTACGGCACGCGGGTGCCCATTGCCGGCGGAGTGTGCCCGGCCTTCGCGGACTGCTCGGTCGAAGCGCGACCCGCGCCGGGCCTGGTGGACTACCTCAGCCGCCGGTTCACCGGGAAGGGCGCCGCGCAGGAGCCCGGTGCGCTCTGCGGCGGCCTGTGCGATACCATCATGTACCGCTTCCCGCAGAAGGCGCCGGTCGTCCACGTCGAGAAGGCGTGGCCGAAGCCCGAAGTGCAGCGCACCTGGTTCGACCATGAGGGTGTCTACATCGGGAGGCCCACGCCTGGCTCCGCTTGCCGACTGAGCGTGGCCATCCAGGGCGCCCACAACGCCCAGAACCACAACCACAACGACGTGGGCGTCTTCATGGCGCTTGTCGACGGCATGGCGGTGCTGCCGGACATCGGCGCGGAGGTCTACACGGCCCGCACGTTCAGCGCCCGCCGCTACCAGAGCCGCGCGCTGAACTCGTGGGGCCACGCCGTGCCGCTGCTGGCGGGCGAGCTGCAGCGCGCGGGCCGCGAGGCCAAGGCCGACGTGCTGGCGACCCGCTTCGCCGAACAGCGCGACGAGTTGAGCTTCGACATTCGGTCGGCGTACAGCGTGCCGGCGCTGCAGAAGATGGAGCGCTCCTACGTCTACGACCGCAGCGGCGCGGGCAGCCTCACCGTGACAGATGCCTTCGCCTTCAGCGAGCCGAGCACCTACGAGATGGCGCTGCTCACCTTCGGCGAGTGGGAGAGGGTCGACGCTCGCACGGTGCGCGTGAAGGACGGCGGTAAGTCCGTGCTCGTGGCGATCACGGCGCCGGAGGGGACTGCGCTGGAGTTCGCGGCCGAGCCGGTGAACGAGGACCTAACGGCCAAGCGCGCCGCCACGCGCATCGGCATCCGGCTCACCGCCCCACTGCGCGGCGGCACGGTGACGTTCCGCATCACGCCGGAGCCCGACGCGGCCAAGTAGGCCGGGCACAGAGGCAGGCATGGCACAGGCCGGGCCGCTCGTGGCCCGGCCTGTGCCGCGTCCGCAGGCTGCTACCGCGCTCGGACCCGAGCGACCGCCCGGCGCCGGAACGACAGCGCGACGAGGAGCATGGTGCCGAGACAGCACACCAGCGCCACGCCAGGCTCAGGCACCTCGGCGCGTATCCGCACGTTGTAGCTCTGGATCGGCGCGCCTGGTTCGGTGGGGGACGTGCCATTGTCGATGTGGATGCCGTAGATCCAGCCGAGGTCCATGGCGTCGTGTCCGACGAGGTCCAGCTTCACCCACTCTCCGCCGGGCAGGTTCAGGCTGAATGGCCCTGCGTCCCCACCCACGAACACGTCGTTCACGAACAGAGAGGCTGCGTCATCGCCGCCGATCCTGATCGGGATGCTGACGTCGGCTGCCGAGTAGGCGTACGTCTCGAACACGTGGTACATCGGGGCGGACCAGATGTAGATGGGGCCGAACTGCGGGACAGTCGAGTTGGAGTACTGCACGTAGTCGCCCAGTGTGGGATCGGCGCGGCGCACGAGCCCCGAGCTGAACTCGGACACGCTGGTGGGGTAGTAGTCGATCTCGCCCCAGTGCGTGCTGGGCGCCTCCCAGTAGGTCCAGGCGTCCTCGGGGACTGTGACCCAGTTGAGCGATGGCAGCGGCTGCCCGAACGACGGCAGCGCCAGCACGCAGCCCAGCAGCACCGCGGCGGCGAGGAGGCGCGCGGTGCGACCACACAATGCTGCCATTCCGGTCTCCTTTCACCAGAGGGAACGGCACGCGGGTCTCTGCTTGTCCGGTTCGAGCGCAGTCACGTCGCGGTTACCGACGCCGTCGCTCATGCTCTGCACCGGTCGCCAGACACCGACCGTACGTGCAGAAACCGTGCCAACTCGGCGTCTCTGTTGTCATCGGCGGCTACTCGCCTGCCTCCCAGCACTCTCCGTCGCGCAGGACAACCACCTCCGTGTCGAGCCCGGCCTCCTTCACGCGCGCGGCGAAGCCCTGTGGCGACTGGCCCGTGCGCAGCAGCGGCGAACGCGGCTGGATGCCGAGGTGGATGGGGATCACGGCCTTTGGGGCGAGCAAGCGCGCCGCGTCAACGGCCTCGCGCTCGTTCATGGTCATCGGCAGGCGGTAGGTGGTGACCGGCATCAGGGCTGCGTCCAGGCGCCACCGCTGCCCGATCTCGCGCATGAAGCCCCGGCAGAACGTATCGCCGGCGAAGTAGACCGCGCACTCGCCGTGCTGGACGACGAAGCCGATCGTGGGCGCCAGATGCGCGGCCGGTACCGCAGTGACGCGGAACGGGCCCACCTCGATGTCGCGCCAGGGAACCATCCCCACCGGCATGCGAGCGCCTTGCATCCTGGTGAGCCAGACCGTGCGGTTCGGGCACGGCGTGGGCACGGTCGCGGGGAGGCCGCGCAGGAAGCACCGGTCCGTGTGGTCCCAGTGGTTGTGGGAGAGCAGCGCCGCCGCGACGGGCGGCACCTCCTCGCGGCGCATCGCCGGCTGGGAGACCCGAGCGTAGGCGGGGTTGCCCCACCCACCGAAGTATGGGTCGGTGATGAGGCGGACATCGCCTGCCTCGATCAGGACGGTGCTGTGGCCGATGACGGTGACGCGCATGTTGGTCTGGCTCCGGCTGATGGGATCTGGAGTCTAGCCTACAGTGCCGTGGTGGGATGGGCCTCCGTGCCCGTCCAGCTCAACCCGCGGGTTGTTCTGGGCGGGACGGCCCGCATGCGCCAGACCCGAGCGATGCCTAGCGGTAGTACCCCCGCGGCTCGTTGTCGATCCAGATCAGGATCTCCAGGGTGCGCACTGGGCTGATCGGCGTGCCGTTGGCGGCCGCAGCCCGGCACAGCCGCCTCAGGCCAGGCAGCGCCGACCGGAGTTGGTGGCGGAATGGCCGGAGGCGGGCAACGAAGCGCTGTCCGGAGGACCGGCCGCAGCGCGCGGAACGCCAGTAGTCGGCAAAGCGGTCACCGCGAAAGTACTCCTCCAGGACCGAGTCATAGATCGGGATCAGCGCCGGCCGCTTGCGGTGCAGGATCTTGGTCGCGGTGGCCAACTGAACGTGCCGGATGGAGCAGGCCGCGTCGATGAGGTCCTCGATGGCGGCCCACGGCACCTCCTCGCGCTCCAGCGCTGCACTGGCCGGGATGCGCGCCAGGCACTCCTCGACGGGCCGCCGCGCCTCCCACACTGTCCGCACCTTGTCCGCGGTGCCCAGCCGGGCGTTCACCACAGTCGAGACCAGGATGTCCATCTCGGTGAGCACCGCGTCGTGCCTGGCGCCCGCGCCGTCGTATAGCTCCCACTCGGCGTCGAGGAACCGCAGCAGCTTCCGTTCGGCGTCTGGCGGCAGCGGGTACGGCGGCGGCTCGCTCAGGAGGTCCGGGAGCGGCGGCTGCGCACCGTCGGCCTCCTCCTGCCCGGCCAGAATGCGCCCCTCCTGGACGAGCCAGCGGTAGTGCGGGTCCTGCCACTTCGCGAGCATCACCTCGCGCATGTGGCCGCGGTACTCGTCAGTCACGTTCCGCATGGCCGCGGTTCCCCCTGTCGTCCAGCCCCAGCGTCGTAGGTCTGCGTTCGCTGCGGTGCATCGCCGATCCGCTCGCTCACAGCACGATCGGGTGCGCCGCCAGCCAGTCCGCGATGGGGCCTTCCACGCGGATGTCGGTCATGTGGTCGGCGACCATCTCGCGCCCCTCGCAGACGACGCAGGCGAGGTCGCTGAGCGACTGCGCCCTGCGCGGCGGGGGTATCTGGGCGTGCAGGTTGTACGGGTAGCTGTACGCCGCCGGCAGCAGCCGGATGCGCTCCCACGGAATGCGCTCCACGAGCAGCGCGGAGAGAACTGCCTGATGCAGGAACACGCGGTGGCGCCCATCCGGGCAGTCGGCGTCGACCGGGCGTCCGTCGGCCAGAGGCGCCGTCATCAGGCGCAGCCACTCGCGGCAGATGCCCAGGCTCGGGCGCAGGGCGAAGATGTGCGTGTTGAAGTACGCGCGGATCGGCTCGTCCTCGACCAGGGAGTGGAGGACAGCGGCGGCTGCCCTCTGGCCCGCGTGCCGGTAGACGGTCTGCCAGTATGCGTCGATGGGCTCATCGGTCCGGAGCCCCACGTTGAGGTGGTGGACCGGGCGGAGCGCGGCGTCGCAGTCTGGGGCGAGCGCAATCAGCTCCGGCGGGCTCGCGACCAGCACTTCGGCGTCGAGCCACGCGAGCACCTCGGCGCCCTCGGCGTCCGCGCGGCGCTCCGCTTCGGCCGCGGCGGCCACCTTCTCGCCGAGCACGATGCGGCCTATCTCGCGGCAGCGCGGCACCAGTGCTGGCTCGACGCCCAGACCCATCCAGCCCTCGCGGCTGACAGCGCTGGCGGCCTCGTCAGTGTGCATGAGCCAGACCGGGGCCGAGGTGAGCGCGCCGCCGAACGCGCGCAGGCTTTGGACCATCCAGCGGCACGCGGCGATGCGCTCGGCGCTGTCGGCCAGCGTGGCGAAGACGACGGACATGGCGAGCCCCCTGATGGACTGGGCGCAACGGCACTGCCCTGCCCTGTCGGTCACGCGTCGGCGTCGGGCAAGTGCTTGCGCGTCTGGCGCTTCCTGGCGGCGATTGCTGGCTTCAGGCTGGCCTCGGGCGGCAGATCCTCGGGCGGCGTGTTGCCCTGATCGAGGATCGTCTGGCGAATGGCACGCCCCACCTGGTTATGCACGTTGATGGCGTCACGCTCGGCCCCGATGCGCTCGCGCTTCAGCCGCTCCTCGGTCTGTGTAGCTCGGAAGTCGTTGGCGGCGAGTTCGGCGTGACCCATGCGGTCGGACAGGTCCTCGTTCTGTGGGACGCCTTTGTGATCCTTGATGTCGCGAACGCCCTTGCCTCCGTAGAGGCCCTTGTACCCGGCGTCCTGGAAGATGCCGAAGTGCGCGCTCAAGACGCCGGCGTTCTGTGCGGCGCTCGCCAGGCGCTTGTTGGACTCGGCTAGGCGGAGCCTGGCGTCGACGCGCTTCTCCAGCGCGAACGCATCGGCGTCGGCCATCTCCTGCCGCCTCGTTTGGACGGCGAAGTACGCCTGCGCAGCCGCGATCTCAGGCTTGCTCGGGTCCCCGTTCTGCGCGATGAGGTATGCAGCATACCGGCTGAGATACCAGTCTGCAACCTTGCGCTGTGCTCCGCTGCCGGTATGAACCATTTTGCCGGTCTCGGCAAAATGGTCGCATACATTCTGCCCAAACTGTGAACAGGAGGTCATCGCGCGCTGCAGCGCATCCTCGAAGTTGCTCCATTTGGCATATCCGAGGAGCGGCATCAGGTCGCGGGCACTCCAGTACTCGGCGCCGTGCTGAGCAAGGCGTCTGATGCTCTCGAAGTCAGGTGCTAACTCGCCCAAATCCAACTCCAGGCTCATCGGTCTCCCCCCTCGTGGGGTGCGTGCTGTCGCCCTCGTGTGCGATCAGCGAGACGTACTGGTCCTGCCCCGTTCTTCGTGCTTCGCCGCGGCTCGTGCAGTGGCTTAGCTCGGCGCGTATGGACCGCATCCGCGTTCCAGGCGCGCGGTCCTGGATCGAGCTGACCAACGCTCTACCGGTGAACTCACCCCTCGACTGCAAGTACGCGCGCACCATTTGGCGGATGGGTAGCGGCTTGCGAGCGGCATATGGCTCCGCGGCACGGTCTTCGCGGACCTCGGTGCCGCACTCCAGCGTCCACCGGCGGAGATGCTTCAGTACGACGTCCAACTCGGCAACACGCGCAGCCAGTTCCTGGTGTTCGCGAAGGCAGTCTTCGGCCCGGGCAGCCGTCTTCGCGCGCTCGCGCTCAACCTGGTCTATCTTGTCATGTAGTAGGGCCGATGCGTCGCTCATGGCAGCCTCCGTACTATGAGACTACCATGTATGAACAGAGTATGCAAGAGGCTGCTCATACTTCATGCATACTACTGCGTCAGCTTCCTCCACCCAGCCATCGACCGCTCCAGGTTCTCGCGGGTGTCGCCAGGGATGCCGTAGCCCTGCAGGCCGATGGGGCCGGCGTAGTGCAGGTCCTGGAGCCTGCGCAGCACGATGCCGACGTCGTAGGTGCCGCGGTCAAGCGTCTGGATGAGCCTGTCCCACCCGCGCCCACCCGCGCCCGCGTCGGCCCCGTTGATGGTGACCATGAAGAGGTGTGGCATTGCCTGGCCCAGCAGCTCGCTCACATTCGCCTCGTCGCCGAGCTGCAGGCAGTGACAGAGGTTGAAGGTGACGCCCAGGTTCCTGCGCCCGGCCTTCGCAGCGACCCTGATGCAGTCCTGGATGCGCTCGGTCCAGTCGCCGACGTGCGGATAGAGCGCGACCCGCAGCTTGCGCGCAGCGGCGTAGGCGGCGACCTCGCGGAGCCCCGCAACCGCGATGGCGTCTCCGTCTGGCGACGACTTGCCGTAGTCCGGGCTGCCGATGTGGATCCAGACGAGCGCACCGCTTCCGGCCAGGGCGTCTATCTCGTCGCGCCACGGTGCCGGCATCTCCAGCTTGTCGCGGTGGAGCGTCGCCCCGAGGTAGTGGGCGAACAGCTTCAGGCCGCGCTTCTTGCAGCCCTCCGCCACGGCCCTGGTCTCGCCGGGGTTGCCGGCGGTCCAGGCGATGCCGGCGTACCCCAACTCCTTCAGCAGATCGAGCTGCGCGTCGGGTGAGAGCACATCGGAGGCCGGGTAGTGCACCTTGGTGCAGGTGTCCATCGCGAAGAAGGCGTTGCGTACTGGCACACCCTTCGTCGCGGGGGGCGCCACAGACAGGGCCAGCGCGATCGCTGCGAGCAGCATCAGGTTCATGCCTTCAGCCCCTTCAGGTTGACCTCAAGCCGCCGGTTCTCCTTTAGCAGTTGGGCCATGGTGATGCGAGCGCGGCGACGCCCGGCCTCCCGGCCGAGGATCGTCGTCAGGCAGGTGTCGACGGCGCGGCGCACCGTCGAATCGTCCACCTTGCCCTCGACGACGTTCTGGTGGAACGTGGCGATGTTGCGCCGAGCGCCAGCCTCGTAGAGGTTGACGACGTCCTCCTTGTACGCATTGTCGCCGCTTAGCAGCGACGCCTTGGCGGAGTAGCTGATCCACGCATTCCCGCTCCGGCCATGGATGTAGCAGCCACAGAAGTCCCCGGTGTACTGGTCGGCGAGGTGCTTGGCACGGTGCTGCAGGATGAGACCGTCGGCGAACTCGAAGGTCAGCGCGAACACGTCGTGGCTGTCGCCGTGCGGGTCCTTCCGTCCGAAGCGAGAGGCGCCCATCGCGGCGATGGGTACGGCGGCGGCCACCCAGCACGCCGCGTCGATGGCGTGGATGCACGCGTTGCCGTGGTAGCCGCTGCCCAGCGCAACGTCGTTCACCCAGACCAGCCCGCGCAGACGGCTCTCGATGGTGGCGGTGAGCGGGGGATCGCCGAACGGGCCGGCGAGATAGTAGCTGTTCAGGTAGACGACCTTGCCGATGGCGCCCCCGTGGACCTGCTTGACGACCTCGATGTTCGCGGGGTCGGTGGGCATCTGGTAGTCGACGAGGAAGTTGCGCCCCTTCTCCACCGCCCTCTTCGCCGCGAGTTCGATCTGGTGGCAGCCGGGCACGTCGACGGCGACGGGCTTGGCCATATAGACGTGTAGTCCGGCCTCAGCGGCGGCCATGGCGTGCTCGGGGAAGGCGTAGGGGGGCGTCTCTAGCGCGACTGCCTCGACGCCGCTCTCGATGAGCCGCTTGTAGCCGGACAGGCCGGAAAAGCGCCGCGCCTTGTCCACGCCCAGCGCATCGCCGCAGGCGTCGGCGACCTCCTGGAAGTAGTCGGCCACGGCGTGCATCTCGTAGCCGCCGTGCTGCTTGAAGAGGCCGGCGATCCACGCGCCGCGCCCGCCGTTGCCCACTACGCCAAGCTTGACCTTGCGGGTGCTCTGGGCGGCTCGGGCGGGCTGGTTGGTGGCGGAAAAGAGGATGGGCGCGGCTGCGGCGGCGCCTACTAACTGCCGGCGGGTCAGGCCGGTACCGTGCGTCTGCATATCGAGCGCTCCTATGGTGAGGTGGCGGCACTCCACACGAGCGCATGTTCGCCATGGCGGCCGGGGTTCCTTGTTCGCAAGGGGCGGAGAGGAGGAGGGGAGCGCCCGTTGCTCTCGGACGCTCCCCGAAACGCTCAGACGGTGCGCCATGCTACTGACGGCGCCGCCTGGGTCGCGCAAACGCCGCGAGTGCGCCCGCGGCCGAAGCCAGGAGCGCAGCGGCTCCGGGCTCGGGCACGGTGTCGGACGGCCGACGTGTCCACAGATTGTCGAGGCCGAACGTGACGCCTTCGTGGCTGGACGTGCCTGCCCGCAGGTAGATGGTGTCGAACGGGTCGCCTGTGCTGGTCGACATCCATCCGCCTGTTCCCTCGTAGTAGCCGTGTGTGTTGAGGACTCCGGTCAGCTCGCCTAGGAGCAGCCTCGGGCCAGCTCCCAGAGAGACTTCGACGATGATCGGGACCTCGACGTACTCCCCAGTCAGCTCGCCTCCATCGACGAAGTCGAGCATGAGCGCGGCCATGGCCGTGTTGAGCCGGAGGCGTAGTTCCGCGGCCCCGTAGTCGCCGTCGGGCAGGAGCGACGTGCGCCCGCCGGCGATGTACTGGCCTGAGAAGCCCGAGACCGGGGCGCCCTCGGCTATGCCAGCTCCCATGTCGGTGACCCCGAACTGCGAGCCGTCCGAGAGCGTGCTGACGGTGGCCTGTACGGCTCCGTCGTCGGACCAGACCACGAACGGGTCGGGGGTGACAGCCGGAGGATCCACCCCTGCGTCGATGATTGGGTCGTTCGTGCCGTAGGTGGCGTTCTCGAACGAGAAGAGGACGGCCTGCGCCGACGCGATGTGGGTGCTTGCGCAGAGCAGCAGGCCGATCAACTGCAGTACGACCGCGGTCTTCCTCATAGATGGTCCTTTCCACTGCGTCGTTGGTACACCGGTGCTTCGTGGCTACTTCCTGACGTAGAGCAACGTCGACGCCGACTTCGTGACGCCGCCGTCGGTGTATGTCGCGGACACCCGCACGTCGGCGCTCTTGCGGGCGAGTGACTTGAAGCAACTGCCGACCATCGTGCCGGCCGGGTTGTCGCCCGAGACGACGACGGCAGAGAGGCTCGCCAGGGCCGTCGCGTCGCGGGTGGTGCCGTCGCTGTAGGTTGCCATCACGGCGAATGCCTGGCCCAGCCCAGCTTTGAGCAGGCGGTTCTGCGGAGACACGGTGACGGCCGTGAGCACCAGGCGCTGAACCACGAAGATGCGGACCGTGGCCGTCCCGCTCAGTACTTTGGCGTCGCCGGCGGCATACGTGAAGCTGTCCGCCCCGTAGTATCCGGCAGCAGGCGCGTAGACGAAGCCTCCGTCGGCAGCGAGGTTCAGTGTTCCGTGGGACGGCGGCGAGAGCAGGATGGCGGTCACTGCATCGCCGTCGGGGTCGAAGTCGTTGATCAGCACGCCCGCCGCGGCGACCGTCAGCGTGGCGTCCTGGTTCGTGGAGTAGGAGTCATCGAGGGCGACGGGCGGGTTGTTGGCCGAAGTCACCACGATCGTAACCGTCGCCGGCTCGCTGCTCGCGAGGCCGTCGGTCGCGCGGTAGGTGAAGGTGGCTGTGCCACTCCAGGCCCCCGGCGAGTACGTGAACGATCCATCGGCGTGCAGGTCGAGGTTGCCTGCACCCGGCGGCGCTACCAGTGACGCGGCGAGAGCGTCGCCATCGGCGTCGGTGTCATTGGCCAGTACACCGGGCGCTGGGATGCTCAGCGTTTGGCCCTCGACCATCGAGTAGCTGTCGGCGTAAGCGCTCGGCGGCGCGTTGACCCGCACCGACACCACCTCAGAGGCCGACAGCGGCGGTACCCCATTGTCGGTGACCCTGACGGTGAAGGTGTGCGGCCCTGGCCATTGCGCGGCAGTCGGTGTCCAGGAGAACTGCCCGGTGCTCGGATCGAGCGAGGCCCCGGCGGGCGCGCCTTCGATCGAGTAGGTGAGAACCTGGTCTGCCTCGGCGTTGTGCCCCACGGCTGTGAACGCCAGCATGGAGCCGTAGGTCACCACTCTGTCGCCGATGGGCTCAAGCGTCGGAGCGTCGTTCACGGGGAGCACGGCGATCTCGACGGTGGCTGTCTCGGTGCCATTGTGCCCGTCGTCGGCCTCGTAGACGAAGCTATCGCTTCCGTAGTAGTCGGGATCCGGAACGTACGTGAACGAGCCGTCGGTGTTCAGGGTCAGAACGCCGTGTGATGGCCCGGCGACAAGCCACGCGACTAGCCCGTAGCCGAGCGGGTGGGTGTCGTTGGCGAGGACGCCGGGCGCCGCGATCGTGAGGTTGCTGTCCTCGTCGACCGAGTAGGCATCGTCGACTGCGTCCGGGGGCACGACGGCTGGGTACCGAAGCGTGTAGAAGTCGGTCTCCGTGCCTCCGGAGCTGTACGCCCCGTTGTACGATGTGCCGCTGACGGTGCATGCGCCCTCGGCGGTTACGGCGATCCCGACCGGGGTGTCGTCGCCGCCGTTGTTGTAGCGCGCGACCCAGAGCTGGTTGCCATCCGCGCCATACTTGATCGTCGCGTAGTCGGTCGTGTACTCGTAGCCGTTCTCTGGGTTGAACCAGAGCGTCGAACTGCCGGTGACGTAGACACACCCCGCCGCGTCGAGCCCGACGGCGACTGCCCTGTCGTGGCCACGCGCCGGGCCGTCGTACGTTCGTGCCCAGGCCACGGCGCCGTCGGGTGTCACTTTCACCGTCAGGAAGTCAGCGCCGGTGACGCCGACGTCGTAGTTAGTCTCCCCGGTTAGGTACGTCGCTCCGTCCGGCCCCACGACCATGGCGTTGGCGTACTCTGCGCCGGACTCGGGGGCGGGCCCGTGGGCGTAGTCGACCTCCCAGATCCTGGCGCCGGTCTCGGGGTTCAGCTTGAGAACCGTGAAGTCGGCCTGTCCGCCGCCGGCGTGACCTCCCACGAGCAGGTTGCCGTCCGGCCCGAGTCCGATCCCGCAGGCCAGGTCCGTCGCCGTGTATGGGTACCGCCACTGGTAGTGGTCGAGGAACGCGTAGTTGCCCTCCGCGTCATAGCGGAAGGTGTACCAGTCGTAGTCCGGCAGACCCTCGGGGCAGGCTGAACAGGTAATGAACAGCCGCTCAGATGGGTCCGCTACCGCGTACGGGTACCGGGTGTATGTGCTGTACTTCTGCCAGCGCAGCCACTCCTCGTTGCCATCTGCGTCGCACTTCAAGGTCCAGAGCGATCCACCATCGGACCCGACGAAGTAGACCCCTGACGGCACGGGCACGATCGCGATTCGGGACCAGGTGGTCTGCGGCAGGTCGGGGCGGCGCACCCTCCAGAGCACGTGTCCATCTGGGGCGTACTTCACGATGCCCAGGTAGCCCTGGTAGATCGAGTCGACGGTGCTAGTGGCGCCGGCCACATAGATGTTGCCCGTCGCGTCGACGACAATGCCGCGGGGCGAATGGTTGTCGTAGTAGACCGTGCGGTTCCAGGACTCCCTTGCGACCCAGGCGCGCGTGCCCGACGGCGAGTACTTGATGGTGAGGTAATCCCATCCGTCCCCCGCCCACGAGTCGCCTGTCACGTAGGTGTTGCCGTCACTGTCACTGGCTATCGCCCGGGCAGTATCCCACTTGCCCCCCGTGCCGTTGTAGCGATCGGCCCACTCGGCGGGGGGCTGGCATTGGCCCGGCGGGGCTAGTCCGAGGAAGAGGGCAAATACGACAGACCGGGGGATCACCACAGAGGGCTTCCACGCGACCATCATCCGGTTCCTCCTTCTCCGCGCGACCTGGCGCGGCGTGAACGAGTTCCACGGCTGCGGCGGTGTACGGGCCAGGGCCGAGCGAGGCACGTGGCTCCCGTAGGCGCGGACCGGCGCTGGTGCCTCGGTGTGTGGGCTCTGGCAAGCGCGGCTTGGACGCTGTGCGCCAACGGTGGGTACAGACAGGACGCTGGCAGAGAGGCCGAGCCGCTGTGTGGCGACGACGTCGCGCCTCTGGTCGGAGAGGCGCGACCGTCACATAGAGGGGGATTGCATGTTTTGTGCCAGTTGCACTATATGGCTGTCTGCTCGCCGCGCCGGCCCGGCTCCTGGCCTCTAGCTTCTGGCTTCTTGCTTCTGGCTTCTGACTACTTGCTTCTAGCTTCTCGCTTCTTCTCCAGGCACACCCGCAACGCCAGGCTCACCGACGCGCGCTCGGTGGTGCTGGCATTGACGTCGGACATGCCCATTGCCAGACGGAGCATGCCCCAGTCTATGCCGGCTTGCCACTCGAATGGCTCGCACCAGAGGAGGGCCCACCAGCGAGAGCCGTGGCCCAGGTCCTGCGTCAGCCCGCCCGCGAGGCGCCAACTGAAGTCGCGATGGAAGAACGCAACCCAACTCGTGCGGTCCTGCCTGTACGCGCCTCCGACATCGATCCGTCGGCGCAGCTCGGTTCGCAGGTTGGTGCGGCTCGTCGTTCCGCTGACGAGAGGAGCGCCATAGAGGAACCCGTCTTCGTCGGCCACGATGGTGTTGGTGGCCACGTCCGCGACGATGGACTGGAGACCTCGCTGCCAGACGCGGCTGGCCAGGTTCTCGCACTGGAGCGAGATGCGCCATCGGTCGTCGACCTGCACGCACAACCCTGCGTCGACGCTCAGGCCGTCGCTGTGGGTCTCGCTCGGATCCATGTCGAGCGTCGAGAGGAAGCTCAGCGTGCCGGCGAAGGCGTCGCCCGTGGTGCTTCCGGTGAGCGAGCCGAGCTGCACGCGCTGCATCCGGAGGTAGCTCGCCGCGGCGTACAGCTCAGCCCGGTGCCCAGCGATCGTGAGCGGGCACTGGTAGCCCAACTGCCAGCGGGTGGCGGAGGTCTTGTTCATCGTGGCGCGGGGCGAGCCGGTTGCAGCATCCGTCAGCGAGCCGGACTGGCTGTCCAGGTAGACCTGGGCGGCGTCGTGGTTCCCCTGGTAGAGGTCGGCGCGCGTCCACGAGTAGCCGAAGCGCCAGAGGCCGCGGCTCGCCTCGATGCTCTCCGACTCATAGGCGTCGAAGTAGGGGCCGGTCCCGTTGTAGATCCGGCGCACGCCGTGGCGCTCGGAAGCCTTGTCTAGCGGGATGACGTCCGTGTCGCCGCGCGCGAACCCACGGATGGTGATGGTCAGGGGCTCGTTCTGCAGTTGGCCGACCAGGCGCCGGATGCGGTCGCCTTCGGTGGTGCTTGGGGCGACGTTCAGCGACTGCGCGAGCCCCGGCAGGGCGGACACGACAAGCAGAATGGCGGTCAGGCTGGTTCTCAATGGGTGCACCTTGGAGTTGTCGCTGGCCGGCGGGGCGGGCAGGGGACCGGCTAAGGGAATGGCCCCCCGCGCGAGGCGGGGGGCCATCGAACGGCGCTGCGTCAGTTCGGCAGGATCGACGCGGCGGTCTCGAACGTGCCGTCCGAGTACTTGATGACGAGCGTGTTGGCGCCCAGCTCGGACAGGCCGAGGTCGCCGGCCTTGCCGATCGTCGCCTGAGCTGGGGTGCCCGTGGAACTAGTAGAGATCCAGCCCGTCGTCGCACCGGTCTCCGAGGTGATGTGCACCACCAGGCTGTTGGGCGACTCGGTCAGGTTCACTGCCACGGTCGTCGGGCTGCTCAAGTTGCCGCTGTCGACGGGCGTGGTGGAGACGATCGTGCCCTTCAGCGTCTCTCCCTCGTACGAGAGCGAGTTGATCGTGAAGGTCGCGGTCGCGGCGGTGGCGCTCGTCGCGAAGACCAGCGTCGAGTCGAGCGTCCCGAGTGCTCCGCTGTGCGGCTGGAGCTGCCCCTTGATGGTCATCGAGCCGACCGGGTACCGGGTGACCGGCACCGGCGTCGTGTCGTCCAGGCTGATCGGCAGGCTCGTCCACGTCGAGTCGATGGTGCCTGCGAGCATGAACGCGTCCGACTTGAAGTAGATGTCCGCCTCGATGGTCTTCGGGTTCATCACCACGGTGCCGCTGTCGCGCACGGTGTTCTCGAACGTGATCTTCCCGCTGTTCAGCTTGAGCGTGTGGTCGGAGAAGGTCAGTCTGGCGCCGCTGATCTGGGCCGTGTTCGGGACGGCGACATCGGGGGTCTGGTCGTCGGACGCGACCGCGTCGAACGCGATGGACGCGCTCGTGATGCCACCGGCGATGGGCTTGCTCAGGTTGTCCGTGAACGTCAGGTTGCTCAGGGCGATCGACTTGATGTTGCCCGTGTAGTCGGTGGAGCGGTACCACTTGAGCGTCAGGCTGTCCATCGACGCAACCAGGAACGGCGCGGTGATGCTGCCGGCGATGGTGAGCTGACTGTAGGACGGCAGCTCCCTGTCGGAGGCGATCGGGTTCACCACGACGCCGCTGACGGAGCCCTTGAGCGTGAAGGTGCCGGTGAGGCCCGGGTCCTTCACGGACATGTCGACCGCGAACTTGGTTGGCGCAGTCGCGGCGCCGGTGAAGGTCAGCGTGACTTTCCAGTCGAGGGTGCGGTTGGCGTCGGTCTCCGTCGTGTTGATCGCCCGGATGGTGTAGCCGCCGGCATCCGGAGTGAACGCGAACGCGTCGAGCTTATTGGTCGGGGTAATGGTAATTCGGTCGTTCTCGGAGGCGTCGGGCACCGTGGACGTGATGACCCAGGACTTGCCGTCCGCGACGGTGCCGGTGTACTCCAGGTACTTCTCGTTGCTGGAGTTGCGCTTCCACGTGTACGTGCCAGGCGCCAGGCCCATCAGCGGCGGCATGTAGACGGTGCTGCCCGAGCCGTCGTCCACCTCATGCCCGGTCCACAGCGCGTTGATGACGGTCATCAGCCGCTGGCCCACCTCGGAGCTGACCGAGACCTCGTCGGCGATGACCTGGCGCTGCTCGTCGATGGCTTCTCGGACCGCGTTCTGCTCGTTGTGGCCGTCGTTGTAGAGACAGATCATCGTGTCGCGAAGCCAGCGGATCAGCCGCTTGGCGGCGAGCACGTCCTCCGTCGCGGTCTCGGCGAGGTGCCCGAGGGCGTTCGTGACGATGGTGTCGCCCGCGGCGAAGGTGGCGCTGGCCGAACCGGGCTTCAGGCCGCCGCCGATGGCGCCGGTGATCTCGGTCCCATCGCTGACCGGCTCGAGGCCGTCGCTGCCGCTCCACGAGCGGAACTGGCTAGCGATCGTCTGCACCGAGGAGTCGGAGAAGTGCGTCACGCTGCCGTCGGCGCCCGCCTTCAGGGCAAGCTCCGCGGCGAGTGTGGTGGCGATGTCGATGTCGGCATTCGTGCGGCCGATCGACGGCAGCGCCGCGACGATCAGCGAGCCGCGCAGGTTCGTTGAGGTGGACGGCGTCGTCGCGACGAGGACGACGTCCTTGCCCACCGCCGTCTTGGCGAGGTTCAGGTCGTACCGGCCGTCGGAGCCGGTAGATGCTTGACCCACCGAGGTGGTGAGGTCGTTCCAGACGTAGGCGTTGACGGTGGCGTCGGTGACGCGGGTGCCGGCGTAGCGGCTCTGGTAGACCACTCCGGTCACCAGTACCTTGCTGTCTCCGCCGCCGCCCCCGCATCCAGCCAGCATGCCGATCGCGAGCGCCAGCAAGGCTGCCGCCACGAAGCAACGGGTATGGCCGTGCATTCTGGGATTCTCCGTTCGCCGTGGCGACAGGCGGCTAGTGCGCGCTGGTCGCACGGCTTTGCAGTGTGGTCTCTCGCGACAGGCTACCGCGAGAACGTCATGAGTGCGTCATACGTGGAATGGGCTATGGCGGCCGGAGCATTTGCCGCAAGCGCCTACCGGTCATATCGGCTCCGGCAGCCGGTATCTTCACCGGGCGCCTGGCCCGGCCCACCACACTACCGCATTCGGCGGCCGGCCGGGCGCTTCCTGCAGGCCCAACGCGAATCGTAGCGTTCCATGACATGGCTGCTCGCCCGCCGCCGTGGTATCATTGGCGAATGCTGCTGACCATTACCTCCGAGGCGGAGCGGGCCACCGACCTCGGTTATCTCCTTCACAAGAACCCCGCGAACGTGTTCCAGGCCACGACGTCCTTCGGCCGCGTCCTCGTCTTCTACCCGGAGGCGACGGAGCGCCGCTGCACGGCCGCCCTGCTGCTGGAAGTGGACCCGGTGGGCCTGGTGCGCGGGCGCGGCTCGACGCTCGACCAGTACGTCAACGACCGGCCCTACGTCGCGTCGAGCCTGATGAGCGTGGCGATCGGCGAGGCGTACCGAACGGCGTTGGGCGGGCGCTGCGCCAAGCTGCCCGATCGGGTCGACGAGGCGATGCCGCTCACGGCCGAGCTTGCGGCGGTCTCCTGCTCGGCGGGCGAGCCGCTGATCCGCAAGCTGTTCGAGCCTCTGGGCTACGCCGTGCAGGTGACTCGGCACTCACTGGACGGGCGCTTCCCGCGGTGGGGCGAGGGCAGCCTCTACACGGTCTTGCTGAGCGGCACTCTCACGGTCCAGGCGCTGTTGTCGCACCTCTACGTGCTCATCCCGGTGCTGGACAACGCGAAGCACTACCTGATCGATGAGACTGAGGTGGAGAAGCTGCTGCGCCGCGGCGAGGGCTGGCTCTCCGCGCACCCGGAGAAGGAACTGATCGCGGCACGCTACCTGAAGTACCGTCGGCAGTACGTGGCGGCCGCGCTGGAGCAGCTTCGCGAGGAGTCGCCGGTCGCCAACGAGGAGGAGCAGGAGCGCGAGGAGGCGTCCGTCGAGGCGCCCATGCGGCTGAACGATGCGCGCACCCAGGCGGTCCTCGCGGCGGTGCGCGGCATGGCGCCGGCCGCCAAGCGCGTGCTCGACCTGGGCTGCGGCGAGGGGCGCGTGCTGCGCGTGCTGCTAAACGACCACGGCATCGGGGAGATCGTCGGCGTCGACGTCAGCACGCTCTCGCTCCAGATCGCGGAGCGGCGGCTGGAGCGCTTGCCGGAGCGGCAGCGGGCTCGCGCCAGGCTGGTGCAGGGCTCGGCTCTCTACGCGGACGAGCGGTTCCGCGGCTTCGATGCGGCGCTGCTCGTGGAGGTGCTGGAGCACATTGAGCCGGGCCGCATCGGCGATGTCGAGAGGGTGCTTTTCGGCCAGGCGCGGCCGAGGCGCGCGGTGGTGACCACGCCGAACCGCGAGTACAACGCGACCTGGCCATCGCTCGAGGCCGGAGCCCTGCGCCATCGCGACCACCGCTTCGAGTGGACGCGCGCCGAGTTCCGAGAATGGGCCACGCGGGTCGCCGGCGAGAACGGTTACGCGGTGCAGTTCCAGGGCATTGGTCCTGAGGATCCCGAGCTGGGTTGTCCCACGCAGATGGCGGTGTTTGACGATGAGCGAAGCTGAGACCCCGATGGACGCATTGGCGGAGACCGCCGCCGAGCAGCGCGCGCCGCGCCCGGTCACCATCGAGCTGCCGGCCTTCTCGATGGTGCTCCTGGTCGGCGTGAGCGGCTCTGGCAAGAGCAGCTTCGCGCGCAAGCACTTCCTGCCGACGGAGGTGCTGAACTCCGACGCGTTCCGCGGCTGGGTGTGCGACGACGAGAACAGCCTGGAGGCGACCAAGGACGCCTTCGACGCGCTGCACTACGTCGCCGGGGTGCGCCTGCGCCGGCGGAAGCTGACCGTCATCGACGCGACGAACGTGCAGGCTGAGTCGCGCAAGCCGCTGCTCGCCCTGGCCGCGGAGCACGACGCGCTTGCCGTGGCGATCGTGCTGGATCTGCCGGAGCGCGTCTGCGAGGACCGCAACCGCCAGCGCACCGACCGCGCCGGCATGGGCAACCACGTCATCCGCAACCAGGCGCGCCAACTCCGCCAGTCGATGCGCAGCCTCCGACGCGAGGGCTTCCGCCACGTGTATGTGCTGGATGGCGAGGCGCAGATCGAGGCGGCTCGCGTGGTGCGGCGCCCGCTGTGGACCGACCGCACCGCGGAGACCGGCCCGTTCGACATCATCGGCGACGTGCACGGGTGCCTCGACGAACTGGAGGAGCTGCTCGGCACGCTCGGTTATGTCCGCGACGGTGACGAGGCGGCATACACGCACCCCGAAGGCCGCCGCGCCATCTTCCTCGGCGACATCGTCGACCGCGGGCCGCGCGTCGTGGAGACCGTGCGGCTCGTGATGGCGATGGTCGAGGCCGGCTCGGCGCTGGCGGTGCCCGGCAATCACGACGCCAAGTTCGCCCGGTGGCTGCGCGGCCAGACGGTGAGCGTGACGCACGGCCTGGAGGCGTCCATCGCTCAGACCGAGGCGCTGCCGGCGGAGGAGCGCGAGGCATTCAAGCCGGCCGCGGCGAAGTTCCTGGGCGACCTGGTGTCGCACTACCTGCTGGATGGCGGCAACCTCGTCGTCGCGCACGCGGGGATGAAGGAGGGGTATCAGGGCCGCGCGTCGGGCCGCATCCGCGAGTTCGCGCTCTACGGCGACGCGACCGGCGAGATCGACGAGTTCGGCCTGCCGGTGCGCTACCCCTGGGCGGAGGACTACCGCGGCAAGGCGACGGTGGCGTATGGCCACACGCCCGTGCCGGAGGCGGAGTGGCTCAACCGCACCATCGACATCGACACGGGCTGCGTGTTTGGTGGCAAGCTGACGGCGCTGCGCTACCCGGAGCGCGAGTTGGTCTCTGTGCCCGCGCGCGCGACGTACTGCGTACCGAAGAAGCCGCTGCTGCCGGAGGAGGAGGCGAAGCCCGAGGCCGCGCCGCTCTCCGCCCAGTGGCAGGCGGACACGCTTCTGCACGCGGAGGATGTGCTGGGTAAGCGCATTATCGAGACCCAACTCGCCGCGCGCGTCACGATCACCGCCGACCGGTCCGCCGCCGCGTTCGAGGTGATGAGCCGGTACGCCGTCGAGCCGCGCTGGCTCGTCTACCTCCCGCCGACCATGTCGCCCTCCGAGACTACCGCGGAGGAGGGCTACCTGGAGTACCCGCGCGAGGCCTTCGCCTACTACCGCTCGCGCGGCGTGCCGTCGGTGGTCTGCCAGACGAAGCACATGGGCAGCCGCGCGGTCATCGTGGTCTGCCGCGACGAGGAGGGGGCGCGCACGCGGTTCGGGGCGCTCGATGGCGCGATCGGGGAGTGCTACACGCGCACGGGCCGCCGCTTCTTCGACGACGCGGAGACGCACCGGGCGTTCCTGGCCGAGGTGGCGGGCGCCGTCACGCGGGCGGGGCTGTGGGACGAGCTGGAGACCGGCTGGCTGTGCCTGGACGCGGAGCTGATGCCCTGGTCGGCCAAGGCGCAAGGGCTTCTGCGGGAGCAGTACGCGCCGGTTGGGGTGGCGGCGCGGGTATCGCTCGGCGCGGCGCGGGCGACGGTCGAGGCGGCTCTCGCGCGGCCGGAGGGCATCAAGGAAGGCGCGGGGACGCTGCAGGCGCTGGCCGCCGCGCTTGCCTCGCGGGAACAAGATGCGGCGGGCTACGTGCGGGCGTACGGCCACTACTGCTGGCCGGTCGATGGTCTCGCCGACCTGAAGCTGGCCCCGTTCCATCTGCTTGCCACCGAGGGCCGCACGCATCACGACAAGCCGCACGCCTGGCACCTGGAGACGCTGGCGAAGCTGGCCGACCACAGCGACCTGATCGTGCGCACGGAGAGCCGGACCGTGGACCTGCTGGACGAGCAGTCCGAGGCCGCGGCAACGCAGTGGTGGCTGGACTACACGGGCGGGGGCGGCGAGGGCATGGTGGTGAAGCCGGCCTCCTTCGTGGCGCGCGGCGAGCGGGGCCTCCTGCAGCCTGCCGTGAAGGTGCGCGGCCGCGAGTACCTGCGGATCATCTACGGCCTCTCGTACACGGAGCCCGCGAACCTGGAGCGCCTGCGCCAGCGCGGTCTGAACACGAAGCGCGCCCTGGCGCTGAAGGAGTTTGCGCTCGGCCTGGAGGCGCTGGACCACTTCGTCCGCCGCGAGCCCCTCCGCCGCGTCCACGAGTGCGTCTTCGGCGTGCTGGCGCTAGAGAGCGAGCCGGTGGACCCGCGGCTGTAGGGGGGCGCCGGGTCCTATCGGGACGCCGGTAGGTACCCGATGCGGTTCGTCCAGTCCGCCGTGCGTTCGCGGTCCCAGAAGCGAGTGAGTGCTCGCACCAGACGCCCGAAGTCGCTGGAGGCGATGGTGCGGGTGTCGACATACACGACCCCGCCGTGCGAGCGGCCAGAGGCCGACCACTCCCCCACTAAGGGAGGGATCGTCTTGCGATCATATGTGACGAGCGTGAGCCCGTCCTCCGCTGCGGCGGCGAGGACGCCTCGGTCGGCGGTGCCGAGTAGGCGCCCGCCGCGCCACTCGTGTACGCTCTGGATCGGGATGTCCGGCCTCTTTGTGCGCACCTGCGCAGCCACCACCGGGGAGATCTGCTCGTCCAGCAGTAGGCCACGCATCAGGGCGCGGGCTCAGGTTCGGGAGCCCCGTCATCCTCGGGGATGGCCTCGAGCTGCGGCAGCATGCGCTTGAGCACATCGAAGGTCATCGCGTCGTTGTCCGCGACGGCGTCGTCGATCTCCTGGGGATAGGCCTCGTAGTAGTTTAGGCCGGCCTTCACCCGGTGGACCGGCCACTGGAAGTGCGCCGCGGTTGCGTCGGCGTCCATGCCGTAGTCGCGCGCGACCATGATGAGTTGCCAGACCTGCAGCGCGCCCTTGATGCAGGCGTGGCGCTCCCCGTTGAAGCTGCGGAACTCGATGTCGGCGAACTCCTCGGTGCGGAGCCACTCCTCCAGCGAGCGTGCGGCGGCGTCGTTCAGGGTGCGGCCCCCGCGGCGCGCGACGGCGCGGAGGCGGTCGGCGGTTGCGTCCGGCAGACGTAGGCTCACTACCTGAGACATGGGTTCCACTCCAAGGTCGTGCATGGTGCTGGTGACAGTGTATACGATGTAGTGGAGGCTGTCAATGCCGGATCGCATTGTGCAGGCGAGCAGGTTCATGAGCCTGGCGCTGCGGCACCGCCCGGGGATGATCGGGCTGGAGCTGGACGCGAACGGCTGGGCGCGCGTGGACGACCTGATCGCGCGGTCGCAGCGTTCGCGCATGCCGCTGAGCCTGGAGCTGATCCGCGAGGTCGTGGCGACGAACGACAAGCAGCGGTTCGCGTTCAGCGAGGACGGGCAGCGCATTCGGGCGTCGCAGGGGCACAGCATCCACGTGGACCTCGGCCTGGAGCCGCGCGAGCCGCCGGAGTTGCTGTACCACGGTACCGCGCGTGCTTCGGTGGCGTCCATCCGCCGCCAGGGGCTGCTCAAGGGCAAGCGCCAGCACGTCCACATCTCGCTTGACGAGGCCACCGCCACGAAGGTGGGCAGCCGCCACGGGCAGCCCGTCGTGCTGGTGGTGCGGGCCGGCGAGATGTGGCGCGCCGGGACGCCGTTCTACCTCTCGGAGAACGGCGTTTGGTTGACGGAGCACGTGCCGGCGCAGTACCTGGCGTTTCCGGAGGAGGGGTGAGCCAGCCCACTCCTCGACTAACGCCCCTTTTCGACCCGCAGCAGGTCAGCCCGCTTGTCGTCGCGCAGGTCGAGGTCGTGGAAGTCGGGGTCGCGCGGCGTCTCGACGGTGCTCGTCGCGCACTGCTGCGCCTCCGCCCGGCCCGAGGTGAGCTGAACCGCCATCACATGGCCGCCTGACCGCCGGTCCTCGGTGAGGAAGTGGAGGTGGTAGCCGGGCACATTGAGCGCGGTGACGTAGTCCGGCGTGCGGAACCCGACGAGCGTGCCGCGTACCTCGCGCAGCTCGAACACGCTCTGCTGCTTGGCGACGTCCGCGAGCGGCGGGTAGGGCTTCTTCTGCCCCGGCACGCTGCGTGTCTTCACGTACGCGAACCGGCCGGTGATGCGGAACGCCGCGAACCCGTTGCGGTTGGGGGCCAGTTCGTCGAGGCGGCGCTCCAGTTCGTCCAGGTCCATCGGCTCCTCGATGTCCGCCGACTGGTCGGCGCGGAACGTGGTCACTGTGGCGAAGGGGGTGCGCATCGTGTCCGGCACCGGCAGCACGCGCCCGTCCGAGCGCACCTGGTACGCCTTCCCATCCAGCAGGACCATCTCCCCGTCCAGCTTGTCCACCGTGCCGATGCCCGTATCCCCGTGCCGCTTCAGCTCGCCCAGCGTGAGGGTGCCGTCGTAGAGCCCGCGCATCAGCGCCCCGATCGTGGAGTACTGGTAGCAGGCGCCCTTCGGTGGCGTCGGCGACGCCCAGACGGCGGCGATGGATGCGCCAAGGAGGCAGAGCAGGACGGCGAGCGTGCGGCGTGACGGGGTGCGTTGCATGGTGACGGTCCTCTGGTGTCGGGTGGCGCATCGGCGGACGGGCCTGCGCTGTCTCATTGTCGGAAGGCGCGCTCGGTCCGCTCACGGAGGAAGTGGCCTTGTCCTCCGCGAACCGTCCGGCGAGGCGCTCCACCTGCGGATGTGGCTCAAGCCACCATGGCCGATGCCGGCGCACACCGTCGCTCGTGGAGGTGCTACCGCGATGCCCCACCTCGTCCTGCTGGGAGACTCGATCCTCGACAACGGCCGCTACACCGGCGGCGGACCCTCCGTTCTCGACCACATGCGGCGGCTGTTGCCCGACGAGTGGGCTGTCTCTCTGCGCGCCGTCGACGGCTCGACCACGTTCGACATCCCGGCCCAACTTCGCGCGCTGCCGCCGGACGCCACGCACCTGGCCCTGAGCGTGGGCGGCAACGACGCGATGCTGCGCTTCGACGTGCTGGATGCGCCGGTCACGTCGAGCGCGGCGGCGTTCCTGATGCTCGCGGACGCCGCGAAGGAGTTCGAGGCGGCCTACCGGATGGCGCTCAAGGAGTGCCTGGCCCGATGCCTGCCGCTGGTGGTCTGCACGGTCTACAACGGCAACTTCCCGGAAGAGAGCCAGCGCCGCCGGGCCGCGGTCGCCATCGCGGTGTACGACGACATCATCATCCGGGCCGCCGCCGAGCATCGCCTGACGATCGTCGAGTTGCGCTCCCTCTGCACGGGGCCTGCCGACTACGCCAACCCGATTGAGCCATCGGTGCAGGGCGGCGGCAAGATTGCGTGGGCGCTGGTCCAGGCGGTGACCGGCTGCGACGGCCCGGCAGTGTGCGGCCGGCTGCAGGTGGGGTAGGGGGCTACGGGGTCAAGTGCGGCGCGTTGCCGCCCTGGCCGGATCGCGCCGCGCTCTCGATGCGCAGCAGGCGGTTCTCAAGCTCCAGAACGAGGTTGCGCTGCTGGACGGCAGCCAGCTCGCGGTCGTGCTGCACCTCGCCGATGAGCTTCTCGGTGAGGTGGGCGAGCGCCGACAGGTCGCGGCGAAGAGCCGCGAGTTCGGATCGCGCTGCTTTCAGCTCCTCCTGCAGCGCCCGCACGTCCTCGTCGTTCTTGTCTACTCGACGCGCGAGAGAAAGCAGGTGGCGCAGTGCGCCGATCAGTTGCTTCCACATGGCTATGCCTGGATGCCTAGCCGTCGGAACGTCTCCAGCGTCTCCACGCGACAGCGCTCTGTTGCCGCTTTGATAGCTTCGGTCTCCGCGCGCAGACGGACGATATCACCTCGGCGCTCGTCCATGCGCTCGAAGATCCGGTCCATCTCCGCGAGGATCTGGTCGAGTTCGGCGGCAACGTCGGCCGGCATCTCGATGGAGCCTGATGCGGGCGCCTGATCGGTCATCGCTTGGGTCTCCTCCACCCCGAGTATAACACAGGCTGTCTTGTGATACCAGCACCCCCGTCGCCTCCCGCAGGATTCCCGATCCCCCTCCGCGAACCGGGAGGCGTCGTTGCCGCAGGTCTGAGCCTTGTGCTGGCGGCGGGCGCGCGTGGCAGGTACCCTTCGCCTCAGCTTGTTGGAGTCGCCGCATGGATCGTGCACTCAGGGTGCTCAACCGATGGGTCGCGGACGGCGTTCTGGGGCGATACGCCATCGGTGGCGCGATTGGCGCGACCTTCTACGCGGAGCCAGTGCTGACCTTCCACCTCGACATCGTCGTGGACCAGCCGGTCGGCCCCGGAGGGGCTCGAGTTCAGTCACCGCTCCACGCGTCTCCGCCGGGTCTCGACAACACCGTGGAACCGGGGTGCGTGCTAGTAGGCGGGATCGCGGTCCGTCCTGTGCCGGCTTCTAGTCCTCTCCTCGTAGAAGCGCTGAGGGACTCCGTGGAGATCGAGTATCTGTCCGTGCCCACTCGAGTGCTCCGCATGGAGCATCTGGTGGCCATTGCCGTAGATGCTGGTGGCGACTTCGACCTCCTTTGCGCGCGGCACCTGGTGAGCCACCCGTCACTGGACTCGGCATATCTGGACGCCATCATCGGTCGGCACGGTCTCGAGGAAGTGTGGCCTCAATGGATCCAGTAGACGCCGAGATCCAGCAATTCGTGGCCGCCAAGGAGGAGCGCCGGCGCAGGCGGATCGCACTGCCGTTCGAGGAGAAGGTCCGCATCGTGGTCCAGATGCAGCGCACGCTCGCGCCGGTCCTCCAGGCGCAGGGCATTCCAGTGCGCGTGTGGGACGTCCGAGGCCCTGACGCGTCGGCCGACACGCCGTCGGGTGGATGCTGAGCCAACTAAGCAGGCACCTCGCCTCCCGCAGGATTCCCGATCCCCCTCCGCGAACCGGGGCTCGACACGCGCCCGGATGGCATCGGGCGCCGAGGAGAGCGACCGATGACGGATGTCCTCAAGACGCCCGGCGAT
>CAZFLM010000043.1:0-56209 GCA_964519955.1 uncultured Chthonomonadaceae bacterium | reverse complement strand
CCGCGAGGGCGGCCACACGGTCGGCGCCGGCGTCGTCACCAAGGTGATCCAGTAAGGTCGTTTGCTGAAGCACAGACGGATCGGGTGAGGGGTGGCGTCGGAGCACCGAGCGTTCGGCGCCCATCCTACCCGCAACGGGAGAGTAAACCATGGCCGTAGCACGTCGGGACAAGGTGCGCATCCGCCTCCGGGCGTTCGACCATCGCATCCTCGATCAGTCCGTGGAGAAGATCGTCGACACCGCCCGTCGCACCGGCGCGCGCATCAGCGGCCCGGTCCTTCTCCCCACGGAGAAGAACATCGTGTGCGTCAATCGAAGCACGACCATCGACAAGGAGTCGATGGAGCACTTCGAGATGCGGACGCACAAGCGTTTGATCGACATTCTCGAGCCCGGCGCCAAGACGATCGATGCGCTTATGCGCCTCGACCTTCCGAGCGGTGTGGACATCGAGATCAAGCTGTAAGGCTCGCCGAGAGAGGGCTCGCTTCGGCGGGCCAGGGAAGGCAAGCTCGGTTGGCGTGGAGATGAGGGAGGCAGCAGGGCCTCCGCATCCCGCTACTAAGGAGGTCGCGTAACGGGCGTTTGGCAACGTGGCTCAGGTCTCGGGGCCGGCGCACCGCCGCTGGAGAACAACCTTGGTAAACACAATACTGGGCAAGAAGATCGGTATGACCCAGGTCTTCAATGAAGATGGGTCGGTGACGCCGGTCTCCGTGATTGAAGCAGGTCCCTGCATTGTCACGCAGCTCAAGAGTGTAGAGACGGATGGATATACCGCCGTCCAGGTCGGCTTCGGTGAAGCTCGACCCAAGCACTTGACGAAGCCGCAATTGGGACACTTCCGCGGGGGCCTAAGCAACCCCAAGCACCCCGACATCACACCGTGCAAGACGCTTCGCGAGATCCGCACGGAGGACCTGTCGGACCTAGCGCTCGGGCAGGCGATACGAGCTGGCGACGTTCTCCAAGAGGGAGATGTCGTCAAGGTCACTGGTATCTCCAAGGGTAAGGGATTCGCTGGCGTTGTCAAGCGCTACCACTTCCATGGCGCTGACATGACGCACGGCTCCATGATCCACCGCAAGCCACAGTCTGGTGGCGCGACTGATGCTGCGCGCACGTTCAAGGGCACCAAGAAGCCCGGACACATGGGCGCGAAGCAGGTCACCGTTCGCGGTCTCACCATCTGGCGAGTCGAAGGCGACAGCAACATCGTCCTCATCAAGGGGCCGGTGCCTGGCGCCAACGGCGAGCTAGTGACGATCACGCGAATCTAGGAGGCGACAGAAATGCCAGAGATCCCGCTTTATAACGCCAATGGCGAAGCCCTCGGCAACCTGTCACTTCCGGAGTCGGTGTTCGGAGTAGACCCGAACATTGCGCTCGTTCATCAGGCTGTGACAACCGAGGAAGCCAACGCGCGTCAGGGCACCGCCGACACGAAGACCCGTGGAGAGATCCGCGGCGGCGGCAAGAAGCCCTACCGCCAGAAGGGCACCGGCCGCGCCCGGCAGGGCAGCACCCGCGCTCCGCACTGGCGGCATGGCGGCGTCGTGTTCGGTCCGCATCCGCGGTCGTACGCGAAGTGCCTGCCCATCAAGATGCGGCGCGGCGCGCTCCGCAGCGCGCTGTCCGGCAAGGTACTCGACGGTGAGATGGTGGGGCTGGATGCGCTGCAGCTCGATGCGATCAGCACGAAGCTGGTGGCCGAGACCCTCGGCAAGCTTCCGCTGACCCGCGAGGTGACGGTGAAGAGCCGCAACAGCGAGGGCGACGTCGTCAAGGGCACGAAGGAGAAGCAGTACAAGGTGCTGCTGATCGTGCCGGAGTACGACAACACGCTGCTGCTCTCCTGCCGCAACCTCCCCAACGTGACGCTGCGCTATGCGCCGAACTTCTCGGTGCGCGATGTGGTGTCCGCAGGCCGCGTCGTGCTGGCGCAGGGTGCGGTGGCCAAGATCGAGGAGGTGCTGGGGCAATGAAGGATCCGTTTGAGGTGATCCAGGTTCCGCTGCTCACTGAAAAGAGCATGGACCTCAGCCACCAGGGCAAGTACACGTTCAAGGTCGCTCCCGACTGCAACAAGATCGAGATCCGGCAGGCGGTGGAGCGTATCTTCAAAGTCAACGTCGTCAAGGTCAACACGATGACGGTGCGCGGCAAGACCCGCCGCGTGGGCCGGTATCCGGAAGGGCGTACCTCCGACTGGAAGAAGGCCATCGTCACCCTGGCGCCGGGGCAGACCATTACCCTCTTTGAGGGGCTGTAAGCCGCCTGATCGGAGACACAAATGCCACTGAGACAATACAAGCCGACTACGCCGGCGCGGCGCTTCCGATCGGTGTCGACTTACTCGGAGATCACGGCTACCGAGCCCGAGAAGTCCCTCATCGAGCCGCTCAAGCGCTGTGGCGGACGCAACAACCAGGGAAAGACCACCGCGCGGTTCCGTGGCGGCGGCAATCGGCGCCTGTACCGCTTGATCGACTTCAAGCGTGACAAGACCGATGTCGTGGCCAAGATCGCGACCATCGAGTACGACCCGAACCGGTCGGCCCGCATCGCCCTCGTGCACTACGTCGACGGCGAGAAGCGCTACATCCTGGCGCCCGTGGGCATCAAGGTCGGCGACAAGGTCATCTCGAGCGACACCGCGGACATCAAGCCGGGCAACTGCCTGCCGCTGCGCTGCATCCCGGTCGGTACCGTGGTCCACAACGTGGAGTTGGTGCCGGGCAAGGGCGGCCAAATGGTTCGCAGCGCCGGAGCCGGCGCCCAGTTGATGGCGAAGGAAGGCCGCTACGCCCAGGTTCGCCTGCCCTCCAGCGAAGTTCGCCGCGTGCTGATCGAGTGCCGCGCGACGATCGGCCAGGTGGGCAACATCGAGCACGAGAACGAGAGTTGGGGCAAGGCCGGAAAGACCCGCTGGCTGGGCAAGAGGCCGCACAACCGCGGAGTCGTGATGAACCCGAGGGACCATCCCCACGGTGGAGGCGAGGGCAAGTCGCCCGTGGGCCGCAAGAAGGGTCCCGCCACTCCTTGGGGTAAGCCGGCGCTCGGCTACAAGACGCGCCGCAACAAGACTACCGACAAGTACATCGTTCGGAAGCGCGGCGCCAAGTAAGATCTGGCGCCGCCTCCGAGGCGGTCGAAGCACCGGAGATAACCATGGGTCGTTCGCTCAAGAAGGGGCCGTACGCTTGCCCCAAGCTGCTCAAGAAGGTCGAGCAGATGAACGCGCGGGGCGAGAAGCGGGCTATCAAGACCTGGTCCCGCCGGTCGACCATCTTCCCGCTCTTCATCGGGCATACGTTCATGGTGCACGATGGCCGGAAGCACATCCCGGTCTTCGTCACCGAGAACATGGTCGGCCACAAGCTCGGCGAGTTTGCCGTGACGCGCCTGTTCCGTGGGCACGCCGGCCAGCAGGTCGAGCGACGCACGCAGATTCGCTAGAAGCGCGATCAGCGGGACGCGGGAGCGTTCCGGGTCGCCCAGCTCCCCACGGCTGCCCGCAGCCTATGACCGGAGAGACCTATGGGGAAACCTAAGACCGAACCCAAGTTTCGGGACAACCAGGCCGGAGCCACCGCCAAGTTCGTGCGAGTGCCTCCGCGCAAGGCTCGTCTCGTGATGGACGCCGTTCGCGGCAAGTACGTGAGCGACGCGCTGGCCTTGCTCAAGTTCGTGCCCAACTTTGCGGCTCGAGCGATCGAGAAGGTCATCGAATCCGCGGCGGCCAACGCCGAGAACAGCCGCCCCACGTCGGAGGCGACGGGTAAGCCGTTGCCGCCGCTGGTGCGGGAGAACCTGCGCGTCGTTCGCGGGTTCATCGACGAGGGCCCGCGCATCAAGCGCCTTCAGCCGCGCGCCCAGGGCCGTGCCTATCGCATCCTGAAGCGGATGTGCCATATCACGGTGGTCGTCGAAGAGGTCGCGCCGAAGCCGCGGCCGGTTCGCCGGCCCGCCGCTCGCCGCGCCCAGGCCGCCGGCCGTCCGGCCGTTGCAGCCAAGGCAACTCCGGCGCCCGCCGAGACCAAGCCGGTCGAGACGACGCCCGAAGTCGTGGCCGAGCCCGTCGCGGTTGAGCCGACCGTCGTGGAGCCGACGCCCACGCCGGAAGAGACGGCGGAGTAAGGGAGAGAACCTTGGGACAGAAAGTTCATCCGATCGGCTTCCGGATCGGTGTGATCCGCGACTGGGAGAGCAAGTGGTACCAGGACAAGGGCTACGCCGACTCGATCTATGAGGACCACCGGATTCGCAAGTGGGTCAAGGCTCGCCTTCACAACGCGTCCGTCTCGCACATCGAGATCGAGCGCCCGGGCGACACCGTCAAGGTGACGATTCACACCGCGAAGCCCGGCATCATCATTGGGCGCGGCGGCAAGGGCGTCGATGAGGTCCGCGAGCAGATCGAGAAGCTCACGAAGAAGAAGGTGCACGTCAACATCCAGGAGATTCGCTACCCGGATATCGACGCGCAGCTCGCCGCGGAGTCGATCGCTCAGCAGATCGAGAAGCGGATCGCCTATAAGCGCGCCATGCGCCAGACGATCATGCGCGCCATGAAGCTCGGCGTGCGCGGCATCCGCGTGATGTGCGCAGGCCGCCTGGCCGGCGCGGAGATGGCGCGGCGCGAGCACCAGCGCGACGGCAAGATTCCGCTGCACACGCTGCGCGCCGACATCGACTACGGCTTTGCCGAGGCGAAGACCACCTACGGACACATCGGCATCAAGGTGTGGATCTATAAGGGCGACGTCCTTCCGGGCGGCAGCCGGCCCACCGAGAGCGAGATCGTGCCGCGGCGCGAGGCCATGCGGGCCGAGCGCGGCGATCGCGGTGGCCGCGGTGGTCGCGGTGGCCGTGGCGGTGAGCGCGGTGAGCGCGGCGGCGGCGATCGCGGTGGCGATCGCGGTGGTCGCGGCGGCGGCGGTGGCCGCGGACGTGGACGAGGAGGGCAAGCCTGATGTTGATGCCCAAGAGAGTCAAGTACCGGAAGCAGCACCGGGGCAAGATGCGCGGCGCGGCCCACTCCGGGAACACGCTCAACTTCGGTGATTATGGCCTGCAGGCGCTGGAGCACTGCTGGATGACGGCCAACCAGATCGAGGCAGCCCGAATTGCCATGACCCGCCACGTCAAGCGCGGCGGCAAGATCTGGATCCGAGTCTTCCCGGACAAGCCCTACACCAAGAAGCCGGCGGAAACCCGCATGGGCTCCGGTAAGGGCGCTCCGGAAGGTTGGGTGGCGGTTGTGAAGCCCGGCCGCATGCTGTTCGAGATGCAGGGCGTGAGCGAGGATCTGGCGCGCGAAGCCATGCGCTTGGCCAGCCACAAGCTGCCGATCGACGTGAAGTTCGTGACCCGCGCCACGATGGCCGACGAAGCCGTCGTCGAGGACGTCGAGGCGGGTGTTGTCGAGGAGGAAGGCGATGGCGGCAGTTAAGCGTCGCGAGCTGATTGATCAGCTCAGGAATATGAACGATCAGGAACTCGCCGCGGAATTGACGAAGCAGCGGGAGCAGCTCTTCAACCTGCGCCGCAACAACGTCACTCGCCAGCTCGAGAATACCGCGCAGATCCCGGCAACGCGCAAGAACATCGCCCGCATCCTGACGCTGATGGGCGAGCGCGGCGCCGCCGCAGGAGGGGAGTAACCAGCAATGGAGGAGACACCTCAGGCCGACCTGCAGCGCGGTCGCCGGAAGGTCCGTCAGGGCGCGGTCGTCAGCGACCGCATGACGAAGACCGTCGTTGTCGCCATCGAGGAGAAGGTCCGCCACCCGCTGTACGGCAAGATCGTCCGGCGGACCACCAAGTTCAAGGCGCACGACGAGAACGACGAATGCCGCATTGGCGACATCGTCGAGATCATGGAGACGCGGCCGCTCTCCCGCGAGAAGCACTGGCGCGTCGCTCGCATCCTTGAGAGGGCGAAGTAGTATCGCCCGCGATGGGCGCCGCGGCGCTCGTCCAGATCGGAGAGGGGACGTCGGCCATCGACGCGTGGAAGGGGCGTTCGCCCCGGAGCGTGGTGGACGTAACGATTCCGGAGAACGGATATGATCCGACCCTATACGCGGCTCCGTGCCGCCGACAACAGCGGCGCCCGTGAAGTCATGTGCATCCGCGTGATGAAAGGCTCCAATAGCATGGACGCGCGGGTGGGCGACATCATCGTGGGTGTCGTCAAGTCCGCCACGCCTGGCCAGCAGGTGAAGAAGAGCGACGTCATCAAGGCGGTCGTTGTTCGCACCAAGCAGCCCGTGCGTCGGAAGGACGGCTCGGTCCTGCGATTCGACGACAACGCGTGCGTCGTCATCAACAACGCGTTGGAGCCGCGCGGCACTCGCGTGTTCGGGCCAGTTGCCCGCGAGCTGCGCGATCGCAGCTTCATGCGCATCATCTCGCTGGCCCCGGAGGTGTTGTGATGGCGACCAAGCAGAAGCTCGGCGAGTACGCCGCCAAGCTGCGCATCAAGAAGGGCGACGAAGTCGTCGTCATCGCGGGCAAGGACAAGGGCAAGACCGGCAAGATCATCCGCGCCTACCCGAAGGTCAACAAGGTCACCGTCGAGGGCATCAACCTCGTGACCAAGCACCAGAAGGCCCGCCAGTCCGAGCGCGCCAATCGCTCGGGCGTTCGCGAGATGCAGGAAGGCGGCCGCATCCAGAAGCCGGCGCCGCTGTTCGTGCCGAAGGTCATGCTCGTGTGCCCGTCGTGCCACAAGCCGACGCGCGTGGGCTATGCATATCACGAGGGCGAGGGCAAGCTATCCTCGCGCAAATATCGCGTCTGCAAGCATCCAGAGTGCGGTAAGTCGATCGACTAGTCGCCTCGCAGGACCTGGAGAGAGCTCTATGCCTCGCCTGAAAGACACATACAAGACGACCGTGGCGCCGGCGCTGCAGAAGCAGTTCGGCTATGCCAACGTCATGCAGATCCCCCATCTTGAGAAGATCGTGCTCAACATGGGAGTCGGGGCAGCCGGGCACACCAGCTCGGGCGACCCCAAGCTGCTCGACAACGCTGTTCGCGATATGACCATCATCGCCGGCCAGAAGCCGTCCATCTGCCGCGCGAAGAAGTCGATCTCGAACTTCAAGATCCGCGCCGGCAGCCGCATCGGCTGCAAGGTCACGCTCCGCGGCGCTCGCATGTATGAGTTCCTGGATCGCCTGGTCTCCACCGCGCTTCCCCGCGTGCGTGACTTCCAGGGCATCAACCCGAACTCGTTCGACGGGCGTGGCAACTTCGCGATGGGCGTCAAGGAGCAGTTGATCTTCCCGGAGATCGACTACGACAAGATCGACCGCGTGCGCGGCATGGACATCATCATCTGCACCAACGCCCGTACGGACGAAGAGGCTCGCTCGCTCCTGAAGGGGCTGGGCATGCCGTTCCGCGAGAAGTAAGGCCGGACCCGAAGAAGACGACGGGCCGGCTGCGCGCCGGCGCATCGCCACCTAGACCCTACCGACGAGGGCACGCATGAAAAAGTACGCCATCGACACGATCCGCAATATCGGCGTGTTCGGACACCAGGGCTCGGGCAAGACCTCCATCACGGAGGCCATGCTGCTGGTTTCGGGCGCGATCGACCGCATGGGGCGCACCGACGACGGCACCGCAACCACCGACTTCGATCCGGAAGAGGTGAAGCGGACCATCAGCATCAACATCGGTCTGGCTCCGTGTGAGTGGCAGGACAAGAAGATCAACGTCGTGGACGTGCCGGGTTACCTCGACTTCGAGGGGGAGATCCGGAGCGCCCTGCGGGTCGTCGATGCCGCCGTGCTCGTCACGCCCGCTCAGTCGGATGTGGAAGTTGGGTTCGAGATTGCGTGGGATCTGGCCGCGGCGCAGAACAAGCCGCGCGCCGTCTACGTGAGCCGCATGGACCGCGAGAACGCGGACTTCGGCTCGGTCGTCGAGAAGCTGCGCGCTCGCTTCGGCACGTGCATCGCGCCGGTTCAGGTGCCCATCGGCGTCGCCGATAGCTACAGCGCCATTGTCGACCTGCTCAGCATGAAGGCGTACTCGGGCGTCGGCAAGGATTTCAACGAGATCCCGATCCCGGCCGACCTGCAGAGCACCGTGGACGAGTTCCGCGAGAAGCTGGTGGAGTCCGCCGCCGAGGGCGACGACGAGCTGATCGAGAAGTTCTTCGACGCGGGCACGCTGACCGACGAAGAGGTCATGCAGGGCCTGCGCGAGGGCATCAAGAGCGGCAAGGTCGTGCCGGTTGTGTGTGGCGCCAGCACGAAGAACATGGGCGCGGCCGCCCTGCTGAACCTGGTGGCCGACGCGTTCCCGAGCCCCGCGCAGATGGCGGCCGTCACGGGCACCACCGCCGACGGCAAGACCGCCGAGCGGAAGCCGACGGAGAGTGATCCGCTGGCCGCGCTGGTGTTCAAGACCCTGGCCGACCCGTTCGTGGGCCAGCTCACCTACTTCCGGGTGTTCTCGGGCGTTGTGAAGTCCGACTCGCACGTGTGGAACTCGACGAGCGGCAAGGACGAGCGCATCGGGCAGATCTATGTGGTGAAGGGCAAGAACCAGGAAGCTGTGCCTGAGATCGGCGCGGGCGATATCGGCGCCGTCGCGAAGCTGGCCACGACCCATACGGGCGACACGCTCTGCGACCAGGCGAAGGCGATCGTCCTGGAGCCCATCAAGCATCCGAAGGCCGTGTACGAGGTTGCCATCGTCGCCAAGACGAAGGTGGACGAGGACAAGCTGGGGCCGGCCCTGCAGCGTGTGGCGGGTGAAGACCCGGCGTTTGCGTATCGGCGCGACCCTGAGACCGGCCAGACCGTCATCAGCGGCATGGGCGAGACCCACCTGAACATCGTGGTGGAGAAGCTGCGCAAGTTCGGCGCCAACGTGGACACGATCCCCGTGAAGGTGCCGTATCGCGAAACGCTGCAGGCGGCCGCGCAGGGCCAGGGCAAGCACAAGAAGCAGACCGGCGGCCGCGGCCAGTACGGCGACTGCCACATCAAGCTCGAGCCGCAGCCGCGTGGCACCGGCTTCGAGTTCGTGGACGCCATCGTGGGCGGCTCGATCCCCCGCCAGTACATCCCGGCGGTGGAGAAGGGCGTCCTCGAGGCGCTCGCCAACGGTATCCTGGCGGGCAACCCCGTGGTCGACATCAAGTGCACGTGCTACGACGGTTCGTATCACGACGTGGACTCCTCGGAGCAGGCGTTCAAGATGGCCGGCATCCTGGCCTTCAACAACGTCGCTCCGAAGGCGGGCCCTGTGATCCTCGAGCCGATGGTCAGCGTCGCGGTTACGGTGCCCGAGGGCATGATGGGCGACGTGATGAGCGACCTGAGCGGCAAGCGCGGGCGCATCGCGGGCACCGAGGCAATCGGCGGCGGGCGCATGTGCATCCGAGCCATCGCGCCGCAATCCGAGATGCTGAGGTATGCTATCGATCTGCGGTCCATCACCCGCGGGCGCGGCATCTTCGAGATCGAGCCGTCGCACTACGAGGAAGTCCCGGCGCATATCGCCCAGCAGATCATCGCCGAGTACGAGAAGAGCAAGAAGGAAAAGGAAGCGTAACAGGATTGCGGACCGGCGCCAGTCGCCGGGTACCCATCGTTACCAGCCGCGGCTCGGCCGTGGCTCCGACGAGAGGAGAGCCTCTGTGGCTAAGACCTGTTTGATCGTCAAGGCAAAGCGCAAGCCGAAGTTCTCGGTGCGCGCCTATACACGCTGCAACGTCTGCGGACGACCCCGTGGCGTGTTCCGCAAATTCGGCCTCTGCCGCATCTGCCTCCGCGAGATGGCCCATCGCGGGCTGATTCCCGGCGTGACCAAGTCGAGCTGGTAGGAGAGAGCGATGGCATACACAACCGATCCCGTCGCAGACCTCCTGACGCGCATCCGCAACGCGAACCGCGCGTACCATGACTCGATGGAGGTCTCGGGCAGCCGCCTCAAGCTGGAGATCGTGAAGATCCTCCAGCGCGAGGGCTTCATCAAGGGCTTCGAAGTCATCAAGGATCCGAAGCAGGACCGCATCAAGGTCCACCTCAAGTACGGGCCGAAGCGCGAGCGAGTGCTGACCGACCTTCAGCGCGTCAGCAAGCCGGGCCTCCGCATCTACGCGGGCAAGGACAATGTGCCCCGCGTTTTGCGCGGACTCGGCATCGCTATCGTGACCACGTCGCAGGGCGTCATGACCGACAAGGAAGCCCGGCGTCGCGGTATCGGTGGCGAGGTGCTCTGCAAGGTCTGGTAGTCGCACTCGACCGCCGGACTGAACTGGACCCTACGGAGGCAGCAATGTCACGCATTGGACGACTCCCGATCCCGCTCCCCGCGGGCGTGGAGGTTAATGTGGGTGTCGGTGAGGTGACCATTAAGGGGCCGAAAGGCGCCCTCACCAAGCCGGTCCACCCCGACATGATCATCAAGGTCGAGGACGGCACTCTGACCGTCGGCCGACCGACCGACGGCAAGGACCACCGCTCCTTGCACGGCCTGACTCGCACGATTCTCGCCAACATGGTCGAGGGCGTGACGAACGGCTACGCCCGGACGCTGGAGGTCCACGGCACCGGGTACCGCGCGACCGTCACGGGCACCAACCTGGCGCTGTCGGTGGGCTACTCGCACGGCATCGAGATTGCGCCGAGGCCCGGCATCGTGTTCGAGGCCGGCGTCGAGCAGCAGACCCGTTTGCCGTTCGTGATCATCCGCGGTATCGACAAGGAACTGGTGGGCCAGACCGCCGCACAGATCCGCGCACTGCGCAAGCCGGAGCCTTACAAAGGCAAGGGCATCCGCTACCGCGGCGAGCAGGTACGCCGCAAGGCTGGCAAGAGCGGCAAGGCGGGCGGCAAGGGCGGCAAGTAACGCGAGCCCCGCAATCCCCTCCGTTGTGAAGGGGCAGGCGGTCAGGTATACTACTCTTTCGCGTCTGGCCGAACCTGGCCTGTGCGTGGCGTGGGCCGGCGGGTCGGCAATCCGCTGGCGAGAGGACCTCAATGAACGAGAAGGTACGACTGCGGCTGAAGCGGCACCGCCGCGTGCGGGGCAAGGTCTCCGGTACTCCGGAACGCCCCCGCCTGGCGGTCTTCCGCAGCCTGAAGCATATCTACGCCCAGATCATCGACGACGAACAGGGCGCCACCCTGGCTGCCGCGTCGAGCGTCGAGCCCGGCTACCGCGATGGCGGCCCCTCCGGGGGCAACATCGAGGGCGCCAAGGCCGTCGGCAAGCTGATCGCCGAGCGCGCCAAGGCGAAGGGCATCACGCAGGTCGTGTTCGACCGTGGCGGGTTCATGTATCACGGTCGCGTCAAGGAACTGGCGGACGCGGCTCGCGCGGGCGGCCTGGAGTTCTAGCCCAAGCGCGACATCCAAGGCGCTGCGACGCCGAGGTTTCCTAAGGAACATCGATGCTGCCCGACTGCGGGCCGGCGAGGTGAGCAAGCATGGCAAAGATCAATGCGGACGCCCTGAACATCGAAGAGCGCGTGGTCCGCACGAACAAGGTCCAGAAGACCCATAAGGGCGGACGCACGATGAGTTGGAACGTGCTCGTCGTGGTGGGCGACCGTAAGGGATATGTGGGCGCCGGCATCGGCAAGGCTCGGGCCATTCCCGACGCGATCCGCAAGGGCGTCGAGGATGCCAAGAAGCGCATGATCGAGGTGCCCCTGATCGGCACGACCATCCCGCACGACATCTTGGCGTCGCACGGTTCGGCCCAGGTGCTGCTGAAGCCGGCCGCCCCCGGTACCGGTATCGTCGCGGGCAGCTCGGTGCGCACCATCCTGGAGCTTGCCGGCGTGACCGACGTGCTCGGCAAGGCGCTGGGCTCGCCGAACGCCATCAACCTGGCGTGGGCGACCATCCGCGCGCTGCAGCAGCTCAAGCGCGCCGAGGAAGTGGCCAGGCTGCGCGGCAAGACCGTCGAGGAGATGGTGCCGTGGATGCGGAAGGCCGAAGAGGCCGCCGCGGGAGCGACGACCAATGCCTGAACTCAAGATCACGCTTGAGCGCAGCGCCATCGGCTTCAACGAGACGCAGAAGCGCACCGCCAAGGCCCTCGGTCTGGGCAAGCTGCAGAAGACGGTCGTGCGACCGGACAACCCGCAGGTGCGCGGGATGATCAAGGCGATCGAGCACCTAGTTCGCGTCGAATCCGTCGAGAACTAGCATTCGGCCTTCACACACGGAACCCGAGACATGAACCTGCACGAGCTATCGCCGGCCCCCGGAAGCACCCACCGCCGTAAGGTCGTGGGTCGCGGACCGGGCTCCGGCCACGGTAAGAACGCCACTCGCGGGCACAAGGGCCAGAAGAAGCACGGCCAGGTCAACCCCAACTTCGAGGGTGGGCAGACCCCGCTGCATCGCCGCCTCCCGCAGGCGCGCGGCTTCAAGCCCATCAACCGCATCGAGTACGCCGTCGTCAACGTGGGCGCCTTCAGCGAGTTGGAGGAAGGCACTGTCGTGGACGCCGAGATGCTGCATGAGGCCGGCGTGCTGCGGCACGTCGACGAGCGCATCAAGGTCCTCGGCGATGGCGACCTGACGGTCAAGCTGACCGTGAAGGCGCACAAGTTCAGCAAGTCGGCCGTCGAGAAGATCCAGGCTGCCGGCGGTGTCGTCGAGACGGTCTAGTGACCCCTAACGGGCAATATCGCGGTCCGCTCGCACGGGCTGTTGGCCCCCTGCGCGGAGAGGTTGGTGCAAGGTGATCGAGTCGCTAATGCAGGCGTTCCGTATTCCGGAACTCAAACGGCGAATCACATTCAACCTGCTGATGTTCGCGGTGTTCGTGCTGGGCGCCCACATCCCGGTGCCGGGGGTTGACCACGCCAAGCTGGAGATGATGTTCGGTTCCGGCGGCCTGCTCGGCTTGGTCGATGTGTTCTCCGGCGGCGCGATGCGGAGGATGACCGTCTTCGCGATGGGCATCACCCCGTACATCAACGCCTCGATCATCATGCAGATGATGACGCTCGCCATCCCGCAGCTAGAGGCCATGCAGAAGGAAGGCGAGTCCGGCCGCAAGCGGATCGCCAAGATCACGCGCCAGCTCACCATCTTCCTGGCCTTTGCGCAGGCGCTGGGCTTCGCGTTCACCTTCAAGGGCGCCGCGACCAGCGGGTGGGGCATCGCGCAGATGTGCATCGTGATGACCGCTGGGACCGCGTTCCTCCTGTGGGTTGGCGAGCAGATCACCGAGAACGGCATCGGCAACGGTGTGTCGCTGGTGATCTTCGCCGGCATCATGACGAGCCTGCCCTACCAGACGGGGATGATCTACACCTCGTTGGAGAAGGGGCTCGTGAACCCGTTCAACGTGGCGATGCTCTTGGCGCTGTTCATCGGGACGATCTACTGCATCGTGCTGATCACTCAGGGCACGCGGCGCATCCCGATCCAGCACGTGAAGCGCGTCGTCGGCATGAGGGTGATGCCCGCCAGCAGCTCGTTCCTACCGATCAAGGTGAACACGGCCGGCGTTATCCCGATCATCTTCGCAATCTCGATGCTGATGCTGCCGGCGCAGTTGCTGGGCTCGGTCCAGGCCAGCCCGGATAGCACGCTCAAGCACCTGCAGAACATGGCGCTAGCCATCAGCCCCGGGCAGAGCTGGTACGGGAGCCTGATCTATGTCGTCCTGATCGTCATCTTCACGTACTTCTACACGGCGGTCGTGATGAACGTTCAGGACATGGCGGACAACCTGAAGAAGTACGGCAACTACATTCCGGGCATCCGGCCGGGCAAGCCGACGTTCGACTACCTGGACCGCGTGGTGTCGCGCATCACTCTGGCCGGCGCGGTGTTCCTGGCGGCCGTGGCGATGGTGCAGTACATCGCTCCGATCATCACCAATGTGGGGCTGAACCAGTTCGCGCTGATCGGCGGCACGTCGTTGCTGATCGTCGTCGGCGTGGCCATCGAGACGATGCAGGCCATCGAGGCCCAGTTGCTGATGCGGAACTACGAAGGCTTCATCAAGGAGAGCTGATCGCGGCAGGCTGCCGGCTGATCGGCCAAGGAAACCATCCAATATGATCCTCGTGCTTCTGGGCGCTCCGGGCGCCGGCAAGGGAACGCAGGGCGACCGCATCGCCGCTCGCTACAATCTGCCGAAGGTCTCCACCGGCGACATCTTCCGGCAGCTCGCAGCGGATGGCACCGAGATCGGCAAGAAGGCCATGGAGTACATGGCGAAGGGCGAGCTGATCCCGGACGAGATCGTCATCGCGCTGGTGGAGCAGAGGATCGCCAAGCCGGACTGCGCCGACGGGTTCCTGCTCGATGGGTTCCCGCGCACGGACAACCAGGCTGTGACGCTGGAGGAGATGCTGGCGCAGATCGGCCGGAAGTTCGACGGCGCCATCAACTTCGAGGTATCGGACGAGGAGCTGATCAAGCGGCTGTCGGGGCGGCGCACGTGCCCGGACTGCAAGGCGACGTTCCACGTAGTGGCGGCCCCGCCGAAGCAGGAAGGCGTGTGCGACCACTGCGGTGGCAAGCTGATCCAGCGCTCGGACGACAACCCGGTGTCGATCAAGACGCGCCTGCAGGAGTATGCGGCCAAGACGGCGCCGCTGATCAACTTCTACGAGGACCGCGGGCAGCTCAACAACGTGGACGCCAACGCGGATCCCGGTACGATCTTCGACCGTGTCGTCGAGGTGGTGGACCGCCTGCGGGGGATCGCCGGCTGATCGGGCCGGTGAGACGCAGCGCGATATGATCGTCCTGAAGACACCCGACGAGATCGAGAAGATGCAGGCCGCGGGGCGCGTGGTGCGCGAGTCGCTCCAGGCGATGCGCGGGGCCATCGTACCGGGTGTGTCGACCACGTACGACCTGGAGATGGCAGCGGTCGCAGTCATGCGCAAGCACGGTGCGGAGTCTGCGTTCCTGGGCTACGCGCCGCACGGCAACCCGCCCTACCCGGCGGCGACGTGCATCTCGGTCAACGAGGAAGTGGTCCACGGCATTCCGGGCCGCCGCGTGCTGCAGTCGGGCGACATCGTGAGTTGCGACGTCGGCGTGCGGCTGAACGGGCTGTATGCGGACGCCGCGTGGACGTTCCCGGTCGGAACGGTGTCGGGGCAGGTGCAGAAGCTGCTGCGCGTCGGCCGCGAGGCCCTGTACATGGGGATCGCGCAGGTGAAGCCGGGCAAGCGGCTGGGCGACATCGGCGCGGCGATCGACGGTCACGTACGTAGAAACGGTTTCTCCGTGGTTCGCGAGATGGTGGGGCACGGAGTTGGTAAGTCGCTGCACGAAGAGCCGCAGGTGCCGAACTACGGCAAGGCGGGCAAGGGCGTGCGGCTGGAAGAAGGCATGACGTTCGCCATCGAGCCGATGGTGAACCTCGGGAAGCGCGATATCGAGGCGCTTGCCGATCGTTGGACGATCGTGACGTGTGACCGGACGGTGTCGGCGCACTTTGAGCACACCGTGGCGATCACACGGGGCGGTGCGCGGATACTAACCGAAGGGGACTGAATGCCACCAAAGAGGACCTATCGCGGACCAGGAGGGGGCGGCGGCGCCCGGCGCGGCGGCTCCGGGGGCGGCGGACGCTCATCGCGTCCGTCCGGCGGGGGCCGTGGCCGCGGCCCGGCATCCCAGGATGATGCCGGCAAGGAAAAGGGCATCGAGGTAGAGGGCACGGTCTCCGAGAACCTGCCCAACGCGATGTTCCGGGTTCAACTCCAGAGCGGGCACGAGATCATGGCGCACATCTCGGGCAAGATCCGGATGAACTTCATCAAGATCCTGCCTGGCGATCGCGTCCTGGTGGAGTTGTCGCCGTACGACCTAACCCGCGGCAGGATACTGTATCGCTATAAGTAGTCGACGGCCCGGTGCGCCGGAGCGCGCGGCAGATGCGCCGCGGCGCGTGTGTGTGCGCGTTCCGCAAGCCGTGTGAAGGAGAGGCCGGTGAAAGTACGAGCTTCCGTTAAGCGGATGTGTGAGAAGTGCAAGGTCATCAAGCGCGAGGGTGTCGTGCGCGTGATCTGCAAGAACCCGAAGCACAAGCAGCGACAAGGCTGACGAGGCACAGCTCTCGCCGATAGGCTTGCGGCGAGACGCGTTCGTCGGGGGACGAGCCCCCGAGCCGGAGGAGCACCATTGGCACGAATTGCGGGCGTAGACCTGCCGCGCGATAAGAAGATCGAGTACGCGCTGCCTTACATCTACGGCATCGGCCTGACCAGCGCACGCAAGGTCATCGCCATTGCCGGGATCGACCCCAAGACGCGGGTCCGGGATCTGACCGAGGCCGAGAGCAGCCGGCTGCGCGAGATCATCGAGCAGAACTACCGGGTGGAGGGCGACCTTCGTCGCGAAGTTCAGCTCAACATCCGCCGCCTGGTTGAGATCGGCTGTTACCGCGGCCTGCGCCATCGGCGCGGCCTGCCGGTGCGCGGCCAGCGCACGAAGACCAATGCGCGTGTCCGCAAGGGTCCGAAGCGCGCCGTGGCCGGCAAGAAGAAGGCGAAGAAGTAGGCACGCGTGCTGGTCGCCGGCTTACGCGCGCCGTGATGGCGCACGTGTGCCGGTCAACCGGGCCATGTCGGGTCCCCGCAGGACAGACGTGCTGCTCGAACATACGGAGCATCGAGGAACATGGTCAACAAGCGAACCACGGGTCAGGCGTCGCGCCAGAAGCCCAAGGAGTTCAAGAACGTCGTCCAGGGCGTGGTCCACATCCAGTCGACGTTCAACAACACCATCATCACGATCACCGACGTGAAGGGCGATGTCCTCTCGTGGGCGAGCGCGGGTGGAGTGGGCCTGAAGGGCACCCGAAAGGGAACCCCGTTCGCGGCGCAGCTTGCGTCCGAGCAGGCCGTTCGGGCAGCGATGCAGCACGGCCTTCGCCGCGTAGAAGTCTACGTGAAGGGGCCGGGGTCGGGCCGCGAAACTGCGATCCGCGCCTTGCAGGCGTGCGGGCTCGAAGTCACGATCATCAAGGACGTCACCCCGATTCCGCACAACGGGTGCCGTGCGCCGAAGCGCCGGCGCGTGTAGCGCGTCGACCGCAATCGGTGTCGTAACTACAGCGCGGGAGGATCGACACGGCGCGCCTTGCGCCGCGTAAACTCCCAGGAGCCCCTGCTGGGGCTCTCACGACCGGACCGGTTCCGGAAGGAGCAAACGGAAGAGGTATGGCGAACAACTCCGATCCGCGTTGCCGCCAGTGCCGCCGGGAGGGAGAGAAGCTCTTCCTCAAGGGCGAGAAGTGCGTCAAGCACTGCACACTGGACAAAGAGAAGCGACGCAAGCCGCCGGGAATGCACGGCAGCACCTTCATCCAGAAGAAGATGACGGAATACGGGCAGCAGTTGCGCGAGAAGCAGAAGCTGCGTCGTATCTACCGCGTGCTCGAGGGCCCGTTCCGCGCCTACATGGGCGAGGCTGAGCGCCGCCGCGGCGTCACGGGCGAGAACCTGCTGCAGTTGCTCGAGACCCGCCTGGACAACGTTGTGTTCCGCCTGGGGCTAGCAGCGTCTCGCGCGCAGTCCCGTCAGCTCGTGTCGCACCGGTTCTTCACGGTGAACGGCCGGCGCGTGAACATCCCGTCGTATCAGGTGCGTGTCGGCGACGTCATCGGCGTTCACGAGTCGAAGAGCCAGACCGGCATCATCAAGGAAGCCCGCGAGAAGGCGCACACGCGACCCATTCCTGTGTGGCTGGAGTACAACAACACCGACATGGTGGGGCGAGTGCTCGCGGCGCCAACCCGCGACCAGATCGACACCGCCATACAGGAACAACTCATCGTCGAGTTCTACTCGCGTTAACGGGCCGGCGGCCTGGCGCGACGAAACCGTCTCGTCGGGCTGTATAAGGCCGTTCCGGTGTCCCGCGTGTGCGGCACCGCGCCACACCCAGTACGAACCGGGAGGACCCCCGCGCGGGGTCCGACCCGGTCGGGCCGAGCCAGTTGGGTCAAGCTATTGACGCCGGCCGCCCCGAGGCATCCCGCCGGGCAGTTCTGGGGCAGGTTAGCGATGAGTGTGCGCGTGCTGGTTACGGACGGCAACAGGGGTTTCCATGGAAATCACGCTACCAAGGATCGAGACGCTCGAAGAGACTGCCACCTATGGGAAGTTCATCGTCGAGCCGCTCGAGCGGGGGTACGGAGTCACCCTGGGCAATTCGCTGCGCCGCGTGATGCTATCCTCCATCGAGGGGGCGGCCATCACGCACGTCAAGATAGACAAGGTGCTTCACGAGTTCTCCACGATTCCGGGACTCAAGGAAGACACTACCGAACTGCTCCTGAACCTCAAGGAGATGTTCGTTAAGGTGGATAGCGAGGCCGTGCCGAAGGGCGAGCCGGTCACCGTCAGGGTTAGCAAGAAGGGCGAAGGCCGGATCACCGGGGCGGATGTCGATTGCCCGGATGGCGTCCAGGTCGTGAACCCTGAGGTGTACCTGGCGACGATCTCGTCCGACGACGCCTCCCTTGAGATGGAGCTGACAGTCGAGGTTGGCAAGGGCTACGTGCTGCCGGACAAGCAAGAGCGACGTTCGGCGCAGCCCATCGGCGTCATCCCCATCGGTTCCGCATTCACGCCGGTCCGCCGGGTGAACTATACGGTCGAGGCGACTCGCGTCGGGTTCAAGACCGACTTCGAGCGCCTCATCCTGGAAGTGATGACGAACGGCACCATCCGCCCGAGCGTGGCTATCAGCGAAGGGGCCGTGGTGCTGGATCGGTACTTCCGCCACTTCATGGAGTTCGGCGGCATGGCGGCGCTCGCGGGCGTCGACGCGCAGGCCGAGGCCGAAGACGGCGGCAGCCAGGTGCCGGATCGCCGCATCGAGGAGCTGGACTTCTCCGTGCGGACCTATAACTGCCTGAAGAAGGCCAGCATTCTGACCATCGGCGAGTTGGTGCAGACCACCGAAGCCGAACTCATGCAGATCCGCAACTTCGGCAAGAAGTCGCTGGACGAGGTTCGCGAGAAGCTGGCGGAGTGGGGGCTGACGCTCAAGGGCGGCATGATGATTGCGCCGGCCGAGGGCGACGACCAGTCCGCCGACGCGGTCGACGAGACTGAGTAGCGGCTAGGGGACACTACTATGCGACATCGAGTTGGCGGGCGCAAGTTCGGCCTGCCGAGCGACCAGCGCAAGGCTCTGCTCAAGGGCCTGGTCCGGTCGCTCCTCATCAACGATAAGATCGTCACGACCGAGACGCGCGCCAAGGACGTCAAGCCCATCGTCGAGAAGCTCATCACGACGGCCAAGGCCAACACGATCCACGCGCGGCGCATTGTTCGCCAGTACGTCGACTCCAACGTGGCGGAGTTCGGCGTCAACGCCGAGACCCGCAAGATCGCGCGGAACCCGGAGTACTGCGTCCCGCGCTTGTTCGAGGTCATTGCTCCGCGGTACAAGGACCGCCCGGGCGGCTACACCCGTATCACCAAGCTCGGTGCGCGGCGAGGCGACGGTGCGCCCATGGTCATGCTGGAGCTGGTTGACTACGATCAGCTCGACCTGACCGCGGCGGAGACGCCTGCGGCGTCGGTCGTCAAGAAGCGCGGTCTGTTCGGACGCGGCAAGTAGTCGCCGACCGGACGCGGCGGATGCGCTGCTTCAAGGCCACGATCGAGTACGACGGAACCGACTTCTTCGGGTTCCAATATCAGGTCGGGCAGCGGAGCGTGCAAGGCGATATCGAAGCCGCGCTCGGCAAGCTGACCGGATCGGACGTGCGAGTACATGGCGCCGGTCGGACGGACACGGGGGTGCACGCGCTGGGCCAGGTCATCGGCTTCCGCGCGGAGACCCGCATTCCGATCGACCGGATGCCGACCGCAATGAACAGCGTGATGGCCTCGGATGTCCGAGTTGTTGGCGCCGAGGAAGTGGACGAGACGTTCCACGCCAGGTTCAGCGCACGGTCGAGGAGCTATGTCTACCTGCTGCTCAGCCGGGCGCACCCGTCGGCGGTGTTCGGGCGGTACTGCTGGCATGTGCCGGGAGCGCTCGACCTGGAGGCGATGGGCCAGGCGGCCAGGCTGCTGGAAGGGACGCATGACTTCCGCGCCTGGGCGAACGAGACCAGCGAGGTCGACAGCACGGTCCGCGAGATGAAGCGCTGTTCGGTTCGGCGGGTTCGCGGGTTCGTGCTGGTACGGGTGGAGGCGAATGCCTTTCTCCGCGGCATGGTTCGGAACATCGTCGGCACGCTGGTTCAGGTAGGGCAGGGCAAGCGTCCGCCTTCGGAGTTCGACGAGATCACGGCGTCCTTGCGGCGCGAGACAGCCGGTCCATCGGCGCCCGCGCGAGGGCTGTGTTTGCTAAGGGTCCAGTACTGACGGAGAGGAGTCCGTTGATGAAGACGTTTTCGGCGAAGTCCGAGGACATAGAGCGCGCCTGGTTCGTGATCGACGGCGCGGGCCGCCCGATGGGCCGGCTCGCCGTCGAGGCGGCGAAGCTGCTGCGTGGGAAGCACAAGCCCACGTTCACGCCGCATGTTGACACCGGCGACTTCGTTATCATCGTCAATGCCGACAAGATCGTGTTGACCGGCAACAAGGCGTCCGAGAAGATCTACCGGCACTCCGGTTGGCCGGGCGCGCTGAAGCACATCACCCGCGGTGACGAGCTGGAGCGCAAGCCGACCGAGGCCATCCGCCGGGTCGTCAAAGGCATGCTGCCGCACAACCGGCTGGGCGATGCCATGATCAAGAAGCTCAAGGTCTACGCGGGCGCCGATCACCCGCACCAGGCGCAGAAGCCGGTCGCCTGGGTTGGTCCGAAGGACGAGTAAGGAGAGGGAAGCGTGGCCACAGCCGTTCGCTATTACGGAACCGGAAAGCGCAAGGATGCCGTCGCCCGCGTATGGATCATGCCGGGCACGGGCACTGTCACCATCAATGAGCGACCCGCCGAGCGCTACCTTGGCCGGCTCGTTCTCCAGCGCCTCGTGAACCAGCCGTTCGAGGTGACCGAGACTGCCGGTCGCTACGATGTGGTTGCCCTGTGCAAGGGCGGCGGCATCAGCGGCCAGGCGGGTGCGGTGCGCCATGGCATCAGCAAGGCGCTCCTCGAGGCCGATCCGGACCTGCGCCCGACGCTGCGCAAGCTGGGCTTCCTCACTCGCGACCCGAGGGTCAAAGAGCGGAAGAAGTACGGCCGGAAGCGCGCACGCCGCGGGTTCCAGTTCAGCAAGCGCTAGGATCGCGGTCCTGGACACCGTTCGGGCGAGGCGCTGGCGTGCTCGTGGCGTCAGTCCAGTAGAAGTTCGTGGTTGACATTGTGTCTAGGGTCTGCTAGAGTTGGATCTGGAGGCTCCCGCGAAGGGGCTGTGTCCAGTGGCACCGGACGCCGCGGGTGTACTTGGCCAAGCCATGCGTATAGGATTGCATGATCATGCGATCGCGAGGCCTTCACCGGACCTGAGGAAGGTGGCATCGCGCGCCAGGCAATGCAGTAGCGAGGCATGTGCACCAGGAGTGTTTCCATGAACAAGCCAGTGCTCGCCAATCGCGCATCGGCAGTCGGGGAGAGTGTGGCATCTGGCGAGGCCACCACGCAGGCGCAGGCAGATCCGGCTGTGGTTAGCCGGCTGTTGTCGTCGTGGGGCGCTTCGCGGATGGCTATGGAAGAAGCACAGGCCGTTCGCAACGCTCACCTGCGGGAATGCCGAGAGATGCGCAGGTTCCGATAGTCCTCTGAAGTGCTGCCCACCTCGCTCCATTCTCCTGAGGTGGGCAGTTTGCACATGGCACCGGAAGCGCCGCGACGGCGGCGCCCGCGTTCGTGTTCGTCTCACCCCATCAACCCGGCCGTTGACGGAGCGCCATGGACCCCTACGAGTGCCTGTACCGCGAGGCCGACCTGCCGGACGGCGCTTGCGCGAGCTTCCTCGCCGACCCATTCGTCGATCGTGTCGTTCGCTCCCTGAGGGCGAACGTGGTGCCCAGCACCCCTCGCCGTGTCACCTCCCTCGTCGTGCGGAATGAGGCGATCTTCGCGGAAGGGTTGGAGAGCCGCGCCTGGGCGTGGCGAACCCTCCTGTGGGACGGCGATTCACCGCGCAGGTTCCTTGGGTTCATCGATCGGCGTCATGAAGACCTGGTGACCAGCCTCAAGCGGGCCTACGGTGACCAGGTGCCTACCGTATGTGAGTGCTGCACGATGCTGCCGCAGCAGTTGCGCATGGCAGGATACAGGACGATCGAGGGCCCGTACTCGGCCTACTACGGCATGAGCCCGGTCAACGTGACGCCACTCGTTTTCCCCCACGAGCTGGTCGGCGGAGCGTGCGCACACAGTGCTCTGCACACAGCGCTCCTGCTGATGAGCCCGCACGGCGCCCGGCCTCTTGGTCCGCTGGAGATAGGCCTCATTGCTTGCGGCGCGGCCACCGAGGACGAGGCGTCGCTGCAGACGGGCGGGCTTCGCCCCGCCGAGATCGAGGCCGTGCTGAACCACCCGGATACCGGTGTGGCGGCGCTCCTGGAGTTCGTGCCAGGCCACTGGAGCGGACGGGCCCTGGGCCACCTGCTGTGCGAGTGTGTGCGCAACGAACTCCCCGTGATCGTCGGTGTGGACTACAACGAGTGGATACGCCAAGCGCGTGCGCTCCAAGAGGTCGATGCCGAGAGAGACCCCTACGACCGGGAGGGAGACGGTGGGCACGCATCGATCATCGTCGGCTACCGAGGCGCCTCCGGCGCCGACGAGATGCGTCTCTTGTTCATGGACACGGTGCTTGGGCCTTGGGTGACGATGTCCGTCGATGGCCTATCTTCCGCCGCATCGCAGTACGCCGGCCCTGGCGAGGGGGCCGCTAGCGCGGTGGTGATAGTGCCCGTGCCCTATGGCGTGCGTGCGCTCCCGTCGCTGATCATGGCCGCAGCCGCCAGTCACATTCGTCGCTTTGCCGGGGCTGAGTGTGCGCCCGAGGACTTGCGCCTCACGCTGTTCGGTCGCGATGAGTTCGCGCATCTGTGTGAGCGCCGCCTGGTCTCCTGCACCGGTTTCGCCAAGGAGTGGGCTGCCTTGTACGGCCGGCCCATGCCTGAGTATCTCTGGCACGTCCGGCGAACCGATGAGGTGGGTCCCGAACTCGTGTATGACGCGACCGAGGGAGCCGCGCAGGACCCACTCGTGACGGCTTGCCCTACTGCATTCGTGCTGTTCAGGCGCCACAACGGCAAGGAGCACATTCGTACATGGATGCCGCAGCGGAACCGTGTCGCGTAAGCGTTATCTCGTCATCCCGGGTAGGGCCTACGACCGACTCGCTGCGGTGGCTCGCGGACTGGGGTGTTCGGTACATCGACCTCTATGCCTTTCAGGACGACGACAAGGACGATCTGAAGGACATGTGTGCCAGGCGGCCTCAGACCGTCACGGACCTCTGCCGTCACATGCGGGTCGACGACGTTGCCGCGCGTCTCGTCGAGAGCCTGCCGCCGGCCATGCAGAGCCGAGTCGGTACGGCTGATTCGCCGTTCAGGGCTCTTGCCAGCAGTTTCCCAGAGGTCTCTGATCCTCAGAAGGATGTGCGCAAACGCGCATGCGAGGCGGTCCTCAACTGCGCTCGGCTGGCCGACCGGCTTGGCGCCGCCTGTGTTGAGGTAGTAGGAGGGCCATCGGTCAAGTTCCGAGTCGACGGTAGGCGGGGATCGAGGCGGCCGGCGGATTCGTCCGGAATCATCTTAGGGCGGCCGCCGCGCCGCCCGCAGCCGATCGCGGGCAAGTCGGTGGTCACGGAACGCCGGGAGTGTCTCGCCGCGTCGCTTGGCTCCATCTCAGCCGAGATCGCCAAGGAAGGTCTGAACGTCGTAGTGGCTCTGGAGGTCGAGCCCGGGCCAGCGTACCTGGTGCCGACACCCGAGGTGGCGCTGGCCGTGCTCGCAATGGTGGATGCGGAATCGCCCGCAACGGCCTCGCGGGTCGGACTGAACCTCGATATCGGCCACATGTTGCTTCTCGAGGACCGCGGTCTGCGGCCGTCTGACGCCTTCAAGAGCCCGGACGCCCTGAACCGGGTGTTTCACGCCCACATCAGCGACCATTCGCTTGCCCACTTCGCCGACCTCGCTGTGCCGACCTTCCATACCAGGTCAGCCTACGATCCGTGGTTGCGCCTGTACCGCGACCTTGCCGCCCAACCAGAGCAGTACCCGATGTGCTCGGGTGCCGTAGCAGTGGAGATGGAAGCCGCGATGCGGCCGGAGGAGGCCGTGATGTCGGCACTGACCGTCCAGTACTGGCTGCGCGACCTCGACCGGCTGCAGACCACCGCGTAGAGCGGCTCCGTCTGCCGGGTTCCGCGCTGCCACCGCCCCACAGGAGCCTCACCATGCCCATCGTCACGCCCACCGACGGCCTGAGCATTCGCCAGGACACCACGTTTGCGCCCGGCGTCTACCTGCTCCCGAACGGGCTCTCCATCGACGCGGACGGCATCACCCTTGACGGGAACGGCGCCGTCCTCATCGGTGCGGAGCGGCAGGGCGCCGGCATCCGCCTGAACGGGCGCAAGGGTGTAAGCATCCGCAACGTCCGCCTGCGCGACTACTACCACGGCATCCACGCGCGCGAGTGCCAGGGGCTCACCATCGCCGGCGTCAGCGTCACGTCCACCGCCGAGGTCGCGCCGAACACCATCTTCCTCGACATCTGGCTGGGGCCTGAGAAGGCGTACGGCGGCGGCGTGCTGCTGTGGGATTGCCGCGACTGCACGATCGAGGACAACGACCTGCAGCACCAGCAGTCCGGGCTGCTGACCTACTTCTGCACGAACCTCACCGTGCGGCGCAACCAGGCCAACTACAACAGCGGCTACGGGATCCACCTCTTCGGCACCTGCGACAGCCTCTTCGAGCAGAACTCCGCGGACTACTGCTGCCGCTTCGAGCCGCGCGAGGGCGGGCTTCACTTCGGCCACATGGGCGCCGACGCCACAGGGTTCCTCGCGGTGATGGGCTCGTGCCGCAACCGGTTCCTGCGCAACACCGCGCGGCTCGGCGGCGACGGGTTCTTCCTCGCGGGTCTCGCGCCGGACGGCACCAAGTGCGGCTGCGACGACAACCTGTTCGAGGAGAACGACGGCGGCCTCAGCCCCAACATCGCATTCGAGGCCACGTTCTGCCGGCGCAACGTGTTCCGCAAGAACCGGGCCGAGCGCTGCAACTACGGCTTCTGGCTGGGCTACTCCTGGGACACGACCATCGAGGAGAACCGGATGGTCATGAACCGGCAGGCGGGTATCGCGACGGAGCATGGCCACGGGTTCGTGGTGCGCGGCAACGAGTTCCAGGCGAACGGGCACGGCGTGTTGCTGTGGTCGAGCCCCATCGCCCAGTTCGCCGAGTCCTACCCGGAGCACCCGACGAGCTATGACTGGCGGATCGTGGAGAACGTGTTCACGCGGAACGGGAAGGGCGTGCGCATCGCGGCGGACCAGGACCACGGCATCCGCCCCATCTCCGAGGAGCGCGCCGGCCGCGACGATGCCCGTCCGCACGACCATGTGCTGACCGGGAATGACATCCAGGACAACCGGGTCGGCATCGACCTGCACCGAGCGGACCGAACGGTCATCGAGGGCAACATCCTCCACCGCAACGTCGAGGCCAACCTGCGGCAGGAGGACTGCTCGGACACGGTGTACCGGAACAACCTGGGCGCGGCAGGGGCGTATCTGTAGGGCGGACCTACCCCCGGCCTTCGGCCACCCCCCCCGAATCGGGAGGGGACTCGATCGAGCGTGTGCACTCCTGTTGGGAGGATGGCCGTGATGATGCTCGTTCTGTCGGCCGTGCTGGCCGGTGTCGCCTTGCCCACGCCATCGCGGGACGCCGACCAGCACGGCTTCGGCGGGGCGCCGCTGCTGGGGGCGAAGGACAGCCTGCGGCAGCTCCTGAATCCTTACGATCTCGTCAAGCTCCACGTGTTGGGCGCGAACTACTGCGAGAACCTGCTGGACGTGCGCCTGAACGTGACGAGCTACACGCACCTCGCCAGCGACTCGACGACCGGCGACGCCTGGCACCTGCACTTCCACGACGACGCGGCGCGTTACCTCGAAGGCGTTGCGTGGGAGGACCAGTACTCGCCGGTGACGCGGCTGGAGCTGGCCCGGCGGCTTGTGAAGGGGATCCTGGCCGCGCGCCTGCCGGGAACCTACTCCGACTCCGCGTTCCGGCACCGCAGCGGCGGCAAGACGTTCCTCATCTTCGGGGACAGCGGCGCGCCGGGCAGGCTCACCGTCTCCATGTGGGGCGACGAGCTGTCCGGCTCGCTCAAGGTCGGCTTCCGCACGCGCGCAGCCGGCGGCGAGTGGCAGCCGATGTCTGCGTTCACCCACTCCGACCCGCCCGACGCGGTCACCACACCCGGCGAGGCCCGCTCCGCCCGGCACTGGAACGAGTCGCCCGCCACGGTGCGGCGCCACTTCACCTCCGCGCAGGGCGATGTCGGCTTCACGGGGCGCTACTGGCTGAGCGACGAGGACAAGCCGCTGGAGTACGCGTTCGCCGCGGGCGCCGACCGCCAGGTCCAGGTGGTCGTGGGGGAGCCGGGCTGCCCGCTGCCGCTGCTCGGTGACTACCGCCTGCCGACGACCATCCATCTGCCGGACCGCGCGACCACGTACCGCTCCGACAAGGACGGCGACCGCACCTTCGAGCGCCCGAGCTTCCACTACCTAGTCCTGCGGAAGACCGGCGGCGCCTGGGGGGCGACTGCCTACTCCGCCGCGCTGCTCGTCATGTGGGAAGGGCAGCCGGAGCGCGTCGAGGTGATCGCGGACAAGGGCTACGGCGAGGTGCGCGTGACCTACGCCGGCCCGACCGGCAAGGTGTGGCTGAACCCGTACTACTGGCTCGACGACGTCGATCTCGACTCCGTCTTCCGCAGCGCGGACCACTTCCTGGCGAAGGGCACGCTCCTGCAGAACGGGTTCCCCACCCAACAGCTCCTGAACGCCATCCCGGTCGGGCTGGCCGCAGGCGCTTGCATGCTGACGCGATGGCACGATCCCCTGGCGCAGACGGCCCGGCTCAACGCCGCCCGCGCGGTCGACCGCCTGTTCGCCGCGGAGGACGAGGGCAAGAAGCTCGCCCGCTCCTTCTTCCCGGCTCGGGCCGCTGCCTGGATGGCGAAGGCGGCCCGAGCCGCGGGCGACGTCGCGTTGGAAGCGCGCTGCGCCGGGCTGCTGGATCGCGCCATGGCCCGTATGTGCTCCACGGAGTCCGGGTACGACGGCAAGGCATGGGGCGATGGGTGGACGCACTTCAACTGCGCCAAGACGTGCTGGCTTGCCTATGACGCTACCGGCAAGCGCGAGTACCTGGACGCCTTCGAGCGCGCGCTCGGCGTCTACACGATCGACGCCCAGGGCATCTACCGCTACGGGAAGAAGATGGACGCGCCGGGCGGCTTCGAGACGTACTCCGGCAGTCTGCCGCTGGGCGTGTGGGGCAACGCGGGCAAGCTGGATTGGGTGCGGCAGCTCATCGACCTCGACGTGCCGAACGGGTGGAATGACCCGAAGCGCCCCGTGAAGGAGACCTGGAACGACGCCGGCGCCGGGCCGTGGGCGCAGGACGATGCGAATCCGGAGTACGTGGGCATCTGCCTTCGCGGGGCGAAGCTGCCAACCACGCCGAAGACGCTGGTGCCCGTCGGCGCATTCCCCAGCTTCGACGACGCCGGCCGCGTGACGCCGCGCAACCCCGGCATCCTGCACAGCCCCACGTTCTTGCCGGGAGTTGGATCGGTGAAGGTCGTGAAGGGGCCGGGCCGCGGGCCGATCGTCCGTACGCAGGCGCTCGTGCCAGGCACCGACGAGGAGCAGGCGCACCTGGTGCAGGCAGCAGGCACGCTCGACGATGGGCGCCGGAGCTGCACCGCATCTGACGGACCGCTGGTGTACCGCTTCGGCCTCGGCAGCGCGACAGGTGCGGCGCTGGACCTGCGCATCCAGGGCGACGGCTACCGCGTCGAGGTGTCGCCGGACGGTAAGCGCTGGATCCCGCGCCTCGACACATGGGATCGGCAGGCGGCCGACCAGTCGCTCGACGTGTCGTTCCTGACCGGCAGCCGCGAGGAGCTTGTACGGCTCTGGACCGTGCAGGCGCCCGACGACGCGCCGCTCGTCCACTCGGCGGGCGATTCGCTGGTGCGCGACGGACGCCGGCATGCGGCACCGGGCGGCGCGTTCGTGTACCGCTTCGACCTCCCGCTCACGGTGGACGGGCATCTGGAGGTGCTGGCCGGCAACGGCTATCGCATCGAGATCTCGGCAGACGGGAAGACCTGGCAGAAGGGCATCGCGTGGAACGACCCGGACGGCTGCCCGGGCGTGGCAGGCCCAGACGGCACGGTCGTCCGCCTGCTGGACGTGACGCCATTGCTGAAACACAGCCGGCGCGTGTATGTGCGGGTGGCCGACGATGCCGGCGCGACCGAGTTCGCCGGGCACACGGCGTACGTCCAGCGCCTGGCCCTGTACGCCGCGTTCCGCTCCCGCCAGGCGTGGGTGCGGCTCACCGAGGTGTCGGGCGCCCCGGCCGGCTCGTTCACGCTGGAGCGCGTCGCGTTGCGCACCTGGCGGGAGTAGGAGTTGCGGCTCGGCGCGCACACGTACGGAGCCGGACGGTGGCCGCGATCGCCACGTGTCGGGGCCGGTCCGCGTTGCACATGCTCCGGAGCCGCGACTGGCGGTCCGCGCCGTTTGCGGGCCAGAAGGAGCGGGTTAGCGCCGGAGTGAGGCCCGACCCGCTCCTTCTGTGTCCGGCGAACAGCAAGCCGGCCACGCCAGTCGCGGCTCGGACGGTGATCGCGCCGCGCTGCGGGTTGGGGTTGGTCCGCGCCGCACATGGGTACGGAGCCGCGACTGGCGGTCCGCGCCGTTTGCGGGCCAGAAGGAGCGGGCAGCCGTTGGCGTGGGTGCTCACCCGCTCCTTCTGTGTCCGGCGAACGGCAAGCCGGCCACGCCAGTCGCGGCTCGGACGGTGGTCGCGCCGCGCTGCGGGTAGCCGTTCGAGCGAGGGCTCACCCGCTCCTTCTGTGTCCGGCGAACGGCAAGCCGGCCACGCCAGTCGCGGCGCGGACGGTGGTCGCGTCCACTAGATGGCCATGGAGGCAGCCATGAAGCTGGAGAACCCTCCCGTTGCCTACCTCATCACCTTCACATGCTACGGTACGTGGCTGCACGGCAAGACCGAGGGCTCTGTGGACCGGCGGCGCAACACGCCAGGCACCGATCGGTGGGGCGCGTCGCCCGGCTGGACCGGGCATGAATCCGCGGCGCTGAGGGATCCGCCGTACCGTCTCGACGCCCGGCGTAGGGAGATCGTGCTCCATGCTGCACTTCGCGTCTGCAGGCGGCGTGGGTGGCTGCCGTACGCAGTGCATGTAAGGCCCACCCACGTGCATGCCGTTGTCAGCGGCGCAGACGACCCCGACACGATGGCGCGGTCCATCAAGGCGTTCGCCACGCACGCCATCCAGTCTGCGTGCCCCGATGAGGGCGATCGTCGGCGCTGGACGCGACACGCCAGCACTGGCTACCTGTGGGACGCCGAGGCCGTACAGGCAGCCGTCCACTACGTGCTGCACGAGCAGGGCGACCCCATGCATGTGTACCCGCAGGAGTGATCGGGCTCGCCCAGCATTCGCCCGCTCCTTCTGTGTCCGGCGAACGGCAAGCCGGCCACGCCAGTCGCGGCTCGGACGGTGGTCGCGGTGGGCGGGCGGCCCGTCGGCGCCCGATCAATCCGCCGCACATTCGGGCAGGACACACGCCTCTCCGCATGGAAACGCACCACAACCAACCTACTACGAGGCCTGCCCGCATGCTCCGTCTTCCGATCGTGCTCGCCGTCATCGCCGCCTGCGCTCTGTCCGCCAAGGGGGCTCCCGTGACCGCCAACATCGCGCCCACCCACCTGCGCTGCGAGTACCTGCGCAGCCCGCTCGGCATCGACGTGGTTAGGCCGCGCCTGAGTTGGACGCTCGTCGAGACCAAGCCCGCGGTTCGCGACGAGGTGCAGTCCGCCTACCAGATCCTGGTCGCCACGTCGCGCGACCGGCTGACTCTCGGCACGGCCGACCTGTGGGCGGGGCCGCGCACGCCATCGGATCGCGCGTCGCAGGTGGAGTACGCCGGCAAGCCGCTGCGGGCGCACCAGGAGTGCTGGTGGACGGTGCGCGTCTGGGATCGCGCCGGGCGGGTGTCGGGCTGGGCATTCCCGCAGCGATGGAGCATGGGCCCGCTCTCCGCGGCGAACTGGGGCGGTTCGTGGATCGAGGACCCGAACCCGGCCCCCGGCGGCAACCGGGCCAGCTCGCAGATGCGCAACGGCTACCACAGCAATCTCGAGACGCACGGCGACGCAACGAAGTGGGTGCAGGTCGACCTGGGCAAGATGCGCCGCGTCGACGGCGTCCGGCTCTGGCCCGCGCGGCCCGTCGACTGGCAGGCCGATGTGCCGGGGTTCCTCTTCCCGGTTCGCTACCGCATCGAGCTGGCCGACAGCGCTGCCGGCCCGTTCCGCGTGGCCGCCGATCTCACCGCCGCGGACGCCCCGAGCCCCGGCGACCAGCCCGTGACGCACCGGTTCGCCGGGCAGAACGCGCGGTTCGTGCGGCTGACGGCCACTCGCTTGCGTATGCGGGACGAGGGGAACTACGCCCTGGCGCTCACGCAGTTCGAGGCGCTCAACGGGGACGCGAACGTGGCCCTCGGCGCGGCGGTGCAGGCGTCGGACAGCCTGGAGCAGGGCGGGTGGTCTGCGGCGAAGCTGACCGACGGCGAGAAGCACTCCCGCCGAGCGCAGGGGGCCGATGCGCTGCCGGCTCCGATGATGCGGCGCGAGTTCGCGGTGAAGGGCGCCGTGAAGCGGGCCATCGCCTACGTCAGCGCGCTGGGCCTCGTCGAGCTGCGCCTGAACGCGAAGCGCGTGGGCGAGAACCTGCTCGCGCCGGAGTGGACCGACTACGACCTGCGCGTGCAGTACCAGGCGCTGGATGTGACGAAGCTCGTCAAGCCCGGCTCGAACGCGGTCGGCGCGTGGCTGGGCGACGGGTGGTACGCCGGGCGCATCGGCCTGTTCCCGGGGCGCGGCAACTACGGGCGCAAGCCGAAGCTGCGGCTGCACCTGCGCATCGAGTTGGCGGACGGCTCCGCGCAGACCGTCGTGAGCGACGGAAAGTGGCGCTCCACGCTGGAGGGGCCGATCCGCTCGGCAGACATCCTCGACGGCGAGGCGATCGACGCCGGCCGAGCGATGGCCGGCTGGGATCGCGCGGGCTTCGACGACAAGGCCTGGCAGCCCGCAGCCGAGGTGGCCGTGAAGACGCCGCTCGTCTGGCAGCGCAACGAGCCGATCCGCGTGGTGCAGGAGCTGAAGCCGATCGCGCTCACGGAGCCCAAGCCCGGAGTCTTCGTGTACGACATGGGCCAGAACATGGTCGGCTGGGCGCGGCTGCGGCTCTCCGGCAAGGCGGGCGGGCAGGTGCAGTTCCGCCACGCCGAGATGCTCAACGACGATGGCACGATCTACACCGCCAACCTGCGCGGCGCCCCGCAGATCGACCACTACACGCTGGCGGGCGCGGGCGGCGAGGTCTACGAGCCGCGCTTCACGTACCACGGCTTCCGCTACGTCGAGGTGACCGGCGCGCTGAACAAGCCGGCCATCGGCGACCTGACGGGCCGCGTGTTCTGCTCCTCCAGCCCGGAGGCGGGGCGCTTCGAGTGCTCCAGCCCGATGCTCACCAAGCTGATGCGCAACGCGTTCTGGACGCAGCGTGCCAACCTGATGAGCACGCCCACCGATTGCCCGCAGCGCGACGAGCGGCTCGGCTGGATGGGCGACATCCAGTCGTTCAGCCAGTCGGCCATCTTCAACATGGACATGGCCGGTTTCCTCACTAAGTGGCTGCAGGACGTGCGCGACGCCCAACTCGCCGACGGCCGCATGCCCGACTTCGCGCCGAACCCCGGCAAGGCGACGGGCGCGTTCAGCGGCGTGCCGGCGTGGGGCGATGCGGGCGTCGTCGTGCCGTGGCGCGCGTGGGTGAACTACGGCGACAAGCGCGTGCTGGAGGCGAGCTTCGAGAGCTGCCGGCGCTGGCTGGAGTACATCCGCAAGCTGAACCCGGACCTGCTCTGGCGGAACGGGCGCAACAACGACTACAACGACTGGCTCAACGGCGACACGCTCGTCCTGCAGGGCTGGCCGCGGACCGGCGGCGCGGTGCCGAACGAGGTCTTCGGGACCGCCTTCTTCGCGCACTCGACCGATCTGACGCTGCGGATGGCCGAGGTGCTGGGCCGCAAGAAGGACGCCGCCGAGCTGCGCGAGCAGTCGGCCGGCATCAAGGCCGCGTTCAACCGGGCCTACGTGAAGCCGGATGGCACGATCGTCGGCGACACGCAGGCCGGCTACGCCCTTGCGCTGCACTTCGACCTGCTGCCAGAGGATGTGCGCCCCAAGGCAGTCGAGCACCTGGTCGCGGCTATCCACCGGTACCACGACCACATCTCCACCGGAATTCAATCCACGCACCGCATGATGCTGGAGCTGACGCGCCGGGGGCAGACCGACCTCGCCTACACGCTGGCGAACCGGACCGACTTCCCATCGTGGGGCTTCATGATCGAGAACGGGGCGACCACGATCTGGGAGCGGTGGGACGGCTACGTGAAGGGGCGCGGGTTCCAGGACGCGGGCATGAACTCGTTCAATCACTGGGCGCTGGGCTCCGTCGTGGAGTGGCTGTGGCGCACCGTCGCGGGGCTCTCGCCGGACGAGGCGGCGCCGGGTTGGAAGCGCTTCAACGTGCGCCCCGTGCCGGGCGGAGGCCTGACGTGGGCGAAGGGCGACTACGACTCGCCGGCCGGCCCCATCCACGTGGACTGGCGCGTCGAGGGTGGCGAGCTGAAGCTGCGCCTGACCGTTCCGCCCAACACGCAGGCCGTGGTCACGATGCCGGGGGCACAACCGCGAACGGTGGGCTCCGGCGGGCATGAGTTCACCGGCAGGGCGGCGCCGTAGGGAGTTCGCTGGACGGGCACGGAGGCCCATCCCGCCCCGGACGCTGGAGGCCCAGAATGGCCGAGATCACCGCTGACTGCCCACGCGACGAGGCCGCGCTCGACGAGCTGCTGAGCCGGCCCACGCCGGGCGTTGTCGAGGCGCTCTCCAGGTTGGAGGGCGATCTCGTCGTGCTGGGCGTCGCCGGCAAGATGGGGGCGACGCTCGCTCGGATGGCGCGGCGGGCGTTCGACGAGCTGGGGCGCGCGGATCGAGTGATCGGCGTTGCCCGCTTCAGCGACCCGGCGGCGCGCCGCGCGCTGGAGGGAGTCGGCGTCGAGACCATCGCCTGCGACCTGCTCGATGAGAGCGCGGTGGCCGGCCTGCCGGACGTGGCCAACGTAGTCTACATGGCCGGGCAGAAGTTCGGCACGACGGGCGCGCCTGCCGCCACGTGGGCGATGAACGCCTGGATGCCGGCCCTCTGTGCTCAGCGCTACCCCGAGGCGCGCACGGTGGTCTTCTCGACCGGCTGCGTCTACCCGAACGTGCCGGTGGGCAGCTGCGGCTCGCGGGAGGAGGACGCCCTGGAGCCGCTCGGCGAGTACGCCAATTCGTGCATCGCCCGCGAGCGCCTGTACGAGCACTTCGCCGCGCGGAATGGGACGCCGCTGGCCATCTTCCGCCTCAACTACGCGATCGATCTGCGCTACGGCGTGCTGCTGGACATCGCGCGCAAGGTGCAAGACGGCACGCCGGTCGATGTCACGATGGGGTACGCGAACGTGATCTGGCAGGGCGACGCGTGTGCCGCTGCGCTGCGCTGCCTCGCCCATGCCGGACAACCGCCGCTGGTGCTCAACGTAACCGGCCCGGAGACGCTCTCGGTTCGCGACCTGGCGCGGCGCCTCGGCGATCTGCTGGGCCGCGAGCCAGTCGTGGTCGGCGTCGAGGCGGAGACCGCGCTCCTCAGCGACGCTTCGCGGATGCTCGGGCTGTTCGGACCGCCCACGGTCAGCGCGGACACGCTCGTGCGCTGGCAGGCCGAGTGGCTGCTGCGCGGCGGGCGCACGTTGGGCAAACCGACGCACTTCGAGACGCGGGATGGAAGGTATTAGGCCGATGGACCTCCGCGCGCACTTGCTGGCCGGGCAGGCGATCCCGGCGCATCCGCTGGCACTCGACGCGAGCCGCAAGCTCGACGAGCGCCGCCAGCGCGCCCTGACGCGGTACCACGTAGCGGCCGGTGCGGGCGGGGTGGCTGTGGGCGTCCACACGACGCAGTTCGCCATCCGCGACGGGAAACACGGGCTGTACCAGCCGGTGCTGGAGCTGGCTGCCGAGACGATCGATGCCGCGCTCGGACCGGCGCCGCGCCCGTTCGCGAGGGTTGCGGGCCTCTGCGGGCCCACCGCGCAGGCGGTTGCGGAGGCGGAGACCGCGCGCTCGCTCAAATACGATGCGGGCCTGCTGAGCCTGGCGGCCCTGCGCGACGCCGATGACGGGGCGCTGATCGCGCACTGCCGCACCGTGGCGGAGGCCATCCCGCTCTTCGGGTTCTACCTGCAGCCCTCGGTCGGCGGCCGGCCGCTGGGCTACGGCTTCTGGCGCCGCTTCGCCGAGATCGACAACGTCGTCGCCATCAAGATCGCCCCGTTCAGCCGCTACGCAACCCTCGACGTGGTGCGCGCGGTCGTCGAGGCGGGGCGCCAGGACATTGCGCTCTACACGGGGAACGACGACTCGATCGTAGTCGACCTGCTGACTCCCTTCCGATGCAGCGTTGATGGAGAGACGGTGGAACGCCGCATCGTGGGCGGGTTGCTGGGGCACTGGTCCGTGTGGACGCGGTGTGCCGTGGAGATGCTGGCGCAGGTGATGGCCGTGCGCGGTCAGGCGACCCTCGACGCAGACTGGTTGGCGCGCGCCGCCGCGGTGACCGAGATGAACGCGGCCATCTTCGACGCGGCGAACGGCTACGCGGGCTGCATCGCCGGAATCCACGAGGTGCTGCGCCGCCAGGGCCTCCTGGCAGGCACGTGGTGCCTCGACCCGGCCGAGCAGCTCTCACCCGGCCAGACCGACGAGATCACGCGCGTCACCCAGGCGCACCCGGAACTGGTGGACGACGCCTTCGTGGCCGCGCACCTGGACGATTGGCTTCGGTAGGGACGCTGCTCGCTGCGTCCGGCATCGGCCATCGCACAAACACGAACGGAGATGCATACCATGCAACCCATACGGGTCGGGATCATTGGGCAGGGGCGGAGCGGGCGCGACATCCACGGGGCGCAGCTCTGCAAGGACGAGCGCTTCCGCATCGTGGCCGTGGCGGACGTGCTGGCGGACCGGCGTGAGCGGGCCATCGCCGAGTACGGCTGCGAGGCGGCCGCCACGCACGCCGAGCTGCTCGCGCGCGATGACCTCGATCTTGTCGTGAACGCCTCTCCAAGCAAGTTCCACGTTACCTACACCTTGGACGCGCTGGCTGCCGGGCACAACGTGCTCTGCGAGAAGCCCTTCGCCTCGCGCGCGGCGGATGTCGACCGCATGATCGAGGCGTCGAAGCAGAGCGGGAGGCTGCTGGCGGTCTTCCAGCAGTCGCGCTACGCTCCGTACTTCCTCAAGGTGCGCGAGGTCATCGCGTCCGGCGTGCTGGGCGACATCGTGCAGGTGTCGATCAACTTCAGCGGCTTCTCGCGGCGCTACGACTGGCAGACGCTGACCAGCGAGATGGGCGGCAACCTGCTGAACACCGGCCCGCACCCGCTCGACCAGGCGCTGCAGCTCTTCGGCACGGACGCGATGCCCAACGTGACCTGCCTGATGCGCAACGCGACGAGCTACGGCGACGCCGACGACCACGTCGTGCTGATCCTGAGCGGGGAGGGGAGGCCGATCGTCCACCTGGAGATCTCCTCGTGCTGCAAGTACCCCGCGAACACGTACACCGTCTTCGGCACTCGGGGTGGGCTCTCGGGCAGCATGGGCCACCTGGAGTGGCAGTGGTACGACCCGGCAGCGGCGCCCGAGCTGAAGCTCATCAAGGCGCCCATCTGCAACGAGGACGGCACGCCGGCCTACTGCAGCGACTCGCTAGAGTGGGTGAAGGACGAGTGGACGATGCCCGAGGGGCCTGGCCTCTTCGAGACGATGTGCAACACGTTCTACACCATGCTCCACCGAACGTTGACCGAGGGTACACCGCTGGAGATCACCCCGCAGCAGGTGCGCCAGCAGATCGCGGTCATCGAGGAGTGCCAGCGCCAGAACCCGCACATTTACGCTTCGTAGGGGCTGGGACTTAGGACTTGGGGGTTGGGGCCGGGGGCACACGCTCTGACCCTTAGCCCTGCACCCGCCACGAGAACGGCGGCGCACCCACCGATGGGGTCGCGCCGCCGTTCTTCTGGCTTCTTGCTTCTGCCTACTTCGCTACCCCCGGCAGCGCCCCCACGTCCGGCGCCTTGCCCGACGACGCCGGGCGGCCGTTCGCGTCGAGCGGGACGCCTCCGCCGATGGCCGGGGAGCCCGGGCGCAGGCGGTAGTCGTGCGCCGCCGCGTTGCGGAAGAGTGGGTCGCCTGTGCGCGAGTGCGCCTCGGTGGCGTGCGCGGCCTGGTACTCGGCGAAGCGCTCCAGCGGGTAGAACCTGTGGTCGGCGGAGATCATGGCGCCCTTCTTCTGCAGCCACAGGTTGCCGTCCATGGTCAGCTTGGCGAGGGCCTCCTTCGACCAGTCCGGCGCGTAGAGCGCGTTCGTCGCTGCTTCGCAGAAGATGTTGTTGGCCACCACGAAGTCCGAGTCGGCCGCCTGGCTCGCGTAGAAGCAGAGGTGGCGCCCGCTCGGGTCGGGGCGTTGGGCGTGGCTCCAGCCGTGGCCCGCGTTGACGCAGGTGTTGTGGATGAACCGGATGCCGCTGGTGACGGACTCGGCCGGCCGGTTCCAGTACTCGAAGGAGTACTCGCTGTTCCAGATGATGTTGTTGCGGTAGGTGATGTTGACCTCGCGGACCACGTCGCCCATGTTCTGGTGGGTGAGAGCCGCGTCGTAGATCTCCCAGATGCGGCAGCCCTCGACCAGGTTGTCGTGCGCGGCGCCCCAGAACTCGATGCCGTTGCCGAAGCGCACCTGCTGCCCGCCGCCCATCTGGTCCGCGCCGCCGATGTACGAGATGTCGCAGTTGCGCACGACGATGTGGTGCGTGCTGCCCCCGCCCACGCCGTGCGCCGCGCCGTACTTCAGCGCGAGGTCCTCGTAGGTCGCGTACGACACGCCGCTCTCGTCGATGATGTGCCGGTAGAGTGCGCACTCCACCTTGCCGTAGCGCTCGGCCGGGTTGCGGCCACTGAAGAGGTAGACCTTCCTGCTGCGCGGGTCGTACCAGAACCGGCCCTGCGCGTTCACGTCGGCGAGGCGCCACACCTTCCAGCCGCAGCCGTCCTCGTTGCCGAAGATGAGGTTGCCGACGTCGACCGGCAGCACGCTGTCGGCCGGCACCTCGGAAGCGGGGCACTCCGCGAAGATCGTCCGGTCGACCTCGAACGTGCAGTCCGCGGGGATCGCGCCACCGAGGTAGAGGGTCAGCCGCGCGTTGTCGCTGTCGACGGTGGCGCGGTAGTACTGGGCGCAGACGGCCCAGTCGGCGCCCATACCGACGGTGGCCGGCGCGGGGCCTGAGGAGTAGCCGTTCCAGGGCGAGTCCGCCTTCATCAGCGTGGGCATCGGCACGTCGAAGGGCTTCGTGGAGCGCGCCCGGATGAGCAGGCGATAGGTCTTGCCCGCCTTGATGCGCAGGCCCGTGGCGCAGAGCTGCATCGTGTGGACCTGGACGCCGGGCTTGTCGCAGATCACGCTGTACGCCGCGTCGACGCCGGCCTTGCCCTGGGCCACCGCGCCGCTCTCCGTGTAGAGCGACCAGCGGATGGCGCGCTCCGCGGCACTGACGGGCGGCAGATCGGGCGTCTTGAAGGTGGGCGTTCCGCCCGTCGACCAGATCGAGCCACCCTCGTCAGTCCAGTCCGCCGGATCGTTGCGAGAGACCGAGCCGAGGAACGTGGGCTTGGGCCCCTTCCCGTAGGCCGCGTAGGTGATCGCCGCGCCGGGCGCGCCGCTCTTGGGCCGCAGCGAGCCGCGCCACGTGTCGCCGCGGCGGAAGCGGACCGTGTCGCCCGGCTTCAGCTCGGCCAGGTTCACCCGTTCCAGCGAGCGCCAGGGCTTCGCCGGCGACTTCCCGCTGTTCGCGTCGGACCCGCCGGCGGACACATAGTACGTCGTGGCTCCCTCGGCAGGCGCGGTTGCCATCACCATCATCACCCCTACTGCTGCGACCAACCAGACGATGCTCGGGCACGTTAGCGACCACATGGTGCAGGCTCTCCCCTCCCGCCGCTGGTGTGGCGGTGCGTTTCCACCCGATACACTACCCCACGCGGGGTGCCGGGCGTTCGTCAGCAGGAGGGGCGAGGAGGAGGGGCGGCCCCGCCCGATCGTCAGGCGGGGCCGCGGTGGTGCAGAGGCTACGCGGGCTTGAGGTAGCCGCCGCCGTTCAGCGTGTAGGTCTTGCCGCCGAGCGCGCTGTTGCCCGACAGGCTCGAGTCATAGGTGACGGTGTAGCCGTTCCCGTAGACGTTGGTGATCGTCGTCCCAGAGATGCCACTCGTGTCGCTGAACGTCGTCAGCACCGAGTTGGCGGTGACGTTCCACTTGCTGGTCGAGTCCAGCGTCAGCGCGGCGGCGTTGATGTAGCCCGTCAGCGTCGTGCTGCTGGTCAGACTGGCCGTGATGGAGCTGATGCTGTCGCACAGCATGTTGCCGGTCACCGTCACGCCGCTGAGCGTGAGCTGGGCGGTGCCGCCGTTCGATCCGCTGGTGCCCCAACTGCCTGCCGCAGCGTTCAGCAGCGTGCCGCCTGTCGCGGTCAGTGTGGTGCCCGTGATCTTGATGATCCCGGTGGCGTTGGTGACGTAGAACAGCGGGCCGGCCGCGGCGGAGAGCGAGCCGTTCGTCATGGTGAACGTGCCCGTGCTGCCCTCGGCGTCGCCGGACATGCTCTGGTAGATCATCACGCCGCGCTTGAGCGTCCCCGCAAGCGAGGTGCTGGTCAGCGTGATGGAGTTGGAGCCCTCGATGACGGCGGCCTCGGCGCCGCTCGCGGTGATGGTCGCGCCGGAGACCGTAATCGCCCCGGTCGAGTAGATGCCGGGCGAGTCGGTGCCGGACGAGACGATCGTGCCGCCGGTCACCTTGATGGTCCCGCCGCCCCGGTCGGTGGCGATCGGAGCGCTGTTGGCGCCCGCGGTGTTCATATTCACATTCGTGATCGTCATGGTGCCGGCGCCCGATGCCATGCAGGCGTGGCCCCCGTTCCCGGTGCATTTCACCGTCGTGCCCGAGACGGTCACCGTGGAATCGCTCCCGTAGGCGAAGATGCCGTTCGCGCCGGTCCCAGTGGTCGTGACGGTGCCGCCCGTTATGTTGATGGTCCCTTCGGAGGCGAGCACGCCGCCGTTGAGCCCGTAGAAGCTGCTATAGTCGTTCGACGACGTGTTTCCACTGGTGGAGATCGTCGGGTTGGTCATCGTCAGCGAGCCGCTGTTGGTGACCCACACGCCGGACTCGTTCGCGGAGCTAGCCGAGATCGACGGGCTCGTGAGCGTCTCCGTGACAGCGCTGTTCTCATAGGCGCCCCAGACGCCGAGCGCGGTTACGGCGTGCATCGTTACGGTATCGCTCGTGGTGCTGCCGCTGCTGTTGGTGACGACCACGTAGTAGCTGCCGATGTTGGTCGTGGCCATGGAGCTGACCGTGTACGCCGCACTGGTCGCACCCGAGATGGCCGTGCCGTTCTTGTACCACTTGTAGCCGAGGCTCGACCCGGAGGCGACGACCTTCAGGCTGGCGCTGTTGCCCACCGTCGCGACGACGGACGTCGGCTGCGTGGTGATCGTCGGGCCGGAGCCGGAGCTGACCGTCACGGTCACCGAGGCGCTCTTGCCGGACTCGGTGTCCGTCACGGTGATCAGCGCGCTGCCCGCTGCCACGCCCGTGACCACGCCCGCCGAGCTCACCGTGGCCACCCCGGTGGAGCCCGAGGCCCACGAGAGCGCGGACGAGGCCACGAGCACGACGCTCGCGCTCGAGTCGTAGGCCGTCGCGGTGAGCGTCGTCGTCGAGCCGACCGTCGCGGTCGGGCTGGTCGGGCTGAGCGACAGGTGGTCGATGGTGGACGCCATCGTGATGCCGACGCTCGCCACCTGGCCGGACACGATGGCGACGCTCGTGCTGGCCGTGGCCTGCGCGGTGCCGGTGCCGGTTGTCGTCGGGTACGCCGTCGCCGTCGCGGTGAGCGTGCCGACCGGCAGCGAGTCGAACGTGAGCGTCGAAGTGCTGCCGGTGGTCGGCCGGCTCGCCGTCTGCGTCGCGACGACGCTGCCGCTCTGCGTGAACTTCACCACGATGCTGTTCGCGGCCGCCGGGATGAGCCGCGAGGTCGAGGTCGTGCTCGGCCAGGCGATGCTCACGACAGCCTGCGAACGCGCGGACTTGGCGCCCGCGGACCCGCCGCCGCATCCGGCCAGCGCGACGATCGCGGCCATTCCGAGTGCTGCCAGCGCGGCCGCACGCGCCGCCGGAACGTGATGGAGCGTGTTCATGTTCGTGCCCTCCGTTCGATGCCCCACCTACTGCACCACCACACTGGCGCCGCCGGACTGCACGGTGACCTCGGCGGTCGCGCTCTTGGTGGTGTCCTCGACGCTGGTCGCGATTACGTGGTACGTGCCCGCGGTGCTCGGCGCGGTATAGACGCCGGCGGAGGTGATGGTGCCGCCCGTCGAGCCCTCCTTCACGGACCACGTGACGCTCGTGTCGGTCGCGTACTTCACGGTTGCGGTGAACGCCTGGGTGCCGTTGATCGACACGCTGGGCGCCGAGGGCGAGATGGTCACCTCGACGGCCGGGTTGACGGTCACGGTGACAGAAGCGCTCACGCCGGACTCCGAGTCCGTGACCGTGATGCTGGCGGTGCCCTGGGCCACGCCGGTGACGACGCCGGCCGATGTCACGGTTGCGACCCCCTCGGACCCGGATGCCCACGAGATGGCCGACGAGGCGACCAGCACCACGTTGCCGCTCGCGTCATACGCCGTTGCGGAGAGCGTGGTGGTGGCGCCCGCCGTCACCGCCGGGCTCGTGGGGCTGATCGTCAGGTGGTCGATGGTGGATGCCATGGTGAGCGTGACCGGTGTGACCTGCCCGGATACGATCTCCACGCTCGTCGTGGCGGAAGCCTGGACGACGCCGGTTCCGTCCGAGTTCGGGTAGGCATCGGCCTGCGCCGTCAGCGTGCCGACCGGGAGGCTGTCGAAGGTCAGCGTGGTCGTGCTGCCGCTGGTGGGCCGCGTGGCGGTCTGGGTCGCGACGGTGCTGCTGCTGTTCCTGAACTTGACGACAATGCTGTTGCAGGCGGCCGGGATGAGCCGCGAGCTGCTGCTGGGCCAGGTGATGGTGACGACGGCCTGCGAGCGGGTGGACTGGCTGCTCGACGAAGAGGAGCCGCCGCACCCCGCCAGGACGATCGTGCCTGCCAGAGCTACCGCCGCCACCATCGCGGCATGGGTGAGGTGTCGTGGGTGCATCGTTGTGTCCTCCAGTGCCTGCCTCATTCGACCGTCACGGTGCTGGTGCCAGACTCGACGGTGATCTCCGCGGTGGCCGTCTTCGATGTGTCGGCGGCGCTCTTGGCGATTACGTGGTACGTGCCTGCGGTGCTTGGGGCCGTGTAGACGCCGGCCGACGTGATGGTCCCGCCCGTCGAGCCTTCCTGGACGGACCAGGTCACGCCGGTGCGTGTCGTGTTGGCGACCGTGGCAGTGAGCGTCTGGGTCTCGCCGACCGAGAGCGTCGCTGTGCTCGGCGTGACCGCGATGGTGATGTCCGCGCTGGTGCCTCCGCCGCCTCCGCCGCAGCCGGCGAGCGCGAGCGTTAGCCACGCGGCCCCTGCTGCGGCGAGAAGTGGGATGATGCGGATGCGTCTCATCGCCTGGGTTCCTCCTTCGTGCGGCAGTACAGGGCGGCCGCCTGGCAATGCCAGGGGTCCGCCTGACCGGCGCCGCGGGGCAGCAGCGCGCAGCGGCCGGACCAACCCACCTGGAGGGGGGAACGCTCCCGACAGCGTCCGAAGCGGTTGCGTGTGACGACGCGTCTCCGGCCCTCCTTACGCCGGGGCCAGAACGCCCAAACAGGAGGTGTGGAATCCTGTACAGATGATGGGGACCGGCGGCGATGGAGGCTGCGGGGCGCGGGCGAGTGGGGGCGCGGGGTAGACTCTGGGTGACACAACTGCCACACGCCTGTTGCGACGGAAAGGCCCTCACATGACTCCCAGTCCAGCCCTGTCGAACGTGTTCGCCAGCCTTGGCGATCCCGACGCCCTGATCCTCCGCTCCTTGAAGTCCACTCCCGGCGCGCGCCGGCTCAGCAACTCGCATATCCACCTGCCGCCCAACTTCTCCGCGTTCGATACCGTCGCGCAGCCCGTCGAGTTGGCCGCCGCGCAGGGAGTGCAAGTCGTCGGCGTGAGCAATTACTACCACTATGGGGTCTATGCCGACTTCGCCCAGCGCGCGCATGCGGCCGGGATCGTGCCGCTCTTCGGCACCGAGATCATCGCGCTGCTCGACGACCTGGTGCAGGCGGGCGTGAAGATCAATGACCCGGGCAACCCCGGCAAGATGTACATCTGCGGCAAGGGGCTGTCGCGCTTGGAGCCGATGTCCGACGAAGCGACCGGGCTCCTCGACGTGATCCGCGAGAAGGACTCGACGCGGATGGCGGCCATGGTGGCGCGCATCGCCGAGCTGTTCGCGGCGGCCGGCCTGGACACGGGGCTGGACGAGGCGGCGGTGAAGGCGCGGGTGGTGGCGCGGCATGGCTGCCCGCCGGAGACGGTCTACCTGCAGGAGCGGCACGTGGTGCAAGCGTTCCAGGAGGTCATGGAGGAGCGGCTTCCGGTGGAGGAGCAGACCGCGCTACTGACCCGGCTCTATGGCGCGGCCCCGAAGGCCAGCCCAACCGACGCCGTGCCGACGCAGAACGAGATGCGGTCCATGCTGATGAAGGCGGGCAAGCCCGGCTACGTCACCGAGACCTTCGTCGACTTCGACCATGCGTACCGCCTGATCCTGGCCCTGGGCGGCATCCCGTGCTACCCGACGCTGGCGGACGGCACGAAGCCGTTCACCACATTCGAGGAGACCCCCGCGTCGCTGGTCCAGCGGATGCGGGAGCGGGGCCTCCACTGCGCCGAGTTCATCCCGGACCGCAACACGCCCGAGGTGTTGGCCGACTACGCAGAGGCGATGCGGGCGGCCGGCATCGTGGTGACCGCGGGCACCGAGCACAACACCCGCGACCTCATCCCCATCGCTCCGGCCTGCAAGGGTGGCGCACCGATCCCCGACGACGTGGCGGAGCTGTTCTGGGAGGGGACCTGCGTGGTCGCGGCCCATCAGTACCTGGCGTCGCAGGGCCACGGCGGGTTCGTTGATGGCGCGGGCGCGCCGAACGCGAGCTACGCATCGGCCGATGAGCGCATCGCTGCCTTCCGCGCGATCGGGGAGCGTGTCATCGGTGAGTACCTGGAGGGCTGAGCCGGACGAGTGGCACGGCCCTGGAGGCCGCCCATGTCCCGGATGGCGCACGGCAGACCGGCACTGCTGCCGCTGCTCGTTGTGCTGGTGATGGCGGGGGTTGCCGCGCTCTGCGGCTACCTTGCGTTTGGGCCCGCACCGCGGCTCCCGCATTCGTTCGCGGCCGCCTTGACGCGCGGGAAGACCCGGACCGAGTTCGTGGTCGAACTCACCAACCGCACGGGCGAGCCCCTGGCGACGACCCGCTATACGTGGGCGTGGCTCGTCCGCGTGTTCGATCGGCAGGGCGCGTGCATCACGGACCCGGCGTTGACACGCGAGTTGATTGACCCGATTCCGGAGAGCGAACGCGACTGCCTGGTCGTGCCCCCGGGCGGACGCGCGCAGATCGTCGTACGCGCCTATCCGGCGCACCCTGGCGAGCCGCCGCCGGTCGGCCCGCGCGTCGAGTGCGTTGGTCCCGACGTGGGCGACCCTGTCCTCGCCGGCTTTGCTGCGCGTCACCACGCCAAGGTAGGCGTCCTGCCGTTCCCCCTCGACCTGCGCATGGCTCACTAGGCCCGCCCCTGGTCCCCGACGCGAGCCTCGCTCCTATGACGCTGTCATGACGCGCACCCTCTACACTGGTGACAGAGCGTGTCAGCGGTCGCGCTCATCATCCCAAGGAGGACCTTATGAGCAGGCGAGCCACTACCGCCATCTGCCTTGTGGCGCTCGCGCTTGCGCTTGCCGCCGCATCGCCCGCGCGGGCCGTCTTCGGCCATTCCTACTCGTCCCGCGTCGATGGCGCGGCCACGCTGCTGGCCGACGGAAACACGGCCTATGCGTTCAGCGTGGTCAACACGTCGGAGCCCATCGACCTCTATCGCATCGTGGACTGGGAGCTGCCGATCTTCAGCCTCGGCGACGTCCTGCCCGGATCGGTGATCTGCCCCGACGGCTGGACGTACGAGATCATCAGCCCCGACGCGACGACGGCCTACTACAACAACCCGAACAGCCCGTATGGCGAGTACCGGTGGAGCTACGATCCCTCCGGCGATCCGCTGCTCGGAACCGATCCGGATGCGTACGGGGTCGACGCATCGATCTTCGTCGATCCGCCGTACATCATCCACTGGTACACGGAGGCCAATAGCGACTTCCAGCCGATCGCGGCCATCCATGCGTTCGGGCCGGACGATCCGCTCTCCAGCCTCGCGGGCTTCGGGTTCGTGAGCCAGTACTCGGCCACCGGCGCTCCGAACCAGACGAGCTGGTACATGAACCCGGCGCGGACGAATGACCCGCCGATTCCCGGCCATTCCGGCGGCCTGCTGCCTGACAGCCCGTCGTTCCGCGGGCAAGACGTGCCCGAGCCGTCGGCGCTGATGGTGCTCATCGGTGGGCTTGCCTCTGCGGCGGGGTGGAGCGCCTTGCTGCGCCGCCGCGCCCTCCGCTAGGCCCCCGCACGACGCACGGGCCGCGGCACCCCCCTGCCGCGGCCCGTGCTGCACGATCCCTCCGCGTGCTGTTCCTCGCCGGTCCATCGCTCGGCCCATCTGGTAGCCCACGTATTGACAAACGGCATACAGTGGCCTACAATCCACGGGGGGATACCGTTCGATGGGAACCGAGAGGCGGCCAGCCGCGATACGCCTGCGGGCGGACACTCACGGGTTGCTCGACGTGCTGGCACAGGACACGGGCCTGACCCGAACCGGGGTCATCGAGCTCGCGATCCGCGATCTGGCCAAGAGCCGGCGCGTGGCGCCGCGTGAGGAGGCCGCGCCTGCTCCAGCGCGCCAGCCGCGATCGCTGCTCGGCATCGCCGCGGGGCTACCGGGCGGCTCCGAGGAGTTCCTGCGCCTGAAGCAGCTCGAGAAGGAACGTGAGACCCGGCGGATGGAGCGCGACGCATGATCGCGATCCTGGATGCGGGCGCGGTTATCGCCTATCTCCACGGTGAGCCCGGCGGCGAGGTCGTCGAGGCCGCACTGCTGGACCCGTCCACTACCTGCTTCATCCACGCCATCAACCTCTACGAGGTCTACTACGACTTCCTGCGCCGGACTGACCCCAGCACTGCCGCCGAACTCGTCCGCGCACTCCGAGAGAACGGGCTGGCAGTCCGCGAGGACCTCGACGAGACGCTGTGGCGCGACGCCGCCCGCATTAAGGTCGCGTACAACCTGTCGGTTGCCGATACATTGGCCCTCGCGCTTGCGCGCCGGCTCGCCGGAGAACTCCTGACCACGGACCACCACGAGATGGATCCGATTGCCGCCGCCGGCGAGTGCCCAATCCGGGTCATCCGCTGAGCGGTCGCAGCGCCACGCCGCCGCGCTCTCGAACACCGGCGTCCGGAGCCCACACTCCCGCCGGCCGGCACCCGCGCCCAGCGGCAGACGCGGTGCCATCGACGTGCTCCTCCGGCGCGTAGTACTGCACCGGCCCCGCACGTGCTCTAGCGTGCGGCGTCCTGCTCCTCGCGCGACCTGAGGCACTCCATCTCCAGCCGAACTAGGCATGCGCAAGCGCGCACCGGCGACTCGAAGAGCAACTCCCAGACGCGTCCGCGATCGCTGCTGAAGTACCCCACCGTCCAGCGGTTGCCACGCTTTGTCATGTACCAGCCGGCTGAACAGCGCTTGTCTTCCGAGTAGCCCAGCCAGTACTCGATCAGGTCGGGTCGCGCAGCGAGGGCTGCTTCGATTGCCTCTTGTGAGATGGCAGCGTGCTCCCCGGCATACCCGGTCGCCGCGTAGATCTCCCTTGGCGACCTGATCCGATCATCGCGGAAGGTCCTCGCGAACTCGCAGATGAGCGCCACCGCTGTTGTCCTCGCGTCCATGCTCCCTCCTCGGGTGCGGCACCCTTCGTGTGGTCTCATCACTTCCCGCCCGCCAGCCGCTCGATCGCCTCGTTCAGCGCCAGGCGGTAGGTGCGGTACTCCTCCGGCGGCCACTTCGCGTCGTGGTCGCGCTCGCCAAGCCTGAACGCGGCCAGCTTCGCCTCCAGCAGCTTGCGGGCGGCCGGCGCGGCGGGGGCGGTCGGGTGCTCGCGCAGCAGGCGGGCCAGCGTGAGCATCGCGCGGTAGTCGTCGATACCGGCGCGGATGTCGCGGTCGAAGTGGATGGTCGGTATCAGCTCCTCCTTGGCGTTCGTCACGCACCAGGCGTAGTCGTCCTCGCGGCAGTCCAGCGCGTAGTAGGGGTCGCCGGCGCAGGCGTTCCAGTGCCACGAGAGGCGGAAGCGCATGCCGTACTCCTTCGCGCACTTGTACATGTAGGCGCCGAAGGTCCACCGATTGCCGCCGTTGTAGAAAGCCCATTCGCCGCCCGCGTCGTGAATTGCCTTCACTGCTGCCTCGTCGTGCCCGTTCAAGTCGGCAATCTTGAGTGCCTTGGCCAGCGCCAGTTCAGGGTTGTTCGGCGAGGGCTTCTCCACGCTCGTCGCGCCGGTGGTCAGCAGCGCGGCGGGGGCGGCTTCGCGCCAGGCCTGGGCGTTGGCGGCGGCGCGGGGCAGGGCGTCGCCGAGGGGCTCGTCGCACAGGTTGAACGCGGCGGGCAGCCAGTCCGCGGCCTTCGCGTGGGAGTCGACGTCCGCCAGCACGGCGCGCAGGAAGTCGGTGTACTTCGAGAAGCCCGCGTCCCGCATCGCGCCTTCGTCCACGAGGTAGTTGTCGAAGCCCTGGATGCCTCCGTTGTAGTTCACCACCATCTTGAAGCCGGCTGCCCGCGCCTCGGCCATCTCGCGGTCGGCCTGCGCGTAGTCGATGTCCGGCTTGCCGTCCCTCCAGCCCCTGATGCGCAGCGTCGGGATGCCGGAGAACGCGGTGCAGCCATACTCGCGCATCTTGGCCAGGCACTTGCGGAACATGCGCCAGTTGTAGTCGCCCGTGTCCTCCGCGTACCACGGCAGGCCGATCCTGCAGCCCCAGGGGCCGGCGGCGATGTCCAGCGGATCGAGCCGCGTCGCGAACAGGCGCGCCTCCAGGTCCAGCGTCTCGGTGCGCCCGCCCGCCATCGTGAGGCGGATCTTGCCTCGGTAGATGCCGGGCTTCACCCTGTCCGGCGTATGCAGCGTAAGCCAGAAGGTGGTCGCAACGTCCTTCTTCATCTCCGCGGCCGACCTGGGCATGATGAGGCGCGGCGAGATGGTGTAGACCGAGCCCTCCATCGTCACGCGCGTGAGGCGGTGGGACACGACGCCCGGGCGGATCGCCGACGCGGGCACCTTGGCGCCTCCGGGGCCGGTCAGGTCGGTCACGGTGACATTGGCGGCGCCGATATCGCGAAAGGGGAGCACGGAGAAGACGATCGGCTCCATCTGCCCGGCCGCCGCGAAGATGGAGAGCTTGCGCGTGACCTCGGACCGGCGCGGCGTCGCGTTCACCGGCACGTCCTGCATCCAGTCGCGCGCGAAGACCACGCATCCGGCAGCGCGCTCCTGCGGCGTGGGCTCGAGTGCGGGGATCGGGCCGTGCGCGTCGCGCCGCCCGTCGGGCAGCACCCGCTTGAAGTAGTTGTCGAACCAGAACCGCCGGCGCTCGCGCAGGTTGGCCAGGTACTTCCGGCCCAGTTCCGCCTGGTCCGCCGGGCAGACAACGAGCGCGGACACGAAGTTGGCCCAGTTCTCGCCCAGGAACTCGAGGTAGAGCTGCCCGCCCTTCACCTCGACGTCGAACTCCTTCTCCTGGAAGTAGGCGCGCTGAACCTTGTCGAAGGTGATCTCGGCGGGGCTGTCCTCCACGTCGGCGAAGCGGAAGTACCTGGCGAGGAAGCGCGGAAGGTCCATCGTATCGTGGACCACCTCGACGCCATTGGCCTTGACGATGCGCTGGCGGTAGACCTGGTACTCGCCCCAGAAGCCGGACGGGCTGTCCAGGTTGACGAACACGTGGTACTTGCCGTCGGGTACGTCCACCGCGAAGCCGCCCGCCTCGATGCAGATGCCGTTCGCGTAGAGCGGCTCCGGCTGCAGCATGTCATAGGCGCGCCAGACGCGAGCGTCCTTCAGCCCGTAGCCGCGCCCCGGCGAGTAGAGCGTGGCTGGCGTGACGGCGGTGAAGCCGGAGAGCGGCTTGGCGGAGCCCGGCCCGAACGAGTAGGCGAGGAGCCCGGGGACGCGCACGGAGTCCGATAGGTCGCGCTCCAGCCGCAGGTCGCTGAAGTAGACCGGCCCCTTCGCGTCACCGATGTTCAGCGCCAGCCGCTTGATGTTCGCGAGGTCGAGGTGGCGGCCGGGCCGGCTCTTCTCGCCGACGTAGAGGTCCGTGGGAACGATGAGCGTGGAAGCGCCGGGCGGCAGGACCGTGTTGTAGTTCACGCGGGTCCAGTAGTCGGTGGTGCTGGTGTCCTGCACCTCGAAGTAGAGCGGCACCGGCGCGGCGCCCGCGTTGTAGACGTCGGCCTTCCAGAAGTCGAAGCCGGTCCAGTCCTGCGGCCCGTCCCACGTGACGTACTCGCGGTCGATGCGCAGCGCGTAGGCGCCGGCCGGGGCGTGCTCCTTCACCGCGGCGGCGCTGGTCTCGCTCGCCCCGGCGAAGGGCTTCAGCGTGCCGTCCTGGCAGATGGGCAGCGCCCGCGAGGCCGGACCGGTGGCCGCGCGCGGCGCGGTCAGCTTCGCCCCGCACGCGTAGCACTTGCCCCAGGCCGGCATGTTGCGGTAGCCGCACTCGGGGCAGCGGACGGCGGCTGCGTTGTCCAGGGCGCCCGGCGGCGCAATCGGCGCTTCCTCCTTGCCCAGCACCGGCGCGTCGGTCAGCGGGGTGCCGGCGGGCACGCGCACCAGCTCGGCATCGTCGACCCAGAGCCGGCCCGGCCCCCACAGCCCGATGCGCGCGACGACCTCCTTCGCGGCGGTCACGTCCTTCACCATCTCCAGCCGCGTCCAGCCGAACGTGCCGCCCTTCGTGATCGCGTAGTACTGCTCGTCGGCGAAGCAGAAGTCGAGCGTGGCGCCCCAGGCTCCACCCGATATGTCGAGCCCCCGGATGTAGCAGGAGAAGCGGTAGCGTCCGGGCTCCACGGTGACGGCCGGCGAGTACAGGCGCAGCTTGCCGCCCTGCCCCCCGACCAACTCGGCGCACGACTTGCCGGTGCGCGCCACGAGCCCGTTGCGGAACTCGCACACGCCCTCGAAGAGCCAGCCGCTCCACTTCGCGTACGGGATGCCGAACTGGTTCTTGGGCTGCACCTGCTCGATGGAGGGATCGGGCAGCAGGTTCGGGGAGGGTTGGGCGGCGCCGCGTGTCGGCGCGAGGGCGAGCAGCAACGCCGTGGCGAGGAGGCCGAGACGGAGCGGACCGGTCGTGAGGGACATGCGATCACCTCGTGCCTGGGATGCCGTGCAAAGTGCTATTCGTCGCGCTGCCCGTCGCGCACCTGCTGCGGTCCGCTCGCCAGGACATTCGGCTGCATTCGCTGAACCTAGTGGCAACTGGACGGCGGGCCACGGGACTCGCTGCGTGGAGGTGACGGGATGAGGATACGGGTTGCGAGCGTTCTGGCGGCGGTCGGGTTGGTCCTGGCGGGCGCGGCGGCATCGGCCCAGCAGGACCCCAGGACGCCGATGGCGATACCGGTCGTCGTGGTCAGCTACTTCCCAATCGATGGCGACAACATCGACCGCAAGGTGACGGGCGACTGGGGCGACAGCTACGCCGCGACCAAGGCGAAGTGCGAGCGGCTGACGAAGGAGACCATCGCAGCGTTGGAGGAGGGCTCGCGCTTCCGCGGCTACAAGGACGCCGCCGCCAAGCCGAGCCTCAAGTACACCGTCGCCGGCACGTTCGAGTTCAAGAAGCCGCTGCCGACGTGCTCGCTGAAGCCCGGCGAGAAGGTCCCGATGACCGACTACAACGCGATCATGCGCGAGATCGGCATCCAGAAGTGGGTGGAGGAGCGCGGTGTCAAGGAGGTCTGGATCTGGGGCTACCACGGCGGCGTGCTGAACCTGTGGGAGTCGAACATGTCCGGCCCGTTCGGCGACACCAGCAACTCCAGCCGCGACCCGAACGACCTGCCGAAACTGAAGCACACGTACACCGTCTATCACTACAACTACCAGCGCGGGCTTGGCGAGGCGGTCGAGGACCACATGCACCAGCTCGAGGCGCTGCTCAACAAGGTGGACGGCCGCGATACGACGCCGCCCGAGAAGTGGCCGGATCTGCTGTTCTGGGGCAAGTTCGTCGGCTCCGACGTCTCGCACAAGATCGTGACCACGCCCGCGCACTGCGGCTGGACGCACTACGCCCCGAACAGCGAGAAGGACTACGACTGGGCGAACAAGCGCTACGTGGAGACGGACATCGAGGACTGGCGCCCGGACGGCGGCGGCCAGACGCAGCGCATGAACTGCGACCGCTGGGGCGGCGACAACGTGCGGTGGAAGGTGTACTGGCTGCAGGCCATCCCGGGCGCGAACAGCGGCCTCACCTTCAAGGGCCGCCCGCTGCGGAACTGGTGGGTCTTCGTGGCCGACTGGGATCGCGCCCAGCGCGAGAAGTGGGCGCTAACGGTGGGGAAGTAGCAGCTCGATGAATGCGCGGGCCGCCGCCGTCACCCGTCTGCGCCTCACCGTACTCCCCGCCAACGCCCGCGCGCTGCTGGAGGAGTGGGCCGAGGCGGTAGGCTATGCGTTCACCGACGCCGACTGGGACGCCGTGGAGTACGGGCTGGCGGGGCTCGTATCGGGCGCGTGGGACTACCCGCTGGCCGGCGAGATGCCCGCCACGCTGGTCTTCAGCTAGGCGGCTGGCGGCTGTGTCGCGGTGGAGGGAGATGTGCCGGCGGAGCGGGCCGACGACCTGGCGGCGCTCGCCGCCATCCTCGCGTGCTACCGGCCGGAAGCCGCCGACCTCGGCCTGGCCGAGCTGATCACGCGGGAGTTCGGCGTGTGGCCGCGCCCTGCCGACGACGCGCTGCTGGGCTGCAGCCCGGAGCACCTGGCGCAGTGCCCGGAGTGCCGGGAGGCGCTGGCCACGTTCGGCGAGGCGCGCTGGGAGGACCTGGCCGCCCCGGACCTGCCCCTCGGCTACGCGGACGCAGCCTTGCTCTCGGACGACGCCCGCCGCTACTTCCTGCCCGCCTACCTGCTCGCGGCGACGCGCACCCGCTCGACTGCCGCGCTCGACGAGCTGCTGTCCGCCGGAGTGGCCGGCCGGGAGGGCTGGAGCGCGCTGCGGCGGCGGCTGGTGGGGTTCGTGGTTGCGCGTTTTGCTGAGCCCATCCAGGCTTGACAGGGAGCGGCAAGCGCTGTAAAGTTTCACTGGACGTATGCAGCACAGGGGGAGCACCGCCGTGGCGACGGAAACGACCTATACCCAGGCTCGCGAGAACCTGGCGGCACTGATGGATCGCGTTGTCGATGACCGTGAAACGATCATCATCCGGCGCCGCGGCTCCGAGGATGTTGCGATGATCGCGGCATCTGAACTGGGCAGCCTGCTCGAAACCGCGCACCTGCTGCGCTCTCCGCGCAACGCGGAACGGCTGCTGTCGGCGCTGGAGAGCGCCAGGCGGCGTGAGGTGCAACCTCAATCGGTCGCGTCGCTTCGAGCGGAACTCGGACTCGATGCGCAGGATTAGCATTCCCGAGCGCCTCCAACCCGAGCGCGTGGCGGCGTTCCACGCGCGCGTTCGCGAGGACTTAGCCTACTGGATCGAGACCAACCCGAGGATCGCGCTCCGCGCCATGAAGCTGGTGGAGGCCGTGATGCGTGACCCCTTCCAGGGCCCAGGGAAGCCGGAGCCCCTGAAGTTCCTGGGGCCAGATGTCTGGTCCCGTCGGCTAACGGAGGAACACCGCCTGGTGTATGTGGTTGCTGAGGACCGCATCGACTTCATTCAGGCGCGATACCACTACTGATACTGACGCCGCCCCCGCTACTTCCTCCCTGCGTACCGCACCAGCACGCTGCCCCGCGCCTTCGCCACGTGGACCGTGAGGTTCGCCAGCTCCGCGCCGGTCATCTCGCGCTTGGTGGCCTGGTGCGCGTCATCGATGAAGGTGACCGCATACGTGCGGGCCGCGTCGATGCCCTGCAGCGTGACCGCCAACTCCGCATCCGGGCACTCCTTGTGGCGGAAGGCGAGCACGATGCCCGCGTCCAGGTCGGGGCGGTGGAGCTGCCAGGCCATCCAGCGGTCGGGCGCCATCGTCCAGGGAGTGAGCGGGTAGAAGTCGCCGTACCAGTAGGGCCGGTTCGCCTTCACCTCCTCGAAGCACGCGCGGACCTCGGCGGCCGGGAACGCCGGGTCGAGCAGGTCCCACTCCCCGAGGTAGCCGGCGGTCGCGGTGCTGCGGATGTCGTAGGCTGCCGCATCCCAGCCGAACGCGCCTGCCAGCGGCAGGTACTGGTGGATGCCGTACGTCTGCGACTGCTCCCAGTCGGCGCGGCCCGGGGCGCACTCCGTGTCGCTGCGGGTCTGGACCACCGAGCGCATCACGGTCTCCAGGTCGATCCGCCGCCCGCCCGAAGCGCACATGTCGATGTAGATGCCGGGGTTGCGCGCGCGCAGCTCGTCCCACAGCGCGTAGAGCCCCTCGACGTAGCGGATCTCCGTCATGCCCTGGCGGTCCGGGGCGTCGGCCGCGCGCCAGTAGGGCAGGGGGTCCATGTTGAAGTCGGTGCGCCAGCACGAGAGGCCGTACTCGGCGATCTGGGCGCAGAGCAGGTCCGCCATCCAGCGCCGCGCCCGCGGGTCGCCCAGGTTCAACATGCCGCCGTTCTCGCCGCCCAGCACCCACTCCGGATGCTCCCGCGCGATCTGCGTGCCGCGCACCACCCGCTCCGGCTCGTACCACATCAGGTGGCGGATGCCCAGCTTCCGGCAGGCGTCTCCGACGGGCCTCATGCCGCGCGGGAAGTCCTTGGGCCGCGGGAACCAGTTGCCCGCCCCGTTCGGGAAGTTGCCCTCGAACCAGCCCGCGTCCATCCAGAGCGTGTCCGCGCCGATCGCCTGGTTCACCTTCGCCGCCGCGATCTGCCCCTGCTCGGTGGCCCATTCAGGGCGGTGGCCGCCTGCCCAGGAGTTGAACGTCTGCGCCCCGAGCGCCGGCACGATCGGCTTGCCGCCCACTCGCGGGTAGTAGTGCGCCAGCATCAGGCGGCGGAACGCGTTGTGCGCCTCGCGCCGGTCGCCGGACCAGGCCATCAGCAGGATGCGGGGCGTGCGGATCGACTCGCCGGGGTGCAGGACGAGGTGCGTCTTCTCCAGGCCGGCTGTCATGCGGCCCGAGCCATCGGTCTTCCTGGCGATGCCGGCCGCCCAGCGTCCCGTCCAGCCAATGGCCGTGAAGAAGCCCTCGCCGCCGCTCTGCACGTTGAGGAAGGGGAACGTGCCGCTCGATGGGCGCCCGTCGGAGGGCATTAGCGACACGGTGTCGCCGGGCTTCACCTCGCGCTCCATCGGCACGAAGCTCGTCTCGTCTGTGTGGTCCCCGTTGATCTGGTCGAGCACGAGCGGCTGGCCGGCGATTGCGAGGCGCGCGTCGAGGGCCTCGACCTGCTCCAGGATGGGCGTGTCGCGCGAGCCGGCGTTCTCGAACCGGAGCACCCACTCGACCGCCGGGAAGTCCTTCCAGGCGACAACCGTGGCCGTGACGATGAGGTGCGTCGCCGGATCGGCCCAGGTGATGGTCTGCCTGGCGCGCTCGGGCGTCTCGCTCTTCTTCGCTGCCCGCCTCCACGTCCGCAGGAGCGCCGCAGACGGGATGCCGGCGTACACGAACGAGAAGGGCGGCCCGCCAGGCGAGACCGGCAGCGCCCCGCACGCAGCCGGGCCCTCCGCGAATGCTGCTGCCCACTGCACCACGTCGGCGGGCGACGCGCTGGCCGCGGGCGCCAGTGACACCAGCAGAAGCGAGACGATGGCAGCCATCCACCGCGGACCTGATCGCATGGCGAGCCCTCCTGTCGGCCCCGGCGACGCGTCACACAGACGAGAGCCGCCGGGCCTCGCGCTCAGTTTCGGCGCGCGACCCGGCGGCTCCTGGTTGGCTGCGGTCGGTCGCTACTTGAACAAGCGCTGGGCGAACTTCGGCAGGTAGTCGCGCCAGTTGATCCAGGTGTGGCCGCCGTCGGTCTCGTCGTACTCCGCCTTGAACCCGTGCTTCTTCAGCAGGTCGACGGTCTGGCGGCTCGTCTCCACCAGGAAGTCATCCTTGCCGGTGCCGAACCAGAGCACCTTGAGGCCCTTCTTCCACTCCGCGTTGTCCAGCTCCGCCTTGTGCTCGTCCTCCCACGGGTTGCCCTGGGACGCGGCGGGGGCGGCTTCGCCCGGGCGTCGGATCGGGAAGGCGCCGAACAGGCCGGAGCTGAACACGCCCACGTACGCGAACATGCCCTGGTGCGGGATGGCGAGGTTCAGCGTCTGGCCGCCGCCCATCGAGAGGCCCGCGATCGCGCGGCTCTTGCGGTCGGTCAGCACGCGGTAGGTCTTCTCGACGGTGGGCAGGATGTCCTTGAGGAACTCCTGCTCGAACTCGTTGGCCGGCCCGCGCGAGCCCGGCGCTCCCCACGTGAACTGGCGCGTGTGGCCGTTCGGCATGACCACGATCATCGGCTTCGCCTTGCCCGCCGCGATCAGGTTGTCCATCGTGAAGCCCGCGCGGCCCACGGAGGACCAGGAATCGTCGCTGTCGCTCGCGCCGTGCAGGAGGTAGAAGACTGGGTAGCGGGTCGTGCCCTTCTCGTATCCGGGCGGCGTGTAGACGTGCATCCTGCGGTCCTTGGAGAGCACCGTCGAATGGTAGGTGACCTCCGCGACGGCGCCGTGCGGTACGTCCTTCGTGTCGGCCCACTCGGACCCGGGCACCACCACGACGCTCCAGACCTGCGAGTTGGACTCGCTGATGGCCGGGCTGCGCGGGTCCACGACCGCCACGTTGTCGACCGTGAAGGTGTACCGGTACGCGCCCGGCTTCACCTTGTCGAGCACGATCTCCCACACCCCGTTGTCGCCCTTCTTCAGCTCCGCGCCGCCGGGCACGCCCTGGAAGTCGCCCGCGTTCAGGCGCACGGTCTTGGCGCTCGGCGCCCAGATGCGCAGAGCAACGCGGCCGTCCGGGTCAACCTCGGGCGAGGTGACCGCGGGCACCATGTCGGCACGCGCCACCTGCGCCTGGGCCTGCGCCGCCAGGCACGCGCAGCAGGCCAGTCCCGTGACGGCAAGCCTGACGATCTCGATCGACGTCATGGTGGATCCTCCCTCTGTGTCCTGCGGAAGTCGGTGCGGCATCGGGTCGGCTGCAAGGGGGCGCCCCCTCTGGACCTGTGCGCGACCGAGCCCGAGGTTTCCTCCATCGCGTCGTTGGCCGGCCCAGGTCCCAACAACCCGGCGGGGCGCGGAGGCCCCGCCCTACGCACCGACCCACACGCTGCGCCAACCCGTGGGGCGCGCCCTCCGCGGCGCGCCGGGAACGCTGGAACACGCACAACGAGGCGGCGAACGTCAAAGACCCGGCGGGGCGCGGAGGCCCCACCCTACGCACCGACCCACACGCTGCGCCAACCCGTGGGGCGC
>CAZFLM010000042.1:0-56544 GCA_964519955.1 uncultured Chthonomonadaceae bacterium | reverse complement strand
AGGAAGATGCCGCCGACGTGCTCGGAATCCATGCTCCGGCCACCGATGTCGACGCCGGGGTGCTGAACGTGCACGGCTACCGAGAGGTGGCGCGGCAGATCGTCGCCCAGTTCCCGAGCATCGGGCGCGTCGCGGTGACCCTGCGCGAGAGCGTGTCGGCCTCCCACAACAACTGGGGGGGTATGCTCTACGATGCGAAGACCGATACCGCGTACTACGCGCCGCTGGATGGGAACGGGAACTACAGCCCGTACCAGATCCGCAACATCGTCGATCGCGTCGGTGGCGGCGACTCGTTCGCGGCGGGGCTCGTCTTCGGCCTGAACACGGAAGGGCTGTCCTCGCCGGACCGCGCCATCCGGTTCGCCGTGGCCGCGTCCTGCCTGAAGCACTCCATTCCGGGCGACTTCAACTATGTGACCCGCGCCGAGGTCGAGGCGCTGATGGGTGGCACGGGCACGGGACGCGTGCAGCGGTAGGCCAGCCCGGCATTGCACGACAGGGCCGGCGGGCACGGAGGCCCGCCCTCCGTTCGGCCCGGGAGTCAGAAGGGAGACGGTGTCCATGTCCAGCGCAAGCGTATGTCAGAGCATCACCGACCGTGGCCTCATCGCGGTCGTGCGCGCCGAGACCAGTGAGCAGGCCCTGCGCATCGCCGAGGCGTGCCGCGAGGGCGGCGTGGCGGCGCTCGAGATCACGTTCACCGTTCCCGGCGCGCTGGGCGTCATCGAGCGGCTGGCCGAGGAGTACACGGATGGCGACATCCTGATCGGCGCCGGCACCGTGCTCGATGCTGAGACGGCCCGCGCCGCGATCCTGGCCGGAGCGCACTTCCTCGTGTCGCCCTGTCTGAACGTCGAGATGGTGCGCCTGTGCAACCGCTACGACGTGCTGGCGATGCCCGGTGCGATGACGGTGCGCGAGGTACTGGAGTGCATGGAGGCCGGCGCGAAGCTGGTCAAGGTGTTCCCCGGCGAGATCCTCGGCCCAAGGTTCATCAAGGCGGTGCGCGGTCCCCTGCCCCAGGCGCAGCTCGTGCCGACGGGCGGAGTGGCGCTGGAGAACGTGGCCGAGTGGATCCGGGCCGGGTGCGTGGCCGTCGGGGTCGGCGGCAACCTGACGGCGGGCGCCAAGACGGGCGACTACGCCTCGGTCACCGCGACGGCCAAGCAGTTCGTCGAGCGCATCAAGGCTGCGCGGGCGCACGCGTAAGGGCGTGGCCTGTTCGTGAGTGGCTCCGGACGGGCACGGAGGCCCATCCCACCACGGCGCTCGCCCATCATCTGGGTTAGGACCCGAGCATCGCCCGGGTCTAGACATGCGCGACGTAGCGGACGCCCGGATCGGAGGGCGTTGCCCGAGCATCGCCCGGGTTGATACCCGGGCCTGCCCATCGCGAAGTCCCCTGCGGGGACTGGGCCTGTCACGAGAGCCGTTGAGCGCGTTGCCGATTTGCCAGGCCCACTGCCCGGGTCCGGCTTGGTTCTGATTACCCCCACCATGACGTCGCAAGGGCGCGGCGCCCGAGGTTGTTATGTCTCGCTTTCGTGAAGCTCCCGCATTGATGTTGCTGGTGCTCGTCGTCGTGTGGCTATCGGCCACGCACCACGAGTTCCGCAACTATGAGAACCTGTCGCTCGTTGGACAGGAGGCCGGCGCGCTAGGCATCATGGCGTGCGGCGAAGCCATCGTCATCCTGACCGGCGGCATCGACCTGGCCGTCGGCGCGACGCTTGCCATCGCAGCATGCGCGGCCGGCGCGAGTACGGCCGGCGGGCTGCCCTGGTTCCTGGGCGCGCTGCTCGGCCTGGCCGTGGGCACGCTCGGCGGATGGGCCAACGGCGCGCTGATCACGCTCCGCAAGCTGCCGCCGATCCTGGCGACGCTGGCCACGATGATGCTGTTCCGCGCCGCCGCGAACGTGGCCACCGGTGCGGCGCCCTACAACCAGTTGCCGGCGTCCTTCAAGGCGATGGGATCGGGCTTCACGCCCTTCGCCGTGTTCATCGTCGTGACGGCCGTCATCGCGTTGATGCTGACGCGGTCGCGCACCGGCCGGCACGTTGTGGCGGTGGGCGGCGCGGAGCAGTCGGCGCGGCTCTCGGGCGTGAACGTGGGGCGCGTGCTGCGGTTCGCCTACCTCGTGTCCGGTGCGTGCGCCGGGCTCGCTGGACTGCTGATGAGCGCCGGGGCGAACAACGCGCAGTGGAACCTGGGCGACGGGTATGAGATGGATGTCATCGCGGCAGTGGTGATCGGCGGGGTGCGGCTGACGGGCGGCCAGGGCAGCGTGGTAGGCGCGGCGATCGGCGCGGCGCTGATCGTGGTGCTGCGCAACGCGCTGTTCCTCTCCGGCGTGCCGAATGAGCAGTACGGGTTGGTGACGGGCGCCGTGGTCTTGCTGGCTGCCCTGTTCGAGCAGGCGCGCCGCACGCGATCCACCGGGCCGGCAGCGCAGAGGGCGGCGTAACCATGGCGACACCCTCCTCCACTACTCCGGCTCCGGCCGAACCGCGCGCCCGCAAGGGGTTCAGCCTGCCGCCGGAAGCCGGCGTCGCCGTCGTGCTCATGCTCGCGTTCGCCGGGCTCTCGGCCGCCTACCCGGACTTCCGCACCGGCGCGAATGTGTCGGTCATTCTGTCGGGCGCTTCCGAGGTCGCCATCCTGGCAGCGGGTATGACGCTGGTCATCGCCACAGGCGGCATCGACGTGTCCGTGGGCTCCGTCGTCGGCCTCTGCTCCATTGTGCTCGGCAAGGTCGCCGTGGAGGCCGGATGGCCTCTCTACTACGCGGTGACCGCCGTGCTGGCGGTGGGAGCCGGGTGCGGGCTCGTCAACGGTGTCCTCATCGCCCGGTTCAAGGTTCCGCCGATCATCGCGACCCTCGCCATGTACTCGGCAGCCCGCGCGGGCGCCTACGTGCTGAGCCATGGCGAGACGATCAGCGGGCTGCCCGACTCGCTCACCCCGCTCGGGTACGACTCCTGGATGGGCCTGCCGATCCGCGCGTGGGTGGCCATCGGGGCACTCCTCGTCGCGGCCATCATCCTGAAGCGCACCGGGTTCGGGCGCGGCGTCCTGGCGCTGGGCGGGTCGCGCGAGGCGGCGCACCTCAGCGGCATCCGGGTGCAGCGGACCGAGATGCTCGTCTACACGTTCTGCGGCCTGCTGTCCGCGCTGTGCGCCATCGTCGTCACGGCACGCGGCACGGCCATCCCTGACGCCGGCAAGTTCCTGGAGATGCGCGCTATCACGGCGGTCGTCATGGGCGGCACGCCGGTGATCGGCGGCTCGGCCACCATGTTCGGCACGCTGCTGGGGATCCTGACGATCGGCGTGGTGCAGAACGGCGTCACGACATCCGGCCGCGACGCGATCTGGGAAATGCTGGTGCTGGCGCTGGTGCTGCTGATCGCCGTGGAGGCGGATCGGTTGCGGCGCTCGGCTGCGGCCCGGCGAAGCAGCCATTGACGAGTAGGCCGGCCGACGCTATGATGGGTAGGGTCACACCCCGGCGCGCCCACGCATCGATCCGCGTGACAGGGCCGCCAGCAGAGACGTCGCGAAAGGAACGCGCCATGAGGCTAATCCGCCTTGCCGCTGCCGCTGCCGCGCTCGCGGTCTCCGCGCCGCCGGCCGCCGCCCAGGACGCCAACGCGGTGCTGCAGCGCATGTACACCGCCTACAGCACGCTCAAGTCATACACGCACACGGCGGGCTCGACGTTGACGCGCACCATCGATGGCGGCCGGCCACAGCCGACCGGCCTGACTAGCGAGCTGCGCTTCGCACGCCCCAACAAGGCCTATGTGGCCGTCACGAGCCCACAAATAGGCACGTCGATTGCCGCCAGCGACGGGCGTGGCCTGATCTGCTACAACTCGGGCAGCGCCATGTACACCAAGGCGCCCGCACCGGCTTCCCTGGGCGAGTTCGTCGCCGCGGCCAGGCAGGTCGGCATTGCCAGCGAGCTTGACCCCCTGCAGTTTCTACAGGGGGTAAAGACCAACCTGACCGGTCTGACGATGAGGGCTCCGACGACGGTGAACGGCGTGCAGTGCCATGTGGTGGGCGGCCGGTTCACGTCGGCGAAGCTCGTACCCGGTCGCAGCGGCACGGTGACCCTCTACATCGACAAGTCGACGTCGCTGGTGCGGAAGGTGTCGCTCTCCTTCACAGGCATCCAGGGCAACCTGAGGACGGCCGCACGCAAGGGCGGCAAGGTCGTGCAGACGACCCGGCGGGTGAAGCTCGATCAAACCATCGTCACGGTGATCCAGAAGCTGGAGGTCAACGGGGCGACGCCGGACAGCGCGTTCAAGTTCGCGCCGCCGCCAGGCTCGTTCGAGCGGAAGAAGTAGGCGGGCGCGGCACAACTCAAGCGGAGATCGAGGGCCGGGCGCGGCGACGTCCGGCCCTCGTTGCCGTGTGGCGACGGATGGCTCGGCCTGCTACGGCGCAGGCTTGAGGGCGAGGAGGCGGTCGCTCGGCGTCTCGATCAGGAGTTCCCCGCGCTCCGCCACGACGCGGCGGATGAAGTAGAGCTTGTTGGGCAGGACAGCGCCAGGCGGCACGTCGTCGTAGAACGTGCGACTGACGAGGATATGCGTCACCCCATTGCGCCGCAGGTCGCCCAGGAAGTTCCCCCACTCGTCGTAGCGCATGCGGACCACGTCCATGAAGATGAGCGGCGCGTCGTAGTAGTACTGAGGCGCGGCGCCCGCCACGAGGATGAGCGAGGTGCCGGGCAGGTTCCGGTTGGCATACTGCGCCACGGGATAGGTTGGGAGCGCCTGACCCAGGTAGGCAGCGCGGTTGCCGCGCCCCAGCGCGAAGGCTGCCGCGTCGCGCGGGCCCGGCTCGGAACGCGCGACATACCATCCCGCGCCGAGCAGCGTCACCGCGACGACTGCAGTGCCCGGTCCTCGGCCGCGCCACCGGCTCGCGGCCAGCGGAGCGGCGGCAAGGAGCCAGAACGGCAGCACTGGGACCAGGTACCGCATGTAGAGGCCAGTGTTCCAGACGTAGACGGCGGTGAGCAGGCCGGCCAGAGCAGCGCACGCGCGCGCATCCGGATCGCGAACGCGCCACAGGAGGAACGCCGCGACCAGGACGGCTACCAGCACCGCCGCGACGACAACCATCTGGCGTTCGGAGTCGTTCAGCGAACCGAGGAGCCGGCCGGTGCCCCACCCCGCGTACCTGAAGTACTCGGCGAACTGCCGCGCGGCCTTCTCGTTCCAGTCCCTCGTGGGGAACACGCCCGACAGGAACGGGAAGGCCGGGTTGCCCGTCATGGCCCACGAGCGGATCGGCCAGGGGCTGAAGACCGCGAGGCTGACCGCGAAGCCCCCCGCGCCCAGCAGCATGGCCCTCGCTGCGCCGGACCGCCGCGACGCCACTACGGTCAGGCACGCGAGCCCCAGCGCGAAGAAGCCGGTGGTGATCTTGAACGACAAGGCGAGTCCAGCGCACGCGAAGGCCGCCACGAGCCAGCCTGCGGCGCGCGTGCGACGCCAAGCCGTCCAGCAGACGAACGCCGCGATCATCTCGCAAGCGATGCCCAGCTCCGTGTAGGCCCAGGTCGACAGCTCCAGCACGGAGACCGCGGGCAGGCCCACGAGGAGAACCGTCACCGCCGCGAGCCCGACGTTCGGGCGCGCGACGCGCCGGCCGAGGCATCCAAGCCCAACGCACGCCAGGATGCAGAAGCCGAAGTGGATGAGCCGGGCGCTCTCCTCGCTCCAGGTGGCGATCGCTGCCGTGTAGAGCATCTCCTGCCCGAGAGGGAGCTGCGCCATGTACATCGTTGGCACATACTCCATCCGCCCGACGCCCAGCCAGCGCCGCGGGATGCCCAGGTGGTAGCCGATGCCGTCCATGTCGGTGACAGGCGTCAGCGTCTGCAGGAAGGCGAGCAGTGCAGCCGGTGCGAGGGCGAGGAGGAGCCAGAACGCCCAGGAGCGCACGGCCACGCGGCGAGAGCCGCAGCATTCGGCGACGGCATGTCCCAGCGCGCGGGCGACCGCGATGACATCGCCGGCCAGCGCGAGCGCCAGGAGGCCAAGCACGACCCGGATGGCTATCGGCGTGAGGTGGCCGGTGACGCCGAGGGCGAACATCGGGTACTGCAGAAGCCCCGTGCCCAGGGCGGCGGCAACCACGCCATACTCGGCGCGCGTGAGGGCGGACAGCGGCGCCCGAACGAGGCGCAGCAACCGGCGACCCACGGCCGCCCCCAGCGCGAACAGGGCCAGCACATACGGAGGGTCGAGAAGAAGGGGCACGTAGCTGTGCGGAACTGCGAACGCCATCGGTCCTCCTCACGGGACGAGGCCACGTGCCCTGGCCTTCGAAGGGTGCGGCAAGCAGCGCCCCCTCGGTCCGTCGCCGGGGCTACAGGCCGAAGAGCGCCTCCGCGTTCGCCGTGGTGAGCGCCGCAACCTCGGCCGCGCTCATCCCGCGGGCATCGGCCACGGCGCGTGCCACGAGCGGTAGATACGCGGGCTCGTTGCGCTTCCCCCGGTGCGGCAGCGGCGCCAGGTACGGCGCATCGGTCTCGATCAGCAGGCGATCGAGCGGGATGGCGCGCGCCGACTCGCGTATAGGCCCCGCGTCCTTGAACGTCACGATCCCGGTGAACCCGAGGTGCATGCCGCACGCCACGGCGCGCACCGCGTCTTCCGGAGTGCCGCTCCAACAGTGGACGACGCCGCGCACGCCGGCCCGCTCCAGCGCCGTGAGCACCTCGTCGTACGCATCGCGGCAGTGGACCACGACAGGGACGCCACGCGCGCGGGCCAGCGCGAGTTGATCGGCGAACACGCGACGCTGCACGTCCGGCGGCGAGAAGTTGTAGTGGAAGTCCAGGCCGATCTCGCCAAGTGCGACGACGCGGGGCCGATCGAGCAGCGCCGCGATGCGCTCGGCGACACCGTCGTCATACGTCGACGCGTCGTGCGGATGCACCCCTGCCGTCGCGAACACCGCGAGATGCCGCTCGGCCATCTCGACTGCCGCCGCGCTGGACGGCTCGTCGCAGCCGACGACCACGACGCGGGAGACTCCCAGCGCCGCCGCGCGCTCCAGCACAGCCTCATGATCGGCCAGCAGGCGGGCGTGGTTCAGGTGGCAGTGGGAATCGACCAGGCGAGCCGTCATGCGACCGGTTCCCCGGCGATGTGGGTGTAGGTGGCGAGCATACGCTCGAAGTCGGCCTGCTGAACGGGCAGGTGGCCATACCAGCGCGCATCGAAGTCGCGAGCCGCGGGCCGCACCGCAGCGAGGTATTGCGGGTGGCCGCGCAGGGCGCGCACGTACTCGCCATTGGTGCGCTGGCGCTCGTAGCGTATCGCGCCCAGCCGGTCGAGGCGCACCAGGACGGCGGTGAACGCGGCGCGATAGGCCGACCTCATATCGCCTTCGGCCGCATGGCGCCGCGCTACCTCGATCCAGGTGTCCGGCTCGGCCGCGGGTTCGGGCTCCTCGATCATCGTGGAGGAGACCGCCGGCTTCTTGTTCCCGGCCGAAGCCCGCTGGGCGCCGCGCCGAGCCAGGCCGACGACGAGCTTGGCAAGCAGCAGCACGGCGAGGGAGATGAGCACCCCATAGAACGCATACATCAGGATCTGGCCGAGGACGCCCGAGGGAGTGGGGAGCGACAGCCCTTCGAGCTTCTCGCCGAGCCACTTAAAGAAGCGCTTGACGGGGCTCAGGAGCACGTCGCCGAGGCGTTCCAGCGGCGACTTGCCCGGCTTCTCGCGGCCGTACTCGGGCGAGGCCAGGATGTCGCGCACCTGATCGCGAGCCCGCGCCGCCCGCGCCGAGGCCGGCGTAGAACGATCGGCGGCGACCTGGGCGAGCGTCGGGAGCGCCAGGCAGCAGGCGAGCAGCACTCCGGCGAGGGCGAGCCACTTGCTCATCGACGCGCCCTCCCCGACGACATGTCGCGCACATTCTGCTCCAGTACGGTCAGATCGAAGCCTTCGCGGCGAACGCGCTGGTCGTAGTACATCAGCGTGACGCTGACCAGCCAGAACGGCTCGAGCAGCATCCACAGCACCGCGGACAGCGCCGTACTCGCGAGCGTCTCCACCGTGGGAGCGACCTGGAGCACGGGGTAGACCACCAACTGCAGGATCCCCGCCACCGACTGCGATAGGGCGAAGTAGAGACAGAGCTGCACGACCCACAGCAGCACGATGGCGAAGGAGAGCCGGGGAATGCGCCGCCGCACCAGAGCCCAGTTGCGCTCGATGGCCCGGCCGTACCCGACGCCCTCCAGCATGACGATCTGGGTCGTGAAGATGCCGAGCAGCACGAAGGCAGCCGCCGCCACCAGGGCTGCGACGACCCCGGCCACGATGGCAGTAACCGCTCCGGCCACCTCACCGGCGGGACCTGCCAGCGCCATCAGGCCGGCGAACAGCGCACCGACCATCACGGCAACGAACACCAGCGCCGTGGCGACGACGCCGATGACCAGCGCGACCAGCACCCATGTGAACAGCAGCGGCACAATGCGCCGCCAGGCCTGCCGGTACGCTGCGCCCAGCGTAACCGCGCGTCCCAGATAGCGTTCGGAGACCGCGACCGTGAGGGCGCCGCTCTGGATCACATGCACGAACATGAACACGACGCTCTGGACGAAGCTCAGCGCCATGATGCCGAATGCCGCCGACAAGACGGCCGATGGGTCGGCGGTCTCGCTGCCCGAGCCGATCGAAGCGGCCAGCCGATCCACGCCGAGGGCCGTGTTCACCCCCTGGATCAGCATCTGCATGGGGATGGACATGACCGCCACGATGCCGGCGAAGAGGGCGAAGTTGCGCTTGTACAGATCGAAGGCTTCGTCGAAGACGTCGCCGATGGACAGCGGCAGCAGTTCGGCGGCAACGCTGTCGCCGGCCGGCTGCAGATGGAGGGCGTCGTTGGTGTGGTCCATGCGAGCTAAGGTACGGCGGGCGCCGGCTTGCCCGCTTCGGCGACCCTGACAATCACGCGCACCGTGCTGCGGCCGTCCTTCACCTGGACGGTCGGCGGCAGTTGCAGGGCAACGTCCCGGAGGATATCGGCCTTGATGCCATCGATGGCGATCTCGACCGTCTGCAGGTGGGTGAGCGACGCCAGCGCCTCGGACGGCCCGGCCACGGTCACCTGGATCGGGTCGACGATGGCCTCCGCGACGACGTAGGGCGGGCTCGGCCTGCCTTTGATGATCGGGCTGACCACGAGCGTGCGCGAGGTGGGCGCCTCTACCAGGTCCAGTTCGACGCGGATCGCTGGCGGGTCGATCCGGACGTCTCGGATCAGCACGCCGTTCTCGTCGAGCGCCTTGACGGGCACGTCTCCGCGCGTGTTGCCCCCCTGCGAGCCGATATAGACGACGAGGCGGGCCACGCGGTCCACCGATTCGCGCGCGCCCACAACCTCGGCGACAGACGGATCGGTCCTGCACGCATAGACGCGGCCGGCCGGTGGGTCGTTGGAGTAGGAAGCCGTGACGGCCATACGCCGGCGCACCTTGGGCACGACGTCGGCGCTGACGTACAGCCTCAGACAATCGAAATCCAGGTGCGCCGCGCCCACCGGACCCCGGAACCGGGTAATCGGCACTCGCTGGCTGTTCGGCTGCGCGGCTCGCAAGTCGACGAGGGCCTTGACGGAGTCGGGCGTCAGTTTGTCGACCTCGTCCTTAGGGCCACGCACGGTCACCCTCACCGTCTCCTGCTTCAGGCGCACGACATAGTCGTCCGGCGGCGCGCCGCTCTCGACCACCACGGCGTCGAAGTCGCGCGAGACGACCGGAGCCCGCTCCGTGAAGCCCACGTAGGCCCAGATGGTGATCGAGGTGAGCAGCGAGATGGCCTTCAGGACGAAGTTCTCGCGCCAGCCCTTCCAGAGAACGCCCACGTCAAACCGCCCCTATCGTGCAGTGAACCAACCTCGAACCGCCCAAGGCGAGTAGGACCAACCAGGAAACCGCTCGCGAGCCGAGGTACGCCCCCGATGGCCTCGCGTACGGTACGACCTAGCGAAGCGGCTCCTTGCCGCGCGCCACCTTGATCGCGTCGCCCACGCGCGTGGCAACCTGCGCGATGGGATGCGACGCCAAGCCCCGCTGATCGGAGACCTGCAGCAGGTTCATCAGCCGCTCTCGCAGCGTTCCCTCGCTCAGCCCGCGTATCAGCTTGCCTCCCACGGCGATCGACACCGTACCGGTCTCCTCGGAGACGACGACAACGACGGCATCGCTCTCCTCGGACATGCCGAGCGCCGCCTTGTGGCGAGTGTGCACGGTCGCGTCAACGCGCGGGCTAGAGGTCAGCGGCAGCGTCGCGCCGGCAGCCGAGATCTTGCCGTGGCGGATGATGGCGGCGCCGTCATGCAGCGGCGTTCCGTTGTGGAACAGCGTCGAAATCAGCCGAGACGAGACATCGGCGTTGACCTCGGTGCCCGTTGCCGCGATATCGTCGAGCCCGACATCCCTCTCGAATACGATGAGCGCGCCGATTCGCTTCACGGAGAGGTTGCTGACGGCTGTGACGACCTCGTCGATCATGCCGGCCATCTGCTCGCGCGCGACGAACCCGAGGCTGTGCCCCCAGAAGCCCGGCCGGCCGAACTCCTCCAGGGCATGGCGCAGTTCCGGGAGGAAGAGGATCACTAGAGCGACCGGCCCCAACGGGAACGTCTGGCGCAGTAGCCAGTTGAGTGTCGTGAGCCCGAGCAGGCCGGAAATGGCGACGGCCAAGAGGAGGGTCATCAGCCCGCCGATGATCTGCCAGGCGCGCGTGCCCTTCGCCAGCAGCAGCAGGCGGTAGATGAGCCAGGACACGGCGACGATATCAACCGCGACCCGGTAGTCGAAACCCCGGAGGACGTCCCAAAGATGCGCCCAGTCCATGTCCTCACTCACCCTCAGCAAGCTTGCCCTTCAGTATATCAGCCTGGGCGTGGCGGGTCAACGCGGCTCGTTGACAAAGGTGAGACGACGCATGTACAATGACCTCGGGCGCGCCGAGATCAGAGGATCTCGCGCGCTCATCACGCGCTCGTATATCAGGAGACAGCGATGCGACCTCTCCTCATCGTGCTTGGCGTCGTCATTCTGGGGCTCGTGCTCGCCATCACCCAGCCGAAGAAGGACCTGACCCCGTCACCCTCGGACCGAGCGGAGATGAGGCGGCAGGAAGCCGAGAAGGTTGAGGCCAACAAGGCGCGCCAGAAGCGCCTCAGCGACGCCCAGCCCGGCGGCAAGGCAGCGACTCCCCAAGGACCATTCGTCGATACCGTGCTGACGGTCAAGGGCAAGGGCGACATCACGATTCAGCTCTACCAGGGCAGCGCTCCCAAGACCGTAACGCAAATCGTGGGGTTGATCAAGAAGGGCTATTACGACGGCCAAGCGTTCCACAGGGTCGTCCTCAAGGACCCGAAGGTCATCCAGGCAGGCGACCCGGCTTCCCGCGACCTGACCGCCCAGGACTTCAAGGACAGGGACGACGGGACGGGTGGCACCAAGGGGGTAGGAAGCGGCGGCAGCGGAAAGCGAATCGCGTTCGAGAACAACGGCTTGCTCCACGATGCCGGCACGATCGCGATGGCTCGCAACCTTGACCTCAACTCAGCAGACTCTCAGTTCTTCGTCAACCGCGAACCCAACCACGGGCTCGACGGCGACTACTGCGTGTTCGGCAAGGTGACGCAGGGCATGGATGTCGTGACCAAGGTTGTGCGTGGCGATGTGATTGAGCGATGGGTAGTCGCCCCCGCGGCTGCCCCCGCCGGAGGTGGCAAACCCTAGATGAAGAGACATGTCTCAGCATTGGTGGCGACAGCGGTGTCCCTTGCCGCGTGCGCCTCGGCGGCATACGCCGCGCCTGCGGCCAACCCGACCGTGGAGATGACGATCGGCGGCCGCGGCAAGGTCGTGCTGGAGCTGTTCCCCAAGGAAGCTCCGACCACGGTGGCCCACATCACGAAGCTGATCAAGCAGGGCTTCTACGACGGCATCGTGTTCCACCGCGTCGTGCCGAACTTCGTCGTACAGGCCGGGGACCCGGCTTCGGCAAAGTGGTCGGACAAGGAAGTGAGCGCGAAGGCCGACGGCGCCGGCGGAACGCGCGGGCTGGGAGGCGGCGGGTCGGGACTGAAGAGCCTGCCGCTCGAGGTGGGCGCGTTGACGCACGAGACGGGCACTCTGGGCATGGCCCGCAGCAGCGCGCCGGATTCGGGCGACAGCCAGTGGTTCATCAACCTGAAGCCCAACCACAGCCTCGACGGCGGCTACTGCGTCTTCGGCAAGGTCACCAAGGGGATGGAGATCGTCCAGAAGATCCAGCGCGGCGACCGTATCACCAAGATGGTGCTGGTCTCGCCGACGGCAAAGCCGGCCAAGGGCAAGAAGTAACAGCGAGGCGTGACGTCGTCTCTGGCATCGGGGCCGGGCGGAGAGCCTGGCCCCGATGTCTTGTCGGTGCCGATCGAACCCGCGCGCTGGCGGCAGATCCAGGCTAGTTGTACTTCTCCGGTGAGAAGTCCGACATCGGGTTCTCCACTCGTAGCTTCTTGACCGATCCCCCGGCCGTCAGGACCATCTGCCAGCCGCGCGCCCCGGCGGCATTGCCCGGCAGCGTGGCGCTGTAGTAGGTTGCCCAGTGCCACTGGCACTCCGCGAGCGGCGTCATGTCGTCCCACTTGCCGCGCCCGAAGTGCGGCGCGGGCTGCCACCACCCCAGCGCGAGCGCCTCGCTCCACCCCGGCACGAAGTCGTAGCTCACACCGCTCGGCAGGTACAGCTTCCCCTCCAGGCGCGTGTTGCCCGGGTGCTGCCCCTTCAACGGGTCATTGGGGCACACGAAGACGCGGGGCTCGCGCACGTAGGAGCCGTTGAGGGCCGAGAGGCGGAGCGGCAACTCCTCGAAGTCCTGGCGGTAGAGGCCGGCAGCAAGGCCGATCTGATGGAGCTGGGTGAGGCACGTGGTGCGCCTGGCGGCGGCACGGGCGCTCGCGAACACGGGGAACAACAGGGCGACCAGTACGGCGATAATGGCGATGACAGTGAGTAGCTCGACCAGCGAGAACGCAGTCCGTCGCATGGGACTCTCCGGCCCCAGCCCGCCAATGGGCGCAGGGCTACAGAGTCGACGAACGCGGAGGAGTGGCGGTTACGCCGAATCGCGAAACAGGCCCACCGCCAACAGGGCCGCGATCGTCTTGGCGTCCCGCAGGCGCCCCTCGCGCAGGAGGCGGCGCACGTCGGAGAGGAGCGTTGGTTCGACCTCGATCTGCTCGTCCTCGTCGAGGTGCTGAACCGTGGGATCGAGGTCCTCGGCCAGGAAGACGTGCAGCAGCTCGCTGGAGTATCCGGGGGCGAGGAACTGGCCGAACATGGGGCGAATGCGGCCGGCGCGGTAGCCGACCTCCTCCTCCAGCTCGCGGGCGGCGCAGGCGGCTGGATCCTCGCCAGGCTCCAGCGATCCAGCCGGCACTTCGAGGAGAGTCTCGCCGACGGCATGCCTGTACTGCCGGATGAGGAGCACAGTCTCGGGCGTCAGCATGGGCACGATGGCGACGGCGCCACGGTGTTCGACGACCTCGCGGCGCATCGTGTGCCCGTCGCAAGCCGTGAGCGTGTCGAGCCGGAGCGTGACGACGCGGCCGCGGTACAGGTACTCCGATGTGGTTCCGGCGCCTTCAGCCATACTCCGTGCCTCCCGATCAGCGCGGCGGCGCGCCGATGGACCGCTCCACCCACTGCCCCGCGAGCAGGCCGGCCGCCGACGCCGAGAGGAAGAACACCCGGTCCTCGGCCAACTCGCGCCCCATCGTCCTCACCTGAACGCCGCTGTCCGCGAGGGCGTCCAGGCCGGCCTCGGCGTCGACGGTGATGAACTCGTGGGTCTCGGACAGCTCGCGGCGCTCGATCGACTTGCCCAGGAACCGGCGCTGCTCGTCCGGCAGCCGCGGTATGGGCACGAGCGCCGGCGACATGGCGATGCGCTCGAGGACAGTGACGGTGTGATGGCTCAGGCCGAAGTGGCGGACGCGGGAGTCGGCGAAGCTGAGGCGCGCGACGGCGATGGGTGTACCGTTCAACGCGGCGGCGGCATTGAGCGCCACCCCCTGCCCCACCCCGGAGAAGCCGAGCGGCGTACCCGTGCCGGCGCCGCCGGGCCCCTGTGCCACCACGATGATGTCGGCCTTGGCCGCGATCCTGGCGACTGCCAGACCGGAGTAGAGGTTGATGGCCTCGTGGTCGCCGCCGAACGCCTGGCCGACCGTCACCGTCGCGTCGAGCAGCCCCCGCTCGCGCAGGGACTCGACCAGGCGGCTGAAGGCGATGGGCAGCGCCGCCTCATCGGTCATCAGGTAGGCGATGCGGGCCCGCCCCTTGGCCTCCAGCTTGGCAGCCGCGCAGATGGGCGCCACCTGGCTGTGCAGCTCGGCGCACACCACGGGGCACGTGTCCAGCGAGGTGAAGGCACAGATGGCCTCGTGATGGGGGCTTTCCTGCGCTTCCGCCGCCAGCACGGGCAACTGGAACGGCGTGTAGCGCAGCTTCATGATGTGGCCCGGCGCGTCGAGCAGCACCTCGCCCGTGCCGCATATCTCGGTGACGAAGTCGACTCCGCCGGTTCCGAGGCCTAGCTCGACCGCCCAGGTGTTGAGCGCCACGGCGTCGCCTACCCGGGCTCGGCCAGTGAGTGCCGGGTAGACGACAGCGGGCCGCACGTCGCTGCCGACGTGCACGACGACCTCTTGGAGGCCGGGACGATCAACGCCTATGGAAGCTATGGTTCCGAGCGCACGAGCGCGCATGTACCCAACCGGATCGGCGTAGTGAGTCGGCCCGCACGTGGCGAACCGGTCTCGCGGCGCAGACACCCGGGAACGCGCCGCGTCAGGATCTACGTGGTGAGCGTGACCTTCTTCAGGCCGCGCGGGCTATCCGGGTTCCCGCCGCGCGTTCGGCTGAGGTAGTAGGCGAACAACTGACCGGGCAGGATGTAGACCAGCGGGCTCAGCAGCTCGGGCACGTCTGCCGGGATCTGGAGGCGCGTCTTGCCCAGCTCGAGGATCTCGGGGTCGTGAGCGGTCACGATCATCTCGCCGCCGCGCTCCTTGATCTTGAGCGCCGTCTCCAGCATGAACGGGTAGGCGCGGCCGCTGGGCGCATAGACGAAGCACGGGAAGCCGTTGTCGACCATCGCGATGGGCCCGTGCTGGAAGTCGGCGCCCGAGTACGGCTTGGCCACCAGGTAGGAGGTCTCCGTCATCTTGAGGGCGGCCTCCAGAGCGGTCGCCTGGTTCACGCCGCGTGCGACGACGGCGCACTCCTCGATGTAGCGGTAGCGCTCGACCCACTTCTCGATGTCCGCCTCCAGTTCCATCGTCTTGCGGAGGGAGTCGGGCACGGCGCTGAGCTGGCCCAGGAACTCGCGCTGGTCGCAGAGAACGCCCACGAGGAGCGCGACGACCGCGAGTGATGTCGTGTAGGTCTTGGTGGCGGCCACGGCAAGCTCGTCGCCGGCGTCGCAGAGAAGGACATGGTCGCTGACCTTCGTGATGGGCGACGTCCCGTCGTTGGTGACGCACGCGGTGAGCGCGCCCGCCGACCGAGCGGCGGAGAGCACCTGGATGATGTCGGTGCCTTGCCCGGACTGCGAGATGCCGATGACGAGGGTGTTGCCGAGGCGCAGTTGGCCGTCGTAGAGCGTGTACACGGACGGGGCCGCCAGGGCGGTCGGCATGCCGGCCACGATCTCGAACAGGTACTTCGCGTACGTGGCGGCGTGATCCGAAGTCCCTCTTGCCGCGATCACCACGAACCGCACATCGTTGTCGCGCATGGCCTGGGCCAAGCGGGTCGCGCTGTCCAACTGCGACGCTATCGCGCGCTCTACCCTGTCGGGCTGCTCGCGAATCTCGTTGATCATGTGCGCCATCAGGCACCTCCTCGCGCGGGAGTGGGCTTCACCTCAGTCGATCCCTTCCCGCCTTGCTCGGATTACTGTACCCCACGCTCGCGGCCTCGTCCATCCCGAGGGCGGCGCGGCTACCCTCCGGCGACGTAGCTGTCTAGAATGTCCAGCATGAGCGGCTCGTTCGCGCGAAGCCCGCAGAGCGCTCGCAGCGTCTCCGCCATCCCTTCCTCGTGCAGGCGCCTCTGCAGCTCGCCGGCCGACGGATCCTCCGGTGGGTCGAACCGAAGGGCCGACGCGATGACGCCGCTGAGCGCCTGCGGCCGGATGCCCATCGACTCGCAGAGGCGGGCGGCGCCCATCAGCCGGTCGCCGGGCGCCAGCTTGCGGACAGGATCCCGAGCCAGCCGGAGGCAAGTGTCCCCAAGCTCCCGGTTGGTGAAGCGCTCGAACAGGTCGGCGACGTGGGCGGCGTGCTCGTCGGGCTCGAACCCGTAGCGCCGGATCAGGGCCTGGCCGGTCTCGCCGACCACCGCGTCGACCTGGGCTCGCACGTCCGGGTCCTCGAGCGCCTCGTAGCCGTACTCGATGTCGCGCTCCCAGCCCAGGTAGCCCATCGACGCGTGCGCGCAGTTGTGCGTGTAGAGCTTGCGGGCCTCGTGAGCAACGAAGTTGGCGACCGGGATCACGCCCACGATCTCAGGCAGGGCTCCGACGACGGCAGCCAGATCGACGGGCAGGCGCTTGTAGGCCTCCACCCGCACGAGCAGCGGGTCGCCGCCGTTCTCCTCGACGCTCTGCAGCGGCACCATGCGGCTGACGACGGCCTGCACGAACCCCGTCTCCGCCAGGACCTCGCCGCGCTCAGCCTCCGGCAGCCGGTCCGAGACGAGCCCCCTCAGGTAGGCGCCGGCCTCGTGCAGGTTCTCGCAGACCAGCACATTCAGCGGCCCGCGCCCCGCGGCGCGGCGACGGCGCAGCCCCTCGGCCAGGTTCGGCGCAACGAAGCGCAGCGCACCCGCCCCGACCGCGGTGCACGCAATGTCGCAGTCGTCCAACTCGCGCGCCACCGCCTCGCGATCGTTCCCATCGACGCACCGCACGTTGTCGATCGGCACATCGGCCGCGCCGGCCCCCACGATGCGAATCGTGTATGCCCGGCGCGCCCGGAGGGCATCGAGCATGTGCGGCACCACATCCACGAAAACGACCTCGTAGCCGCTCTCGTGGAAGAGCTGAGCGATGAAACCGCGCCCGATGTTGCCGGCTCCGAACTGAACGGCCTTGCCTCGCACTAGAACACCCCCGAAAAGGTCACGCCGCATTCGCTCCGCGGCTGCGACGCTCTGTTATGCCTGCCTGCGGCGGCAGCGATCCACCATCACGGTCGCCACGATGACGCAGCCGATGACGACGCCTTGCATGTTCGTCGGAACGCCCACGAGCACCATACCCGAGTTCAGCACGGCGATCGTCAGCGCGCCGGCCAGACTGCCGATGACGCTCCCCTCGCCTCCACTCAGGCTCGTGCCCCCGATCACCACGGCGGCGATGCCATTGAGTTCGGCCCCGGTGCCGGCGCCGGTGTCGGCGACGCCGAACTTGGCGGTCAGCACCACGGCGGCGATGGCCGCGGTCAGCCCGCACAGCGCATAGGCGAGGTTCTTCGAGCCGCTGACGTCGATGCCGCTGAGGCGCGACGCCTCCTCGTTGCCGCCGATCGACGTGATGTGGCGCCCGATGCGGGTCCGGCTGAGCAGCAGCACCCCGACGGCCACGACGAGAAGGGTAACCAGCACCAGTCCCTGGTCCTTGCCGAGCACGGCGAGGCGCTGGATAGCCTGCACCGACACGCTGTTGCCATCTGTCGCGCACAGGGTCAGCGCGCGCGCCGTGGTCAGCATGCCGAGCGTCACGACGAAGGGCGGCACGCGCCCGTAGGTGACGAGGACGCCGTTCGTGAGGCCGCAGCTCAGGCCCACGAGGAGCGCGAAGAGCAGAGACCACTCCAGCAGCACGCCTCCCGCGAGGCCGCGCGAGAGGGCCAGCCCGGCGATGGCGACCACGCCGGCGGCGCCGACGGCCGCGACCGGTAGCCGCGCCGCATCCGGCAGACACCGGCAGCGCATGGCCCAGCCGGCGGCGGCGAGCCCGGCCGGAACGGCGGCGAAGTAGCACAGGAACGGCGGCGGCCCGGACGTGAGGCACAACCCGAGCGCCACGCCGCTCAGCGCCATCACCGAGCCGACCGACAGGTCGATGCCACCGGTGACGATGACGAAGGTCATGCCGACCGCGACGATCACATTGGTCGCCGCCTGCTGGGCGAGATTGTCCAGGTAGGCGCGTGTCCAGAACGTGTGCAGGAACGTCGGATGGAACGAGAAGCCGACGCACACAACGGCAAGTCCGAGCCACGGGCGAAGCTGGCGCATCAGCCAGGGCACCGGCAGGACCTGGGCGGGGCGTTCGTGGGGCGCGGTGGATGGTGTCGACAACAGATGGGCTCCCTCTGGCCGCCGGAGCAGGGAGCACCGGTCGGCGGCGCCAGGCCAGGTTCATGACCAGCGGCACCGGAGCGCAGTATATCAAAGCGAGGCGGGGGCTGGCAAGCCCGGGGGGCGGCCCTACCCCGTGGCGGGCCCGAAGTAGAGGCCGCGGCGGCGAGCGATCTCGCGCCCCTCGGCCAGCAGAGCCTCGCGCTCGTCGGCGGTGAGCGGCTTGTAGGCGCGGGCGACGGCGACGGCCTGGCGCACCTCGTCCTCGTTCGCCATGCCGATCACCGCGCACGCCACCTGCGGCAGGCCGAGCGAGTAGCGGATCGCGCGCTCGTGGTAGGCGGCCAGGTTCGCCTTGGCGCGGGCGTCGTAGGCCCAGCCAACCGAGCCGCCGAGGACCTTCATCGCGATGACAGCCGTCCCGTGCGCCTTGGCGGCGGGCAGCACCTGCGCCTCGAAATCGTAGTTGGCGCGGTCGGCGAAGTTGAGTACGACCATCGTGAGGTCGATGCGGCCGGTGCTGATGATGCGTGCGAAGCGCGGAGGCCTGGTGTGCCCGCTCACGCCGATGTAGCGCAGGAGCCCGCGCTTGCGCGCCTCCTCGAGGCCGGCCAGGGCGCCGTCTTCGCCCTCGATCCGGCTCATGTCGAAGTCGCCGACGTTGTGGATGTGCACGGCGTCGACATGGTCCACGCCCAGGCGCTTGAGGCTCTCCTCCACCTGCTGCTGCATGCCGGCCTTCGTCTGCCGGCTGCTGTTCGCCTTGGTGACCAGGAACACGTCCTTGCGGTGGGCCTTCAGGAAGCCGCGCAGCTTCATCTCGGCATTGCCGTAGCGGCTGTCCGTGCTGCCATACACCGGCGCGGTGTCGACGTAGTCGATGCCCTGGTCCAGCGCGAAGCTCAGGATGCGCTCCACATCGGCGGGCGGGGTGTTGTCGCTGCCGAGCGGCGCCGTGCCGAACCCGACGATGGATGCGCGCCGCCCGATGCGCCCCAGCACCCGGGCCGGCATCTTCGCGGCGGCCTGGGCCTCGTCGCACGCCAGCGTTCCCGCCGCGAGCCCTCCCGCAACGACGGCAGCATCTTTGATGAACTCACGCCTGGTGGTCGGCAATGGTCGGCTCCGTTTCGATGGGTTACCGGTCACTACGCAGGCGACGCTGGCGCGCGCTCCATCACGGTCGCGCCTCGGACGGCGGTGCTATTGCGACGGCTTCGTCTCGGCCTCGCGCGGCTCGAAGTGGAGCGCGGTGACCTGTTCGCCAGGGCGCGGCGCCAGGCGGGCTCTGAAGAACCCGCCTGGGGGGCGTGCCGCCAGCCGCCCTCCGGGCGGAAGGGCTACGGCATCCGGCCGGTCAGCGCGCCCGGAGGGCGCTTGGCCGAAGGCCCCCCAGGCGGGGGATTCATCCTCCGACCTACAGGAGCAAGCGCGACTCGGAAGGGGCGGGCCGCAGGCCTACTCCTGCCAGGCGAACTCGCCGGTCTCTACCTTCCAGTCCAGGCCGAAGAAGCCGGCTGCGCGGACGCCGGACGTGCCCTGCGTGAGCGTCTCGGGACCCAGCACCAGGCAGTCCGGGAAGCCCGCGCCCGAGAGGAAGATCGGCACGCGCTGAGCCAAGCGCATCCCCGCCGCGCCGCTGCCCGCGATGGCGCCGACAAGCGCGACGTCGCTGCCGGGGCGAGGCTGCACGAAGAACGCCGCCAGCGAGTCGCCGCTGAACTCGTGCGTGCCGACGCGGACCGATCCGCGCTTCACCTGCACCGCGCCACCACCCAGGAGGGCCGCCCACGCCGAGTTGCTGTCCGCGTTGCCGTAGAGCACGACGTTGCGGTCCTTCTCCCTCTTGGCATCGAACGCGGTGTCCGCCACCACATCGAACGCGCCGTTGCCGCGGTACCAGAACGTCTCGGCGTCGTAGCGCGCCTTGGCGAAGGCGGCTGCGTTCTCCTCGGGCGTGCCGTGCGTGCCGTAGACGAGGATCGCGCGGTGGCCGAAGGCGCGCTTGAACGGGCCGTAGCGCTGCGGGCCCTTCTCCGAGGCGGGCGCCGGGTGCTCCATCACGCGCCAGGTGCCGCCGGCCCGGGCCAGGCTTGCGCGCGTGGCCTTCGCGGGAACCTTGATGTCCGCGATCCTCTGGCCATCCAGCTCCACCGCCATCGGCGCGCCCGGGATGAGGTGGGCCACGTCGAAGGTGAGGCGCGCGACGTTCTCGGTGGTGCCCTGGAAGCGCCGCCGCCACGGGTCGTAGCGCAGCTTCACTCGCGACGGCAGCAGCGCCTTGTCCTGCGCCTCGATGGTCACCCACTTCATCGTGGAGCTGACCTGCGGGTTGGCGGTCGTGAAGTCGACGAAGCGCACGGCCTCGTTCTCCGGGATGCTCCGCCGGGCGAACATGTCGAAGATCGGCGCCCAGTCGACGCAAGCGGAGCCCGGCTCGTCGCCGACGCCCCACCAGTGCCCTGCGCCCGGCTGCTCGTGGTAGCCCAGGTCGGTGTGGAACGGCTTGAGCATGTCGCGCATCGCCCGCGCCTCGGTCACCGGCACGTTGTCGTCGGCGTCGCCGTGCAGGATGTAGACGCCAAGGGGCGTGAGGTTGTGGATGAGCGTGGGCGTGTCGCCGGGGGCCGAGGCGCGGCCCAGCATCTGCTCGATGGGCGACTGGTTCGCGCGTTGGCCGCCGCCGTACGTGTTGAAGCTGACCCACCCGGCGCTGGGCGCAATGGCCGCGAAGCGGTTGGCATGGGTGGTGCCGACGATCCACGTGCCGTGCCCGCCCATCGAGTGGCCGGTGAGGTAGGTGCGCGACGGGTCGGTCTTGAACACGCGCTGGGCGTCGTCGAGCACCTCGATGGCGTCGGTCATGCCCCAGTCTTCCCAGTCGAAGCCGTACGGGCGGCGGTTCGTGGGAGCGATGAGGTAGCCCCAGGTCTTCGCGGCATAGGCCGAAGCCTGCCCGATCCCCTCGACGCTCGCGCCGTGCAGCGTGAGGAACAGCGCGGGCGAGGCCGGGCGTGTGGGCGGCGGGTTGACGCCGTAGTACTGCACGCTGCCGTCGATGTCGCTGACGAAGGTGCGCTTGTACGGCTCCGTCGGCTTCTTCACGCTCAGCGCGACCTCGGTCTGCGACTCCGGCAGCCCCAGCGCGTGCGGCGGAGTCACGGTGACGGTGACCTTGAGCTGGCCGGGCTGGCTCGGCGAGGATGCGCAGAACCGCACCGCGACCTTGCGCACGGTCATCGGCGGGATGGCGGGCGCCTCGACGGCAGTTGTCCGCATGTCGTCGCCGGACGTCGTGATGCGAACACCCTTCAACGTGTTGGGCGTCGCGTTCACCAGGACGAGGCCGCCCAGCGCGTTCAGCGGCGCGCCCACCTGGGCGTCGGGCAGCGTGGGATCGGCCAGGTCGAGGTAGATCGGGCTCGTGGGCGGCACCAAGCGCACGCGAAGCTGGCCGCGCCCGCCGAGGAAGAGCAGGCTGTTGGCGCCCTTGTGGAGCAGCACCGGCACATGGGCGGAGCCGTTCGAGTAGGGATCGCCCACGCGCGGCTCGCCGTTCACGTAGACCAGCGAGTGGCCTGCCGCCTCCAGGATGTAGACGTGCTCGGCGTCGCTGGGCACTTCGAAGTAGGCGTACCCACCCACGCCGAACGCGCCGTCGTTGTCCGCCGAGACCTGGCGCCACGTACGGGGGCCGCCCGGAGTCTCGACCGCATCGCCGGCCTTCGGCGCCGTCCACGTGCCCGCCACGATCTTGGCCTCGATCACGTCGCGGTGCAGCGCCCAACGCCCGCCTGTGCCCACAGGCCCGATCGTCAGGCAGGTCTTCGGCTCGATCGCGCCCGCCTCCTGCGCCCTCGCTCCCGCCGCCACGCACACCCCAAGCCCCGCCAGGGCCACTGCCACTCGCCACATGCTCATGCTCGCCACTCGCTCCGATCTATGCCCAGGCGCGGCGGATCTTCTCGATCGCCTCGCCGATGTCGTCCATGTCCTGCTTGCCCGCGATGAGCTGGGTCTGGAACAGCCACACCGTGTCGCGGCAGATCGTCTCCACGACCGGGCAGTCGTGCCCTCGCACCTTCGTCGGCCACCCGCCGCGGCGCTCGGCATCCACGCCGGCCTGCCCCTGGAAGACGGCCTCGCGATAGAGCGGCGAATAGCCGGGCGAACACGGCACGCCCTCCTCCTGCAGCGCATGAAGGAAGGCCTCGCGCGTCTTCCCGCCGAAGCCGGCGGCATCGTAGCGGAACATGTAGAGGTGGTAGGCGTGCCGCGTCACGCGTGGATCGCGCTTCAGCGTGACGATGCCGGGGATCGCGTCCAGCAGCCCCGTCAGGTAGGCGGCATTCGCGGAGCGCAGCTCGGTCTGCGCGGGCAGGCGGCTGAGCTGCGCCAGGAGGATGGCGCCCTGCCACTCGGTCATGCGGTAGTTGCCGCCGAGAACCTCGTAGCCATACGTGCTCGTCCCCGTCCTCGCCCGCCCCACGTTGTGCGCCGACCAGATGCGCTCATAGAGTTCGGCGTTGTCGGTCACGATGGCCCCGCCCTCGCCCGCGTTGAGGTTCTTGCTCGCCTGGAAGCTGAACGTGCCCGCGTCGCCGATCGCCCCGACCTTGCGCCCCTTCCACTCGGCGCCATGAGCCTGAGCGGCGTCCTCGATCACGGGCAGGCCATGCTTGCGTGCGACCTCCAGCGCGCCATCGAGGTCGGCGGGTCCGCCCGCGATGTGCACCGGGATGATAGCCCGGGTACGCGGCGTGATTGCCTCCTCGATGCGGCTCGGGTCGAGGTTGTAGCTGTTCGGGTCGATGTCGACGAAGACCGGCACCGCGCCGACCGAGAGCACGCTGGTGACCGTGGCGACGAAGGTGTACGGCGGGACGATGACCTCGTCGCCCGCGCCGATGCCGAGCGCCCGCAGCGTGACCTCGAGGGCGTGCGTGCCACAGGTGACGGCCGTGCAGAAGCGCGCGTCCTGGTAGGCAGCGTACTCCTCCTCGAAGCGCTTCACCCGAGCGCCGCCCATGGACCACCATTCGCCGCTGCGGACGACGTCGAGCACGGCCTGCTCTTCGAGTTCGTCGAACACGGGCCAGTTTGGCCACGGCTTGGTGCGCACGGGTGCGCCGCCGTCGATCGCCAGCTTGCCGGGGATGGGATCCGACATGGTTGCCGTCCTTCGCACGATGTCCGCCGAGACGCAGTAGCGGCGGCAGGCCTAGATTCGCCTGCCGCCGCCGCGATACCTTGTTCCCAGTGCTCATGGGCGGACGCCGTGTCTTGCGGCGCCGGTCATTCCGCAGCGTCCCCAGCGCGACGCGGAGGTCGCACCCTACAGGTTGGTGCGCGACAAGGCCGAGCCGCCTCGTTCGACGCACCACCCCGTGGGGCGGGGCCTCCGCGCCCCGCCGGGCCGACGGTCCGCCTTACAGCATCCCACTGTCCTCCAGCCGCTTGTACGCGATGTACGAGTAGACGCACGGCCAGAGGGCGATGACCATGATCAGGGCGAAGCACGCCATGAACGGCACGCCGACCAGCGCCCCGATGCCCCCGAGGATGCCCCCCACGAAGAAGAGGCGGCCACCCATGCGGTGCGTGAGCGTCCAGACTGTCTCGCTCGCAAGCGTCCACGGGGTGCGGAAGCCCATGAAGAAGTTGCGCTTCACCTTGGTCAGCAGATTGCCCATCGCCGCGAAGAAGAAGCACATGCCCGAGATCATCAGCCGCGACACGTCCAAGCCCTGGGTCAGCGCAGCCTGGGTGGAGACAACGCCGACGAACGCCATCAGCCCCGCCATGATGACCATGATCAGGTTGTAGGTCGAGCGGAAGGACTCCATGCTGAACTGCCGCGGCGACAGGGCGGGCAGGATCGCGAAGAGCAGCCAGCCGAACGCGATGAGCCCGGGGCCGAACACAAACGCCATGTGCTTGGGCGCCCAGCCATCGATCTCGCCCCGTATGTTCCAGTGGATCGGGATGCGCTCCGGCAAGTGCGGGTACACGATGGCCGTGTACAGCAGCGTGCCGATGAGCATCAGGAAGATGGTGAGGTGAGCCCGGTTCGTCTTCATCGGTCTGTTCCTTCCGAGCCGTCCTTCGCGAAGATGTCCATCAGGACGGCCACGACATCTTGGAACACGGTGGTGTCGAGCGAGTAGTAGAGCTGCTGCCCCTCCCGCCGCACGGCAACCATATCGGCTTGCTTCAGCACGTTGAAGTGATGCGACATCGACGGCGCGCTGATGTCGAAATGCGCGGCGATCTGCCCCGCCGTCATCTCGCCCTTGTTCAGCAAGCGCAGGATGCGCCGCCTCGTCGGATCCGCTAACGCCTTGAAGACCAGATCGTTCATGGCTGCCCACTTCTGTCAATGATTAGCTAACGATCTAAGTATACATCTGGTTTCACGGATTTGCGGAGGAGTGGCCACCTCAGACCGGTTGCACGGGCGGGCAGGCTCGCAGGACTCGGCGGCACGAGCAAGGAACTGGCCGGTACCAGAAGGGGGACGATGCCATGTGCACCAGGTTCTACCGCCTGCAGCGCTTCCACCTGCGGACCGCAGCCGTCTGCCTCTCGCTCCTCGCGGTGGCTTCGGGTTGGTCCGATGGTCAGCCCCTCCAGCAGCCCCCCGCTCTGCGCTACCGCTGGCTCTTCGTCTGGCGCGACATGAACGATCCGAAGGAGGTCGACCGGGTCATCGCGCGCATGCCGGCGGCGGAGGCGGTGGGCTACAACGGGGTGGCGCTGTCCGGCATCGTCGCCCAGGAGCGGGCGCCAGCCCTGCGCGAGGCGGCGAAGAAGCACCACATGGACCTCATCGCCATCGTGATGGGTGGCTTCCACGACCGCAACTATGCCGAGGGGCTCGCCGTTAAGGACGCGCTGTTCGTCGCGCGCGCGGGCCAGGCGACGCTGCAGCAGGACAACCCGACCCGGATAACCAACGGCGACTTCGAGGATGTGAGCGGGAACCACTTCCGCGGGTGGGGGTTCCAGGACGACGAGGGCGTCACGACCTTCGCGGATCATGACGTGGTTCACGGCGGCAAGACCTCGCTGCGGATGGAGAGCATCGGCAAGAACCAGTACCGGCACTGCCGCATCATGCAGTCCATCAAGCTGCAGCCCTACCGCCAGTACCATGTCTCGGCCTGGATCAAGACACAAGACCTCGCCCCCGCCGATCCCGAGATCAAGGTGCTCACGCCGGACACGTCGGGTTCGGTCAGCTTCCAGACGTTCCACGTCGAGCGCACTCAGGACTGGAAGCGATACGACATCGTGTTCAACAGCCTCGACCACAAGGAAGCCAACCTCTACTTCGGCTCGTGGTACGGCAAGGACGGCAGGCTGTGGGTCGACGACCTGAGCATCGAGGAGATCGGCCTCGTCAACGTGCTGCGGCGGCCCGGGTGTCCCGTCACCGTGCGCGGAGAGGACGGCACGCCTTACGAGGAGGGTCGCGACTACCAGCGCGTCGCCGATCCGAACTTGCACCCGTGGATCGCCTACCACGACCAGCCCGCCATCAAGCTGACGGCCGATACGCGGATCAAGGACGGACAGCGCTTGCGCGTGAGCTACTACCACCCGATCATCGTCTATGAGGACCGAATCACCGGTTGCGTCTCCGAGCCGAAGGTGTTCGAGGAGTGGGCAGACGAGGTGAAGCAGGCGAACGAGCTGCTGCACCCCGCGGCGTTCCTGATGGGCCACGATGAGATGCGCGTGATGAACCAATGCGCCCTGTGCCAGAGCAAACACATGACGCCGGGCGAGCTGCTCGCGTGGAACGTGCGCAAGGCCGCGCAGATCATCCGGGACGTGCGGCCGGACGCGGGCATCTGGGTCTGGAACGACATGTTCGACCCGATGCACAACGCCGTGGACAGCTACTACGCGGTCAACGGCTCGCTGAAGGGCTCCTGGAAGGGACTCGACAAGGACGTCGGGATCGTCAACTGGCACGGCGGGCTGAAGGGCAAGAACTGCCCGTTCTTCGCCGACCTTGGCCTCAAGCAGATCCTGTCCGGCTACTATGACGGCGACGAGGACGGCTCCGCGATTGCCGAGTGGATCGCCAGCACGAAGGACGTGAAGGGCATCTCCGGCGCGATGTACACGACGTGGGAAGACAAGTACGGCGCGATGGGCGCCTGGGCGAAGCGGGCCTGGGGCAGCGCCAGGTAGCCGAGCCGAGAGCAGCCGCCCACGACGGGCAGGGACGCCCGTCCCACCACCGCGCTTGTGTACCGACAGACCGACAGGGAGCCAGCAATGCCAGTTGTTGTCGAGACCCCGTGCGTTGCGAAGGCTGTGGACCGCGGGTCGACCCCGCGCACGCAGGCGTTGGCGGAGCGCGCCATCGCGGAGAGCTACGGCCGGTTCGTCGAAGCGACCACGCTGCGGGGCGAGTGTCCTTTGCCACCGGCAGACTGCGCGGACAGCCGCATCCTGGCCGACGCGCACGTCTTCGCCTGGATGCGCCCGCGCCTGACGCCGGTTGTCCGCGACGGCGAGCTGATCGTGGGCGCCCTGCTGCGCGCGGAGGACGGTCCGCCGGGCGGCTCTTGGCTGCCGGACGGTCACGACTGGTATGTCACGCACTTCGCCGGCAACACGCCTCCGGCTCGGCCCGACCTGAGGGATATGGCGGAGCGCGGCCTCATCTCGCCGCAAGGTTCGTTCAACCACAAGGCGGTGGACTACGCGGGGTACATCCGCACCGGCTCAGCGGAGCTGGCGCGGCGTGCGCGCGCTCTCGCCGAGACGAAGGCCGGCGCCGAGCGCGACTTCTGCCTCGCGTTCGCCCTCGGTCACGAGGCCATCATCGCCCACGCCGCCACCTACGCCGACGCGTGCGAGCGGATGGCCGCGGACAGCGATCCCCTGCGCGCTTCCGAACTCCGCGACATCGCGCGCGTCTGCCGCAAGGTGCCAGCCGGCCCCGCCGACACGCTGCACGAGGCGCTGCAGGGCCTGTGGTTCGCCTACATGGCCGCGGGCGACGCGACCGGGCGCGTCGATGTCTACCTGCGCGAGTTCTACGAGGCCGACCTGGCCGCCGGGCGGCTGACCGAGTCCGAGGCGCAGGAGCTGCTGGAGTGCTTCCTCATCAAGCTGCACGGCGACGTGGCGGAGGGCGTCGTCAACGTCAGCTCCATCCAGACGATGACGCTGGGAGGGGTGCTGCCAGACGGGTCGGACGCCACCTGCGGCCTGACGCGCCTCTGGCTGCGAGCGATCCGCGCGGTGCGCCTGCTCCGCCCGACGGTCTACGTCCGCTGCCACCAGAACACACCCGAGGATGTGCTCGACCTCGCGGTCACCATGCTCGGCGAGGGGCTGGCGGAGCCCAGCTTCTACGGCGACCGCCCCATCATCGAGGGGCTGGTGCGCATCGGCGTACCGATCGAGCACGCCCGCGACTACGCGCTGAGCGGCTGCACGGAGGTCGTCTCGCCCGGGCGGGGCAACTGGGGCGCGCCGAACGGCTGGATCAACCTGGCGCTGCTGGCGCACGACACGCTGCGAGCATGCGCCGAGCGGGGGATCCGCAGCGCCGATGGAATCTGGGCGGAATGGGACCGGCGCTGCGAGGAGCTGGCCGACGCCTGCCGAGACTGCAGCATCTGGGTGGACGAGAACGTCACCGATACGCGCTACACGGCCACACTGCTGATGCCGGTCTGCCTGGATCGGTGCACGGACGTGGCGCACGGAGGCGCGGAGACCTACTACGGGCACTGGGAGGCGATGGGGCTGCCCAACGCGGCGGACATGCTCTACGCCGCGCTGCACGCGCCCGACGAGCTGGCCGCGCTCTGGCAAGGGGTCGCCGCGGGTGACAGCGACGTGGTGGCCCGCCTCCGCCACCTGCCGAAGTTCGGCAACGGGAACGCGGAGGTCGATGCGGTTGGTGCGCGCGTCATCCGTACGATGGCGGACGCGCTGGAGCGCCGATCCACCCCGCTGCGGCGGGCGCTCGTGATGGGGCATCTGGCGGGCGGCGAGAACATGCACATCCCGTACGGCAAGCTGATGGGAGCCACGCTCGACGGCCGATCGGCGGGCCAGCCGCTCGCCGACTCGCTGGCGGCATCGCAGGGGCAGGCGCGCGGCGGCCCGACGGCGCTCATCCGGTCGCTCTGCGCGCTGGATCACTCGCGGATGATCGCCGGCAACGTGTCGACGCTGCAGATCGCCCAGCAGACCATCCGGACGCCGGAGGACCGCGCCAAGGTGGTCGCGCTGCTGCGCACCTTCGTGGCGATGGGTGGGAGCCAGTTGCAGATCAACGTGGCGGACGCGGACACGCTGCGCGCGGCGCAAGCGGACCCGGAGCGCTACCGCGGCCTGCTGGTGCGCGTGGCGGGGTACAGCGCGGACTTCACGTGGATCGGCCGCTCGCTACAGGACGAGATCATCTCGCGGATGGAGGGGCAGCGCGACGCCTAGGGGCCAGACCAGCGTCTGGCCACACATGCCCGACGTGGACCGCCGCCCTCGGCGGCAACCCGCGTCCGGCTGTCGGTTGCCGGGGGCGCCCTAACCTTCCTTCTTCCGCACGACGATGAGGTCCTCGGTGACGCGGTCGACGTCCTGGTAGTACGCCCGCACCTTGGCGTAGTCTGCAGCGGGCACGCGCCCGCGGGAAACGATGTTCGCCCACTGGATCGTCACGGAGCGCTTGTCCGGCGAGACGACGCAGCGTCGCCGGTACTCGAGCTGCGACCCCTTGATGTCGATGTCCGTGGGCGCTTCCTCGACCGCGTAGCCCTCGGGCAGCCGCACGATCGTCTCAGAGATCTGCGAGATGGCCTCATCGAAGACGATGGGGCTTTCGCGCGTCGCCTGGACGAATGGGTTCGTGTCGTCGCCGGAGTTGCGGCCGATGGTGACGGGCAGGATGAGGAAGCTGCCGGCGCGCTTGGCCAGGCTCGGAGCGGACAGGCTCATCGAGACGACGAACGGGCCGGTCTTGTCCATCCCGTCCGGCAGCTTGTAGTCCTTCAGCTTCGCTCCGGCCGAGTACGACTGGACCGAAGCCTGCATGACCTCGGGGCGCTGGTCCGGCTTCAGGCCGCGCACGAGCGAGCGCCAGTACTGCGCCGAGCCGCCCAGGAACGTGGTCTGCGTGGCAACCTCGGCGGCGCCGGTGTCGGCCAGGTCGACGGTGGTCTTCACCTGGAAACCGTTCTCCGCGGGCTCGTAGGGCGGGATGACCTTGTGCTCCCCCACCCCGTCGCGAACGACCAACGCCTCGACGCCGCGATCCGCCGCCGGGATGTCGCCATAGGCGCAGGTCTCGGCGGTCGCGTCGAGCCAGACCTCCTTGCCGCCCACCTCCGCGAGGGTGATGCAGTGGTCGAAGGCGCTGAGCGCGGGCAGCCGGTCGCTGGCCGGAGTACGGTCGCCTGCCTCCAGCAGCACCGGGTGCGCCTTGATGCCCACGACACTCAGCATCGCGATGAGCAGGTTCGCCTTGTCCTTGCAGTCGCCATACAGGTTCTCGTGGACCTGGTCGGCGGCGTGCGGCTTGAAAGCGGAGATGCCGAACTCCAGCCCGACGTAGCGCACGCGGTTGGCGGCGAAGTCGTAGAGGGCTCGGGCGCGCTCCTCGTCCGTCTTCGCGCCCTCCACCAGCTTCTCGACTGCGCCCTTGAGCTTCGGCCCGACGGCCATCTGCGGCTTCGCCAGGCCCCAGAACCACTTCGAGATGTCCTGCCAGCTATCGACCGAGGTGACTTCGAGCCAGGAGGTGACCTCACGGATCGGCGGCATAGCCGGCTCCGGGCGCAGGGGCTTCAGCGCGTCGGCTTCCCACACGAGGGTGCGGGTCTTCCCGCCCGGCGCGAGGGTCTCGGTCGGCTTGATGCTTGGATCGTTGTGCACCTTCCAGCGGATGGCCATGGCAGCGGGAGCCGTGAGCTTGTAGCGGCACACGCCGACGGGCTCCACGCCGCTGAAGCGCCAGTACTCCCAGAAGCGCCCCGGCAGGATGATCGGCCGCGTCGTCTTGCGGAACGTGTAGTCGATGACGCAGTCGTCCTCGACGCCCGGCATCGAGAAGCTCACCGACTTCGAGTCGTCGTACATGGCATAGTCGCTGTACGGGGAGCTGATGCGGATGTCGGTCGGTTTGACGGTCAGCACCGTGCCGTTCTTCTTGACCGTCCGCGCTCGCACGACCTGGATCTGCTCGTAGGCCGCGTTGAAGGGCAGATCCACTTCGGCCCGGCTCCTCGCCCGCTCGTTGAACAGCTTGTAGGTCTCGCGGTACTCGGCAACCACGGTACCGTCGGACTTCACGGTCACGTCGCCAGTGTCGAGCAGGCGTGCGTAGTCGCAGTTGGGCCACTGCGCCGAAGTCGGCGCCTTGCGGATCGCCTCCGCCAACTCCGGGTCGATCGCCGCGTCGGGCTTGGCCTGCGCATAGCCGGCAGTCGTGGCAGCGGCCAGAACGGCAACGAAGAGGGGTCGGAAGGCCGTGTGGATCATCGATGGGTGTCCTTGCGCCCGCGGGGGCAGGTGGTATGGCGCGACTGGCGCCGGGTGTCGGGGGCCGGGTGTCAGGTGCCGGCGCGGCCGGAGGGGCGTCCCTGCCCGTCCATGACTAGTGCGCGTGTTCGTGGTCGTCATCGGCATGGTGGTGCGCGTGGGAGTGGCGCATGTCTCCGTGCCAGTGCAGGTGCTCGTGGATGAGGTTCACCCGCGTCAGCAGGTCCTCGTCGTCGAGGATCTCCGCCGCCGGGCCGACCGCCGCAACGGTGTGATCCTCGCTGAGCACAACGGCACGGTCCGCCACGTGCGGGGCCACGTCGAGGTCGTGCGTGGAGAGCACGATGGTCTTGCCGGCGCGGTGCAGCGTGTTGAGCATTTCCACGAGCCACCAGCGGGAGCGCGGGTCGAGACCGCCGGTCGGCTCGTCGAGCAGAACCGCGTCGGGGTTCGTGACGAGCACCGATGCGAGGGCGACCTTGCGCTTCTCGCCTCCGGAGAGCCTGAACGGCGCGCGGTCCAGCAGACCGCCGATGCCGAGCATCTCGGCGACATCCTCCACGCGGCCCTCGACCTGCGCGGGATCGAGCCGCATCTGCAGGGGGCCGAAGGCAATCTCGTCACGCACCGTTGGGCAAAACAACTGGGCGTCCGCGTTCTGGAACACGAAGCCGACGCGGCGGCGAAACGCGAACGCCGCGCGCTCGTCGCGCAGGGCCGCCTCGCTGATGTCCTGGCCGTACGCGGTCACGCTGCCGGCGGAGGCGAAGTGCAGCCCGTCGAGCAGCTTGAGCAGCGTCGACTTGCCCGAACCGTTCGCGCCGATGATGGCCAGGCGCTCCCCGGCCAACACGTCGAAGGTGATGTCGCGCAGGCAGAGGCCCTGCTCCGGATAACCGAAGGAGACGCCGCGCACGGCGAAGGCCACCGACGAGGTCGGCGCCCTGTCGGGCGCGGATTGTGCGGCAACAGCGCTAGCCAAGGAACTCACCCCCTACCGCCACCGCGGCCAGCACGAGCATCGCCGCGGCCCAGCCGACATCCGACCAGCGCGCCCGGGGAGCGGCCAGCGTGACGGCTTCGCCGGACCAGCCCCGGGCCTCCATCGCCGCGTGCACCTCCTCGGTCAGCGCCACGGTCTTGCCGAACAGCCCGCCGATCGCGGCGCCGACGAACCTGCGCCCCTGCTCCGCCGACGTGCGGCCCACGGTACGGCTCTGCCGCGCCTCGAACAGCTCGAGCGACGCCTGAATGAGCACCGCCAGGTAGCGGTACGTCATCGACGCGATGGTGACGAACCAGCGCGGCGCTCCGAGCGCCCGCACGGCGCGCAGCAGGTCGTTCCAGCGCGTCGTGGCAGCCAGAAGCGTCACAAACGAGATGGCCACGCCCACGCGGACGACCAGGCGCGCGGCCACGTCGAGCCCGTCGAGGGTCACCGTCACGTGCGGGTGCTGCCAGACCGTGAACAGGGCGCGCCCGGGTGTCACCACGCTCAGCGCGGCCGGCAGCGCCACGGCGCCGACGAAGAGCGGGGCAGCGAGCCACACGCGCCGCAGATACTGCCCCACCTGCAGCATCGAGAGCCAGGCCATCGCGACCGGCACCACGGCGAGGAGCCCCAGTGCCGCCCAAGAGCGCAGGACGGCGGTGAGCACGACGAACCCCATCAGCGCGGCTGCCTTGACGCGCGGGTCGATGGCCTGCAGCAAGCCCTTGCGCTGCGCCCATTCCTCCGCCAGCAGCGTGTCGCGAAGCTGGGCGGCGAGCCCCTCGATGGTGCGGCGCAGGAAGCGGCTCGACGCCGCGCGCTTGGGCGGGTCGTCGGCGCGCTCAGGCGCAGCGGCTGGTCCGGACGATAGCAGCCAGTCCGGCATCTCGCCCTCGCGGAGTTGGCGGCGGGAGGACGGAGGCGGCGGAGCGCTGTCCTCGTCGCGGCGCCTGGCCAGGAGCCGGCCCAGAAGCCCGACCAGCAGCGCAGTAAGCGCCAGGCCTGCGGCGCCCGCCAGGATGTAGAAGGCCGGGCCGCGATCACCCAGGTAGTCCGGCAGGAGCTGGAAGCCCTTCCAGCCGTGCTCCTCGACCGATGCGAGCTGTGCCGGAACGTAGCCCGCCTGCCGGCGCAGCCCCTCGGCGTCCCACTCGCCCCAGGCGTCGCCCTTGGCGAGGAGGCCCAGAGGCGCCAGCGCGACGAGAGCCGCGAGCCCCACCCAGAGCAGGCTGAGGCGGCCCGTCGCCCGCTGGTCTCCGGCCTGGTGCAGGGGCACGCCAGCGGCCACGACGTAGCGGACCGCCATCGCGGTCACGATGCCCTCGACCAGTCCCGCAACGGTGAGGTGCGGGATGGCCATGGCCGGCAGGGCGACGCGCAGGTCCAGTGGGAAGTAGAGGGCCCGGCCCGCCGCGTCATGGTAGAGCCAGGGCTGGATGCCCAGCGCGACAGACGTCAGCAGCGACGCGACGTTCACCCCGACGTAGCCACCGAGCCCCGCGGCCAGGGTGTGGCGTGCCGACCCGGGCGACGCCTTGCCCGCGGCAGCGCGGAAGGCCAGGTAGCCGCACATCGGCATCGCGAAGGCCATCGTGAACGAGTTGAGACCCAGGGCGAGCACGCCGCCGTCGCCGAAGAAGAGCGCCTGGATGACGAGCGCCGTGGTCACGCCGAGCACGGCCGCCCACGGTCCGAGCAGGATGGCCAGCAGGACCGAGCCGACCGCGTGCGCCGTCGTGCCGCCCATCACCGGGATGTTGAACAGCATGATGGTGAAGCTGAACGCGGCGCCGATCGCCAGGTGCGGCGTCTGCTTGGAGGCGAGCGACGACCTCGCCTTGCGCGCCGAGGCGACCCAGACCGGCGCCATGGCGGCCGCGGCGAGGAGCGAGGTTGCGGGACTGACGGCTGAGTCCGGGATGTGCATGGGAGCCTCGGGGCCGGGGGCAGACCGGCTCATGCCGGAGTCTAGCACAAAGCGCCGTGCTCGGACAGGCGTGTGCGGGGCCTCCGGCCTTCCCCTCTCCATACGGAGGCAACGGGTCCATCTGCGGCGAACTCAGTACCGAGGAGGCAGCGACATGAGCTACATCGAGCCCGTCAAGAGTAGCAAACCGGTACATCTCTCGAATGTCGACCCATCGCAGCATGGGGGGCTCCAGAAGGAGGACGCGATCGCGCGCGCAGCCGAGCTCGGCGCGGAGATGGGCGAGCTGCACGACCTGCTCTTCTTCGCCGGCCAGAACGGGCTGCTGATCGTGCTGCAGGGCCTCGACACGAGCGGCAAGGACGGGCTGATCCGCCACCTGCTGCAGTTCATCAACGCGCAGAGCTGCCGCGTCATCCCGTTCAAGGTGCCGACCGAGGCGGAGCTGTCGCACGACTTCCTATGGCGCATCCATCAGCAAACGCCGGGCCGCGGCAGCATCGCCATCTTCAACCGCTCCCACTATGAGGATGTGCTGGTCGCCCGGGTGCACGACCTGGTGCCCGAGAGCGTCTGGCGGCGGCGGTACGACCACATCAACGCGTTCGAGGCGAACCTGGCCGACGCCGGCGTCATCATCGCGAAGTTCTACCTGCACATCAGCAAGGACGAGCAGGAGAAGCGCCTCCGCGACCGGGAGAAGGCGACGGAGAAGGCGTGGAAGCTGGCAGTCGGAGACTGGCGCGAGCGAGAGCACTGGGACGAGTACACCAAGGCCTACGAGGACGCGCTGAGCCACTGCTCGACCGAGGTGGCGCCCTGGCACATCGTGCCCGCCGACAACAAGTGGTACCGCAATCTGGCCGTGACGGAGCGGATCGTCGAGCTGCTGCGCCCGTATCGCAAGCCGTGGTTGGAGCGCCTGGAGAAGACCGGCGAGGCGGCCAAGAAGGAGCTAGAGGCCTACCGCAGGGAGAACGGGGTGAAGTAGGGCGTGGCGCCGAGGCGGGCAGGGACGCCCGCCCCACCACGGCTCGGCAGGGGCACCCGCCACGCGAGGGCTAGCGACGCACGAGCGCGAGCAGGCTCATCAGCACGGCGAGGACCGCCATCCCGAGCGTGGCCCAGGAGAGCACGTGCGCGGTGCCGGCCTCGACGGAGGCGTGCTTGCGTGCTGCGCCGGCGTCCGAGCGCAACTTGCGCAGGTCGCGCTCCAGCGCTTCGATGCGGGCGGCCGGCGTGGTGGTTGCGGCCTGGCGATGGGTGCGAACGGGCATGGCTACCAACCCTTCAGGTACTTGAGGCGGGAGACGAAGTCGCGGGTGGCGTCCTGGGCATCGCCGGTGGTCGCGAGCAGCACCGTGGAGCCGCTGGGCGCGTGGGTGAGGACGACGCGAAAGACGAACGGCGTCTCCGGGCTGGGCTCGAGCCAGGTCTCCTCGATCGAGACGATCGAGTCGAGCGCGACGACGTCCATGCGCAGACCGTGCGCGAACACAACGAACTCGTAGAGCTGCTCGCGGTCGATCGCGATGGCGTGCATGCGAGGGCGCGCGGCAGCGATCGGCGGCAGGAGGGGATCCTCGAAGTAGCAGTCGTCCACCTCACGCGAGACGTACATCGCCCGCATGTTGGGGTGCTCGACCGCGAAGTCGTTCGCGATCGTCTCGATGCGCCGATGGATGCCTTGCTGAAGCTGAAGCTCGCACAGCATGTTGGTCAGGCGGCGTACGAACTCGCGGCCTGGCGTCGCCACGTCCGTGGACACGGGGCAGGACCTCCTGCAGGAGAACGCGGGCGGAGCCGAGTCGCGACTCCCCTGCCGCCATTGTCGGTCGGGTGTGCGCGAGGCTGGAGCGCTACAGGTGCGATGGCGCGGGAGCATGCACCGCCTCGTCTGGCGCCTGTGCGCCGAGGCGGAGACCAAGGGCGAACGCGACCGCCATCATGGCGGAGGCCAGGTACTATGGCGCGCCGGAGCCGAGCCTCTGGAGCATGGCGGGCCCGGCGAGCTGCGCGGCAATCCGGGCGAGGCTGCCGAGTCCCTGCTGGATGCCCATGATCTGGCCGCGCTCCTCTCGGCCGGACGCCCGCGACAGCAGGCTGTTGAGGGCAGGATTGAGCAGCCCATTGCCGAGCGACAGGAACACCGCCAGCACCGTCAGAATGCGCAGTGATCCGGCGACCCCGATCCCGAGGAGCGTGAGGGTGAGGAGCGCGGCGCCCGCCCATACGAGCCCGCGGTCGGAGGCCCGCTTGCCGAGGCCGCCCATGACCGCGCCCTGGGCCAGCACCACGGTGATGCCGATCGCGCCGAAGATGGGCGCTACCATGTGGGCAGCCTCGCGCTCCAGAAGCGCGCGCGACAGCCCCGCTCCCAGCCGCGGCTCGATGAAGCGCTCCAAGATGAGCCAGGTGAACGTGGACTCCATCAGCGCGAAGGAGAAGGTGGCGACGCCGAACAGGATGAGGAGGTCACCCAGGATTGGCCGGCGCACGGCCCGCGGCATCGCCTGCAGGTCCAGAAGACCGCTGGAGATCGGGTGACCGTCGGGCCGGGTGTGCGTCTCGGGCAGCGCGAAGTAGGACCAGGCGAAGTTCGCGAGCGAGAGGGTCGCGACGACGAAGGCGGGCAGGCGCAGGTCGTGCGCGCCCAGGGCTCCCCCGATCCACGGGCCCATCGAGAAGCCGACGCCGAAGGCCACGCCGATCATCGCCATCCCACGCGACTGCGTCTCGGGCGTGGTGCTGTCCGCGATGTAGGCATAGGATGCGGGCAGGCTGGCGGCGGTCAAGATGCCCGCCAGGATGCGGGCCGCGAACAGCCAGACGATGCTCGTGGCGAGGCCGAACATGAGGAAGGCGATGCCGGAGCCGAGCAAACCCATCAGAATGAGCGGCCGCCTGCCCCAGCGATCCGAGGCACGCCCCCAGATGGGGCAGAACACGAACTGCATGACGGAGAACGACGCCGCCAACCAGCCAGCGACGGTTGGCGTGCCATTGAACTGCTTCACGTAGAGCGGCAGCAGCGGCAGGATGATGCCGAAACCGAGCAGGTCGATGACAACCGTAATGAACAGGGCGATGAGCGGCGATCGTCTCATTGGGTGTCCGTGGGTGGCGCGTGGGCCCGGTTTGTGGGTACCCTCACCTTAGCTACTACACCTCGCCCGTGCCCGCGCGTTCCGGCCGCGTGGACACCGTGGAAGAAGGCTTGCGCCCGTGCAACTGGAGTTTACACCGGAAGGGGTCATCTCGGCGTACGCCTACGGCATCTTCCCGATGGCCCACGAGGAGATCGGCGAGATCTGGTGGTACCGGCCCGACCCGCGCACGGTCATCCCGCTGGATGCGTTCCATGTCTCGCGGTCGCTAGCGAAGACGATCCGGCGCGGCATCTTCGAGGTGCGGGTCGACACCGCGTTCGAGGACGTCATGCGGGCCTGCGCCGACCGCCCGGAGGGAAGCTGGATCTCCGAGGAGTTCGTGCAGGTCTACACGGAGCTGCACCGGCGCGGGCACGCGCACAGCGTGGAGGCGTGGCGCGAGGGGCGGCTGGTCGGCGGCACGTACGGCGTCGCCATCGGCGGGGCGTTCATGGCCGAGAGCATGTTCCATCGCGAGACGGACGCTTCGAAGGTGGCGCTGGCCGCGTTGGTGAATCGTCTGCGTGAGCGTGAGTACGCGCTCCTCGACGTTCAGTATCTGACGCCGCACCTGGAGAGCCTGGGAGCGGTCGAGATACCGCATAATGTGTATATCCGGCGTCTGCACCGCGCGATTCGTGCGGCACGCCGCTTTGCCGAATAGCCCGGTAGCAGCGACCCAGGACAGGAGGCCCGAACGTTGGACCACACTCCCGACAAGAGCAGTCCGAAGTTCCCCCGGCGTTTCCGCGGCTATGACCGCGATGCCGTCGATACGACCGTCCATGAGCTGGCCTCCCGGGTTGCCTCGCGCACGGAGGAGTGTGACGAGCTGAGGCGCCAACTGGCGGACGCCGAGCGCGAGCGCAACCGGCTGGCCGCGATGGAGGACTCGATCTCTCGCGCGCTCGTCTCGGCCCACCGTGCCGCCCAGGAGACCGGCGAGGCGGCGCGCCGCGAAGGCGACGACATCGTCCGCGAAGCGAAGGCGAAGGCCGCCAAGATCATCGAGGAAGCCGAGGCCCGCGCCGACGCGGCGGCCCTCCAGCGCGCGCGCTTCGAGCGAGAACTGCGCGACCTGATGGCGCGTGTCACCGCCGAACTCGAGTCGCAGGCAGCCGACCGGGATAAGCCGGCCGAGGCTCCCGTCGCGGCTGCCGCGCCCACTCCGCCGCCCGCCTCGCCCGCGCCTACCGTCTCCAACGGCAGCTCGGTCACTATCAGCTCCGTCAAGCCCACGGCGCCGATCGACGTCTTCACGTCGCTGCGGACCGGGACGGACGGACCGCGGCTGGGCTAAGGGGAGAAGGCAGGAGCCAGTAGTCAGAAGTCAGAAGCCAGTAGCTAGAAGCAAGAAGACAGAAGACAGAATCAGGGGCATTGGCACACGGTGCCAACCCGTCCCCTCCCGATTCGGGAGGGGCGGCCGAAGGCCGGGGTGGGTCGCCGTTCGCCCAACAGCGCGCTTGTCATCGCCGTAGGTACCTGCCCCTGGGCCGCGGCTGCTAGGATACGCGACAAGCCCAGCGCAAGGCCGTACGCACGCGGCGCCAACCCGTCCCCTCCCGATTCGGGAGGGGTGGCCGAAGGCCGGGGTGGGTCGCCTCTCGCCCAACAACAGCCTTGTTGTCGCCGTAGATATCTGCCCCCGGTCGGGGTATACTGTGCCTTCGCGGCAGCTCGCCGAGCGAGGCTTGTTGCCGCCTGTTCCGCCCGCATGGGCGGAACCCGGGAGCACCTGGTGCGCCCGTCACTTCCCGCTCCGCGCTGAACGCGCGACGCCGTGCCGCCCCGTGGCAGGCGCCGCCGCAGACCGGAGCCACCGACCGAGGGAGGTACTACATGCCGTTCCGCCGCTACGAGGCGATGTACATCGTAGACCCCGAGACCGAAGACGAGAAGCTCGAACCCATTATCGAGAAGTACAAGAAGATCGTGACCGATATGGGCGGGACCGTCGGAGAGACTGGCAAGTGGGATCAAGGCCGCCGTCGAATGGCCTATGCGATCCGCGGCCAGCGCGAGGGGCTCTACATCCTCATGAACTTCGAGTCCGACACCGAAGTGCCGAAGGAACTCGACCGCGTCTTCAAGATCAGCGACGAGATCTTCCGCCACATCATCGTGCGCTACGAAGAGCCGAAGGAGCGCCCGACTCGCAAGAAGAAGGCTGCTCTCGCCGAAGCCGAGAAAGCCCAGACCAGCTAGGTCGCGCGCCTGTCGCGGACCGCGGAAGGGAAGCCCGAGATGGTAAACCGCATCGTGTTGGTGGGTCGCATGACCCGAGATCCGGAGACGCGCTACGCGGCAAGCGGCACCACGGTCGCCAACTTCGGCATCGCTGTGGACCGCCCGACGCGCAACCAGGAGACGGGTGAGAAGGAAACGGACTTCTTCAACATCGTGGCGTTCCGCAAGACCGCCGAGTTCGTCTCGCAGTACCTGACGAAGGGGCGGCTCATCGCGGTCGATGGCCGGTTGCAGATGCGCAGCTACATCGCGCAGGACGGCCAGAAGCGCACGGTGTTCGAGATCGTCGCGGAGAGCGTGCAGGGGCTCGACCGGCCGCGTGACGCTGGCGACTACGGCGGAGCTGCTCCGGCCCACGACGCGGGCGAACCCACCGGCGCTCCCGCGTCACGCACTCCGGCCCCCGCGGCCGCTCAGGGCGACGACTACGATCCGTTCGGCGACGAGTAGCGCTCTCAGAATCGGCCCGCACCATCGGGCATCGAAACACTCAGAGGGACAACGAGGCGTCGAGCGCGCCTCGTGACGGGAGAGATACGCAATGCCACCTCCAAGCAGCAGTGGCCCGCGGCGCAGGCCGCCGGGAAAGTTCAAGCGGCCGCGGCGCAAGGTATGTACGTTCTGCGTCGAGAAGGCGACCTACATCGATTACAAGGGCGTCGCGAAGCTGCGCAAGTTCGTCACCGAGCGCGGAAAGATCGTGGCGCGCCGCACCAGTGGCACCTGCGCCGGCCATCAGCGCCAGCTCACCGATGCCATCAAGCGCGCGCGGCACATGGCGCTCGTCCATTACGTGTCCGAGTAACCGCGGCTAACGCGTGTCGGACTTGTCGTACCGACGGCCCGCTGCCCGGTACTCCCCTGTGGAATACTGGCGGCGGGCTGTCGAGCGTCTTGCGGGGCCATGCCGCTCGAAGGTCCCCTCGCCGCTAGTCATGACGCGTTGCCAACCGACCGGCGCACCAGAGCCGTCATGCGCCAGGGAGCACGGATCATGAGCGCACCCAGTTCGGACCAGTTGCGGGCACTGCTCGACGATGGCGCTGCAATGAAGCGCCTCGACCCGAGCGGCATGATGGACGTCGTGACGAGCTTCCCCACGCAGTGCCGCGAGGGCGTGCGGATCGGCTCGGAGTTCAGTCCGCCCGCGATGTCCAACCGCCCCATCGACAACATCGTCGTGACGGGGCTGGGCGGGTCGGCAATCGGTGGCGACCTGCTGCGGTGTCTCATCGACATGGACGGGGATGCTCCGCTGATCGTGAACCGCGACTACAGCCTGCCGGGCTTCGTCGGGCGCGAGTCGCTGGTGGTGGCGGCGTCGTACTCGGGCAACACCGAGGAGACGCTGGCTGCGTACGCCCAGGCGCGCTTGCGGCGGGCCCAGGTGGTGTGCGTAACGAGCGGCGGGCAGCTTGCCAAGCAGGCAGCGGCGGACGAAGTGCCGGTCTGCCTCATCCCGGGCGGCCAGCAGCCGAGAGCCAGCACAGGGTATATGTTCTTCCCGATGCTGTATGTGCTGATCCATCGTGGCCTGTTCTATCGGGCGCTCAGCGCTGATATCGAGGAGACGCTGCTGACGCTGGAGCGCCTGCGCGTGGAGTACGGCCCCGAGACGCCCGCCGAGCGGAACCCGGCCAAGCAGCTCGCGCTCTCGCTCCACCGGCGCATCCCGATCTTCTACGGCGCCCATAGTTACAGCGGCGTTGTCGCCACGCGCTGGAAGTGCCAGTTCAACGAGAACGGGAAGCAGCACGCGTTCGCGAACGTGTTCCCGGAGCAGAACCACAACGAGATCCTCGCCTGGGTTAACAGCGGCATGCAGGCCCCCAACTGGTCGGTGGTCTACCTGCGGGACCAGGAGGAACGAGGCGAGGGAACGCGCATCGCGAAGCGCGTCGAGATCACGCGCGACATCATCGGGGATGCCGCGGCCGCCCACGAGGTGTGGGCCGTCGGCAAGTCCCTGCTGTGTCGCATGTTCAGCCTGCTCTTCCTCGGCGACTGCGCGTCGGTCTACGCGGCCTACCTGGCCGGTTCGGACCCCACCGCGATTCCCGGCATCGAGCGGCTGAAGTCGGAGCTAGCCAGGGTATAGTGCTGCGGGGCGGATCGCTCGCCCCAGACGATTGCTTGACAGCGGCTGGCCGGCGACCTATAATCGGCACCGACCCATCCGCTCCATTTCCACATGCATCCGCGCGGCGGACCCGTGCCGTCCCGCGTCCCAGGGGGTACGTCCAGCATGGCGAGCGTTACTCTTCGACAGCTCACCAAAGAGTTCAAGGAAGTCATCGCGGTCAACAAGCTCGACCTGGAGATCCGGGACAAGGAGTTCCTCGTCCTGGTCGGCCCGTCGGGCTGCGGCAAGACGACCGCGCTGCGCATGGTGGCCGGGCTCGAGGAGACCACATCCGGTGAGATCCTTATCGGCGATCGCGTCGTAAACGATGTGTCGCCCAAGGATCGCGACATCGCGATGGTGTTCCAGAACTACGCCCTCTACCCCCATATGACTGTGTACGACAACATGAGCTTCGGGCTGCGGCTGAAGCGCCTGCCGAGCGGCAAGCCCTGGCCCATGAACTCGAAGCGCGCCTTCACCAAGCAGGAGATCGACCGGCGCGTCAACGAGGCGGCGAAGCTCCTCGGCCTGGAGAAGCTCCTGCAGCGCAAGCCGAAGCAGCTCTCCGGCGGACAGCGCCAGCGCGTCGCCCTCGGCCGGGCCATCGTCCGCGAGCCCAAGGTCTTCCTCATGGACGAGCCGCTGTCGAACCTTGACGCCAAGCTGCGCGTGCAGACCCGGGCCGAGTTGATCAAGCTGCACCGCCGCCTCGGCATCACCACGATCTACGTCACCCACGACCAGGTCGAGGCGATGACCATGGGCGACCGCATCGCGGTGATGAACCAGGGCCTCATGCAGCAGTGCGACACACCGCTGAACCTCTACAACCACCCCGCCAACATGTTCGTGGCTGGCTTCATCGGTTCGCCCGCCATGAACTTCATGCCCGCCACGCTCAAGCAGGAGGGCGACGGGCTCTGGGTGGATGCGGGCTCGTTCAAGGTGCAGTTGTCGCCCGCGGAGGCCGAGAAGGCGAAGGGCGAGATCGGACGCGAGGTGATCTTCGGCATCCGCCCGGAGGACATCTACGACGCGAAGCTGGAAGGCCTCGTCAAGCCGACGGCTGGGAACACGGTCCAGGTCGGCGTCGACGTCGTCGAGCCCCTCGGCAACGACGTGGAGATGTACCTGACGGTCGGCGAGACACAGCTCATCGCGATGATCGACTCGAAGACCCAGGCGAAGTCCGGCGACACGATCACCGTGATCTTCGACATGGACAAGACCCATCTGTTCGACAAGGAAACCGAGAAGGCGCTGTACTAGAGACTGGCCACAACGCCGGGCGGGGCCGAGCGCTCCGCCCGGCGTTTTCGCGTCTGTTGGTGCAGGGCTCCGCTTGCTGGCGCGCGCGGCTCTGACCTCTCGCGGACCGATGTGCGCGGCGGCGGGCTCCCGGCGCGGGGCGGAGACCGCGCCCCACGGGTGGGTGCCCGGTGCCGCGCGATGCCGCAGGGGCGGCGGCGGTCCACGGCGGGCTGTGCGTGGCGGCAGGCCGCCGGCGCGGGGCGGAGACCGCGCCCCACGGGTGGGTGCCGCGCGATGCCGCCGAGGCGGCGGGGCGGCGGCGGTCCACGGCGAGCTGTGCGTGGCGGCGGGCTCCCGGCGCGGGGCGAAGGGCGCGCACACCCGGCGCATTGCCTGCTTTCGCCCTTGCCCTTGCACCTTTGACCTGGCCCGCCAACCCCTCTCTCACTGAAACTGGGTAGAATCCTCACCAACGCGCACGCGCTTGCCCGTGCGCTCCCAGTCAGAGTTAGGATCCCCAGCAACCCATGACCGAGACCATTCCGGCGCACGGCGGAGTCCTCGTCGACCGTTTCGCGGCCGAAGGCGAGCGCGCCGAGCTTGCCGCACGCGCACGCTCCCTCAAGCAACTGCCGCTCACCGTGAGGCAGATCAGCGATCTCGAACTCATCGCCACGGGCGCCGTCAGCCCCCTGACCGGCTACATGACCCGCGAGGAGTACGTCTCGTCGGTGCGCACGATGCACCTGCCGAGCGGGCTGCCGTGGTCGGCGCCGGTCGCACTCGCGGTGGACGAGGTGTTCGCCGCCGGGCTCAAGGAAGGCGAGGAGATCGCCCTCACCGATGCCGGCGGCGCCGTCCTGGCCGTACTGACCGCGCAGAGCATCTTCGCGTACGACAAGGCGGAGGAAGCGCGCCAGGTCTACCGGACCGAGGACGCGGCCCACCCGGGCGTTGCGGCGCTGTACGCGCAGGGCGAGCGGCTGGTCGGCGGCCCGGTCACGGTGCTGTCGCTGCCGGCGCACGAGGAGTTCCCCGAGTTCTACCTGACGCCGAAGCAGACGCGGGCCGCGTTCGCCGACCGTGGGTGGAAGACGGTGGTCGGTTTCCAGACTCGCAACCCGGTCCACCGCGCCCACGAGTACATCCAGAAGTGCGCTCTGGAGATCGTCGACGGCCTCTTGCTGCACCCGCTGGTGGGTGAGACGAAGAGCGACGACATCCCCGCGGACGTGCGGATGGAGTGCTACCGCGTCCTGCTTGAGAACTACTACCCGATGGGCCGCACGCTGCTGAGCGTCAACCCGGCGGCGATGCGCTACGCGGGACCGCGCGAGGCCATCTTCCACGCGCTCATCCGCAAGAACTACGGCTGCACGCACTTCATCGTCGGGCGCGACCACGCCGGCGTGGGCAAGTACTACGGCACCTACGACGCACAGCTCATCTTCTCGGAGTTCGACCCGCAAGCGCTCGGCATCACCCCGCTGATGTTCGAGCACAGCTTCTGGTGCACCAAGTGCGAAGGCATGGCGTCGTCGAAGACCTGCCCGCACGGCCCCGAGGTCCGCGTCTCGCTTTCCGGCACGAAGGTGCGCGAGATGCTGCACGCCGGCGAGGTCCCGCCGATGGAGTTCACGCGGCCGGAGGTCGCCGAGGTGCTGATCCGCTCGATGAGATCCGCCGGGTAGCTGCCAGGCACGGAGGAGTCAGATGGTACAGAAGAGGCCGTTTGGCCGCACCGACATGAGCGTCGTGCCGTTGGGATTCGGCGGCGCCGAGATCGGGTTCCGTGGCATCGCGCAGCCGATCGTCGAGCGCCTGCTGAACGAGGCGCTGGACGCGGGGCTGAACGTGATCGACACCGCTGAGTGCTACGCCAACAGCGAGGAGACGATCGGCGAGGTGGTGAGCCACCGCCGCGGCGAGTTCTACCTGTTCACGAAGTGCGGGCACGCGGCCGGCTTCGAGGAGCCCGACTGGACCCCAGCCATGCTGGCAAAGCAGATCGACCGCAGCCTGCAGCGCCTCAAGACGGACTGCGTCGACCTGCTGCACCTGCATAGCTGCTCCAAGGAGATCCTGGAGCGCGGTGAGGTGATCGAGGTCGTGAAGAAGGCGCGCGAGGCCGGGAAGACGCGCTACATCGGCTACAGCGGCGACAGCGAGGCGGCCCTCTACGCGGTCAGTACCGGCGAGTTCGACTCGCTGGAGACATCCATCAGCATCGCCGATCAGGAGGCGCTCGACCTCACGCTGCCGGTGGCTCGCGAGCGGGGCATGGGCGTCATCGTGAAGCGCCCCATCGCCAACGCGGCCTGGCTCTTCGCCGAGCGCCCCACCGGCGACTACTCGGAGCCGTACTGGGAGCGGCTGCAGGCGCTCGACTACCCGTTCCTGAAGGGCGACACCGCGCGCGCCGTGCAGACCGCCCTGCGCTTCACGCTCAGCGCGCCCGGCGTGTCCGTGGCGATCGTCGGCACCACCAAGCCCGGCCGTTGGGCCGAGAACCTGGCCCTGTTGCGGCCGGGCCAATTGTCCGTCTCTGAATACGATGCCATCCGAGCCCACTGGCGCGCGATCGCCAAACCCGACTGGGTGGGCCAGATCTAGGAGCGTCCCGATGCGTGCCCCCGCACCCATTGCTGCAGCAGTATCCCTGTCCGTCGTCGCGCTTCTGAGCGGCTGTTCGCCGAAGTCCGCGCCGCCCACGCCGAAGTTGGGCCCGCTCCCAAATGCGAGTGCGCCCGCCACGGTACGTCTCGCGTTCTTCCCGAACGTCACGCACGCGCCGGCGCTGGTCGCCTCCGCCCGCGGCGAGTTCACCAAGGCGTTCGGCGACGGCGTCAAGGTGGAGGAGCAGTCGTTCAACGCCGGCCCGTCCGAGATCGAGGCGCTGTTCGCCGGCCAGGTCGACATCGGCTACATCGGCCCAGGCCCAGCCATCAACGGGTACGTGAAGTCGAAGGGCGAGGCCCTGCGCATCGTGGCGGGCGCCTGCTCGGGCGGCGCGTCGCTGGTGGCGCGAGAGGACGTAGCGATCAGCGGCGTCAAGGACCTGGCCGGCAAGCGCGTCGCGGTCCCGCAGATCGGCGGCACCCAGGACATCTCGCTGCGCCACTTCCTGTCGACCGTGGGCCTCACCTCCACCGACCGCGGCGGAAACGTGACCATTCAGCCGGTGCAGAACGCCGACGTGCTGCCGCTCTTCGTCAAGAAGGAACTGGACGCGGCGTGGGTGCCCGAGCCGTGGGTCGCGCGCCTGAAGGCGGAGGTCAAGGGACGGCTGGTCGTGGACGAGCGCGATCTCTGGCCGACGAAGCAGTTCCCGACCACGATCGTGATCGTCCGCACCAAGTTCCTGCAGGAGCATCGCGATCTCGTCGACAAGTTCCTCGCAGCACACAAGGCGTCGATCGAGTGGATCGCCAAGAACCCGGCCGAAGCGCAGAAGCTCGTGGGCCAACGAATCAAGGAGCTGACCAAGAAGACGCTGCCCGCGCCGGTGCTGGCCGATTCGCTCACCCGCTGCAGCATGACGGCCGATCCGATGCAGGACGGGGTCCTCACGTTCGCGGACTGGTCGAAGGCCCTGGGCTACCAGAGAGGCGGTCGCGAGGCGCTCTCGGGCCTCTTCGAAGCCGCCGCCGAAGCGAAGGCTCCCGCAGCCAAGCCGTAGGCTAATACCGACCTGTCGCGGAGGGGTGAGCGACGCGCCCATCCCTCCGTGCTTCACCCACACATCGAGCCCGCCGTCATGTCCCATACGCAGCCCGGAGCCCATGGTTCGCGTCCCGCTCCGGACCAGCCGCTGAAGTTCCGCCTCGACAACGTCACCGTGCAGTTCGACTCGCGCAATGGCGACGTCGTCGCGCTCGACCGCATCTCGCTCGACGTGCGCCGCGGGGAGTTCGTCTGCCTCGTCGGCCCGTCCGGCTGCGGCAAGACCACTCTCCTCAACATCCTCGCCGGGCTAGTACTCACGCGCGACGGCAGCGCCCAAATGGATGGTGAGCCCATCGAGAAGCCAGGCCCGGATCGCGCGCTCATCTTCCAGGAGTCGGCCCTCTTCCCGTGGCTCAGCGCCGTCGGCAACGTGGAGTTCGCGCTCAAGCCCATTGTCAAGGACAAGCGGGAGCGGCGGGAGCGGGCGCTGCACTACCTGCAGATGGTTCACCTCAGCAGGTTCGCCGCCGCTTCGCCCCACGAGCTATCTGGCGGGATGCGCCACCGCGTCGCCATCGCCCGGGCGCTCGCGATGGACCCCGATGTGCTGCTCCTGGACGAGCCCTTCGCCGCGCTCGACGCCCAGACGCGAGACATGCTCATCCAGGAGGTCCAGCGCATCTGGCTGGAGACGCGCAAGACTGTCGTGTTCGTGACGCACAACGTGCTGGAGGCGGTCACGCTCGGCGACCGGGTGTTCGTGATGGGCACGCGGCCGGGGCGCATCAAGCGCGTGCTGGACGTGGACCTGCCACGGCCTCGCGAGGTGCGAGCGCCGGAGACCGCGAAGATCGCGCAGACGATCCTGGCCGACCTGAAGGACGAGATCACCAAGATCGCACGAGAGGAGAGCGACGCCGATGATGCGGAACGCGCTTAGCCGCCTCGCGCCGGGGCTCTGCCTCGCCGCGGCGCTCGCGCTGTGGGAAGTGGGCTTCCGCCGCGAATGGTGGACGCCCTACCTCTTCCCGGGACCCAGCGAGGTAGCGCAGGCGTTCGTTGGCGGCCTGCGCGACGGCACGCTGATCCTGGCGACGCGCATCTCGCTCGCGCGCATCGGCATGGCGTTCGGCGTGGCGCTGGTTGCGGGCACGCTGCTGGGGATGCTCAGCGGCTCGGTGCCGTTCTTCCGCCGGACTATCGGCGCGGTGGCGCTTGGGCTGCAGACGCTGCCGTCCATCTGCTGGCTGCCCCTCGCCATCGTCTGGTTCGGCCTCAGCGAGAGCGCGATCCTCTTCGTCACGATCATGGGCGCGCTGCTGTCGATCACCATCTCCGTGAGCGACGGCATCCGCAACATCCCCCCGCTCTACCTTCGCGCCGCCAGGATGATGGGCGCGAAGGGCCCCAGGCTCTACGCCGAGGTGATGCTCCCCGCTGCGTTCCCCGCGATGATCAGCGGCGCCAAGCAGGGCTGGGCATTCGCGTGGCGGTCGCTCATGGCCGGCGAGCTGCTCTCCGTCTCGACGGGCGCGCTCGGCCTCGGCCAGACGCTGATGCGCGGCCGCGACCTGAACGACATGAGCCTGGTGCTGGCGGTCATGTTCGTCCTGGTCCTCGTCGGCGTCGTGGCGGACCGGCTGGTCTTCGCCCGCCTGGAAGCAAGCGTCCGCCGCCGCTGGGGCCTCGCAACGGGCTAGCGGGCTTCCTGGAACCGCAGATGAACGCGGACACACGCAGATAACGGCTCACAGCAACCACAGATGAACACCGATCGACCAGGATAACGGCGGATGGGTGTTGTCAGGCACGGGGACCAGAGAGCGGATTGGACCGAACGCCTCCTCATCTGCGTCTGTCCGCGTCCATCTGCGGTTCCATCCCGCCGTGATCCCCACCGATCGGTGTTCATCTGTGGTTCCAGCACCCCCTTAGCGCCACTCGGCCTGCTCCGCGCCGTTGATGCGCAGGAGCATGGCTAGCTCGCCGAGGTGGACGGTGGCGTGGCGCAGGACGTAGACGAAGTGCGCTAGCTTCGACTCGCCGGTCCACGGGAAGGCTGACGGCTCGAGGAACTCCGCGTCCGCCGTGCCCAGGATGCGGGCGCGCATGGCGACGGCGGTGCGCTCCAGATAGTCGAGCAGCGCCGCGCGGCCAGGCAGCAGCGCCAGGTCGCCCTCGAAGCCGGGCCGAGCATGCCAGTCGAAGCTCTCCGGCGACTCCCCTGCGTAGAAGCCGACGCTGGTCACCGCGTGGTAGGCCCACCGCACCGGTACCGCACGGTCTGTCGGGCCCATCTTCCACTGCTCGTCGCTGAAGCGCTCGACGGTGTTCCTGAGCATCTCCCACATCCGGTCGTACTGCTCCGATAGCCCCGAACCGATCGTCGGCATGGCTCATCCTCCTCGCCCATCGCGGGCCGCCGGTTGCACACTATTCGACGCTCGCATGTCTACATCCTCCCGGCGGGTGTTGCCTCATTGCAGGAGACCGGCGGCGGACGGACGTATCTGACGGCATCCCTCTCGGAGCATGCCACATGGCCCAGCGCGTTCCCTGTCTGTTCGCCTGCGCGGTTCTGCTCACGGCGTTGCGCGCCGCACACGCGGGCGAGTTCGCCGCGCCACTGATGCCTGCCGCGCCCACGCTCGACGGCCGCATCGATCCCGCCGAGTGGGCCGGCGCCATTCGGCTCGACGGGCTGATGGGCGAGCAGACCCTGGAGCGCCGCGCCGCCCGTGTGTGGGTCGGTGCTACGAAGACGCACCTCTACGTGGCCATCTGGTCGCAGCTCCCTGCCGAAGGCAGCATCCTGGCGGACGTCAAGCGCGACTCCGAGAACCTCGTGTTCGACGACGCCGTCGAGGTGTGGATCGACCCGACCCCGGGCGCAGAACGCGGGAAACGCTACCAGATGCTCGCCAACTCGATCGGCAACCGGTGGTTCAAGGCGCACTCGTACGGCGGCGTGCCCGATGATCCGGCGTGGCGCTGCGACTGGCAGGTGGCAAACGGGCTGCACGACGGCGCCTGGCATTGCGAGGTCGCCATCCCCATCGCGTCGGTGTCGCCGGATCGCGCGGACAGCACCGGCGCGTGGGCCATCAACGTGTGCCGCGACTGGAAGCAGGAGTGGGCGTGGGCCTCGTTCAGCGGCAACGCCTACAAGCCCGTCGACCGGTTCACGTTCACTGCGGCGCCGGGCTTGGCGGCCTCGTCCGAGCTGCGCGGCGACGTCTTTGCCGGGGAGGTGCAGGCGGTCCTGGTCCTGCGCAATCCGGGCGCTGCGCCAGCCACGGTGCGGGCCGAGGTGCACCTGCTGCGCGACGTGATGCCGGAGGCGGTGGAGCGCCAGACGGTGCGCGTTGGGCCAGGCGAGACCCGCGAGGTGGCAGTGAAGGTGAGCGACCAGGCGACGAAGAGCTACACGCTCACGATGCGGGCGACTTCCGAGGACGGAGCCACGGTGCTGCTGGACCGGAAGCTCGCGTGGAGGGCCGCGCCGCCGTGGAAGTGGACTGTGGCGAAGAAGGTGGTGCCCCCACTCGACCTGCAGTTCGCCTACTACCCCTACGCGAACCGGCTGAGGCTGCTGATCGACACGTCGAACCTGCCCAAGGGGGCCCGGGTCGAGACGGTGACGGCGACCGTGCGCAAGAAGGGCGGCGAAGTCGTGAAGTCGGTTCGATGCGACCCCGTGCAGCCAGACGGCAAGCGCGAGGTAAGCCTGTCCCTCCCGCCGCTCAGCGGGGAGTACGAGGTCGCGGTCAAGGCGACCGGGCCGAAGGTCCCGGAGGCCGAGGTCGTTCGCACCTTCGAGCGCCGGGCATTCCCGTGGGAACACACGAAGCTCGGGCGGAGCAGCACGGTGTATCGGCCGTTCACCCCGATCAAGGCGACCGGCAACCACCTCTCCACCGTTCTGCGGGAGCACACGCTCGGGTCGACCGGGCTGTGGACGCAGGTGACGGCCCGCGGCGAGGCCCTACTAGCAGGCTCGATGCGCCTGGAGAGCGACCTCGGCCGCGCGACCGGGTCGGCGCTCAGGTTCCAGCGGAGAGCAGACAACGAGGCCGTCGCGCAATCCAACTGGGAGGCGGGCGCGCTCTCCGCCGATCTCACCACGACGTGGGACTACGACGGCACGATGCGCGTGGACATGATGCTCCAGCCCACCCACGGCAAGACGGTGGGCAAGCTCGATCTCGTCATCCCGATGCGCGCCGATCAGGCCACGCACTACCACGCGATGGGCGACGGCATCCGCAACACGCTCTACGGCAAGGTGCCGGCGGGCGACGGGACCGTCTGGACGTCGAAGCTGGTGCAGGCGAACGACCTGCCGGCCAACTTCTGCACCTACCTCTACGTCGGCACACCGGTGCGGGGCCTCTGCTGGTTCGCTGAGAACGACAAGGGCTGGGGCTGGGATCCGAAGACGCCGAACGTCGAGCTGGTGCGCAAGCCCGGCGTGGTCGAGATTCGCGTCCACCTCATCAACCGGCCCGAGGTTATCGCGAAGGCGCGGACCATCACGTTCGGCCTGCTTGCGGCCCCGGTGAAGCCGCGCATCCCGACCGACTGGCGGCACAAGTGGCGTCGCGAGAACTGGTCGCTGCTCGGCACGGACATCAACTGGCTGGCGCTGGGCGACTGCGGCTCCGTCTATCCCGCCGGGCAGGACATGGTCCTCTGGGAGATGATCAAGCGGGGCAACAAGGAGCGCCTGACCGACGCGGACATCCAGAAGGTGGTGGAGCGTGGCAAGCCCTACTTCGCGCCGTACGGCGAGGAGCGCGTGCAGACATTCGCGAACCATGCGCGCTACAACCTGACGTCGCGCTACGGCACGAACATGGTGTTCTACTACAACCGGGCCAGCTACCAGGCAGCGCCCGAGTTCGAGACCTTCAAGGACGAGTGGTCGCTCACCGACTACCGCGGCATCGGCAAGGGGAATGGGATCGGCGAGATCAAGATCGTGCCCAGCGAGTCGTACATCGACCACGCGCTCTGGTGGTACGCGAAGTCGTTCGACATCGGCGGCAACCGCGGCGTCTACTGGGACAACTGGTTCTTCGCAGGCTCGTACAACACGGAGATGACCGCAGCCTACAAGCGCGAGGACGGCACGGTCGTCCCATCGACCGGCATCTGGGGGCTGCGCGAACTGGCGAAGCGCACCTTCCAGATGATGAACGAGCGCAAGATGCTGCCGGTCACCATGCCGCACATGACCTCCACCGCCATCCTGCCGATGCTCTCCTTCGCCACGGTGCAGTACGACTGGGAGTGGAAGTACTCCGAGGGCGACGTGCAGGACCGCTTCACCCGCGACTACATCCTGATGGTCACCAACGGCGAGCTGGCGGGCACGTGGCCGGTGCTCCTCGGCGACCAGGGGCCACAGGCGGAGGACCCGCACGTCGCGCGCACGTTCGCGGCGGTGGCGCTGCTGCACGAGCTGGACTGCGGGTATCCGGCGTGGTCCAAGGCCGGCCAGGCGCAGATCGCGCTGCTCAAGCCGATCGACGACATCCTGAAGCAGCCGGGCGTCCGCGAGCATCGCTACTGGGACGATGAACCGGCGCCCGCTCGCACCGCCGACGCCGACCTGCCGGCCATCTGCTACTGGGTGCCGGGCAAGGAGGCGGTCATCGGCGTGGTGAGCTACGCGGACGGCGAGCGCAACGCGAAGGTGACCGTGGACCTGGCGCGCCTGGGCCTGCCGGCGAGCGCGGAACTGCTGGACGCGGAGACCGGTCAGGAGGTCGCGTGGAGCGGCGGTTCGATCTCGTTCGCGCTGAAGAAGCACGACGTGCGCATGCTGCGGGTGCTGCCGCGATGAGGGCGCTCCTCCTCACTCTTGCGCTCTGCGTCGCCTCGGTATGCTGCGCGGCACGCCCGCCGGCACGCCCCCCGGCCCCCAATGTTGGGGGAGATGGCGCGACCGACGTACGGGGGCCGGCGTGGCTGCGTGACTGCCTGGTGTACCACCACGCCGGCAGCGCGCCGGACCGCCCGGAACTGTGTCCCGCGTCCCTAACGACCAGCGCGGACGCGACTGTCACCACCGATCCCGAGGGGCTCTTCGGGGCGGGCCTCTGGACGCCGAAGCCCATCGTGCTCCGCGGCGACGCGCTCTCGCCGGACCGGCCGCTCACGCTCTCGTTCTGGTGGCGCCTGCGCAAGGACATGCCCGTCGACGGCGGCTTCGACCTGTTCACCTTCCAGGGGCGCGGCATCGTGTCCGCCTTCGTGCGCGGCAAGGGCGAGTGGTGCGCCCTGCAGCGGCCGACGGGCGTGCTGCAGGTGTACTACTTCCCCGGCGTCCAGAACGTGAACGACCTGTACGACGGCGACCTGGCCGCCCACCTCGACCTGAAGGCGGGGGTGTGGCATCACACGGCGGTGGTGATCCGGCGCGCGTCGTGCGTGCAGCTCTACACCGATGGACGCCTCGTCGCGGAGGCGTCGACCAGCGGGCGCGACTTCGCGGCTGCCGACGAGGTGCGGACCCTCTCAATCGGCGGCGGCGTGGTGGTCGATGAGGTGCTGCTCCTCGACCGCGCCATCGACGCCGACCAGGTCGCGGACTACTACCGGGGCGTGAAGCGTCTGCGCGAGTACGCGACGGGGCGTGGAGAGGCACCCGGCGCCTGATGAGCGTGCTCACTGCCCCCTCTGCTGCTTGACCATACCAACAACGAAGGACACCGCCCGTGACCCAGCACTGCATCTGGATCATCCCGCTGCTCCTCCTCGCTGCGTGCCGCGCGTCGGCGGAGGACCTATCGCCGAACGGCCCGCGTGCGAAGGAGGGCGGCATCGCCTTCTCGTCGTCGGACCGCGACCTCGCCGCCATCTTCGACTGGGCGAAGGCCACGGCGCTCAGGTATGTGGGTAAGGACACCGACCCGGTCGGCCCGTGGTACGAGGCCGCGCTGCCGGGCAGGGAGGCGTTCTGCATCCGGGATGTCGCGCACCAATGCCTGGGCGCCGAGATACTGGGGCTCGGGCGGCATAACCGGAACATGCTGCGGCGCTTCGTCGACGGGATCGCCGAGAGCCGCGACTACTGCTCCTACTGGGAGATCGATCGCCTGAACAGACCCGCGCCGGTCGACTACGAGTCGGACGAGGACTTCTGGTACCCGCTCAACGCCAACTTCGACCTGATCGACGCCTGCTACCGGCTGTACCAGTGGTCGGGCGATGCAGCCTACCTTAACGGGACCGAGTTCGACCGGTTCTACCGGCTCACGCTCAACGAGTACATCGGGCGGTGGCATCTGCAGCCCAACCGCATCGCGGACCGCCCCGGGCTGATGAACCTCAAGCCTGCCGCGACGCGATTCCGCCAGACGCGGGGACTGCCATCGTATGATGAGCTGCAGGGCGACCTCGCGATCGGCAGCGACCTGGTCGGGATGGTCTACAACGCCCTGCGCACGTACGCCAACATTCTGGCCGCGCGCAAGCAGACCCGCGAAGCGGAACGATACCGTGCGCGGGCGGCCGAGTACAAGCGCCTGCTGGACAGCGCGTGGTGGGACGACCGATCGCAGTCCTACTACGCGTTTCGCACGGTGAAGCAGGAGTACCGGCACGGGGGCGTGGCCGGCAGCGAGTTCCTGCTGTGGTGCGGCGCCATCGACGACCCCATCAGGATCGAGAAGGCGCTGCGAGGGATCCGCAACACGCAGGTCGAGGTGCTCTCCTACCTGCCAATGCTCTACTACCGGTACGGGTTCGGCGAGGAAGGCCGCGAGTTCCTCGCCAAGCTCGCCGCCGATCCTCGCCGCGACTACCCGGAGGCGCCGTTCGCGGCCATCGAGGCGATCGTCCGCGGCCTGATGGGGATCGAGCCGGCCGCCGGCAGCGGGGTGATCCTCACCTGCCCGCGGTTGTGCGCCAAGGTCGCGTGGGCGGAGGCGCGAGACGTACCGACCTTCGCCGGGCCCATCACCGTGCGGCACAGCTCGGCCACGCGGACTACCTTCACCAATGGCGCCGGCCGGGCGATCAAGTGGCGTGCCGAGTTCCAGGGCGCCTTCGATCGGATCATCGTCGATGGCAAAACGACCCCGGCCAAGCACCGATCCGACTCCCTGGGCCATCCGATGAGCTACGTCGACATCGGCGTGGCCCGCGGCGCACACGCGACTGCCGAGGCACTGCCGCGGTAGTCCTCCCGCAGGGAACGTGCGGGCGCTCCGGGATCGTTCGGCCTGGTATGCGCTCTGTACCGGAGGCCCATGTGCACGAGATCCTGCCCGGCATCTACCGGGTCTTGCCCTCCAGGCCGACCGACCGGAAATACATCTCGTACCTGGTCGTGCGCGCGGAGGGCAATCTGCTGTTCCCATGCTTCTCGAACCAGAGCACGATCCACGCGCACTTCGACGCCATCGAGGAGCTGGGCGGCCTGGCCATGCAGCTTCTGGGCGACTCGCACTTCAAGACGGCTCACTGCGACGAAGTGGCCGAGCGCTTCGGGGCGCCGCTGTACTGCAGCGAGCCCGAGGCGCCCGACGTGCGCGCCAGCGTGCACAGCGTGGTGACCTTCCCGCTGGAGCGCGTCGAACTCGGGCCCGGGGTCGAGGCGATCCCCACGCCCGGCCATCGAGTCGGCGGGGTGTGCTATCTGGTCCAGCACCGTGGCGCCAGGCTGCTGTTCGCGGGCGACGCGATCTGGCATGACGGATCGGACTGGCACGTGTACCCGTCGGCCAAGGGCAGGAAGAAGATGCTGCGAAGCCTAACCGACCTGATGCCGGTCGAGTTCGACGTCCTGTTCTGCAACCCCATCGTGGCGAACGAGGTGTACCGGCGCGACTTCGCCGGCGCACGGGAGCGAGTCGAGTTCCTGCAAGCACTCGCGGACGAGATCGGGTCGGCATAGCCGACGCTGGAGGGAGGCCCCGAGATGCCCTGGAGCACAACGAGATCCAGTCACCTGGTCACCATGGCCACCGTCTGCGCGGTCCTCGCGGGAACGCGGTCCTTCGCGGCAAGCGCCCAGAGCGGTGCGCCCCCGCCCACGCTTGCAGGCAAGGCGTTCCTCACCTCGCCGGGCGCCGGATGGAAGCTTGTGTGGCACGACGAGTTCGACGGGGACGGCCTGGACGAGGCAAAGTGGTCGATCGGGCTCTCCTGGGTCGGCGACGACGGCACGAACCGCCACCACAACAATCAGTATGCGAGCTGCATCGCGGACGACGACGTGGTGGTCTCCGGCGGCACGCTGAAGCTGCTGACGCACCGCCGCGAGGTGCCGAACCCGCGGGGCGGGACCTACCACTTCACCGAGGGGCTCATCCAGACCGACGGGAAGTACCGCGGCGGCTACGGGTACTACGAGATGCGGGCGCGAGTGCCCGTCGAGGCCGGTCCCGGTCTGTGGCCCGCGTTCTGGATGCTGCCCAGCGGGTGGCCGCCGGAGATGGACATCGCCGAGTTCTGGACCAGCAGCAACCGGTTCCACCAGGGCCTGGCGTATAGCAAGGCGGGCGGAGGCGTGGGGTGGGACGACCGCAACGTGGGCTCCCCCATCCCGGCGGGCTGGCACACGTACGGCATGGAGTGGGGCCCCGGCTACCAGGTCTACACCGTGGACGGCCGCGCATTCCACACAGCGTACGGTGACCACGTGCCGACCGAGCCGATGTACATCCTGCTGAACAGCGGAGTGGAGTCCGGCAGCCCGCCCAACGCGAGCACCGTGTTCCCCAACGCGTTCGAGGTGGACTACGTGCGCGTCTACTCGCGCCCGGACGCGCCCGTGCTGCTGAACGGCGGCTTCGAGGGCGACAGCACCTGGCCCTGGAAGGGCGCGGCGGGTGTGATCGGCGTGGCGCACAGCGCCCACAGCGGGCGGCAGGCGCTGCGGCTCGACGGGCGTCCCAAGGCCACGGAGCAGAAGGTCTACGGGCTCCGGCCGAACACGCGGTACGTCGCGTCGGCCTGGGCGCGAAGCTTCGCGGGCGGCAGCCCGGCGCGGCTGTCCGTTCGGGACTTCGGGGGCGAGGAGGCAGCGGCGTCGACGGCGGCCAGTCGCTACGTGCGGCTCACGGTGCCGTTCCGGACCGGCCCGAGCACGACGACGGCGGTCGTGGTCCTGGCCATGCCCTCCGGCGACGGCGCCGTGCTGTTCGACGACGTACGCATCGCGCCAAGATAGCTGGTTCCACCGAATCGGGTAGGCGGAGTCGTCACCGGCCCCGCCTCCCACACCACCCGGCATGC